>NZ_JADYWZ010000001.1:0-5709 GCF_015864605.1 Psychrobacter sp. SCQQ22
CACTTCTGAGTTCGGGAAGGGATCAGGTGGGGCCATCGCGCTATTGTCGTCAGCAAAGGGGGTTAGATATGAGTCTGTTGTTTTTATTGTTTGACTATAAATTTTACTTTTTAGTCGATCAACTTATAACCTAACTGAATCAAGGTTAAAGGTGATATCGAAATATTCTTTCTTTATTCTATAAGCCACTACAGCTTATACAAGATAGATTAATTAGACTTGTATACAAACCACTTGGGTGTTGTATGGTCAAGCCAAACGAGCAATTAGTACAGGTTAGCTACATGCATCGCTGCACTTCCACACCCTGCCTATCAACGTCCTAGTCTTGAACGGCTCTTTAGGGAAATCTAATCTTGAGGTGGGCTTCCCGCTTAGATGCTTTCAGCGGTTATCCCATCCGAACGTAGCTACCGGGCAATGCCACTGGCGTGACAACCCGAACACCAGAGGTTCGTCCACTCTGGTCCTCTCGTACTAGGAGCAGATCCTCTCAAATTTCCAACGCCCACGGTAGATAGGGACCGAACTGTCTCACGACGTTCTAAACCCAGCTCGCGTACCTCTTTAAATGGCGAACAGCCATACCCTTAGGACCTGCTTCAGCCCTAGGATGAGATGAGCCGACATCGAGGTGCCAAACACCGCCGTCGATATGAACTCTTGGGCGGTATCAGCCTGTTATCCCCAGAGTACCTTTTATCCGTTGAGCGATGGCCCTTCCATACAGAACCACCGGATCACTAAGACCTACTTTCGTACCTGCTCGACTTGTGGGTCTCGCAGTTAAGCGCGCTTTTGCCTTTATACTCTACGACCGATTTCCGACCGGTCTGAGCGCACCTTCGTACTCCTCCGTTACTCTTTAGGAGGAGACCGCCCCAGTCAAACTACCCACCATACATTGTCCTCGGTATTGTTATACCTGAGTTAGAACCCCAACATGACCAGGGTGGTATTTCAAGATTGGCTCCACAAACACTAGCGTGTCTGCTTCAAAGCCTCCCACCTATCCTGCACAAGTCAGGTCAAAGTTCAATGTAAAGCTGTAGTAAAGGTTCACGGGGTCTTTCCGTCTAGCCGCGGGTACACAGCATCTTCACTGCGATTTCGATTTCACTGAGTCTCTGCTGGAGACAGCGCTGCCATCATTATGTCATTCGTGCAGGTCGGAACTTACCCGACAAGGAATTTCGCTACCTTAGGACCGTTATAGTTACGGCCGCCGTTTACTGGGGCTTCGATCAAGAGCTTCGCTTACGCTAACCCCATCAATTAACCTTCCAGCACCGGGCAGACATCACACCCTATACGTCCACTTTCGTGTTTGCAGAGTGCTGTGTTTTTAATAAACAGTTGCAGCAGCCTGGTATCTGCGACTGCCAGCAGCTCAAGGAGCGTGTCCTATCACCACCAACAGCGTACCTTCTCCCGAAGTTACGGTACCATTTTGCCTAGTTCCTTCAGCAGAGTTCTCTCAAGCGCCTTGGTATTCTCTACCTGATCACCTGTGTCGGTTTAGGGTACGATTCGTTTATAACTATTGCTTAGAAGCTTTTCCTGGAAGCATGGTATTTGCCACTTCACTGTACAAGTACAGCTTGCTATCAGATCTCAGCCATGTAGTAGCCCGGATTTACCTAAGCCACAAGCCTACATCCTTTCACCTGGACAACCAACGCCAGGCTGACATAACCTTCTCCGTCCCTCCATCGCATTATAAACAAGTATCAGAATATTAACTGATTTCCCATCGACTACGCCTTTCGGCCTCGCCTTAGGGGTCGACTCACCCAGCCCCGATTAACGTTGGACTGGAACCCTTGATCTTCCGGCGTGCGAGCTTTTCACTCGCATTATCGTTACTCACGTCAGCATTCGCTCTTGTGATACCTCCAGCATGCCTTACGACACACCTTCACAGGCTTACACAACGCTCCCCTACCACTTGAAAACAAATTCAAATCCGCAGCTTCGGCTCCTAGTTTGAGCCCCGTTACATCTTCCGCGCAGGCCGACTCGACTAGTGAGCTATTACGCTTTCTTTAAAGGATGGCTGCTTCTAAGCCAACCTCCTAGCTGTCTATGCCTTCCCACCTCGTTTCCCACTTAACTAGGAATTTGGGGCCTTAGCTGGCGGTCTGGGTTGTTTCCCTCTCCACAATGGACGTTAGCACCCACTGTGTGTCTCCCGGATATCACTCATCGGTATTCGGAGTTTGCATCGGTTTGGTAAGTCGGTATGACCCCCTAGCCGAAACAGTGCTCTACCCCCAATGGTGTTCGTCCGAGGCGCTACCTAAATAGCTTTCGGGGAGAACCAGCTATCACCGAGTTTGATTAGCCTTTCACCCCTATCCACAAGTCATCCCCTGGCTTTTCAACGACAGTGGGTTCGGTCCTCCGGTGCCTGTTACGGCACTTTCAACCTGCTCATGGATAGATCACTCGGTTTCGGGTCTATACCCTGCAACTAAACGCCCTATTAAGACTCGGTTTCCCTACGGCTCCCCTAAACGGTTAACCTTGCTACAGAATATAAGTCGCTGACCCATTATACAAAAGGTACGCAGTCACTCCAATAAATTGAAGCTCCTACTGCTTGTACGCACACGGTTTCAGGTTCTATTTCACTCCCCTCACAGGGGTTCTTTTCGCCTTTCCCTCACGGTACTGGTTCACTATCGGTCAGTCAGGAGTATTTAGCCTTGGAGGATGGTCCCCCCATCTTCAAACAGGATTTCTCGTGCCCCGCTCTACTTAATATGTTAACTCTAATGTTTCGAATACAGGACTATCACCTACTACGGTCAGCTTTCCCACGCTGTTCTTCTACATTAGAATTAATCGGCTTCTCCCCGTTCGCTCGCCGCTACTAGGGGAATCTCATTTGATGTCTATTCCTAAGGGTACTGAGATGTTTCACTTCCCCTCGTTCGCTTCTTGTACAAGTACAAGATACCTACCTTATGGTAGGTGGGTTTCCCCATTCAGAAATCTCCGGATCACAGGATATTGCCGCCTCCCCGAAGCTTATCGCAGGCTGTCACGTCTTTCATCGCCTCTGACTGCCAAGGCATCCACCATGTGCGCTTCATTACTTGACCATACAACCCCAAGTAGTCTCTCGACTTCTAAGTGTCATACAATCTAATTATGATAACGATATCACCTAATTTTATACGCTTGATTCAGTTCTCTTATTACTTTTTTAATAACTCACCCCTGGGATAACAACTGATGTCGTTAAGAGGTGAGTTATTAAGGTTAAGAAGTGCGCGTGAACACGCTCTTCCTAACCCAGACTCATATCTATGTTTTTAAATAGTTCCTACTCTCTCGTCGAGTAGCAGGTTCTGTATAAAACAGAAAGAAGTAATCTTGCCAATATAACGGCGAATCACTTGTTTCTATTTAATACCTATTTTATTTATTAGCATCTAAAGTTTCGTATTTATAGTGGTGGAGCCAAACGGAGTCGAACCGTTGACCTCCTGCGTGCAAGGCAGGCGCTCTACCAACTGAGCTATGGCCCCGTAAATAATGGTAGGCCTGGGCAGACTTGAACTGCCGACCCCCGCGTTATCAACACGGTGCTCTAACCAGCTGAGCTACAGGCCTTTGTATGCCTACAAAGGCAAAAGCTAATAAATACTAGCTTAAACTAAAGAACAACTTGTTGTGAATTCTTGCTGACCGAATGTCATCTATAAGGAGGTGATCCAGCCGCAGGTTCCCCTACGGCTACCTTGTTACGACTTCACCCCAGTCATCAACCACACCGTGGTGAACGCCTCCCCGAAGGTTAAGCTATCCACTTCTGGTGCAATCAACTCCCATGGTGTGACGGGCGGTGTGTACAAGGCCCGGGAACGTATTCACCGCGGCATTCTGATCCGCGATTACTAGCGATTCCTACTTCATGGAGTCGAGTTGCAGACTCCAATCTGGACTACGATAGGCTTTTTGAGATTCGCATCACATCGCTGTGTAGCTGCCCTCTGTACCTACCATTGTAGCACGTGTGTAGCCCTGGTCGTAAGGGCCATGATGACTTGACGTCGTCCCCGCCTTCCTCCAGTTTGTCACTGGCAGTATCCTTAGAGTTCCCGGCTTAACCCGCTGGTAACTAAGGACAAGGGTTGCGCTCGTTGCGGGACTTAACCCAACATCTCACGACACGAGCTGACGACAGCCATGCAGCACCTGTATTCTAATTCCCGAAGGCACTCCCGCATCTCTGCAGGATTCTAGATATGTCAAGACCAGGTAAGGTTCTTCGCGTTGCATCGAATTAAACCACATGCTCCACCGCTTGTGCGGGCCCCCGTCAATTCATTTGAGTTTTAACCTTGCGGCCGTACTCCCCAGGCGGTCTACTTATTGCGTTAGCTGCGTCACTAAGTCCTCAAGGGACCCAACGACTAGTAGACATCGTTTACGGCGTGGACTACCAGGGTATCTAATCCTGTTTGCTACCCACGCTTTCGAGCCTCAGTGTCAGTATTATGCCAGAAGGCTGCCTTCGCCATCGGTATTCCTCCAGATCTCTACGCATTTCACCGCTACACCTGGAATTCTACCTTCCTCTCACATACTCTAGCTCTACAGTTTCAGATGCAGTTCCCAGGTTGAGCCCGGGGATTTCACATCTGACTTATAGAGCCACCTACGCTCCCTTTACGCCCAGTAATTCCGATTAACGCTTGCACCCTCTGTATTACCGCGGCTGCTGGCACAGAGTTAGCCGGTGCTTATTCTGCAGCTAATGTCATCGTCCGTGGGTATTAACCACGGAGTCTTCTTCACTGCTTAAAGTGCTTTACAACCAAAAGGCCTTCTTCACACACGCGGCATGGCTGGATCAGGGTTTCCCCCATTGTCCAATATTCCCCACTGCTGCCTCCCGTAGGAGTCCGGGCCGTGTCTCAGTCCCGGTGTGGCTGATCATCCTCTCAGACCAGCTACAGATCGTCGCCATGGTAGGCCTTTACCCCACCATCTAGCTAATCCGACTTAGGCTCATCTAATAGCGAGAGCAGTAAACTGCCCCCTTTCTCCCGTAGGTCGTATGCGGTATTAATACGAGTTTCCCCGTGCTATCCCCCACTACTAGGTAGATTCCTAAGTATTACTCACCCGTCCGCCGCTCGACGCCTGATAGCAAGCTATCATCGTTTCCGCTCGACTTGCATGTGTTAAGCCTGCCGCCAGCGTTCAATCTGAGCCATGATCAAACTCTTCAGTTTAATCTTGCTATGAAGTCCTTTAAAGAGACTTCTAAACTTGGCTCATCTAATCTGGCAAAATCGCTAAAAATTATGTTCGTAATGAATTAACTTTGAGTTTTTTTACTGTCTTAAATGATAATTTTTATAGTTAGAATCCTATCGAAAAGATAGTCAACCAACTTTATTTTTTAACATTCTGAATCAGCAAAAATCCACACAAGTTGTTCTTTAGTTATGCTTTTAAATAATGCCTAATCACTGTCGTCCAGTGTTAGTATTTCAAACTAAATATTCCCAGCCAATACGGCTTATCCTATTTAGCGAGCTGACTATCATATCATGTTTTAATAGTCTGTCAACTTCTTTTTTTATCTCGTTTCAATGAGTTAACTGGGTTTTAATTAAGTAATTATCTCCTAATTACTGCCAGTTCTCCCTGTTGAGGGGCGTATTATATAGAGTTTAAGAGCTGTGTCAA
>NZ_JADYWZ010000001.1:5719-674317 GCF_015864605.1 Psychrobacter sp. SCQQ22
GTTTCAGTGTAAATACACACTGCCTAATCCTAGTTCTCCCTAATGAGGGGCATATTATATAGAGTTCCAGTGCTGTGTCAATGCCTTTTATAGAGGTTTTTTAACTAATTTAAGGCTATTTTGAATAACCGATAATTTTCAATGGGTTAGCTAAGTAGATACTTAAACTATACCTTAAGGAAGCCTCTTACCTCTGTATATCATTAACTAGAAGGCTCATCTCCACTATTTAACCTCTCACTACAGACTTATCATGGTTATTGATATGCTATTAACGCTACCTATATTCATCACTATTGATATTGGTACAAAGTGCACCTATATATAGAAGCAGACCTAACCCCTTCCTATCTAGTGTTAATAGGCGGTTTTTGCTACAATAGCTGCTTTTATGACATTGCTTAATAGCCATTCTCCTTCATCTTATGAGAAGGCAGTTCGTTTTGCCTTATATAGCGTTAATTATAGCCTGTTAAATGGCGCTTAATCATCATACTATATAAGGTAAAAGACAGTGCTATTAAGTCGTGCTTATCTCTTACAACATATCATAGTAGTTAGATATAATTGACGTGGTCTCACGGTTATATGATTGATTGTTGCAATCATCACTGCCAACGGACCCAAAAAGGTGAATAGATTATGGTAGCGATTACTTTACCCGATGGTAGCGTAAAAAACTTCGAAGGCAATACTACGGTCATGGAAGTGGCGCAAAGTATAGGAACAGGACTGGCGAAAGCAACAGTTGCCGGACGTGTAGATGGGCAATTGGTAGATGCGCATGATCCTATCATTGCTGATGCTAAAGTCGAAATCGTGACGCCAAAAGACGATGACGGTGTCGATATCATTCGTCACTCATGTGCGCATTTGTTAGGTCACGCGGTCAAGCAGCTGTACCCTGATGTGAAGATGGTTATCGGCCCAGTAATCGAAGACGGCTTTTATTATGACATCTATAGTGAGACGCCTTTTACCCCTGAGCATATGGAAGCGATTGAAAAGCGCATGATGCAGCTGATCAAGCAAGATTATGACGTCGTTAAAAAGATGACACCACGTGCAGAAGCAATTGAGATATTTGAGTCACGTAACGAAGATTATAAGCTCAAGTTAATCAATGATATGCCAGGTGAAGAAGCCTTCGGTCTTTATCATCATCAAGAATATGTGGATATGTGCCGTGGCCCACACGTGCCAAACACACGATTCCTAAAAGTATTTAAACTGACTAAAATGTCTGGCGCTTATTGGCGCGGTGATGCGAAAAATGAGCAGTTGCAGCGTATTTATGGTACTGCTTGGGCAGATAAGAAACAGCTAAAAGCTTATATTCAGCGTATTGAAGAAGCAGAAAAACGTGACCATCGTAAAATTGGTAAAGCATTAAATCTGTTTCATATGCAAGAGCAAGCACCTGGTATGGTGTTTTGGCATGCAAATGGTTGGACAATTTATCAAGTGCTTGAGCAATATATGCGTAAAGTGCAACATGATAATGGCTATGAAGAAATTAAAACCCCACAAATCGTGGATCGTAGTTTGTGGGAGCGTTCTGGACATTGGGGTAACTATGCCACCAATATGTTTACGACCTCTAGTGAAAACCGTGATTATGCCGTAAAACCGATGAACTGTCCTTGCCATGTGCAAGTGTTTAACCAAGGCCTAAAGTCTTACCGTGACCTACCTTTGCGTATGGCAGAATTTGGTTCTTGTCATCGTAACGAGCCATCAGGTTCATTACATGGTTTGATGCGTGTTCGTGGCTTTACTCAAGATGATGCACATATCTTCTGTACTCAAGCACAAATTCAACAAGAAGTGGCTGACTTTATTAAGCTGACGCTTGCCGTCTATGAAGATTTTGGTTTCGATAGCATTATTATGAAACTCTCAACTCGTCCTGAAAAACGTGTTGGTAGTGATGAGTCATGGGATTTTGCAGAAAAAGCCTTGTCAGATGCGCTCGATAGCTCAGGCCTTGACTGGGATTATTTACCAGGCGAAGGTGCATTCTATGGTCCAAAGATTGAATTCAGTCTAAAAGACTCATTAGGTCGTGTATGGCAGTGCGGTACCATTCAGGTTGATCCAAACATGCCTGAGCGTTTAGATGCTGAATTCGTCAATGAGCAGAATGAGCGCGAAGTACCTGTTATGTTGCACCGTGCTATATTGGGTTCATTCGAACGTTTCATCGGTATATTGATTGAAAACTATGCCGGTTGGATGCCAGTATGGCTAGCACCACAGCAAGTAGTTGTCATGAATATCACCGATAAACAAGGCGAAGCTTGTGAAAACGTCGTCAGTGAACTAAAAAATGCAGGTTTGCGAGCTATTAGTGACTTGCGTAACGAAAAGATTGGATTTAAGATACGAGAGAAAACATTAGAACGTATTCCCTATATGCTAGTATTAGGGGATAAAGAAGTCGAATCGGGCAGTGTCAACGTCCGAACGCGTGAAGGTGAAAACCTTGGCGTGATGAGTGTTTCTGAATTTATTACATTAGTACAGACCGCTGTCGCTGAGAAAGGCCGACAGACCCCAAAAACAGATGAGGAGTAATACCTATTAAACAGTCGAACCGTTTGAACATCAACGAAGATATCAGTGCCAAAGAAGTCCGTCTGGTTAAAGAAGACGGCGAACAAATGGGCGTGGTCGATATCGACACCGCGATGAAAGCGGCACGTGAAGACAGTCTAGATTTGGTTGAATTAGTTCCTGAAGCTAAACCGCCAGTATGCAAAATCATGGATTATAAGCATTTCCTCTATGATCAAAAGCAAAAGGCAAAAGAAGCTAAGAAAAACCAAAAACAGACTCAGCTCAAAGAGATGAAGCTACGTCCAAGTACCGAAGAAGCCGATTATCAGGTTAAACTGAGAAAAATCGTTAGCTTCTTGGAAGATCAAGACAAAGTTAAAATTAGCATCCGTTTCCGCGGACGTGAAATGGCGCACCAAGATATCGGTCGCAAACAACTTGATCGTATTATTGAAGATACCGCTGATATCTCAAACGTCGAGCAGTACCCTAAGATGGAAGGTCGTCAAATGGGTATGCTGCTTGGACCAACTAAGAAAAAATAATCTGTTTTTCAGATTGCTTTAGTTGTGGCTGTTAGTCGATGTAGATACTTGTAATCTTAACCATCAATATGCTGCGGGATATTGATGGTTTTTTAATATTTAGGCCTGTAAATAGTCTTTTTTTAATATAATAAGTCGACGCTACTTTACAAAATCTATCTTCTCAACCTTTTCATTACCAGTTAATCTAAAGGTCTGCTTTACCACATTTATATCATTCGAATAATTATAATCGAGTGTATAAAAACATCCATTTACTGTTAACGTGTTTTACGATTACCGTCTTTTGTAGCTATTGACCAAAAATACTGTCCATTTCAGATATTATAGGAAACTTCATGCAAGAATTGACTCCACCAGAAAACGCAACAACTCCAAGTATTTCTTTGACGCCGCCTGAACCTGTGAAAGAAATACAGAAAAGTGAAGCAGATCAGATGGTCAAGTTGGATGAAAGCCAGATTCCAGAGCTCGATGCCAAAGTTGACGCTTTCGTAGATCACGTTATCACTAACTCTGTGCATAGCGATGAGTTTAGACAGAACGTGCAATCTATTCATAACTTGGGTACGAAAGAGATTCGTGAATCGGCACAAGTATCTAACCGTATGTTGGATTTGCCAGCGAAAAGTCTCAATGATAGCTTGTTTGACAACTCCCCTATTGCCAAGTCATTGACTGAATTGCGCGGTATCGTAGAAGATTTAGATCCGAGTAAAAAGGAGCTGACCAGCTCACGCAAGCTATTCGGTCTCATTCCATTTGGCAACAAAGTGCAAGACTACTTTCGCCAATATGAATCAGCACAATCACATATCAATGCTGTGGTGACCAGTCTTTATAATGGTAAAGACGAGCTGCTCAAAGACAATGCGATGATTGAGCAAGAAAAAGTCAATATGTGGGAGCTGATGCAGTCTATTCGTCAGTATGTCTATGTCGGCAAAAAAATTGATGAGCAGTTGGAACACAAAATCTATGCAATCGAGGCAACTGATCCTGAAAAAGCTCGCATTATCAAAGAAGAAATGCTGTTTTATGTGCGTCAAAAGAATACGGATTTTTTGACCCAATTAGCTGTTAATGTACAAGGTTATTTGGCGCTTGATACTATTCGTCGTAATAATTTAGAGCTAATCAAAGGCGTCGATCGTGCTACAACAACTACTGTGTCAGCATTACGTACGGCTGTCGTTGTTGCTCAAGCAATGACCAATCAGAAACTGGTACTTGATCAAATCACTGCGTTGAATAAAACCACCAGTAGCTTAATTGAATCAACTTCAACGATGCTAAAACGTCAATCAGGTGAAATTCATGAACAAGCCACTAGCAGCAGTATCGAGCTTGATAAACTGCAAAACGCCTTTAACAATGTCTATGACACGATGGATATGATTAGCAATTATAAGATTGAAGCGCTAGAAAACATGAAGCTAACGGTCAACACCTTGACCAGCGAAGTCGATAAAGCACAGAAATATCTCGACAAGTCTAATCAAACAACCGTGCTAGAAGTCTCGAAAGAAATTGACAGTAAAAAGATAACCAATAAATCAAGTAAGGTCGATGTTGATATTTGATTTATCACAATAATTGTTACCAATTGAAGGTAACGACTCCTTGCTACTGAACACACATAAGACAATTGACGCAAGATATTGCCACGTTGTTCGTGTTAAGATAGCCCCTATTAATAATTTTAAAAATAGATACGGTAATTTATGAGTTGGAATGATCCAAACGCCTCAAGCGAGGCAAAAAGATATGACAATCCCATCCCTAGTCGTGAGCTAATACTTAGCACGATTACTGAGCATGGCGAAGTCACTCATCAGCAATTGGCAAAAGCCTTTAACATTGATGATCCAGACCAGTTTGATGCTTTGGGCAATCGCTTAAAAGCAATGGCGCGTGATGGACAAGTAAACCGCGACGGTCGTCCTTATCGCTATCGCACAGTGACTCAGCAAGATGTCGTCACTGGTACAGTGTCTGCGCATCCTAAAGGTTTTGGTTTTGTGCTTTTGAGTGATATGCCAGATTTGTTTTTGCATGAAAAGCAAATGCGTTGGGTATTCAATGGCGACACTGTCGAAGCGGTCGGTACTTCAACAGACAATCGTGGCCGTACCGAAGGGCGTATTGTCGATGTTGTTGAACGTCGCCAAAACAACTTCATTGGTACACTAGCTCGTGATGATGATGGCTACTGTGTCGAGCTTGGCAGTCCAAATAACCATCAGCCGATTACGGTTACTGAAGACAACGTACAAGCGTTTAATGCCAAGCAAGGCTCTCCTGTCAAAGTCGATATCATCGATTGGCCAAACCAGCATGAGTTTGCTACTGGTAAAATCACGGAACTCCTGTCTGATGACAATGATCGTGAACTGATTATTGAAACCACGCTACTCAACTATGACATCCCTTCAGACTTCAGTGAAGCCACACTCAAACAAGCTGATGGCTATCAAGAGCCGACTGAAAAAGACATCAAAGGTCGCACAGACTTACGTCATTTACCACTCGTCACAATTGATGGTGAAGATGCACGTGATTTTGATGATGCCGTATTTGCTGAAAAACGATCTGGTGGTAACTATCGCGTTTTAGTAGCGATTGCTGATGTGAGCTATTACGTAACACCAAATTCAGCACTTGACCAAGATGCTTATGAGCGCGGTACCTCAGTATACTTCCCGCATCGCGTGATTCCGATGTTGCCAGAAGTACTCTCTAACGGTCTGTGTTCATTGAATCCTAATCTTGATCGTCTGTGTATGGTTGCTGATATTAAGATATCACGCGCAGGCAAGGTTACTGGGTATGAGTTTTATCCTGCGGTCATGCATTCACAAGCACGTTTAACCTATAATCAAGTAAATGATTATCTGGTAAATCCTACTGATAAGCGCTTGCCTGAATCATTAACAGGTAATAAAGACGTTAAAAAATCTGTCGACACGTTACATCAGCTTTATGAGCTACTGCTTAAAAAACGTGAAGAACGTCATGCGATGGAATTTGAAACCGTTGAAACGTATATCAAGTTTAACGAAAAAGGCGGCATCGAGGCTATCCTGCCACGTACTCGTGGTGATTCTCAGAAGCTTATCGAAGAATGTATGTTACTTGCTAATACTTGTGCAGCGAACTTTGCGCTCAAGCATGAACTACCTGTCTTGTATCGTAACCATGATAAGCCTGATGGTGAAAAATCAATGCGTATTCATGAATACGCAAAGAACTTTGGCCTATCTTTCCCAGAAGAGAATCCAACGCAAGCGGATTATCAGCGCATCATTGAAGCGACTAAAGACAGACCCGATGCGATTAGTATCCATAGCATGCTATTGCGTTCGATGATGCAAGCTAACTATGCACCTGACAATATCGGTCACTTTGGTCTGGCATATGACGAATATAGCCACTTTACGTCCCCTATTCGTCGTTATCCTGATCTGATGCTGCATCGTGCTATTAAAGCAAAAGTGACTAATAGCCAACAGCCTGCCATGGACTTTTCTCTTGAAGGTGCTGGTACGCAAACGTCAGATACAGAACGCCGTGCAGAAAAAGCCTCTCGCTATGTAGAGTCTTGGCTCAAATGTCATTACATGAAAGACCATGTCGGCGAAGAGTTCGAAGGTGTGGTGACTACCGTTACTAGCTTCGGTCTATTTGTGACATTGACCGACTTATATATCGATGGTTTGGTTCATATCTCAAATGTCGGCGATGACTTCTTTGTCTATGATGAGCAGCAGCAACAACTGATTGGTAAAGACAAAGGCACTTTGTTTGGACTTGGTGATTCGGTCAAGGTTAAAGTTGCTGGCGTGAACATGGATCTATTGCAAATTGACTTTGATTTAAAAGCCAAACTGCAATCTAGTGAAATGAATCAGACGAAAAAAGCACCTGCTAAAAAGAGCCCAGCCAAGAGAAGTAGCAGTCGTAGTAAAGGCGCTAATAAGAAAGGCTAGTTTTGGTTAGACGCTCAAAATATAAAAAAGGCTAACGTCATCGTTAGCCTTTTTTTATGTCTCACTATTCATATAAATGCGTGGTACTTACCTAATGCAGACTGGCTACTGTGTAGTGTTATCCATCTCTTCTAGGTTTTTCTGTTCTGTTTGTTGAGCTTGATCTATTTGAGTCGTGGCACTGTCAAGGATGGCTTTAGGCTGCTCACCCAATGGCTTGCTAGTGATAGCATCAGAGCTGCTTGCTTCGATGTGAGTCTCAGGTATTTCTGCGCTGATATCACTATGCTCAGATGTTACGCTACTGACGAGCGCTTCTCTATTTTTATCACGTTGACTACCATTAATAAGATTAAAGCCAAGTAAGGCTACCATGCCAACTAGCGCGAATATAATCAGATGTTTCATTTGCATAGAAAATGTCTCGTATTTGAATAATTATCAGATATACGTTTCGTTGCATTTTCTATGCCTATTTTAAAACTGGTCTATATATAGTTGATTCAATATGGTTTGGATACAAGGAAGACGAATGAAAGTACTACAAATAGTAGACTAAGCGAGCCTGACACCGTATCCAATTATAGAGGATGGACTATATGTTACTCTTGCGGGCTATTATTGTTTAATAAATCAGTCTCATCTGAACGTTCTGCAATCTCTTGCTCAACCTTTTTCATTAGTTTGTCATCAGAACGCGCACTGAGAACATCACTAGCATTGTCATCTTGCAAAATAAGCTTGGCACGTGCTTTCGCTTGTTTTTTGTCCTTATTATCAGTATTACTACTATCACCATTTATAACGCTATCGGGCACAGTCGATGTAACCGTCACGTTAGATGTATGGTTTAAAGGATTGCTTTGCATATGCTCAAAAGCTTTTTCCAAATCACGATTAAAACGTAATCGATAAATAGGTTCAGGTAGGCTGAAACCCTCATCCTCTAGTGCGTGTTTGGTCTCACGAATGGCAATACTGCGTGCTTTTGAAAAGTCCGTCTCTGACTGATCTACCCAAACTTGAAATTCTAAGACGATGTTAGAGTCGCCAACATTACTAATGACAGCAATTGCTTTTGGCTCATCTAATACGAATGCCAAACTATGTATTGCGTCCAATCCAACCTTGATAGCAGCTAATGGATCATCATTGGCATCGACGCCCAACTCAAAGGTAAATCGACGTTCAGGATTTTTGGTGTAATTGAGGATAGTACCTTTGAAAACTTCAGAATTAGGAATCCGTAACTGATTGCCATCTAGTGTCATCAATATCGTTGCGCGTGAAGTCAAGCGCACCACTATCCCTTCTTGCCCATTAATCACAATATGATCACGTGCACGAAAGGGTTGGCGAATACTTAGCATTAAAGATGCGATATAATTTTCAATCGTATCTTTGACCGCAAAACCAACCGCAATACCGATAACACCAGCACCACCAAGCAATGTGCTTAAGATGGTCTCTGCTCCTATTAAGCTGAGCGCTAGGATCAGGCCAAATATAATAAAGATGACTTTGACGGTTTGTGACAGTAGTTCAGCGACAAATGGATTAGGTGTCAACCGTTGCCACATTCTTTTGCGATTAGACAACCAACTACCAAACCAGCTCACCAATATAAACAGAATGATACCGACCAATACTAGTGGTAAGGCTTTGACTAAATTTTTGGCTTGTACTTTGAGACCTTGATAGACAGTAGTGACGTTATCTTGCACATCTAGTGTACGATCAATCTGATCCGAGACGGTGACCACATCTGTCAAACGATTGGTTAAATTAATGGCCTGCTGTGCTTTCTTTTCGTTTGGCGTCTCTCCCGTTAAGGTAACAACACCTTGGGCGACAACAACATTGACAGCTTGTAACCCATCAATTTCAGAAAAAATACCTTCGATACGTTGACGAATGTCATTGTCTTTTTGCGGGGTCGGCGTGGTTTCAATTTGGGCGTTATTGGTACTTTCGCTGACGATTACCGGCGATGGAGTTGGCTCAGGTTCAGATGACTGCGTAGGAAGCTCAACAATGTCAGCTTCTGGTTCCGCAATATCATTTGATACAATGCTTTCTGCACGCTCTATTTCTGATACTTTGGTGATATCAATGGTTTCTTCACCAACAGCATAAACTGGAAAAGAGCAAAGGAGGCTTAATAGCAACCATATCTGACACCACGCTCTTGGACAACTGCGTATCCTTGGAAGGTCTAAACGAGTTGCCATAAGCATCCTTTGCTAGCTTTACTGATTTTTATTGCTAAGTTTCACTACTACATTGTGTCTTATTTACGATCTAGGTAAATCTGCGCTTCACTTAGGCTTAGCGTTCCCTCATAAATAGCACGGCCAGTAATGATGCCCTCGATACAGTCACCATAAGGCTTCAATAGCTCAATATCTTTCATATCGGTCACGCCACCTGACGCAATCACTGGTAAACCGCCTTCACGAGCCAAGTTAACCGTTTGCTCGACATTGACGCCTTGCATCATGCCATCACGGGCAATATCGGTATAGACAATTGAAGAGACACCTACATCAGCAAAACGCTTGGCAAGCTCAGTCGCTTTGGTATCAGTAACGTTCGCCCAACCATGGGTTGCGACCATGCCGTCTTTTGCATCGATACCTACAATGATATGACCCGGAAATTCGCGGCAAGCTTCTGCGACAAACTCAGGGTTTTCAACTGCTTTTGTACCGATAATAATATAAGTTAAACCTGCAGTGATATATTGTTCAATGGTGTTCATATTACGCACACCGCCGCCCAGTTGAATAGGCAAATTCGGATAAGCTTTGGTGATATCGTTGACTACTTGTCTATGAACAGGTACACCATCAAAAGCACCATTCAAATCGACCAAATGCAGTCGGCGTGCACCTTCCTCTACCCAGCGTGCTGCCATCGCCACTGGATCATCAGAGAATACCGTATCATCTTCCATACGGCCTTGTTTTAAGCGTACACATTTACCATCTTTTAAATCAATCGCCGGGATAATGACAGGCACAGCACACATATCGCATTCCTTATAAAACAAAATATTGAATAAATTTGAAAAACTAAACTTTGAATATTATGGTGTATTGATTTCTCAACACACGCTAAATAATGATAAAAAATATTGCTCAAAACTGTATTCATGACATTAAAACTAAAAGTGATAACTATAAGTTTTTATAATTACAGCCATTGAAAACATTAGGTAAATTGAATTCCTGACTGGCAATTTTAGGTCAATTTAGCGTATAATCCTAGGTAAATTTTATTTGTTTCTATGTGATAGTAACCATACGTTATATTTTTATTAGGTCAATCACGACTAAAAAAAGATTAGCGGTCAGGATGAATCGAGTAAGAGCTAAATACATTTACATGATATTGGCTGACTTCTTGCTAAGAAAGGTTATATTAGAAATCTCAACTGGTCGATCGAAACAGATTACCCTGCAGTATTACACACTCTAATTAAATACCTTTCCTAACGTTTTCATATTGTCTTTATCACTGGTCAACGACACTAAAATAGCTATTATTGGCTTTATAGCAATATTATACGATAAGTGCACACTGCTTGTTAATTGCTTAGCCAGTTTGTCTTTTTACCAGTTTATCATCTATCTCAATAGATCGTTATTTGGCTACATACTTATTCAATTAAGTATCTTTTCTAGGATACTGAACTCATAAGTAGGGTCTACAATACTGGTATTAAGAATTTTAATTTTCAATGAAACGTATGATAAAGTTGTTTATCTTAAGAACTGTCACTTTTAGCTAACTGCTTTAGCGATGGTTTTTAATTGGATGGTTTTAATATACACCTTGGTAGCCAGTCGCCACTTTGGTAATTCGAATAAGACATTAACGTGTTGTTAAGGAGTCTAAGGTCAGCGTTAATACTCTTAATAGTAGTTATGATCGTGCTTTATTTTTAGAAAACTCTATCACCATCCTATTATAGGAATAGGTGAGTGAGTGCTTTATTAAATGATGCATATCTTCATGCTACCGATGTACCAAACAGGAAGTCTGGTATCGTTTTAGACTATGGACTAAGTTTTCGCTTATGATTACCATCAAAAAAGGTTTGGATTTGCCCATCACCGGCGAACCCTCCCGCGAGATATCTGAGCACCAACCGACACACGTAGCCCTTATTGGCTATGATTATATCGGTATGAAGCCCACGATGAATGTCAAAGAAGGTGACATCGTAGCAAAAGGTCAGCCCGTTTTTGAAGATAAAAAACGTGCAGGCGTTATCTACACTGCCCCTGCTGCTGGTAAAGTTGTCGCGATTAAACGCGGTGACCGTCGTGTGTTTGAGAGCCTCGTTATTGCGGTCGACCCAAAAGGTGAAGAAGTAGACTTCGAGCGCTATGACTCCCAGCAACTGGCTGACCTAGACTCTGAAGTTGTCGAAACCCAATTACTTGCCTCTGGCGAATGGACTGCGTTTCGCACGCGCCCCTTTAGCCGTACGCCAGAAATCGGTGCCCGTCCTCATGCCATCTTTGTCACTGCTATAGATACCAGTCCCCTAGCGTTTGATCCGATGTTGCTGATCAATGAGCAGCTACAAGCGTTCAATGATGGTCTTGCTGTGTTGTCGACACTCAGCCCAAAGACGTTTGTCTGCCATCATGGTAATGCCCAGCTGACACCAGTCGCAAAAACTGCTGCGAATAACGTCACTGAGTATCATGGCTTTGCTGGTAAGCATCCAGCTGGTCTGGCAGGTACGCATATTCATTTCTTGCATCCAATCATGCGTGGCGTGAGCGTCTGGACGATTGGCTATCAAGATGTGATTGCAATTGGTAAGCTATTTACCACCGGCCGTCTATATACGCCTCGCTTGATTAGCTTAGCAGGCCCTTCTGTCAGTAAACCACACTTGGTTATGACTGAGCGCGGCGCTGATATTACTGCCTTGACCAAAGGTCAGCTAGCAGCTGGCGAGAACCGTATCATTTCAGGTTCGGTATTATCTGGTCGCAAAGTGTTTAGCAATATTGCCTATATTGGTCGTTTTCACAATCAGATCAGTGTGCTAACGGAAGGTCATGAGCGCCCAGCGTTCCACTTCTTTACGCCAGGTAAAAACCGCTTCTCAAAGCTGCCTATCTATATCTCTCAGTTTTTTGGTGGCAAAAAGTACAACTTCACCACCACGAGTAATGGCTCACCGCGAGCGATGGTGCCAATTGGTGTCTATGAAGAAGTCATGCCTCAAGACTATCTGCCAACCCAACTGCTACGCGCATTGATTGTCGAAGACATGTTGGTCGCTGTAGATTTAGGCGTACTTGAATTGGATGAAGAAGATTTGGCACTATGCACCTTTGTATCTCCTGGCAAATATGAATTCGGTGATATCTTGCGTGATAACTTAACGCGCATCGAACTGGAGGGCTAACCACGATGAAATTTTTACACAATATGTTCGATCGTATGGAGCCATCTTTTACCAAAGGCGGCAAACACGAAAAATACTATGCCATCTTTGAGATGTTTGATACGTTTTTGCGTCAACCAGACTCAACCACATACGCGTCATCACATGTACGCGACGGGATTGATCTAAAGCGCATTATGATTACTGTATGGCTATGTACTTTCCCAGCGATGTTTTGGGGTATGTACAATATCGGTCATCAAGCGCTAACTGCGGTTGCTCAGCTTGGCTTGCAGCCTGAAGGCTGGCGCACTGTTATCACTAGCATGGCAGGCTATAACCCAGACAGTGTCTGGGCAAGTTTTGTCTACGGTGCGATGCAGTTCCTACCTATTTACCTTGTGACATTTGCCGTTGGTATTCTCTGTGAGATTATCTTTGCCGTCGTGCGCGGGCATGAAGTCAACGAGGGCTTCTTTGTGACCTCGGTACTATTTGCACTATGTCTACCACCAGATATTCCTTTATGGCAAGTTGCCTTGGGTATTATCTTTGGTGTGGTCGTAGCCAAAGAAGTATTCGGTGGTACAGGTAAAAACTTCCTTAACCCTGCCCTATCGGGTCGTGCATTCCTATACTTTGCTTATCCAGCCTATATGTCTGGTGACTCTGTATGGACAGCGGTTGATGGTTTCTCAGGAGCAACGCCTCTCGGTCTTGCGGCACTTGGTGTCTCTCCTCAAGATTTCGTCGATGTCTATGGTAATGCGATCACGTGGAGTGATGCATTCTTCGGTAACATGCAAGGCAGTATCGGTGAAGTATCAACACTAGCAATCTTAATGGGTGCCGTTGTTCTACTATGGACGCGTATTGCCTCATGGCGCATCATGACAGGTTGTGTGGTTGGTCTTGTGGCTACCTCGCTTATCTTCAACATGATTGGCTCTAAAGACAACATGATGATGAACTTGCCATTCTATTGGCACTTAGTCATCGGTGGTTTTGCCTTCGGTGCGGTGTTTATGGCAACCGATCCAGTCTCAGCTGCACATACCAATAAAGGCCGTTGGGCTTATGGTATCTTGATTGGTTTTATGACGGTATTGATTCGTGTCATCAACCCAGCTTTCCCAGAAGGCATCATGCTGGCCATTCTATTCGCCAACTTATTTGCGCCATTGTTTGATTATTTTGTGACCCAAGCAAACATCAAACGCCAAACAGCTCGGAGGGTTCGTTATGTCCAAGCCCAAAAGTAATAATGCGAAAACCATCAGTGTGGCATTAACGCTATGCTTGGTGTGTTCAGTATTGGTCTCAGCCGTTGCGGTTGGCCTAAAGCCAGCACAGCTTGAAAACGCGCGTTTAGACCGTAACAAAAACATCTTAGTCGCGGCCGACATGTACGATGCTGAGTCTGACACACAAGATGATGTTGCCGAACGATTCAAAGACTTTGATGTCGAAATTATTGACTTAAGTAAAGGCAATTATGTCGATGATGCAACGCTAGCAGACGCGGGTATCCCTGATCGTAATGCTTATGACGCTACTCAAGCGACTAAAAATCAAGCATTGAGTGACGACCTAGGTAACGATGATCCTGCGGGTATCGGTCGTAAGCCTAAATATGCCAAAGTCTATGTCAAAAAAGACGATGCTGGTCAACCTGAAGTAGTCGTACTGCCTATTCAAGGTTACGGACTATGGGGTACTATCTATGGTTTCTTGACGCTAGAGAGCGACATGAATACTATCAAAGGTATCAGCTTCTATGAGCATAAAGAAACCCCAGGTTTGGGTGCTCGTATCGAAGAGCCAGAGTGGCGTGCCAAGTGGACTGGTATCCAATCTTATGATGAGAATGGTGACGTTGCCACTGGTGTAACCAAAGCAGGTAATCCAAAAGACAACTGGGTTGATGGTATCAGTGGTGCGACATTGACTAGCCGCGGTGTCAGTAACATGATTCAGTTTTGGTTAGGCGAGCAAGGTTATAAGCCTTATCTAGATATGCTGCGCAAAGAGGGTGGTCAGACAGTTGATACTGCAGAAACACAAGCAAATCAATCAAAGAAAACCGCTCAACCTAAAACCGAACTGGCAGCAAAACTACCAGTAGCAAACGGCAAGGAGGCTTAACATGGCTGACACTAAAAGTATTTTAACCTCGCCTGTCTTTGATAATAACCCTATTGCCCTACAGATCTTAGGTATCTGTTCGGCACTAGCGGTCACCACGAGCATGGCCAACGCCATGGTTATGTGTGTAGCATTGACACTGGTAACGGCATTTTCGAGCTTCTTTATCTCGATTATTCGTAAACAAATTCCATCAAGTATTCGTATCATCGTGCAGATGACCATCATTGCTTCATTGGTTATCTTGGTCGATCAGGTACTAAAAGCTGTCGCTTATGATGTGAGTAAAGGCTTGTCAGTTTTCGTTGGTCTGATTATCACTAACTGTATCGTGATGGGTCGTGCTGAAGCGTTTGCCATGAGCAACCCACCAGTACCAAGCTTTTTAGATGGTATTGGTAATGGTCTTGGTTACTCTGCGGTACTACTGTTCGTTGCCACTATCCGTGAGCTACTAGGCGCAGGCACTTGGTTCGGTATCACTATCTTACAACCAGTGACTGACGGCGGCTGGTACATACCAAACGGCCTATTATTGTTGCCACCGTCAGCATTCTTTATCATTGCTTTGTTCATTGTCATCGTCCGTATTTGGAAACCAGAACAGGTTGAAGAAGCTGAATTTGTAATGAAGCCGCAGTCTAAAGGCATGGCACATGGAGGCGGTCACTAATGGGACATTATGTTAGTTTATTTATAACCTCAGTCTTTATTGAGAATATGGCGCTTGCCTACTTCCTAGGTATGTGTACTTTCTTGGCAGTATCGAAGAAGGTTTCAACCGCTATTGGTCTTGGTGTTGCCGTCGTCGTCGTCATGGCGATTACGGTTCCATTAAACAACTTACTATTCCAGTTCATCCTAAAAGATGGTGCACTGGCATGGGCAGGTTTCCCTGATATCGATTTAAGCTTCTTAGGTTTGCTTAGTTATATTGGTCTTATTGCCGCTACCGTACAGATTCTAGAGATGTTCTTGGATAAGTTCGTTCCTAGTCTATACAACGCCCTTGGTGTTTTCTTACCACTCATCACTGTAAACTGCGCTATCTTAGGTGGTGTACTATTTATGGTTGAGCGTGACTATAACTTCGGCGAATCAGTCGTTTATGGTGTGGGTGCAGGTTTTGGTTGGGCATTAGCGATTACCGCATTGGCTGGTATCCGTGAAAAACTGAAATACTCAGATATCCCAGCACCTCTGCGTGGTCTTGGTATAACGTTTATCACCGTTGGTCTGATGTCACTTGGCTTTATGTCTTTCGGCGGTATGTCAATTTAGACCGCTAAGCTTAAACACTTATTTAGCGATTTGACCTATTTAATTCATTTATTCGGTAGGGGTTCAGAAAAACGTTATGACGTTCTTTCGCTCCCCTACTCCATAGATTAAGGATACCTACCATGGATTACGCTACGGCGATTGGTGGCGTTGCTATGTTTACCTTGATCATCATGGGCCTTGTCGCCATTATTTTGGCGGCGCGCTCAAGACTGGTCAGTTCAGGCGATGTTACCATCCATATCAATGATAATTCCGATAATGACGTCGTGACACCAGCGGGCGGTAAACTACTGCAAACACTTGCGAGCGAAGGTATTTTCTTATCTTCAGCATGTGGTGGCGGTGGTACCTGTGCGCAGTGTCGTTGCCGCGTTATTGAAGGCGGCGGTTCGATCTTGCCGACTGAAGAAGGCTATTTTACTCAAGGCGAAATCCGCAATCACATGCGCTTAGCTTGTCAGGTAGCTGTTAAGCAAGACATGAAAATCGAGATTGACCCTGAGTTTTTTGATGTACAAAAATGGGAGTGTGAGGTTGTCTCTAACGATAACGTTGCCACTTTCATTAAAGAGCTGGTACTAAAAATTCCTGAAGGCGAAGAAGTTAACTTCCGCGCTGGTGGTTATGTACAGCTAGAAGCGCCACCGCATGAAGTGCACTATAAAGACTTTGATGTTGCAGAAGAATACCGCGAAGATTGGGATAAATTTGGCATCTTTAATTATGTGTCAAAAGTTGATGAGCCAGTTATTCGTGCTTATTCAATGGCCAACTATCCTGAAGAAAAAGGTCTTATCAAGTTCAACATCCGTATCGCAAGTCCACCACCACGTGGTCCAGACGGTATCCCTCCAGGTAAGATGTCTTCTTGGACATTTAGCTTAAAACCTGGCGATAAAGTAACGGTATCGGGTCCTTACGGTGAGTTCTTTGCTAAGAAAACCGAAGCTGAAATGATCTTCGTCGGCGGTGGTGCAGGTATGGCACCAATGCGCTCGCACATTTTCGATCAGCTTAAGCGTTTGAATACAGACCGTAAAATCAGCTTTTGGTATGGTGCACGCTCTATTCGCGAGATGTTCTACGTTGAAGACTATGATCAACTTCAAGAAGATTTTTCTAACTTTGAGTGGCATGTGGCACTATCAGATCCACTTCCTGAAGACAACTGGACAGGCTACACCGGCTTTATCCATAACGTCTTATTAGAAGAGTATCTGAAAGGTCATCCAAACCCAGAAGACTGTGAATATTACATGTGTGGGCCACCGATGATGAATGCTGCGGTCATCGACATGCTACATAGCATGGGTGTTGAAGATGAAAACATCATGCTTGATGACTTTGGTGGTTAAACCTACTGGTTAGGAAGTACGATTAAGTTAATACTATAAAAAAGAGTCTCAATTGAGGCTCTTTTTTTGTTTCTGATAATCGTATTTTTTGGATGTAGTGTAAGGCTACAAATTTAACTAGTCGCGAGCACTTATCATCCTATATCATGAACTATTCACATGTTAAGAAAGGAATCTTATGAAAACCAATATTAAAAAATCAACCATTTGGATTACTGGTGCCTCTAGCGGTATTGGTCAAGCACTCGCTATCTCTTTCGCCAAGCGAGGCGCCAGAATTATACTGAGTGGCCGTGATCAAGAGAAACTAGAAGCGGTCAGAAAAAACTGTAAAGGTAGCAAAAACCATATTGTCATCCCATTCGATATTGGTGATACCAGTCAGACAAAAATAGCGTATGAGTCCGCTATTCAGCAGGCAGGTAAAATTGATTGGCTGATTAATAATGCTGGCATCAGTCAACGCTCATTAATCATGGACACCACAGAAGACGTCGAACGGCAATTGATGGAAATAGATTACTTTGCACAAACACGTCTGACCAGACTGGTATTACCAAAGATGATCGCACAAGGTGGCGGTAAAATAGTCATGATATCGAGTATCGCAGGTCTACTAGGTACTCAGTATCGCGGTGCTTACAGTGCTGCCAAAGCCGCTATTCATATGTGGGCGAACAGTTTGCGTGCTGAATTACATGATCAAGGTATAGAAGTCGCCACTATATTCCCAGGGTTTATCCAAACCAATGTATCTATCAATGCGTTGACTGGAGATGGTAGCACGCAGGGTACGATGGATTATGCCACTAAGAAAGGGTTGACTGCCGCAGTATTTGCTAAGCAAGCCGTCAAAGCGCTATTAAAAGAAGAAGAATATATTGTTATTTCTGGTCCAAAAGAGAAGTTCGCAACCAAGGTCAATCGCATATCTCCGCCCAAACTGTACAAACTCATTCGTGAGTCAAAAGTGACCTAAGCAAGGTGCAACCCTCTAGCATTAGCTATGAATACATAGTGATATTAGTGTCTAATATTACTAGCAAAAATGTTGTTTACGCTCAAAGCAATTGGCGTTATCGGTAGCAAGAGGTGTAAAATAAGCACAGTTTATTTTACACCTCTCACTCCTCTGCTATAGCAAAAAGCTTATGAAAACGATAATACTTTCTACTAAAACAACTCGTACAGGCTACAGCATCATCGCTCTTGTCAGTGCGCTTAGCCTCACCGCTTGCCAGCAAACACCAGATTACGACTATTTGGCTGGGGAGACGATGGGCACGAGCTATCACATTAGCTATCAGCTGCCTGATGATGTCGATGAAGCGACCATACAAGCATCAATCGATAAACGCCTGAAGCAAATCAATGACAGTATGTCTACCTATCAAGCAGACTCGACTATCTCTAAATTTAATCAATTGGGCAAAGAGACATCCATCATTATCGATGCAGATTTTAGTCACGTGCTCGACGTCTCACGTATCGTGTACGAACAATCTGGCGGAGCATTTGATCCGACTGTGATGCCATTGGTAGAAACATGGGGCTTTGGTAGTACTATGACCGTTGATCGGTTACAGAGCCCACCGACGGCCTTAGAGATTGCCCAAGCTAAAGCGTTAGTAGATTTTGACAGTATCATACACAAAGATAAAACCATCTATAAAACCAAAGAGGGTGTCGAACTTGATTTTTCAGCAGTGGCAAAAGGCTATGGCGTCGATGTCATCGCTGACGTGTTGAGAGAAGATTATAAGATTCGCAATTATATGGTCGAGATTGGGGGTGAGATTTCGACCGCTGGTGTCAATAATCAAAAGCAGCCATGGCAAATTGCAATAGATGCGCCTATTGAAGGTAGCACAGTGAGCGAGCGCGAGACGATATCGGTCATTCGCCAACCAATCAATACACACAATAAAATGCATTTAGCGACGTCTGGCAATTATCGTAATTCCGTCATCTTTGATGGTAAACGTTATAGCCATACGATTGATCCCACCACTGGAGAGCCTATCGCTGGTGGCGCACCTTCTGTCACCGTGGCCGCTGACTCAGTTGCACTGGCTGATGCATGGGCCACCGCACTCACTGCGATGCCTTATCAGAAGGCCTTAGAAACTGCTAAAGAACAAAACCTAGCTGCTATGTTTGTCGTCTTGACTGACAATGCAAAAACAAACAATACCGACGATAGCATCGATGATTGGCAAGTGATAGAAACACCTGCCATGCAAGCTCTACGCGCTGATAAAAAGTCTTAGGTGCTAGGGCGTGTTGAGCACTCAACCATAGCACTGACAGAGACTATTTTTTAGACAGTTCGACGTTAAAAATAGTAAGTTTAGTCATTCTAAGCGTCTATATTTTAACAATGAAATGGCGAAAAATAGTCCTGTCTCCTTCTGTTGGTATTGGAGCTGATGCTAAAACGGCCCCATACTGCGTTGTAAATCTCGTTAAGGCATGAGCATTACCGTCGTTTTACGCCTTGTCTGGAACTGTTTTAGCGATCAGCAGTGCCTATCTGTGAATGCTCAACACGCCCTAATAATACATGAACTAACACGATAGGTATAAACGAGCGAAACAAAAATTTGCTATACTATTATGTAGATAATGTTGAAGATATATCGTTATCATAAAGATAACTACCCTATTTTGAGAACTGAGGTGCCCACTATGCTTAGCCAATTGCTTCCCATGCTCGCTATTACTTTTACTGTATTTGTCCTATTTTTTGTTTTTATGGGTATCGGTTATATGGTAAAAAAGACACCACTTAGAGGGTCTTGTGGCGGTGTTGCTAAACTTATGGGCAACGAAAAATGCTCATACTGCGGCGATGATCCCAATAAGTGCGATTCTATCATCGCTGAACAGCAAGAGAACGCGCTTAAAGCCGCTCAATTAGGCAAGTCGGTATAGACTTAATCCTTATATACACCGCGTTTGTTACCATACGCTGGTAGTATTTGCCTGACATCTGTTCTTATAATAGCGCTAGTTCTTTGAAAAGGACTGGCGCTATTTTTATTATATTACTCAAATCATGTTGCTCAGGTTATATCGCTTAAGTCATATAGTTCTTTTCAAAGTCACGACTCATATTTTGTACTCTGCACGTATTTCTATTTTTAATTTGCGATTCTGTTTTACTATTCTGATTTGCCATATTAGTCACTCTCTAAGTGCATTTTCTTTGGTGTTGTTAAACCGCGACGATTCTTCGGCGCGGTTTAACAACGTGTTCTTTTCCTTATTCTAATAATAGTCGTCCTGTTATGCCTACCTCTTCTCACTCTCAGCCGAATTTGCCATCACAGTCTCATGTAGATAGCGCCTCGCCATTGAAGCTGCCTTCTTCGCGTTTCACGTTTTGGCTCATATTATGTGCCATGATTTTACTTGCCAGCAATATGCGAGCGCCTATCGTAGCACTAGGCTCTATTGCGCCAGTCGTAAAAGACGCACTCAATATCTCCGAGACGCAAATTGGCTGGCTAGGGGCAGTGCCGATGCTAGGGTTTGCCATTGGTGCATTGATCTCACCAGCCATTGGTAAGCGATTCGGTCTAGAAAACACACTGATTGCGATGATTGCGCTATTAACCGCTGGTATGATTATTCGCAGTATTGTGCCGACTTGGAATTGGTTTTTGGTTGGTACGTTATTACTGACATTGGCTATCGGTTTTGCCAATACCTTAGCAGCACCTATCATCAAACAGCGTACACCCAAACATATCCCATTGATAACAGGACTGTTTAGTCTGACTATGACGGCGACCGCAGGCATTGTCTCGGGCGTAGTATTACCCTTGTCCGAGCAAGTAGGCTGGCAATGGGCACTGGGTGGCTGGGCAATTTTGGGTATCTTTGCGATTATTTTCTGGATTTTTTTGCGCTTGCGTTTAGGGTCATCTAGCCATCAAACAGCCGTCCTACCCACGTCAGCTTCTTCCGACACATCTAGCAAATCTATATGGCGTCTGTCTTTTGCTTGGCAAATCGCCATCTTTATGGGTTTGCAATCATTGCTATTCTATACCGTCGCCAGCTTCTTACCATCCATTTGGATTGATAAAGGGTTATCCGCTGTTCGGGCAGGACATATGGCTTCGGTGTTCCAATTTATGGCACCGATATCTATCTTAAGCCTAACGTGGCTGATCAACCGTGGTCGTCCTATTCAAGCGCTAGCGGTGTTTGCGTCGGTATTAAATGTCATCGGAGTATTAGGCGTCAGTTACTTATCACCGAATTTGGCTTGGCTATGGTCAGGTATGATGGGCATTGGTTGCTCAGCGATTTTTACCTTGAGTATGATGCTATTCTCGTTACGGACTTATACCACCAATCAATCAAGTGAGCTGTCTGGGATGGCACAAGCCGTCGGTTATTTGATTGCGTTTTTTGGTCCGTTGGGTACTGGTTGGCTACATGAAGCGACGGGTAGCTGGGATTTACCCCTGCTACTTATCTTAGTGTTAATGGTGATGAACGTGGTGATTGCGTGGCTGGTCAGTCGTCCTGTTATGGTCGATGGTAAAAAGTTTTAATAGTTACGATTAGATAAAGTAACCTTCGGATAATATTGGTATTCGTCTTATTTTGCTACACTGGTTCGATTGCATATAGGACAGAATAATTATTATGAAAGTATTTTCTCATTTCTCTCGACGCTTGCCAGCAATGGCAGTGCTGACCATCGCCGTGGCTATCAGTGGTTGCCAAAAAGACGCTGAACCAACTGACGCGACTGATTCGCAAAATACCAGCTCGCAAAACACTGATGCGTCAACCGCCAATACTCAAACAAACGCTCAAACCAATACCAGCCAAGTCAAGGCTAACTCGACAGCATCCGCCGACCAGCAAATCAATTCGCCACTGACGATATTAGCGCTTGGCGATTCATTGACGGAAGGTCTTGGTGTTGATAGTGATGCCAACTATCCTGCGCAATTAGAAGCTAGCTTAAAAGAGTTGGGCTATACCAATGCCAAAGTAATCAACTCAGGACTAAGTGGTGAAACTAGTACTGGCTTAGTGAATCGTTTGGACTGGGTAGCGCAGACAAAACCTGACATTACCATTTTGACGATTGGTGCCAATGACGCGATGCGCGGCTTAGATGTGGTTACCATTGAAAAAAACATCCGTACTGCGGTTAAGACTCTACAAGACAATGGTAGTCACGTTATCTTAGGTGGTATGTCGATCTATGACAATCTAGGTAATGACTATGTTTCCGCATTTTCAGACATCTATCCTCGTGTGGCAAAAGACATGAATGTGCCTCTGATACCTTTCTTTTTAGAAGGCGTGGGCGGTGACCCTGAGCTGAATCAAGCCGATGCGATTCATCCAACCAAGGAAGGCTATCAGATTATCGTCAAAGATAATATTTTGCCTATCTTAAAGCCTGAGATTGAAAAATTGAAAGCCAGTAATAGCACTAATACGACAGCGCTAAACAATACGACAAACAACACGCCAACTGAGACCACGCAATGACATCATCACCTTCAGCTGACACAGTGACGACGCCTACCGCTACAGCATTACTGACCGCCTCGCATCTAAACAAAACCGTGCAAGTTGGTGAGCAGACCCTATCTATTATTAAAGACGTGAACGTTCATATTAATGCGGGCGAGTTTGTGGTCATCATGGGCAAGTCTGGCTCTGGTAAATCGACATTATTGGGATTACTGGCCGCACTCGACTACCCTGACAGTGGAACCGTTGAGTTGGCAGGTCAAATGCTCAGTAGCCTTGATGAAGATGCATTGGCAGCTATCCGTCAGCGTGATATGGGCTTTGTGTTTCAGTCATTTCATCTACTGCCGACGCTGACCGTGGCAGAAAATATTGCCTTTCCGCTAGATATTGCACGGCAGCCAAACCCTGCACGAGTTGATGAGTTAATCGAAGCCGTTGGACTTGGTCATAGACGTGATAGCTTGCCCAATCAATTATCAGGTGGTGAGCAGCAACGTACTGCTGTCGCTCGCGCATTGGTGTCGCATCCAAAAATCGTATTCGCTGATGAACCTACGGGTAACTTGGATGAGCAAAACGCCGACCAAGTCATGCAGCTACTGTTAGATTTAAGACAGCAAGTCGGTTCGGCATTGGTCGTCGTGACCCATGACCCTGCACTGGCGGACATGGCAGATCGAGTCATCACCATGCATGATGGCATGATAGATGGATTAGTGGCCAATGGATAAGCCTTCTATAGACACCCATAGTAACGCTGCCGATATGAATCAAAGCAAAAGTAGCAATCCCTTTACTGCCCGCACTTTAGGCGCACAGGCTTTGTCTCGCAGCTGGTGGCGACGCTGGGTATATCCGCTGCTCTTTTTGCTAACACTGATGCTATCGCTTGCCACCTATCTGACGTTGGACTCTATCCAACAGTCAGTGAATACCTACGTCAATGACAATCAACTGGCACTCGTCGGTGGTGATTTAATATTAGAAAGCAATCAAGCATGGCCTGAGGAAGTCTTAGCACAAGTCCAGACGTTGCCTGATGACCAAACGGTTTATGATTATCAGTTCAACGCCATGTTGGTTGCAGCAGACCAAACGCTGTTGGCTCGTATCAAAGGCGTCACGGCTGCTTATCCTTTATACGGTGAGGTTGAACTGGCGTCAGGCAAACCCTTGTCCGAGCAGCTAAGTGCAACCAACGTGGTGGTCGCGCCTGAAGTCCTCAGAAGTCTGAATGTCGCGATTGGTGACAGTATCAATATTGGTGAGGGGAAATTCACCATCAGTGATGAGCTCGTCAAAGAGCCAGATCGCCCGCTAACCACCTTTGGTTTTGGTGGTCGCGTGATGATGCAGCAAGACGCCTTAGAATCGACCAATCTAATCGGTCAGCGCAGCCGAGTCAGTTACCAAATCGAGATGGCAGGCACGCCAGACGTTATTGCTACTCAGCGTGAGCAGTTGACGCAGATGCTGGTCAATTATCCTGATATAGAGATGTCTGACCCTACCTCAGAGGAGACGTCTGTCTCTCGCATCTCTGATAATGTATTGATGTTCTTGAAATTGCTGGTCATCGCCGTTCTATTATTATCTGCGGTTGCCATGTATGGGGTCATCACTGCGTTTGTAACCAAGCAGCAATCCAACGACGCCATACGCATGGCGCTAGGTGAGACCAATCGTTCGATTAAGCGTAGCTATTATTGGCTGCTATTAATCATGTCTGTCTTGGCCTGCATCGCTGCCGTATCGCTCAGCCTTGTGTTACTCAAAATTGGTCAACCGTATCTGACAGCTATTTTACCGTCGGATTTAGGATTGGCGATTAACCCGATTAGTATCTTCAAAACGATTGTCATCGCGCTTGTCATGACACTCCTGATTACCCAGCGCAGTCTGCGTGCGCTTGATGGTACGAAACCTGCGGCATTGCTTAATCAAAGTACGGGTCAATCATCGAAACGTTTGCCTTGGCAGCAGCGCATACCATTCTTACGCTATGGTTTACTATTCATCGGACTGTATGCTTTCCTTGCCTATGAAGTGCAATCTTTAGCGTTGGGCGCACAGATACTGGTCGGATTGATTGTATTCATCGCGATATTTTGGGCATTGGCACGTGGTTGGCTATGGTTGCTGGCTCGTATTGCCACAGGTAAAAAAATCAGCTGGATGCAGCGTATTGCCATTCATAACTTGGCGCGTAAAGGCAATCAGTCGGCATTGTTCTTCGTGACATTGTCATTATCCGTTGCGGTGTTGACCCTTATCACGTCGATCAATCACAGTATCAATGAGCAGTTTATCAATGCGTATCCTGAAGATGCGCCGAATCTGTTTTTATTGGATGTGCAAACCGAGCAGCACGATAAGATAGACAGTATTCTCAAAGAGCCTGTCACGTATTATCCAGTGATTCGAGCACGTATCGGTACGGCTAACGGTGTGGAACCCAAAGATATCGACGCGCCTGAGGGCGAAGATGATCCGACTCGGGTGTTCAATTTAAGTTATTCCGATACGGTCATGGACACAGAGTTCATTACTGAGTCGCTGACGGACGATGCGCTTTATACGCCGATTGAAAATCAGGATGCGAGTGCCTCTGCGATTTCGCAAGTACAGCCGTTGTCTATTTTGGACACGGCAGCCGAGATGCTAAACGTCGGCATGGGCGATCAGATCAGCTTTAATATTCAAGGGATCGAGTTGGTTGGCGAGATTACCAGTATTCGCTCGCGTTTCGAGCGTGGCCCGAGTCCGTTTTTCTACTTCTTATTTGAGCCTGAGATACTGGCGAGCGCACCACAAATTCAATTTGCGACGGCGCATGTCTCTGCCGATGATATTCCTGAGCTGCAAGGTGAGCTGGTACGCGAATTCCCAGCGGTGACCAGTATTGACGGTACGATTATCGCGGAGCAAGTCCAAGGGTTGGTCGCGCAGATGAGCCGCTTGGTGTATATCTTTACTTTGCTGGCCTTGCTTACGGGCATCATGGTGCTCATCAGTTCGCTACTCTCTACGTCACAAGATCGTATGAAAGAGAGTGCTTCGTTTAGACTACTCGGTATGCAAAAGCGTGACTTGTATATGCTCAATATCTTAGAGCTGGGTGTGCTTGGGATTAGTGCAGCGACATTTGCGGTGATTATCGCCACTGGTGGTGCGTGGCTGGCGGTCACTCAATGGTTCAATCTGCGCTTTAGTGTGCCGTGGGCAAACTTAGGACTTGGCGGTATTGCGTTAGTTGTCTTGCTGTTTGCCATTGCTATTATTTATGTGAGATTGGTGATTGGTCGCGGGATTATGGCACGGGTAAGAGCGATGGTTTAGGCGTATTAGATTTTACTTTTAAACGAAAAAACCCCTTAATTGGGGTTTTTTTATACGCTCAAGTAAGTTGTATCATGTATTTATCTTCTGTGAAGAGCTTGAGCAGTTCTATTATCATTTCATTGGAAAATGGCTTTTAATTGGTTCATTCTTCCATTTCGCTGCTAAAATTTCTATTTCTTGATATATTGTATCTTTACCACTTATTGTTCGAATTTGAAGAATTAAAGGGTGAGCGCATTTCCATAATTTCATAAAGCTAGAATAGTGAAGATTCTTAAACAAATCCTCTTCAAACGCTTCTATACGAATCCCTAAAGAAATCTGCTCATAATAGTTTAGGACATAGTGAATATCGTCTTTGAGCATCTCATCTTTCAAAATACTATCTTTTATACGCTCTTTAGCTTCTTTTACGTCATTCTCTAGTTTTTTACTGTTTCTCAGGAATCCGATATTTAATCTAATTAAGCTATTGCCTACAAACATATCTTTATTGTTTCTTACATCTCTTTCAATATCATCTTCTAGCTGCTGTTTATGTGTATGATCATTCAATTGACTATAATACTGTGGAAGCTCGTTACCTTTTAAGAAAATTAAATTTTTAGTGTCTTGCAGCCTCTTGTTTTCATTAACATCTGTAACAAGCTGTATAGTCAGTTGTTTTCTACTAGAAGACTTACTACTTTGAATAGAATGATAGGTTAAATATACCCCGATTAATGCTGTAATAGATAACGCCGCACTCGGCAACATGCCTACCAAGATTTTAAACATACTGCTTTGTAAGTTTTGTACTATAACCCCCTCTGGGGTTATAGTTGTCATACTTAAATAGTTGATATTATAATAGTAATATATTGAAAGAATTACTACCAATAATACAATAACCCCTATTACTATACCTGTAACAGGGGTTATTTTGTTCAACATTAATTTACGGTTTGATTTATCCATCCCATCCTTCGCGGGCAACTTTATGTAATTTTAAAGTTAACATATTCAATTCTCCTTATGTCAAATCTTATGGATTTTTAACGAAATCTGTTTGAACTACTTTTTGGAAGTAGTAATTAACAATATATGGGTTATATGTGAATAATGCTAGGATACTAAAGAAGTTTGGGTAACGATATGTAATTTGATTGACTTGGTCAACCTAATTTTTAGGCTGACCATTAAAATACACTATTTTTATATATTTGTCAATTTAATTTTTAAAATTATATAATACTATATCACGAGATATGCAATCAGCAAAATGTTCTGTTTTAGACAAGCTGAAATATAAATTACTCCTTTAAGAATAAATGAGTAAGCGTAGGGTTGGTCAGTATAGCGTAACCTACCAGATTTAATTCAGATGACTCGACATTATACCAAGGATAAACTTATCCAATGGGTTACGTCTTGTCTGCCTTCATTCTTTAAAAAAATTTGTAAAGCCTAACCTACGCTAGACCTAAGTCTTAGCAAAGCTTTATTTAGATAAAAATAGTCACCTTGAAGAGCAGTTTAGCCCTGATTGAAGCAGTAGCTTGGTAAAGTGTGGCGCTTACAGCACCTTGCAGAGAAGTGGTCGCTCGAACGTTGGAACGCTACTGTGTTTAGGTGCTGTACGCCACAGACTCCCAACTACAAGCGTAAAGCAGAATTAGCTACCAAACACCTAATCTCTAAAACCTCAAACCAAAACACCCTCTATTCACCTAGAAGGCATTTTTTGATTCGCTCAACGTACAAGAATATAAACCAATATCAGCCATGCAGTTTGCTTATTTATTGAGAGGATTACCTAACCCTCATTTGCTATACTAGCCTAACTTTTATTAATCAAATTCCTTATTACAACATCCTCCAAAACAGCATGGTAGTCTTATGAAATTCTCAAAGTTCGGTCAAAAATTTACTCAGCCCACTGGCATCTCACAATTGATGGACGATTTGGGCGATGCGCTAAAAAGCGATCAGCCAGTCAACATGCTGGGCGGTGGTAACCCTGCCAAAATTGATGCCGTCAATGAGTTGTTTTTGGAGACGTATAAAGCGTTGGGTAATGACAATGATGCAGGTGAGGCCAATAGTAGCGCGATTATCAGCATGGCGAATTACTCTAATCCGCAAGGTGATGCCGCCTTTATCGATGCCTTGGTTGGCTTCTTTAATCGTCATTACGATTGGAATCTAACCTCAGAAAATATCGCCCTGACCAATGGCTCACAGAATGCGTTTTTCTATCTATTTAATCTGTTTGGCGGTGCTTTCAGTGATAATAAGCTTGATGAGAACAACGAATCTATCGACAAATCCATTCTACTGCCATTGACCCCTGAGTATATCGGCTATAGCGACGTGCATGTCGAAGGTCAGCATTTCGCAGCGGTATTGCCACATATCGATGAAGTGACTCATGATGGTGTGGACGGCTTCTTTAAATACCGTGTAGATTTTGACGCATTAGAGAACTTGCCAGCGCTGAAAGAAGGTCGTATCGGTGCGATTTGCTGTTCACGCCCGACCAACCCGACGGGCAACGTGCTGACCGATGAAGAAATGGCGCATTTGGCCGAGATTGCCAAACGTTATGACATACCGCTTATCATCGATAATGCCTACGGTATGCCCTTCCCTAATATCATTTATTCAGACGCGCATTTGACGTGGGATGATAATACGATCCTGTGCTTTAGCCTGTCTAAAATTGGCCTGCCCGGTATGCGTACGGGTATTATCGTAGCCGATGCGAAAGTAATCGAAGCGGTCAGCGCGATGAATGCGGTGGTGAATCTAGCGCCAACACGCTTTGGTGCAGCCATTGCCACACCTTTGGTAGAAAATGACCGTATTAAGCAGTTAGCCGATAATGAGATTAAGCCGTTTTATCAAAAGCAGGCGACCCTTGCCGTGAAGCTGCTAAAGGAAGCATTGGGTGATTATCCACTGATGATCCATAAGCCTGAAGGCGCGATTTTCTTATGGTTGTGGTTTAAAGACTTGCCGATTAGCACCCTTGAGCTATACGAGCGTCTCAAAGAAAAAGGCACGCTGATAGTGCCAAGCGAATACTTCTTCCCTGGTGTCGATGTTAGCGATTATCAGCATGCGCATGAATGTATTCGTATGAGTATCGCGGCTGACGAGCAGACGCTGACCGATGGTATTGCAGCGATTGGTGAAGTGGTGCGTGAGTTGTATAATCAAAAATAGGTTTCTAAAGGTCTTGGTGGCGTCTCTATAGAGCCACCTTTATCCTAATATATTGAAACTCATCATTGATATGCCCGTCTTCTTTCCAAAAGGCAGCGCTATGATTAACCGCTAGGTATAGATAGCCGTCTCTCGCCCAAAATATATTTTCTGGTTCAACAGTAGACATCCAATGCATAAAGCCTGCACCCATAATCTGGATGATGTCTGTTCCCTCAATTTTATACAGCTCTAGATCAGTGTATTGCTCATATGGGTTGGTATAGGCTGAGATGATATATTTTTTATTAGGAGAGATATGAGGGTAATCTATAAACGTCTGCGTCATCTCACCTGAATTTTTATCAATCATCTTGTAGTTCGAGCTTTCCCAGTAGTTTCCTTCTATTACATATTGGTTTAAAAAATCGATACTACCGATGTAATCAAAACGCTCATCGCCGTCATCACCATTATCTTTATCAACAAACTTCACTGGTTTTTTTGCAGTTGGAATGGATATCACACCATTTCTCTTTTTAATACTTTCATCTTTTGATAAAAAATCAACGGCAAGTGGGCGTTTTTTCTCAAAAAAAGCCTTGTCAATTAGCTCTATTTTCAGGTAGTCGTTAAGTGCTTTCCCATCTTCAAAAGACTCGTACTCTTCGCCGACGGATAGATACGCTAGTATGTTTAAATCTTTGGACGTTAGCGAGGCAGGCATAGTAGAACCCGTTTGCTCTTTTTTCACAAAGACCTTTTCCCATTTGACAATATGAGTCTCTACAATGCCATCATATTCTCTACGAATTCTGTCTTGCACCGCATACCAATCTTTTTGCTCTTCAATGACTTCTAATTTCTCACCAAACGCATAGCTCTTAACGCTTCTAGCAGCACCACTTGGCAGTTGACGCGCCACTATACCGTCTTTGGCAGTCACATATACTTGCTTCAATACAGTCGTATCATCGTAGTCAATCTCGATACCATCACGATTGTACTGTGCCAAAAGTGCTGCCGATATGGGTTTATTTAGGTCAATGATGACGTTTTGATTTGCCATTGCTGAATGATAGCTAAACGTCGTTAGGCATAGAATGATAGAAGAAAAAATGTAAGTAGGTATTTTAAATGAAGGCATAATAGGGACTGCTATATATTTTATATTATGAATTTTACACCATAAAATCCTACTTAAGTTCACTTTATTAATATCTGAATTAAAATCACTTCGAAATATTAGCGTTGCTTTAGTAGCTTAGTTGAGGGGTTGGACGCATGAAAGATTTTCGTCCACGTCATAAGCCCATAAAACACATAAGACAGCATGCAGGTATTGATCAAATCACGGATGCTGGCGGTAATCTGTTCACGGCTTAAACCCATTAGGCCTAGCGATTCAATCGTCTCTCGATTGTCCAAATACTCACCCAATAAAGCAATGCAAGTCACTATTACTAAGGCGACAAAAGACCTGATACCTTGCTTTTTAAAAATCGGACGCAGCAGCATTAAGCACAGCAAATAGACACCGATACCAACATAAATATGTAGGGCATCTTTGGCAAGGCCTGTTGTTTCGATAACATTCATTTTAAAGGCGGTAAAATCCACTATGTATTCCAAATATAAGCCAGTAGAAAACAACTGAGCGTATCACTAAACAATGATGGTTAAAAAGTGGTCGCTAAAAAATTGATAGCTGAGAACAAAAAAGGCAGATTATACAATGGATAATCTGCCTTACTGTTGAATTAAATATTTAATTCACATTTACCGACTGTCTACACATTCCACTCGACGAAGTTCTTTAACAACTGCAAGCCAGCAGTATGGCTCTTTTCTGGATGGAACTGGGTTGCAAATAAGTTATCTTGGATAACACTGGCACAAAACGGCTGACCATAATCACAGACGGCAGCCACTTGTGAGCTATCGGCAGGCTCGCAGTAATAACTGTGCACAAAGTAAAAATGAGCGTTATCTTCGATACCTGTCCACAATGGATGGTCAAAATCCATGCCACTGATGGTATTCCAGCCCATGTGTGGCACTTTGATGGTCGCGCCTTGCTGATCTTTCCACGTAGGGTCAAACGCCTCTACACTGCCCTTTAAGATGCCAAGACAGTCTGTACCACCATTTTCCGCTGACTGCTCAAACAACGCTTGCATACCCACACAGATGGCCATGACGGGCTTGTTGAATATCGCCTGACGTATGACCTCATCAATCCCTGCCTCATGCATGCCAGCGATACAGTCGCGCATAGCACCGACACCGGGGAAGACAATCTTGTCTGCCGCAGCGACAACTTTGGGATCATTAGTGATAGAGACCTCTGCCCCTACCGCTGACAAGGCTTTACTGGCGGAATGCAAATTACCCATACCATAATCTAGTAGCGCTACTTTGGTTACTTTAGCCATTAAAACGCCTCTTTGGTAGAAGGTAGCGTATTCAACGCACGTTCGTCATATTCGCAAGCCATGCGCAGGGCACGGGCAAAAGCTTTAAAGGTAGACTCGATTTGGTGATGGCTGTTTTTGCCTTTAAGATTGTCTAAATGCACGGTCATCCATGAGTGATTGACGAAGCCGTAGAAAAACTCACTGAACAAATCAACATCGAAACGGCCCACGTGCGAGCGGGTAAACGGGATATCCATGTGCAGGCCAGGACGTCCTGAGAGATCGACAACCGCACGGGTCAATGCTTCATCGAGCGGCGCATAAAAATGCCCGTAGCGACGAATGCCTTTTTTGTCGCCCAATGCTTTGTTAAATGCTTGGCCAAGGGTAATACCCGTGTCTTCGACGCTATGGTGATCATCAATAAAAGTATCGCCGTTACATTTGATTTCCAAGTCAAACAAACCGTGACGCTTGATTTGATCAATCATATGATCCAAAAAAGGCACGCCAGTGTCTACAGTGCCTTGACCAGTCCCATCAAGGTTGACAGTGCACTTCACTTGCGTCTCTGCAGTGATACGCTCAACCGTGGCGATACGTGCTGGACGACCATGTAGGTTCGGGTTCTGTGATGGGTTTTGCTCAGTTGCATTGGCTGTCATGGCTACTCTCTATCAGTTTTTTATCAGTGAAAAGCGGTCAATAAGATAGGACGAAAACACGCCCGAGTCTTTAAATAAGTGAATAATTAAGTGAATAATGAAAAATTTAAAAAATCTATCAATGTTTACGTATGATACGAATAATATTAGGATTTATTCCTACTAGGGCGTGCCCTCACTTTAAAAATGGTGATAAAAATGAGATAAATTGCAATCAAACAAGGAAAATAGCGCAGATAATATCAAGATATTAGTCAGCTATTTGACGCCGTTTGGCAAGATTTAGACATTTTTAACCCATTTAAATGACTATCGATTGAATTGAGGACATGCCGTGGGCATTGTCTGCCTTCATCATAGCAAACCCTAACATTTACTGCTATGTCCAAGCCGTAAACCACGCACAAATTTACGCCATTCTGCTAAAATAGTGTGTTCAGTATTATCAATCATGACGCACGCTAATGCTATAACACGACAATTTGCGACACCATACTCTATGACATTATGATGCCTCACATCATAGAAACCCTCTGTTTATAGGAACTGCTATGCCTTTAGAAGCGATCGCCATCAATAGTTTGGATGCACCACTGATTAAAAAACCTGCACGCGAAAACGAGCTAGCAGAACGCCTGCAGGCTTTGTATGATACCGATGATACTCAGCCCAGTGGCGCTGATGTACTCAGTCTCGTTGAGCAAGGCTTTAAACGTGGGCAAATTCTATATGTCGGTATGTTCAATGACAAGCCAATCGCTGCGGTTGCCTGTTTTGATGATGGTCAGACCAATGCCAAGCGTTTGCAGTATTTAACGGTGCATGCGCAAAATCGTGGACGCGCCATTGATGCCAAGTTCATTAAACTGGTCTATGATGCCGAAGTAAAAAAAGGCGTACGCGAGTTTGTTCCTGTAGATACTGACATTCATCGTATTATGAGCGAGTATGAGCTGCTGCGTGTTAAAGATTAAGTGTTGAGGTTAAAGACTAAATCTCGAGTAAAAACGTTGAATTTTGCCCATATTTGATTATTTATGCTTTTTTATTACATATAATGCAAAAACTGCTTGACAGAAGAGCGTATATTTAGTTTAATAGCGACCTCAACGAAGACGGCTCGATAGCTCAGTCGGTAGAGCAACGGATTGAAAATCCGTGTGTCGGCAGTTCGAACCTGCCTCGAGCCACCATCTCGTTTAAGAATTCTAAAAAGCCCCAAACATTTATGTTTGGGGCTTTTTTTATGTTTGGATTTTTATGTTTAGGTAGCATGCTTAGATGTATTTAAGATCACTGTTGTATAGCCGATTCAATTTAAAAGTAGTACAAGGCAACCGAGTGTAGATGTATATTAAATACTTCCAGCAAGGTTAACGCAGTAATATTTTTATAGCGAAATGACTATAAGCGCTTTCTTAATAGCAACTCACATCGTTCATTCGCGTCTAAATCATAAACCGTCGCACGGTAGTCAATACCATGACGCCCTTCAAAAAATATCACCCGATCGCCCACGGCTAAGAAACAAGATGTGCGCGCATCATAAATAAACCCATCAATCACAAATGCCACATCACGATCTATCTCGCGTACCGTGTATGTCTCCCCTTTCGGAATCAAACCCTCAAACCAAGCGCTATGAGCTGCACTAGAGATTAGCATGCTTATCAGTACGGCTGACATCATAAAAATATTTTGTGATAACCGCATAAAACGTGAATACGTAGTCGTTATTTTATTCATGATGATTGGCTTCCTGATAAGTAATATCTTCAACCCGCGACAGTATTGAAGCAGTTTTGTAGTAGGCAAACTATAACGCTGACAGTCACAGCTGAACAACATTTATAGGCTGTTTTTTCAACAGTTCGGCTCAGTATACTAGGACGTGTTAAATATCGATATGCTTAGCAGGTAACGTTATGAGAGAGTTTGATTACGACTTAGACTACAAAAACCTAGACTTGCGCGCGCAGCCCGAGCTGTATCGTGTTGGGCGTGGCGAGCAAGGAGTACTGCTCGTAGAGCCATACAAATCAGAAATATTACCACACTGGCGCTTTGCCGATCCTGACATTGCGACCGAGAGTAGTGATATTATTTATCAGATGTTCTTAGATTATTTGGCTGACGATGACTTTGTCGGTGCGGATATGGCGCGCAAGTTTATTCAAATGGGCTATACCCGTGCGCGCCGCTATGCCAATCATAAAGGCGGCAAAAAATATAAAGGTGCCGTACCCGATGATAAAAAAGGCCAAAGCGGTGCGCATGGGCGAGAAGAGCTACCACGGCAAGTCGAGGATCCTATCAAAGCAGAGTCAGCGCGCATATTTAAACAAAAATGGGATGAGTGTCGTGAAAACGAAGATTATCTAAGAATGAAAAAAGAGCATCGCGAACGTTATAAAGATGTCGAATGATTGCTTCTGTCCATTAGAGTCTGTTGAACATTGAGTAAGGGAATTCTTTAGCCTTGAAACACGACTATGCTAAGGTATGGCACAAAGCGCGATGCAACCCACATAACAAATATAATTATCTCAAATAGCGAGGAATAATGGATAAGCAACTTTTGATTTTTGATTTCGACGGAACACTCATTGATAGTGTGCCCGATTTGGCTGATGCGACTAATGCTATGCTAACCACGTTGGGCAAAGAGACCTACCCTATCGAGACGATACGCAACTGGATAGGCAATGGCTCAAGATTATTGGTCGAGCGCGCGCTAGTGGGTAAGGTAGAAGTGCTAGAAAATGAGTTAACGGTCGAGGAAGCTGATCACGCAGAGCAAATATTTTTTGAGGCTTATAAAAATCTTAGTGGCAGCAAAACCGTCGCTTATCCAGATGTCGATAGCGGACTAAAGAAACTAAAGGACGCAGGTTATACACTGGCGTTAGTAACCAATAAGCCCATTCGTTTTGTACCGAAGATATTACAGTCATTTGGCTGGCAGGACTTATTCAGTGAGGTATTAGGCGGTGATAGTCTCTCGACTAAAAAGCCTGATCCAGCACCGCTATTACATGTCTGTGAAGCGTTAAACATTTCTCCAGAACAAGCCGTTATGATTGGTGATTCTAGAAACGATATCTTAGCCGGACAAAATGCCAATATGGATACGCTTGGATTGTCTTATGGCTATAACTATGGGCAAGATATCCGTGAGTTAAACCCTACCGAAGCGTTTGATAGCTTTCAGGCGCTGCAAGATCATCTGCTTAAATAATTATAATCGCAAAAATTTCCACAAGGTTAGTCGCATTTCGTGTGGCTTACCTTGTGGGACTTATCTTGTAGGAATGTGTGGCTCATCTTGTGGGAATAAAGTCACTTGCTACGATAGCTCAGTGCCTCAGATACATGGACGCTTGTGATATCTACACTATCAGAAAGGTCTGCGATAGTACGCGCTACTCGCAATACTCGATGGTAGCCACGCGCGGATAAATTCAGACGCTGCTGAGCGAGTTGTAATAGCTGCTGCTCGCTCTCTCCTAGTTGGATATATTTATCAATCTCGCTAGGACTCAGCTCATTATTGACCTTTTGTTGTCGCTGCATCTGATTTTTATGCGCGGCAATGACTCGAACACGGACTTGTTCAGAGGTTTCTCCAGCCTGAGCATTTTGCAAGTCAGCAATGGGCAAAGCAGGCACGGTGATATGCAAGTCAATGCGATCTAATAGCGGTCCTGACAGTTTGTCTTGATAGCGTTTAATTTGCTCGGGCCGACAGCGGCAACGCCCTGATGTATCGCCATCATAGCCACATGGGCAAGGATTCATCGCCGCGACCAATTGAAAATTTGCGGGAAAAGTCATCTGTGAATTGGCACGGCTGATGGTTATCTGTTTGGCCTCTAATGGCTGCCGCAACACCTCTAGCACCGTACGATCAAACTCTGGCAATTCATCAAGGAACAATACGCCTTTATTGGCAAGGGTAATCTCACCAGGTTTCGGACGTGAGCCGCCACCAACCAATGCCACGGCTGATATCGTATGATGAACTTGCCTGAACGGTCGTGTGCCATAGTCATAATCGCTGTCTGCGACTGAATAAGTACTGGCTACTTCTAACGCATCTTCGTCACTGAGGTCTGGCAAAATAGTCGGTAGACGCGATGCCATCAGAGTCTTCCCCGAACCGGGCGGACCTGTAAATAATATCGAGTGACCACCTGCTGCTGCAATCTCTAGTGCACGCCTTGCATGATGCTGACCTTTGACATCGGCCAAGTCCACTTGATAACCTACATGCTGCGGTGCTGGACTAGGGGTAACAACTGCCAAAGACTCATTGGGTATGCTTGGATTTGCTAGCGACTGTAAGTGGTCACAAACAGCTTTGAGACTTTGCGCACCTAATACCTCTACTCCCTCGACACGGCTGGCTTCTGCTCCATTATCCATTGGCACGATTAATTTGACTGGTGTTACTGCTTCTACTGCCTGCTGCTCATCTAGTCGTCGCTCATTACTATTCGATGACGTTGTCGCCAACCCTTCCGCTTTGATCGCTCGTGCCACTGCCAGACTACCCGTCACTTGCCGCAGATTTCCGTTTAGCGCTAGTTCACCGATGAACTCAAACCCTGATAACACTTCTGGATCGAGCTGATCACTGGCTGCCAAGATACCGATAGCAATCGGTAAATCTAGCCTTGCGCCATCTTTGGGCAAATCAGCAGGGGCCAAATTGATAGTGAGACGGCGATTGGGAAACTGAAATCCAGAATTCAATATCGCAGAACGCACTCTGTCTTTACTCTCACGTACGGCAGCCTCAGGCAGACCAACAATGGTCAATGCAGGCAAACCTTGCGACAAGTGCACCTCAATAATGACCTTTGGTGCGTGCAGACCGACGACTGAACGGGTATAGACTTGAGCAAACGACATGAGTGTTTCCTATAAAGAGGCTCTCTCGATAATAGAGGATTACACATAGGTACGCAAATAACATGTTTTGGATCGTGAGCGCCAATACTTAATGAGCCAGTTATTATCTAGCGATACCTATACGTTTTGTCTAAAAGCACTAGGGTGTGCCCTCATTTTGAAAATGGAGATAAAAATGAGATAAATTGCAGTCAAACAAGGAAAGTAGTGCAGATAATATCGAGATATTAGCAAGCTACTTGACGCAGTTTGGCAAATATTTAGCCATTTTTAATCCATTTAATATTTATTGTTCAGATTGAGGACATGCCCTCGCCATTCACCCCACTATTAACAGGGATTTGTTATACTAGCCACTGTCTATTTAGACATAAATATTGCTGTAAAAATGGTTATAAATAAACGATTGAGATCACTATCGGTGAACCAGAGAAAACCCAGTAATAGATATGGTCAAAACGAGGAATATCGCATGACAGAACATTCAGAACAAAACAATCCTAACAGTGCTGATCATATCCAACAGCCTTACAATCGTGCGGGAGAACAGCCGACTACGACGCGACCTGTCATGCAACCAGACAATCCTTATGCCAGTACGCGCGGTAGTATTACGAGCAAACATCTACCCGCCTTTGATGAAGCGATTATCCATAAATACAATCGCTCAGGGCCACGGTATACTTCCTACCCGACTGCTTTAGAGTTTGCACCAATCGCTGACGGTCTTGAGGCAAAAATTCTGCAAAACCGTGAAGCACGTGCACCACTGTCTCTATATTTCCATATTCCATTCTGTCGTCATCTTTGCTACTACTGCGCTTGTAATAAAATTATCACTAAAAAAAATAGCGATTCAGGTGACTATTTGCAGTATTTAATCGCTGAGATTAAGCAAAAGCGTCGCTTATTATCGGCACCAGAAGGTAGCAGCAAACCATTGGTCAAGCAGCTACATTTGGGCGGTGGTACGCCTACGTTTTTGCGTGATGAAGAGATGGTTCAGCTGTGGGAGTTTTTACAGACGCAGTTTGAATTTTTGCCCGAGGACGAAGGTGATTACTCTATTGAGATTGACCCACGTGAGCTGAGTGAAGATACGCTAAAAGTGTTGCGTGGTCTTGGCTTCAATCGTATTAGCTTAGGCGTGCAAGATTTAGATGAAACGGTACAAATCGCCGTTAATCGTGTGCATTCAGCAGAATTGATTGAAAACGTGCTAAATGAGGCGCGCGAACTCGGCTTTCATTCTATCAATATTGACCTGATTTATGGTCTGCCACATCAAACGCCAGATACATTGGACAAAACCGTACAGCGTATCATCGAGATGTCACCAGATCGTTTGTCGGTGTTTAACTACGCGCACTTGCCAGAGCGCTTTAAAGCGCAACGACAAATCAAAGATGAAGACTTACCTAATCCAGCAGCGAAGCTTACGATGCTTGGTCATACTATCAACACCCTAAGCGATGCGGGCTATCAGTATATCGGTATTGACCACTTTGCCAAGCCTGATGATGAGCTAGCTGTCGCACAGCGCGAGGGCAAATTACATCGTAACTTCCAAGGTTACACCATCATGGGTGACTGTGATTTGATAGGCTTTGGTGTCTCATCGATCAGTCAAATATCCAATGCCAATACACGTTATATATTGCAAAACGATACGGATTTACAAGCTTACCAAGCCAGTATTGATATGGCGAAAATCAATCCTACTGTCATGCCAGCGGTAAAAGTCATCAAGACATCAATCAAAGATCGCTTGCGTGAATACGTGATTATGAACTTACTCTGTCATGACTATGTTGACTTTAAAGACGTAAACCAGAAATTCGGTATCGATGCGATTACCTACTTCATCGATGAAATAACACAGCTCGGTGCCATGCAAGACGATAGACTCATCGATATGGATGCGGCTGGTATTCGTGTCCTACCACGTGGACGCCTATTAGGCCGAAACGTTGCGATGGTATTTGATGAATACCTTGAGACAAAACATAAAGATCGTTTTTCAAAAGTTATTTAAAATGATTTTGAATAAACCAAAAAAAGACCTCAATAGAGGTCTTTTTTGGTATGAAACAATAGCCCTAGTCAAATAATTCTAAAGCGACTACAAGGCAGCTGACTACAAATAGTACATCCAAGGAGGGTAACGCCGTAGCCTTTTAGTAATTCGCTGACTATATCTACTACACTTTTAACTTATCACCCACCATACCTTTTACAGTACTTAAAATATCAGCAGGTAACACCACCATTTTTGAGTTATCAGATTCAGCCAGTTCACGGATTGCCTTGATATACTGCTCACCGAGCAAGTATACAATCGGCATCTCTTCCGTGCCCATCGCATTGGTGATCAAACGAATCGACTCTTCAGAGCCTCTCGCTAGTACTACTTGCGCTTCAGCATCACGGCGTGAGGCCTCTAGACGCCCATCTGCTTCTAGGATAGCGGCTTGCTTTTGACCATCAGCACGAGTCACTGTGGCACGGCGTAGACGCTCTGCCGCTGCCTGCTCTTCCATTGACGCTTGCATGGTTTGCGATGGGTTAATGTCTTGAATCTCTACCGTCTTTAGGGTAATACCCCAATCAGCGATATCTTCTGAGATTGCATGCTTTAGCTTGGTTTTGATTTCGTCACGGCTAGACAAGGCACTATCCAGATCCATTTCACCGATGATCGAGCGCAAAGATGTCTGCACTAAATTGCGAATACCATACTCATAATCTTCGATGCCATAGACAGCCTTGTCAGGGCGTACAATATTGATATAAGCAACTGCATTGGCAATGATAACCACGTTATCTCGGGTAATCACTTCTTGTGACGGAATATCAAGCACGATGTCTTTGGTGGTCACTTTATAGGCCACATCATCAACGAAAGGAATAATAAGATTAAGCCCAGGCTGTAGCGTTTGGCTATATTTCCCCAAGCGCTGCACCACCCATTTGTAGCCTTGTGGGACGATACGAACACCCTTAAACACGGTAAATACGACCAGTGCCACCAAGACTAACATGACAATACTAAAGCTTCCCATAACCCACCCCTATTATTATACTTGCGTATTTTTATTAATCGCTGCCTGCGATTTCATACTGCTCACAATCAACTCGTTGCCGACGATGTCTGTCACCACGACCCGATCACCGACTGCTACCTGCTCTCCTGTCGTACGACACATCCATTCAGCCGCACCAACAATAGGAACACTAAACCTTACCGTACCCGCATGATTAGGCTGCGGCTGTACGATTATCATACCTGTTTCACCAACGATGACGCTGCCACCCAAACCTGCTTTGGTACGGTCTATCGATAACGGCTTAATGAATTTGAACCATGCCAACAGAAATATAGCTGATAACACCAACCAAATAATCACTTGAACAAAGACTGAAATCGGCAATAACCATGAAAGGGCTGCAACAATGATAGCAGCAGCACCAAACCATAGGCTTGCAAATGTGGGCACAAACATCTCAACAATCAGCAATATGAAGCCTAAAACGAGCCAATGCCAAGGTTCAATCATCCAAAGTATGTCCATCGCTGCAATACCTCTTATTTTTGATATTCTAACTTTCAATGTAACACACTTTTAGTATTCATAACTTCTTAAAAATCATCAATCTATGATGTTCACAGCTTAATAAACATGAGAGAAAGTATAAAAATACAACGCAAAAAAAACGCACCCAAAAGGATGCGTTTTTTATTTATTCTTTATTTGATTAGAACTTAAAGTGAGCACCTAAAGTAATGCTATCAACATCTATGTCTTCAGCTTTAGGATATACGTTATACAAGGCCTCAATAGAGGCCATAGGTGTAATGTTATAACCCAGACCTAAACTGCCAGCAATACCTGTATCAGACACACTGAAACTCTCGTTATAATAAGAATCAGTTTTATCAGTGTAATCTATATCGATCTCGTTTTTTGCAATACCCAAGCGACCTTTGGCATATACTGCTGTATTTGGAAAAGCATAATCATATGTTGCATATAGGCCATAAACATCGGCGCTATATTCTGCTTTCTCAAATCTGTCATTGAATGCGTCGGCATCGCCTGTAGTTAAATACTCAGCTTCCACACCAAACTCTGGCGTGAATTTGTAACCGCCGTAAACGCCATACGATACTGCTTCGTCATCAGCATCTTCTGCATTATACTGACCCACTTTTATACCAGCGTATGGCTGACCTGCATAATTAACAGCCGCTTGTGCACTTACACTTAACACAGCACCAGTTACTAAAGTTAATAGTGTTTTTTGCATCGTTCTCATTGTATTTTCCAAGGCTATTTCAGTTAACAATTAACTTTTAGATAGAATTTTGTCAGTAGAAATATCGCATATCCATAACTGACGGCGGTATATTAGCAATTTCTAACCTTAAAGCATACAACTGTTTTGTATTTCACGAATAAAAAAACGCACCCCAAAGGATGCGTTTTTTATTCATTGTACAGCTAGTCAAACGTTTAGAACTTGATGTTTGCACCAACAGTCATAAGATCTGTATCGCTACCCAACATGTCGTATTCTGCTTCTACGTTGAAGTTAGGCGTTACTGAATAACCAAGACCTACACCACCAGCTAAGCTAGTATCGTTATCTTCGCCATCGTAAAATCCACCAAGGTCTGTGTTAGTAGCTTCGATTTCAGTTCTTGCTACACCTAGCTTACCTTTTGCATATAGACCGGTATCCGCGAACGCATGGCGATAAGTACCATAAGCACCGTAAGATTTGGCATCGATATCACCACCACGGTAATCAGCATCATCTGAGCCTACATATTCAGCTTCAAGACCAAAGTTAGGATCAAAGTTATAACCAGCATAAACACCATAAGCCGTTGGATCATCAGCGTTATTGGTATCTAAATCAAATTGACCGACTTTAGCACCAACATACGGCTGGCCAGTATAGCCATTACCATAAGAACCAGCAGCTTGTGCGCCCATGCTTAATAAAGAACCTGCTACTACTGCCATTAGAGTTTTTTGTAGAGTTTTCATTTTATTTCCTTAAAATTACATTTTTGATTGGTTATATATTATCTGTATGAGAAAAGCCCATCAGATAAGCCTTCAATAAAAAGGGTGAGAAAAAATATTTAGAATTTTAATTGAGCACCAATGGTCAAGAGTTTGGCATCTACATCGCTGTCCATCATTGAGTATTCAGCTTCGACACCAAAATTAGGATTGACTGAATAACCAAGACCTACACCACCAGCAATACCAGTATCACTGCTAGAGTTTGAGACTTTAACCAAACCGTTGGTATAGTCACCTTCTACTTCAGTCTTAGCCACACCTAGCTTACCTTTGGCGTACAAGCCAGTATTTGGAAACTGATAACGTGCGGTACCGTATGCGCCATAAGTTTTGGCATCCAGGTCGCCATTTCTATAATCAGCGTCATCTGAGCCGACATATTCAGCTTCAACACCGAAAGTAGAATCGAAGTTGTAACCACCATAGACACCATAAGCGGTAGGATCATCTGCGTTATCAATGTCTAAATCAAACTGACCGACTTTGGCACCGATATACGGTTGACCAGTGTAGCCGTTGCTATAGGACGTTGCGGCTTGTGCGCCCATGCTTAATAAAGAACCCGCTGCTAGCGTGATTAGAGTTTTTTGTAGAATTTTCATTATTAGCTCCTTAACATCCATTTAAACAAACAAGTTATCTATTTATTTATACTGGCTCTTATAGCCCTATCGTCTTGCTTGCTACGATGAATGTAATAGTAACAAACTATTTCAGACACTCTGTCAGTGTTTAATAGTATGAGAGTTAAGATTTGCAAGTTTTCATCAGCGAGTGGGTTACAAAGGCCAAGATATGAAACCTTTTGTTACAACCAACCTATTTATGCAATAATCCCTACTCATTTCACGCTCTTCCTACTAAAAACCAAGATTTAAATGCCTTAAATACTGTCAAATAACAAAAATGAAGGAAGAAAGAATGACCAATCTCATCACTGATCGTCTACAAGTAGCGCTCGAAGACCTCAAAGCAAATCAACAATATCGTCAACTGCCAAACCTGCAACATAAGGGGCAGTACGTTATGAGCGAGGGTAAAGCTTTGCTCAACATTGCAAGTAATGACTATCTCGGCTTGGGCGGTGATATCGAGCTGCAAACTGAGTTTCTCAATCAAATAAAACAGCTACCCACTGCACAGACACCTAAAATGAGTGCCACTTCCTCACGGCTCCTCACAGGCAACGATATACAGCTGCAAGCATTAGAAGCTGAATTGCAAAGCTGGTATCAAAATGCCATCGATAAGCAAAATACATCTGCTTCAAAATCAGTGTTGGTATTGAACAGTGGCTATCATGCTAATCTGGGTATCTTGCCAGCATTGACGACTTTACCAGTCAAAACACTTATTCTGGCTGACAAGTTGGTACATGCCAGTATTATCGATGGGTTGCGTCTGAGCCAAAGCAAACTGGTCACCTATCGTCGTTACCGTCACAACGATTACGAGCATTTGGCCAGATTTATTGAGCAAGCAGATGAAACGGTTGAGCGCATCATTATTGTCACTGAGAGTATTTTTAGTATGGATGGCGACCGTGCTGATTTACCTCGGCTAGTGCAGTTAAAAGCCAAAGATGCCCGTATCGAGCTGTATGTCGATGAGGCTCATGCTGTCGGGATATTGGGTGATACAGGCTTGGGGTTGGCAGAAGAAACAAATACGTTGCCCGATATTGATTATTTGGTGGGGACATTTGGGAAAGCCTTCGCTTCAGTTGGCGCTTATATCATGTGTGATGAGGCCGTCAAACAATGGCTGATTAATACGATGCGCCCACTGATTTTTAGTACGGCATTACCCCCTATCAATCATGCTTGGACACGCTTTATCTTAGCCAAAATGCCGCAGTTAACTGATCAACGTACGCATTTAGCGCAATTGTCTATCACACTTAGTCAGGCTATCGACCCACAATACCGTGTATCACCTACTGCTCAACATATCAGTTATGACTCTCCTATCATTCCTTATATATTGGGCGATAATGCGCGTGCGCTTACTAAAGCGAACCAGTTACAGGCAGCAGGGTTCTACGCATTGCCTATTAGACCACCCACCGTTCCTGAAAACACTGCTCGTATTCGTTTAGTCATGAATGCCAAACTGACCAATGAAGACTGCGAACGGCTAATACAACAGTTATAATTCCACTATCTAGCAGGGACAATGGTCCCACTATAGTCGATTCAATTTAAAAGTAGTACAAGGTAACCGTACGTAGATGTATATTTAATACTTCAAGCGAGGTTAACGCAGTAATATTTTTATAGTGGAATGACTATATCGATTGATAACTGGCTCAATTGGATGTAATACACTCTATGAAAAAACTCGACACACCTGATGACCTCAGTGCTAGAAAGCAAACCATCGCTCGTCATTTTGAGAGTGCTGGTGACTATGACCAACATGCCAGTATTCAGCAGCAGGTCTGTCAGCACTTAATCGCCAATATTGCTCAAACCAAACAAAATAGTGTATTAGAAGTCGGTGCGGGCACAGGTCAAATGACACGACTGCTCGCTGAGCATATAAAGAGCGAACACTGGGTCATTAATGAATTATGTAGTGAGCAAGCTGCTACATTGCAATCCATATTGCCAACTGCTGACATCGTTATTGGTGATGCTGAAACCATAGATTTGGAGGCAAATCATAGTTTAATCGTCAGTGCCAATGCAGTGCAGTGGTTTGATAATCCATTGAGTTTCGTCACGCAGTCTGCAAGCCGTCTACAAGCTGGAGGCCAACTGGTCTTTAGTACCTTTACCCCAAATAACTTTTTGCAAATTAAGAATCTCACTGGTCAAGGGCTCTACTATCCAGATATCGACGAATGGCAATCTGCATTAGTTAATGCAGGTTTTGAGAATATCGAACTCTCAACTCAGCGCTTTGATTTACCGTTCCCTACCCCCTACGCTATTCTAAAACATATGAAGCTGACTGGCGTATCGACCAATCAGACACAAGTAAAATCAGATAATACCCAGACCTTTATGTGGACAAAGTCGCGCCTACAGCAGTTTGAGTCAGACTATTGGCAACACTTCTCAGCGCAAGACGAGGAAGGACAGCCTTGTGTCAACTTAACGTATGAAGTGCTGACAGTGAGTGCATTTAAACTTTAATCACGCAATTTATATTAAAAAAAATAGCTAGTAGAAATAACAGCCACAAAAAAACGCATCCCGAAGGATGCGTTTTTTAATTCAACTACTTATCGATTTGTATCGACTATACCATTTTCAAAAACTTGAGTAGCAAGGAAAACGAGCGTAAGTACTACATTAAGTAGACTAAGCGAGTTTGACGCAGCTAATCGCGTTTTTGGATTTGGTATTATTTTTTGTCTTCGTCTACTTCAGTAAACTCAGCATCAACAACGTCATCATCGGCTTGGCTGCTATCTGCTGCACCGTCAGCACCTTGTTGGAACTGGCTTGGATCCATACCTTCTGCACCAGCGCCTGCATCAGCATAAATCTTCTGGCTAACTGGTAAGAAAGCATTATCTAACGCTTCAAGCTTGGCTTTGATGTCATCATGATCATCTTCTTTAGCTGCTGCTTCAAGCTCAGTGATAGCAGTCTCAACTGAAGATTTTTCTTCATCAGACACTTTATCTGCTGCTTCTTTTAGTGCTTTTTGCACGGCATGAATACGACCATCTGCTTCGTTACGAACTTGCGCTAGGTTAGCGAATTTCTCATCTTCAGCAGCATTGGCTTCTGCATCACGAACCATTTGTTCAACTTCTTCGTCCGACAAGCCAGAATCCGCTTTAATTTGGATGCTTTGTGCTTTACCAGTACCTTTATCAGTTGCTGAGATGTTCATGATACCGTCAGCATTGATGTCAAAAGTTACTTCGATCTGTGGCAAACCACGTGGTGCTGGTGGAATATCAGTCAAATCAAAACGACCAAGCTGTTTGTTTTGGTTAGCGATTTTACGCTCACCTTGATATACCTGAATCGTTACTGCTGGCTGGTTGTCTTCAGCCGTTGAGAATACCTGTGATTTCTTGGTAGGAATCATCGTGTTTTTCTCGATAACTGGCGTCATTACACCACCCATCGTTTCGATACCTAGTGTCAGTGGCGTCACATCAAGTAGCAATACGTCAGTTTTGTCACCAGACAATACGGCACCTTGAATAGCTGCACCAGCGGCTACGGCTTCATCAGGGTTCACGTCTTTACGTGGCTCTTGACCGAAGAATTCTTGTACTTTTTGCTGTACTAGTGGCATACGAGTCTGACCACCAACTAGGATAACGTCATCGATATCGCCAATTTTTAGGCCAGCATCTTCAAGAGCAATTTTACAAGGGCCCATAGTACGCTGTACTAATTCTTCCGTTAAGCTTTCTAGTTTTGAGCGGCTGATAGTAACAACCAAATGCTTAGGACCACTGCTGTCAGCAGTAATATAAGGCAGGTTCACTTCAGTGCTTTGAGCACTTGATAGCTCGATTTTTGCTTTTTCTGCTGCTTCTTTTAGACGCTGCATCGCAAGAGAGTCACCTTTTAGGTTAACGTCTTGGTCTTTTTTGAATTCGTCTACTAAGAAGTCAATCAATGCTGAGTCAAAGTCTTCGCCACCAAGGAAAGTATCACCGTTGGTTGCAAGTACTTCAAATTGCTGCTCGCCATCAACGTCAGCAATTTCGATGATTGATACGTCAAAAGTACCACCACCCAAGTCATATACAGCAACAGTGCTATCGCCTTGCTTCTTGTCCATACCGTAGGCAAGAGCAGCAGCAGTTGGCTCGTTGATGATACGTTTTACATCAAGACCAGCGATTTTACCCGCATCTTTAGTTGCTTGACGCTGTGAGTCATTGAAGTAAGCAGGTACAGTTACAACTGCTTCAGTTACGCTTTCACCAAGATAGTCTTCTGCTGTTTTTTTCATTTTTTTCAAGATTTCAGCAGAAACCTGTGGTGGCGCTAATTTCTTGCCGTTGATTTCTACCCATGCATCGCCGTTATCTGCTTTAGCGATTTTGTAAGGCACCATACCGATGTCTTTTTGCACGACTTTGTCATCAAAACGACGACCGATCAAACGCTTGATTGCAAACAACGTGTTGTTTGGGTTAGTTACCGCTTGACGCTTAGCTGACTGACCAACGAGGATTTCGTCATCTTTATAAGCGACGATCGATGGTGTTGTGCGAGTGCCTTCAGCATTTTCGATGACTTTAACTTTGTCACCTTCCATTACTGCTACACATGAGTTCGTTGTACCTAAATCAATACCAATTACTTTACCCATAATCAAATGCTCCTAATTTATTTTCAATATAAATACTTATATGTTCAGACCATAGTCGGTCACTTGTTGCTATATATCGGTTTACTTATTAATTTTTTCAAGTCAAAAGCCACGCAAAAATTGCCTTTTGTGTGACTTTTTGTGAAAACCCTTACTAATAATGAGGTTTAGCACAATTAAAAACTGATTGTTCACTGCTTATATAATAAGGCGATGACTTCAAACGCCACTGTCTCAAGCAATATTGGCTTAAATACTATTGACCGACACGTACCATTGCTGGGCGCAACAGACGACCATTCAAGCTATAGCCTTTTTGTAGTACGGTTCCAACGGTATCAGCTTCAGCGTCTGCATCAATACCGACAGCTTCATGAAGATCCGCGTTGAACTTTTCGCCTTGTGGATCAACCGCTTCTACGCCGTTTTTGGTTAATAGCGCCAAGAGCGCTTTGTGCGTCAATTGCACGCCTTCAGCTACTGGATCATTGGCATCAGCATTTTCCATGGCACGCTCTAAGTTATCAACAATATCTAATAGCTCTTTAGCGAATTTTTGTAGAGCAAATTTTTTGCTCTTTTCCGCTTCTTGCTCCATGCGTTTTTGCGCATTGTAAGCTTCTGCATTGGCACGGGCAGTGGTTTCTTTGGCTTGCTTAACTTCGCCTTCTAACTCAGCGATGCGCGCCTTAAAAGTATCAAGATCGATATCGTTTTCGATAGTCATCTCTTCGCCTGAATTATTTTGTGGATCAAACTCTTTCATCGTTTCGTCTAAAATACTGTCAGTATGGCTGACATTGTCATTCGCCATATTTTGCTCAGCAGATTCGTGGTTGGTATTTTGCTCGCTCATGATAGCTCCTTAGAATGTAATAATGACGATTCATATAGGGCACAATAGATAGGCTAATCGCCAGTCATACTGCGACCTTATTAGATACTTAAAATATTTTGCTCATTGTTTTTATTAATGCGCTTTACTAGCTGCTTGATAAAGGTGATGAGCATAAATTTCAAGCCTAAAACCAAGGATTTTTTACTTTAGAGTAAAGAATTACTAACTATTACCTTTAATAAGCATTTTTAGCGCCCTAACTCATAAACTATTAATGGCATTCTAGATGGTATTAAACAAGCAGTAGTGCTAATATTTTTGACATATAACTTGGCCGTTGATAGTAATTCTAGCTACTTCTTTAACCCTGTGAGAACCCTTATGCCTATGCTAAAGCTACCTATATCACGCTACCGTAGACACGCCTTGCACTATGCGTTAAAGAGCTTGGGCTACTTACCTGTTCCTTTGCTAGAGCGCTTAAACCAGTCTCTAAATGCACCCACTGCGACACAGTATCCACATGCTGATGGACATTTGCGTGCAATCATCGGTGCCAATAGAAAAATGAAGCGCTCGTTAACCGTATCTCAGCTCACGCAGATGCGCAAAAATTTTGCTGTAGATGCGGTATCCATGCAATCACCAAACGTCTGGCAGACGCAACCAAATAGCACACGGGTGCAAGCTAAAAGCCTGCAAGCTAAGAAAACAACCAGCCAACAAGTACATTGGCAAGACAAAACGATTGCCAATGCCGATGGCGAAAACATGCAGATACGCTGCTATGAGGCAGGGCAAAAGAGCAATCCCGATAAAGTCGTAATGCTATTTATTCATGGTGGTGGGTTTTGTATCGGTGATATCGATACGCATCATGAATTTTGCCATACCGTCTGCCAGCAAACTGGTTGGGCAGTTGCGAGCGTTGACTATCGATTGGCGCCTGAACATACTGCTCCAACAGCCCTCAGAGATTGTTTAGCCGCTTATTTATGGCTATCAGTTCATTGTCATAAGATGGGTGCTTCACCCTCTCGTATTGTTTTATCGGGAGACAGTGCAGGTGGTTGCCTTGCAATATTAGTGGCGCAACAAGTGATTTCACCTGACGAAGCGCAGTGGCGACAATTGAAGATATATGGCGCAACTGACATGCAAACCATCCAGCGCTTGCCGCCGCCATTGGCGCAGCTGCCGCTTTATCCTGTGATCGACATTACCGCCGAACACCCTAGTTGGGCACTGTACGGTGACGGGCTGTTTTTAGACCATAATGATGCTGAAGTGTTTGACGCCGCTTATGTGGGGCATAGTACCATCCCTCCAGAGCATGGCTTTGTCTCGGTGGCACGTGGTGATAGCACAAACATGTGCCCAAGCTATATCGTGGCCGCAGAGCTTGATATTTTGCGCGATGAAGCGCTCGATTATGCCGAGCAGTTAAAAGCCAAAGGATATCCGGTTAAAGTCCATACAGTACTGGGTGCACCGCATGGCTTTATTCATTTGATGAGCATTCATAGTGGCTTGGACCACGAGGTTAATTACATTATTAGTGATTTTGCTAAATGGGTACACACGCTTTGTCAGACGGCTGATTGAACAGTGATAAGCCATACCTCAGAGCGTGAACCCAATCGAAAAGGAATGCCCCAAAAGCCATAGCCTGATGACACCACAAAATGTCCAAGCCCAATTGCCTCATAACCGTAACCCAAACGGTTGATGGCTCGCACAATAAAATTGGCGGGAAATATTTGCCCATCATGTGTGTGACCTGATACCTGTAAATCGATAGGCAACTTGCTGTGTTCTACAATATCACTCGGTCTATGGTCTAGCAGTATCACGGGTACAGTGGTATCGACTTGTGATAACAGATCTGTAGTGGCTACTCGCTCACGCTTATGATTATCAAAACGCCCGATCAGCCAAACTGGTTGGTCTTGATGATTAATACACAACACGTCATCATTTAATAAATGCACGCCAGCACTGCGTAACGAGTCACTAATCGGTCGCTCATGACCGTATAAGTCATGGTTGCCTAGCGTGGCATAAACACCCAAAGGCAATTGATCACACAGTTTGGTCAGGTTGGTCTGCATATCATATGCTGTATAAGCGTGTGTATTGTCATCCATGATATCGCCCGGCATCAACAACATATCAGCGCGCTGCTCAACAAGCAGATGACTTAACCTGTCAATCGCACGGTTTCCAAATAAGCGACCCAAATGTAAATCACTGGCCACCGCAATACGCAATTGTCCCTGCATAGACTTATTGATATGAATGGTGCGCTTCCTTACCACTGGCACATAAGCACTATGTAAGGCGTAAAAAAACAGCCCAATAAATAAAGCAAAGGCAAATACACGAAGGCCAAAAGCAATGGTTTGTGGCTGCAGCATAATGAGCAGATCAGTCGTGCCACCAAACACCATTGTGCTTAATAAATAACTGCCATATACCGCACCGGTAAATCCAGCGGTAAGTATTATAAAATGCATCACTAGCATCCAACCACTCACCCATCGGTAGCTATTTGCCAGCAATTTGCTGACGCTTAGCAGCAGTAAACCATTACTGATTATAAAAACCGTTATCATAACCGCTGTTTGTAATGCGGAGGTTGTCCAGGGCTGTAACCACCACTGTAGGCTTAATGCGGCGCCCAAGCTAAATAGTTGCAGTAAACCAGTGATGACTGCAAAAAATACGTAGCGCATGGGCGTTCCTCTTTTGTTTTATCTTATTATAGTGTACTGGCTTGATACACAATATTATTATGCGGAGGTTTTACAATAATACTAAAGCTAGAATCATTGTCTTCATAGCCGCTGTTTTTATAGCTTCTGTTTTGGGGCACTACCTCCTTATTACTATGTTCATAAAACCAATAAAGTAATAATTCTTACTTTGCTGCCTGCAACGTAATCATCCAAACCTCCGAACGCGTGCCTAATCTAAAAGGCACTGCTCCTATACCATAACCTGACGTCACCAAAAACTGCGTATTCTCTATTGTTTTGGTGCCATAGTTTAGCGGCGAGAACCAATTCATCAGTATCGTTAATGGAAATATTTGTCCGCCATGGGTATGACCAGACAGGTGCAAATCCACTGGCAACTCTTTTATCTCTTCCATCATAGAAGGACGATGCTCTAAAAACACCACAGGCTTATCAGTATCAATCTGAGTCAATAACTCATCCGCTGACAACCTAGTCTGGTCGACATCATCTGAACGCCCAATCAACCACACTGAATCATTGAGCAGCACACTCTCATTATCAAGCGCTTTGATTCCTGCTGCTTCAACAGCCTGAGCGATCTCTTCATCGTAACCTCGATAGTCATGATTGCCTAAAGTAGCATAAACCCCAAGGGGCGCCTTTAGCTTTGATAAATGCTCATGCATATTGGTATTGTCATAAGGAATCGTCGTGTCATGCATGATATCTCCTGCTATGACGACCACATCAGGATGTTGGGCATCGACCAAATCCACCAACTTATCTATCTGGTGGTTTCCAAACCATCTACCCCAATGAGTATCAGACACTAATGCTATGCTCATAGGCTTATTGAGCGGCTTATCTGTCGTAACCGTTAAACGGTGTACCACAGGCGAATAGGCATTAAATACGGCTAAGCTGACAATAAACGCATAAGTAGTCAAGGCAAACACGCGTAACCATTTAGGGCGCGGCTGAAATTTTAACAACTTATTAAAAAAGAGTGCTAAGACAGTAGTGGCGATACCTGCATAGAACATAAAGCCTTGTAAGATACCAATGACCAGATAAACGTTAAAACGATCACCCCAAAAATCGCTTAGACCGTAAAGTAAAAAGCCATAATTAACGATAAAAACACTGAGTACCAAACTCATTTTTACACTCTGGCGTTTTGGTTTGATAAACCACCAAAGCAACAGACAAGTCATGATAGAGAGCAGTTGCGTGAAACCAATAAAAAGCCACATAGTAAAATCTACTCAGATAAAAATGAGATTATATTACGTTAAAAACAGCTTACTATTGGCACTTAGACTATATTCCATATTTTTCACATAAAGCTTTATAAGATAAAATCGTATGATTTATCGTAAGAGTCGTACAGATAACAAAGGTGAAAAGATGAATAAACGCTGGGGTTTTTGGATACTTTGGGTTTGTATTAGTGCAATAGCTGGTTTTGTATGGGGAGTTGCATTAAATGATAATTCTTGGTTATCTATAGCTGGCATGGGGTCAGGAATTGGCTGCTTTATTGTCTTTTATACGTTGCTTGATGATTTGGCACGTAAAAATCAGTGGCATCGGTTTATAGCAGCATTAAAGAAAGGCATCTATATAAAGGCAGGATTACAGATTCTGAATCTAGTTACACCTATTTTCCCTTTTATATCACCTGAGATTTTGGCAGGGGTAGCGGCTATCTATATCGTTGAACTTCTAGGGTTGGATTTTCACCAACCCTTCTTATCAAGTTTTGCCATGACGTTAATAACTGGTGCTTTATTGTCATTATGCGTCGGGGTTATCAGTCTTATTATTCTTTTGGTATCAAATAAGAAAGCACATGCTATTACGACAAATGACATGTCGTAAAAATGCTTTCCATAGAACTGTCTTAATTGTTTTTGATAGAACTGCCTTAACGTTTGTCTGGCGCTATTTTGCAAACGCCATTTTCACACGCTTGCAGGACTGCTGTGCCATACACCATCTTGGTCACCCAGTTTGGAATTCGATAACGATTGCGAGCGACATACGGATAAACAAAGTTACCCAGTTGTTTGATCACTGGCAAAAACAACAACGGTGACCATTTAACGCCACCTGTCCTGTAGAGCAGACGTACAGCATCCATGTGTGTGTACCAATTGCCATAGCTGTCTTTCATACACATATACGTCATCGCATCCTCACGGCTAAATCCTGCAATAGACAACTCATCTAGCCCTTCATCTACAGGAACTAAGCGTATCTTTTCCGGTTGACGTTTTTTCATATTATGCGCCTCGGTGCTACATATCACGCACGCATCATCGTAGTACATGGTAACAGACAAATTCGCTTGCTCTCTATAGCTGTTGATATGGTTTTGGATAATCATGTTACGACTCCTTTATGAGTGATACCTCAGCATCGAGGCTATTCGTTTTATTAATCACGCTAGATTCTTGATAATTATTGACTGGTGTTAAAACTGGTACTAAAAAAGGAATGACGGGCTGCTGCGTCCACTGCGGTGCGCCGGCATCTAAGCGCTTAGCCAGTATCGGTAAGTGATTGGTCGGCACCGCTGGAAATAGATGATGCTCGATGTGATAGAGCAAGTTAAAAGTCAGTAGATTAATCGGCGGATGGCGCTCGCTACGGGCATATACCACGTCATCACAACCATGATGTACACTCCATACCGCAAAGAATCCCACCATCGTATTGGCCAATATCATCACCAATACGTGATAGATTAATACTGGATGCATCGTGATAAAAGCAGCGGCAATCACTGCGAAAATGAGCAACATATCACAGGCAACGAGAATACGATTGCGACGGCTACCATGCGTCAGGCCAAACCACTGAATCGCAATCGAAAAAATCCCGCCTCCCAATATTGCCTGATACCACGGCAAGCGTGCCCAGTTACCCTCAACGTCACTGTCTCCCAGCGGATCTCGATGATGATTGAGATGTGTGTGCCGAATAGCATGCGTGCTACAGAGCATCGTAATACTGAGAAAAAACAGCATGAGCTCAGTGGCAAGCCTCCCTACTCCCAACGTTCGATGATAACAATCATGTGCTTGCCTCAGTGCAGCGGTAAAAAAGAAAAAAGTCGCAGTAAGCCCAAGTAACCACCACCCTTGCCACGCGCTCCACCATGACAGTAATAGAAAAGGTAATGATAAAAAAATATTATAAACAGTCTCGCTCAGACTAAGCTGGCGCAAATCTTGCCATTCAATACTGGCTAACGAAGGATGACGCATGATGTTCTCCTTACTTAGTGATAAGCAGTAGCTGTCTTACTGGCGCGACCGCTTAATTTAATTGGCTTAGTATTATTTATTTTATTTCTGTCAAAAGTGAAATAAAAAGACAAATTTTATTGATGTTTAGGTAATGCGATCAGACCCGTGACTATGGCACTTGCGCCACCAACACAGCAAATTAGCATGATATTTACTACGGAATCTATCGAATCCGACTTTAACATAAACCAAACTATACATAGAAACGTGCTCATAAAACCAACAGTAAATAAAGGCAGTACCTTTCTCATAGAATCAAAATAAATCTCAAGTTTGTATGCGCTATAGCCAGTCAATAATGCAGGAAACAAACCCAAAGGGAAACCAAAAACCGTACCAACTGCTAGTATTTTTATAAAGTCTGGTATTTCTTGCAGAGAAATACTTCCCTCAATTACAGAAAATACAATTATAGAAGAAGTAGCAATTAAACCTCCTATCGCACCACCTAGCAATCCATAGAGTCCTATTACTTTACCTTTTGGATAGTTTGAGACAGTAATTGTAGCGCTACTCCTAAGTTCGTTCATAAATACCTCTACATAAGTTTCACATGAAACAATTCTATTTATAAATAAATTTCTTATTTTTAATGAAAACCTAGCTAACTTAAGACTTAGGAATAGTTAATCCACCTATGATAATAGCGCTAAATAATCCCGACAAGCCCACTAACATAGCTAAGAGAAATAGTTCAAAATCTATTGATTCAGCCATTGTCATAGCGATCAAGCTAAATGGAATAGTTACAATAAAACCAAGTAAGCCTAAGGCAAGCCAGTTTTTAAACGTTCTAAGGTACAGTTTTATATAAATAACAATACCTGCAGTTATCAATGCAGGAGGTAAACCTACTATCATTTTAAAAGCCAGACCTTCAAATATATTTTCTATAAAGTACTGAAAATCAAAACCTTGCCACGGTCTTGGTACGAAGCTCTCAAATAAGAAGAGCGTGAAAGTTATGCCGTTAGCCCCTACCCATCCACCGAGTAAACCGAAGCCTATAAGCACTTTTAACCAAGGGTAAGATTTCTTAATGCTTTTCTTTTTTAACATTAAATTTGAATTTTCATCGCTTTTAGAAACCATATTTTTACTATCTTAATACTGTGAGGTGACCGGAATATCATGCATTACGAAAGTATAATCTTAAAGAATATATTAACCTCCTTGTTTCACATGAAACCTACCTTAAGCTATTCAAAGCTTCTGCCCTGCTAACGCTTGCTTGAGCGTTGGCTGCTGGAACTCATAACCTGCGTCCTGTAATGCTTGTGGTAATACTTTTTGACCATCAATCAATAGTGTCGACATCTCACCAAACATCAGCTTGAGTAAAAAATTTGGTAAGGTGAAAAAGGTCGGACGATGCAGCCATGCTCCAAGCGTTTTGGTAAAAGTATGATTACTTACTGGGTTTGGCGATGTTAAGTTATACACAAACGCTGGTGTATCATTAGTAGTCTGCAATGCATTATCATGTGTAGTGTTAGCATCACTATCGCCCTTACTAGCAAGATGCTGCTCAAGGATAAATATCACGGCTCCTACCCAATCTTCACGGCTGATCCAGCTCATTATCTGCTGACTATTACCCAACTGACCACCGACACCCATTTTAAACGGTATCAAAAGCTTGCCGACCATTCCGCCCTCAGGATGAATCACCACACCAGTTCGCACGATAGCCACAGGTACAGCATAATCTGTTGCTGTTAAAGCTAGCTGCTCCCATTGCTCACATAACTGATGTGAAAAATCGGTCTCAAAACCACTGCTTTCGGTTAATGGTTTATCACCTTGTACACCATACCAGCCAATCGCTGATCCGCTGACTAATAACTTAGGTTTGATACTGGTGCGGGCGATAAATGCCAGTATTGATTCGGTCGGTTTAATACGACTGGCGAGCAGTTGCTCTTTGCGCTCATCACTCCAACGCGAGTCGGCAATGCCTGCGCCTGCTAGGTTTAAAATAACATCAAAGGTGTTTTCTGTTTTTGATAGCTCGTCATAAGTCATCATTTCAATATTACTGGGATGTGCTTGGCTATCATCACGTGTCAGCCAAGTAACATGTAGGTCTCTATCAGCCTGTTGATAACGCTTCTGAATCTCTTCACTGAACGCACTGCCCAAAAACCCTGAACCGCCACTGATTAGAATATTCATGCTCTACTCCTATGTGTATTATTTTTCAGTAAAACGTAACCCGTTATAGTTATCGTCTTCTTTTTTAGCCTTTATATCAAAACGACTTTTACATACTTTTGGTAAAGCAATGCAGCTAGCGATCGCTGAGTTGGTCGCACCAAACACCCCTATAGCAAACATAAATGCCAACAGCACGCCAATCTCTATCAATGAGTTTATGCCTAAATATAAAACGATTGCGCCCATATAACATGCTGATGTTATGAACCCAACTAAAAATATCGTACGTAGACTCTTACGATCACCGCGCCATATCTGTTGACTAGCAACGATCATGCCCGTTAATAAAGCAGGAATAAAACCAAGCAAACCGACGTATAGTAGCGGCTGATAACCTATTTGAGCAAAATCAGCATCCCTAAAGATAAACAGCAAGAACAGCTGCGCTACCAGCCCACCAACCAAGCTACCAACTCCTGCAAACAGAACAACCACTTGTAGATAAGGGTACGCACCTAGCTCATTATTCGTTTTCATTCTATTTATCCCATTAACATTCGTCGTTAATTTAGTATAAATATGGCGTTGGCAAAGCCCATGAAATTACTGTGGAGAATTAATGGATAGCGTAACTTATCTCTGTGAATCATACTTTTGGTAAGACAAATAACCCTGTGAAATATCCACTAGAACTTCCAATCAAGGCAGCAAAGATACAAGCAGCAAATGAAAAAGGGATATCGTTAAAAACCATGAGTAGAAAAGTACAGATAACCGTCGATATTGTACCGATGATAGCTGAATACGATAAACCTTTATGATTGCGGTATCGCTTCAAACTCGCGACTAAACAACCAGTCAATGTTGCAGGGATCAGACCTATCATGAAACCAAAGAATGCACAGATAGGTACTGCTAATACAGCTAGCACTATTGATCTAACGATATTCTGCCAGACATCATTTTGCAAGATAGCTTCTAAGACCATCAGCATAGCTATTATTAATCCTATTAAGCTGCCACCAATCACTCCACCAAAAAATAAATAGGATGCTATGACATTTGCTTTTGAATAATTTTCATGACTTTTATCAATACCTGAACCCATGACGATATCCTTAGAGACAGTTTTTTAGCTATTTTTCCAGTCGATTAGCTCAAGCTTTCAACATATTCTTCTAACGTAGGTAAGGCTGACGTGCCTACCCATCCTACTAAACAAAACGCTTACGAATAGGACACTCACTATCATTATTTCTTTGATTTCTGTCTTTTAATTTATTCGCATAATGATTTATAAATTCCATCACAGTCGCCATACTTGGTAATACATGTGCTTTGGTCAAGTATGGCGCTGTCGCATCCAAACGGTTAGCAAGCTCAGGTAAATGATTCGATGGCACAGCAGGAAAGAGATGATGCTCTACGTGATATAACAGGTTAAAAGTTAGAAAATTGACCACTGGGTTACGCTCGGTGCGAGCAACTGTCTCATCACAATCATGATGCACACCCCATACGGCGATGATGCCGACACTAGCATTGGCCAACATCATCGTCACTATGTGATACATCAATACTTTCGTAAGCAGGGACAGCACAGGAATAGTCAATACGGTCAATACGATAGCGGTCGTGACAACCAAGGCAATCAAGCCAAACTCCAACCAAGCAATACGTTGATTACGACGGCTGCTGAGACGCAGTCCTTGGCGATAAATATCCAATCGATACGTTATCCCGCCAAGCAACGCTTGCCACCATGAGCCTTTTGCCAAACGGCCTTCAATATCACTGTCACCCAATGGGTTACGGTGATGTTCCATGTGTGTGGCTCGGATACTATGCAAACTGGTCATCAATAGTACGCTGAGAAATAATAGTATGCCGGTAACGGTACGTTTGCTCACGCCCAAGCTATGGTGATAACCGTCATGCGCTTGGCGAAAAGCAGCAGCGAAAAATAAATAAGAAGCGCTACATGCCATCACATACCAAGACTGACTGGCGAACCACCAAGACAACAGTAAAAATGGATAAGGCAGAATGAGGTTATAAGCAATTTGAGCGCGCGTTAGTTGGCGCAAATCCTGCCACTCAACTGAAGCCATTGCATATTTAATAGCTAGCTCTTTATTAGCGTGTGTCTTATTTGCGTTCATTTTACACATCCATTTGTCGTTGCTGTTTCTTGCTGCTATTTTTATCGAAACTCGTATCACTTAAACTTGGCTAGCCTTTATACTTTTTACATAAATTTCTGTCTAAACAGAAACCGTTACTCAAATTTTTTATTTTAGATAACACATATCACTATCAACGTAGGATTTTTTTAATACTCGCACCCAGTTTAAGGACTTTTTTGAGAATACTGGTAGGTAGCTTGAGCATCTCAGCAGACCAAGTGGTGAGCGTACTAACGAACTCTTGGGTGTCACGGATACGTGCTTTTACATCGCTGTTTTCGTGTTCGAATTCAGGACTGTCCATCAGCTCTTGTAAGAATTGCACCGTAGGCTCTAACTCGCGCTTTTGTCGTTCAACCACAATAATGCGTGCTAACTCCCAAACGTCGATATTGGTCGTAAAATGATCTCGACGATCACCCAATATGGAGACTTTTTGTACCAAGCCCCAATGCTGCAACTCTTTGATACTGTTTGAGACGTTAGAGCGAGCAACACCAAGTGTGTCGGTAATTTCTTCAGCATTTAGCGGCTTACCGATGATGAATAACAATGCATGAATCTGTGACATGGTGCGATTAACACCCCACTGCGAGCCCATCTCACCCCAATGTAAGATAAATTTTTCGGTCACAGGATTTAGTTTCATAATGGCTATTCACTTATTTTTTTGCAATATGGCTTATTTCTTGATTGTTGTACTTCTTGACTTATCTTGCGCCATTCTTTTATTTCTGTCAATAGTGAAATAAAAAACAATACCTATCATTTGTATGACGACGCTTAACTCATTATATTTAAATGACTGCTACTCTCTAACGAATGATTAAGCCAGTGGTTGCATCGCGAATTTGACTAGGCAAGGTATAGCCCAACGTATCAGCTTGTAAGTAACTGATGTGCTCGCCAAAATAGGCATAAGCATCGTCGAAGGTCATGGCAGGCTGCTGTCCTGATGGATTGCAGCTGGTAGAGACCAACAGTCCAAATGGATTGTGTGCGCTGACCAATTGCTGGCACAACTGACGAATAATAGGATGAGCAATGACCCTTACTGCGACTGTCTGATGCTGCCCCGTTATCCAAGAAGGAATAGTAGTAGCCAGTGTCTGAGGAATAGGCAACAACCAAGTATGCGCTTGCTTATATTGCAAACCATCATCGTTATTATGGCCACTATCTATCTGCCAACTCTTTAGAATAGGGTCACGCTGTTCATCCGTTAAAGACGATAGCAAAGGAGCCAAACGTTCTGCGCTGTCCGTAATGACAATCATGCCTTTGGTTTGTGGACGCTGCTTAATATCTAGAATACGTTGAACGGCTGCTTTATCATAAGGGTCGCAGCCAATACCCCAAACGCTTTCAGTCGGGTACGCGAGCAACTGCCCTTCTTTGAGGCTCTGAGCTGCTTGTAGAGTAGAATCAGTGATGAAAGGTGTGAGATGGTTCATGGCTGAAATTGTTTAGGATAATAGAAAATTAGGCGCTAATCATAACACAGGAGAAAGTTGGGCTCAGACAACAAATTTCAAAAGCTGCCAATTTTTTACTATGTTAAATGAGTTAGAGACTGAAAAACAGAAACGTTTAAAGGTAGGTAAGTGTAACATTAGACGCGTAAATAACGTCCGCCCTGTACACTAATAATACCCATTAATTCAAGTTCCATTAGCTGCCCAATCAATTGCGGTGGTGCAAGCGCAGTTGCTACGATAAGCGCGTCTAAATCCTGTCCATGCCAATCAAGCTGCTCATAAACAGGGGTTAAATGCTCAGGTACTACGATAGCGCTAGGAGGAGTTTTGATGTTAGAGGGTGACGAAGTAACATGGCTAGCTGCGACTTCACTTCTATCCACACTTATCGTTTTTTGAGATGAACTGTCATTCGATTGCGATACACTTGTTGTTTTATAAAAACCACGGTCATAGTTCAACTGACCGCTGACATCTTCTAAGACTTGCTGAGGATGATAAATCAAAGTGGCGCCTTCACGTATTAAGTAATGACAGCCTTCAGCATTGCTATTATCAATATGACTTGGGATCGCAAAGACTTGCTTGCCCTGCTCAGAGGTTAGGCGTGCAGTAATGAGCGAACCACTCTGAATAGTAGCTTCTGTCACGATAGTCGCTAGCCCAAGTCCAGCGACCAAACGGTTGCGACGTGGAAAAGTATGTTTGTGCGGCTGAGTATGAGGCAATAACTCACTGATAATACAGCCACCTTGATCGATAATTTGAGCGAACAACTTATCGTGATGGTTGGGATAATTAACATCAATACCCGTACCCATCACCCCAATTGTTCGACCATGATAGTCAGTATCTGTCTGAGCCAACGCACCTAAATGCGCTCGTTTATCCACACCCATAGCTAAACCACTGGTAATAATATAGCCTGCCTGCGCCAAATACTGAGCGATATCAAACGTGATCTTCTGTGCATGTGCGGTGGGTTTTCAGCTACCGACGATAGCAATTTGTGCTTGATGTAGACGCGCATGATTGCCACGATAAAATAGTAGTGGCGGTGGATCATAGATTTGTAAGAGTTGGGCGGGATAGTCAGACTCATCAGCAAATAGTAGACCATAGCGTCTATCAATCAATGCTTGCTGGATTTTATCGATATTGGTGAGTGTTTGCTCTGGCTGTTCATGACGTTTGAGATGAGTATGGTGAATACCCAATTGCCGCCATGCTTCTACTTTGGCTTGCCAAGCAAGTTCTGCATTTCCAAAGGAAGTAAGTAGCTTATGATAAGCAGATAATGACGCATTCACTTCGTACCACAGCGCCAGTACAGCGCGCTGATCGTCTGTTAAAGAAGAAGTGACTGCTGTCATAGTCCTTTATCTCTTATAGGTGGATTTGGAATGGTCAGCCTTCCAATAATCCTGTTGCTTCCTTACAAATAAGGAGGTGGTAGTAACTGGTCACCGACATTAAGCGGTAGCTCAGAACTAAGCACATAAGCATAGCTAATATGGTCAAAGGTATTAAAGACCATTACCATACCAGTTTGTTCATTTGGCAGGCGTACAGGCGTATCTTCATCTTTGATATCACGTACCAAAGCACCTTTTTGATAGACTGTCAGGACATCACCAGGCTTAGCACCTTCGGTACTACCTAGGTTAATAGCGACCACACTACCCTTCGCTGCTGAACTAATTGAATCCATCACACGTACAATCATACCACCACGACTGGTACTAGCAGGCGTTGGGTAAAACACAGGTGGAATAGAGTTATTCAATTCAACAAATACGCGGTCGCCTTCACGTACTTCTTTGCCATAACTGTCGGTAAGCTGCAAGCTAGTAACACCATTGGTTTCGGTAGATGTGACTAAACCCGTTGCTACTTGCGTGACTTCTAAGCCAATAATATTTTTTGTAGTGGGATCAGTATATAACTCGCCTTCACGATAGATACCGTAGCGCTGTCCGATGATAAGCGGCACACCTTTAGCATATATCTTGTCACCAGTTGCAGTGATTAAGTTACCTTTTTTAGAGGCCAGTATATAAGGAGTCGTATTAAAATCTTGTGGATTAACAATGACTGTTTTATCTAGCCAATGTTGAATAGCAGACCGAGGAATAGAAGGAATACTGTTGGCAGTTGACGTAACCGTTACCTTATTAGCAACCACGTTGCCTGTAAGTTGCTTTTCAACCCCAGCACAACCTTCACCTGTATCCACACCAATGAGCGTCTGACCTTTAATCACACACAAGATAAGAATATCGTTAGGATAGATAAGGTTGGGGTTTTTGATTTGCTTATTGGTCGCCCAAATCTCTTTCCAGCGCCATGGACTATCCAGATAGCGCCCTGAGATATCCCACAACGTATCACCTTTTTTGACAGTGTAGCGGTTGGGTGCATCTGCTTTAAGAGTGGGTGGTGGATTGTTAGCGTGGGCAGTGCTCATCAGCATCGCACTGCTAAATGTCGTCAGTAACAGTGCTTTTGCTATCTTGTTTAAGCTCATCTTCATTGTTATATCCACAATATGTACCGCTATTATCGCCATTAAAATCGCACTTAAGTCTATTTTTCTAGAAGCTCTTTGTTCGATACTTAAGCAAATAAGCCAGCATCAAGATCCAAAAAAAATATAGACTTAAAGTTGCATTTATTGTGACGCCTAGAGGGCAGCTGTTCAGTGTAGTTGACTGGTTTTATTCCTAAAAAAGCGCCTAGCACAATGATGACTCGCTGACGCTGTTCCTAATATTACAATTATATCTACCATAACACAATCATAAACACTTTATTACAATAGTGTAACCTTTATGTGGATATTTTCTTTAGGTTTTCTATTGAATATAAGCTCACCATTAGCAGTGGTTTATGCAGGGTTTGGGGTGATATGCTGGCGAATTTGCTCAGCGACCAATTCAGCATTGTTATCAAGCACGACCACATGCTGCGGCAAACTCTCCAATCCTTCGGTATGAGCTGGGCGAGCGATATCTATCTGACCGATAGCCTCAACGATGGTATCCGCAAACTTAACAGGTAGCGCCGTCTCTGCACAAACAATAATTTCGCCCTCTTTTTGCAACTCTTTAGCGACCTTGATACCGTCAGCTGTGTGTGGATCAATCAGTTCACCATGTTGCTCATACAGTGCTTTGATGGTCTGCAAGCGATCGCTGTGGGTAGATTTACCAGCAGCGAAACCATAGCGAGTATTAACTGCTTCCATTAGCTCAGATAGATCGAAACCTTGACCAGACTTCACCCCTTCAAATAACTCATGGACGCGTGCACTGTTTTTCTCTAATAATAGATAAACAAAACGCTCAAAGTTAGAGGCTTTTGAGATATCCATCGACGGGCTTGAGGTGATATAGGTTTTTTCAGTCGGACGCGGCTGATAAGCGCCTTGATTAAAAAAGTCATTCAACACGTCATTTTCATTGGTTGCGACAATCAAACGGTCGATTGGCAGACCCATTTCACGAGCGATATGACCAGCACAAATATTACCGAAGTTACCTGATGGTATGCTAAAGCTAACTTTTTCATCGTTGCTCGTCGTGACCGCAAAGTAAGCTTTAAAGTAATAAACAATCTGAGCTAGGATACGACCCCAGTTGATAGAGTTTACCGTACCTAGGTTATAAGCCGCTTTAAACTCAGCATCTTGCTGAAGTGCTTTAACGATGTCCTGACAATCATCAAACATACCATCGATAGCGATATTGTGAATATTAGCATCCGTCAAACTATACATCTGCGCACGCTGGAACTCACTCATCTTGCCATGTGGTGACAACATGAAGACTTCGATATTTTCTTTGCCGCGCAGCGCATACTCTGCTGCACTACCCGTGTCACCACTGGTCGCACCAATGATCGTAATACGCGCGTCTTTTTTCTTAAGCACATACTCAAATGCGTTACCCAAAAACTGCATGGCGACATCTTTAAATGCCAATGTCGGACCGTTTGATAATCCTAGAATATATAAACTATCTTCGAGCTTGCGAACAGGAACAATCTCTTCACTACCAAATACATCAGCGGTATAAGTGCGCTCAATGATATCTTGCAAATCAGCCACAGGAATATCTGTCGCAAAACGCTGCATAATCGCCATCGCAAGCTTTGGATAGCTGAGCGTACGCCATTCATCAAGCGTTGTGCTATCGATGTTTGGATAATGCTCAGGCAGCATCAAACCACCATCTGGGGCAAGACCCATCAAAAGCACATCACTAAAATCCATTGGCGCTGTCTGACCACGGGTACTGATATATTTCATGGTTTATCCTATATAAGCTTAGTTTTATGTGACTTCAGTCAGTATAAGTATCATTTAATACGAAAATTCGTTGGAAAATCAATATCTACAAATTCATCTCGGTGTTGATAAGCTTCAGTAAAATCCCTCATAAACTGACTGAACACCTTTTCAAAATTATCTTTAGCAAACGTTAATTCAGGTACAGTATCAAACCAATCTATAGCATCTGGGTTTTGCTTTTCGATTGAACCTGTAAGCAGTCCAAAACGCTTCCATACCACTTTATCATCGATAATATATTGCTCAGTGATAATGGTGGTACAAGACAAATCATTATCTTCAGGGCAGACTAATAATGGTACATAGCTAACATTACCATCACCTAACTGCCCTAAATAGTACCAAACAATCTTAGTATCGGAATATAAATCTAGATTCAAACTCAACCCTAGCTCTTTGACACCTAATCTTTTTAACTGAGTACTTTTATCTATATATTCAGCAAGCCACTCACTAAGTAATACACCATCAACTATAAGCTCTGAATAAAATACTTCAGGGTTATATCCTTGCTGAATATTAATCATAGAAAGGTTGTTCATGCTATTACTTTAACTCTTCATCAACAATGCATAATAGAAACCATCGCCACTCGCGCTATCAATCGGTAAGCACTGACGACCAATCGCTTGTTCGATACCCCAACTGCATTCTTCGGTAAACTCAATCGCTACCGCATCATTATGATGAGTGATAAAGTCCTGCATTTGCTCGACATTCTCTTGCTTTAAGATAGAGCACGTCACATACAGCAGATAACCACCAGATTTGAGTTGTGGCCATAGATTATGCAAGATATCTGCTTGCAACAGTGCCGTTTGCTCGATGTCTTCTTCGGTACGCAGGATACTGATATCAGGATGACGACGAATCACGCCAGTCGCGGTACAAGGAGAATCCAATAATATCGCATCAAATACGGGTTCATTGGTCGCCGCTTTTTTGTTTTTCCCATGCTGCCATCTGGTCGCATCTGCACAGACAATATTCAATGCAATGCTGTTATCTGCTTGCTGCAAATCATGCTGACTCAAATTTAGGCGCTGTAAATTCTCACGAATACGCTCGATACGAGGTGCTTCATTATCAATAGCTGTTACCTTGATATCAGTAATTGCAGGTGACGTTTCAGCATTATCTTGTTTCACGTGAAACAACGATGATTCGTCATTAGCGCTTATGAGCTCTAACCAGTGAGCCAATTTACCACCAGGTGCCGCACAAGCATCTAAAATGTGTATCTCATTATTACTTTCATCACTGTCGCTGTCAGTATTCGCACTTTCAGCAATGAGCTTAGCCATCAATGCTTTATTAATAATCGGTGCAGCTAGCTGGGCATGCATGTCTTGAACGCTAGCAGTCCCTACAGCAAAATCAGGTAAAGCGTTGACGGCAGTGCTTTGATGCAGTCTAAGACCTTTGGTTGATAGCGTAGTAGTAGCAGCGGCAGACTCTGACGAATTCGCTACCTTAAAGCCAGTCGTTAGCTCAACGATATCTGCATCAATTTCTGCCCCGTCCAATGCATGCTGATAATCTTCTACTGAAGTAACCGCCGAATTCACTCGTAAAAACATCGGTGCTGGCTGACGCAAACCTTGTGTCAGTTCATCATACTGCTCGCTCCAGTCTTGCTTAAGTTGATAAGCGAGCCAATTCGGTAGGCTATGCTTTTTATCGCATTTCTTACGGAATTTACTTGGATTCTTCGCGACTTTACGCAAAATAGCATTCACCAAACCAGTCGAATGAGCAAACTCAATTTCTTTTGCAGCTTCAACGGTTTCGTGAATTGCAGCATGGTCAGCCACTTCTAAATACAGTAACTGCACTAAGCCTACTTGAATGGTCGTACGAACCTCAACTTCATCAATAGGGTTGTCCGCTAAGCTATCGAGCAACCGTGCCAGCGCGTGCCATTGACGCAATGTCGTAAGCAGTAGCGCATGTGCAAAACCTTTGTCACCATCGTGTAGACTGTTTAGCAGTGGATCAAGGACGCTTGAGAGCGACTGACCGTTTTGAATGGCCAGTAAGGTACGAATCACACGTACGCGTACGCTACCATTCATAATAAGGTTGCTTGATGGTTTGAGCTTATTGTTTCTAGGCGCAGTACTGTTTTGTCTCATTAAATTTCATTTCCTTGACGTATCATTGATAGCGTCTTGTGCAGATAGGGTTAACTATCATTAAGTTAGGTTCAGTTATTTTGATTCTGTCGTAAATTGATCGCCGTCATTTAATTGGTTGCCGTGGCAAACTTGTTCGGCCGTCATGGGCTTACCACCTGCAAACTGCAAGTGAGTTATGGCTAAAGTCGTGGCCGATGACTCGGTATCACTGTCTTTGCCACAAGCCACTAAAATCGCTTTTCGTCCGACACTGATAACAGTTCCAGCAGGTTCATTAGTTTGCTGAGAGGCATTCACAGGCAAACTCGCCAACACTTTGACACGTTGTCCTGCAAGAAAAGTATAAGCACCTGGCCATGGGGTCAGCCCTCGGATTTGGCGTTCAATAGCAGCAGCAGGCTGTGACCAGTCAACTTCGCCTTCCGTTTTGACCAGCTTTTCAGCATAGTTGGCTTGACTATCATCTTGAGCGATAGCTTGCGCTTGATAAGTAGATAAGTCTTTTAGCACCGTACTGATGGCTGTCGCACCAAGCGCAGCCATTTTATCGTGTAGACTGGCAGCAGTATCAATAAGATCAATACTAGCGCTGACTTTATAAATCATGTCGCCTGTATCCAAGCCTTTGTCCATCTGCATAATGGTAATACCCGTCTCATCATCTCCGGCTAAGAGTGCACGGTGTATCGGTGCCGCACCGCGCCAACGCGGTAATAGTGAGGCATGGATATTTAAGCAACCATGAATAGGCATCTCTAATACGCCGACAGGTAAAATCAACCCGTAAGCGGCGACAATCATGACATCAGGCTGGTAACTGCGCAGAGTCTGCCTAGCAGCCAACCCTTCTGTACTGGATTTTTTAAAAGTGAGTGGTTGCTCTACAGGGATATCGTTCGCGAGTGCAACCTCTTTGACCGCAGAAGCCGCCAGCTTTTGGCCACGACCTGCTTTGCGATCAGGCTGTGTGTACACCGCCACAATCTCTATATCCAGTACATCTTGCTGACTGATTAGTGACTCCAGACTAATCGCTGCAAACTCAGGCGTCCCCGCAAATACCACCCTCAATCGGCCAGTAGATAGAGGATTATGGGGAATAGATAGCGTAGATATATCTGAGGTAGAAGCAATTGTAGTCATAATCATGCATTATATAGGGTTAAGTTGCTCATTATAGGTGAGTTTACAACGTTGTGCCATGATTGTAACTGTAGCAATGCGGCGTTACTAATGACGCCGTTTATCTTTATAATAGTTAAAGAACTTAAAACCATAAGGAATTAAGCAAGCTACCTACTGATTCAAACTTACGATTCACTCACTATGTTTTTTCGTGTCGATATAGGACCACGTTTTCATGCAACAATTTCAGTCCTTAAAGCGCTTACTTATATTTTATGCACTGACGTTGCTAGTGATGCTAGTACTGTATTACTTTACGCTTTTTCACGAAATAAAGACAAACAGTGAACAACAAAGTATCAATACCTTTTACTCATTACAACATGAAATCACTGAGCATGCAGGCCCACTAAACCCTGAAATTGACAGATTTTTGAAGCAGCTTGCCTTTGAAGGTATCAGCTATCAGTTGGTGTTTATGATGCCATCTGGTCAGACTTATATTCACCGCTATACCCGTCCAGATGAGCGTGCTTTCCCTACTGTCAGCTTTCCCACTATTACATCGTCACCTCCTGATAACAGTAGTCATAGCGCCTATAAGCTTAACAGCCGTAACCTGACAGGCACAATCAAGCTCAAAAGTGGTCATCAAATTTATATTATATTACGTCATAAACCGCTTATCATTGACTGGATATCTTACCGCTATTGGTTGCCGCTAATGACAGCGATTGTACTTTTTATCATCGCTTTACTTTACATGTTCAACCGTCGTATCAATTGGGAACAGCTAATAAGTTATACCGACAGCCTAAACAGTCATAAACAAGAAGTTTATAGCACACCACCTTTTCTATATAAAAAATCCACGCCTGAGTTCTTGCGTTTAGGTCATGCGCTGAGCCGTGTCAGCTACCAACTACACAGTAACTATCGCCGTATAAAAACCCTAACACACCGTCTTGAACGTTTGGTAAACCAAGCACCACTGCCGATGATTATGATTATGCGTCACGGTCAGATTAGCTTTTGTAATCAACGTTTTGACCAAGTATTTACTTGTCCTCCTGAGAGTAATAAAAACTATGAGCTAATAGACTTCGTCGCAGGTAAGGATGAGTCTACCCAGCTGCTATTACAATCACTGTCTAATCTACGTGTCACTCGCACATTGAATGTTTATGGATTAGAGGATGGACAAGCTTACCAATTAAATATCACACCATGGTTCGGTGAACACGGACAAGTTCATGGCTTTACAGTGATTTTTAACAACATCAATGAAATCGTTAAGCAAAACGAGCAATTGCAGCAAAAAAACAAACAGCTGAAATCTAAGCTTGACGAATTCTATAAGCTTCGCCTTGTTATCGGTCATAAGCTGCGTGTACCGATAGAGGCAATGATCGATACTCTTGAGCCTATCGATCCCAAGAGACTGGATGCTAGGCAGAATAAGACGTTAGATACTCTGATAAAAACCAGCCAAAACATGCTAACCGTACTCAACGATACGCTGCATATTGGCAATATTGAAGTTAGAAAAAGTCGACTGAGTATTGAACCTGTTGATATTTATCAACTGACTAAGGAAGTTAATAGTCTAGTCATCAATGACATAAAACAGCAGGGATTGGAGTTAATTTACTTCTTTGCCCCAGACTGCCCACGTTACATTGATACTGATGACGTTCGTCTACGTCACATCCTATTAGACTTATTAAAAAATGCCATAAAATTTACAACTTCAGGCTATGTCGCACTCACGATAGATCGCGTCACAGAAGAGCAAATCAAACGCATAAATAGCGATCGTATACTTCCTACCCATAATACGATGGTACCTACTCAGGCTTCCCACTGGGTTCATTTCAGTATAAAAGATACAGGGGTTGGCATTGATGCTGATAAAAAAAATCAGCTCATCACTGTTTTTAATCAAAAAACCAATCTAGATAATAACAAACCAACTCAAGCTACTGAGCAAGCAGGCACAGGGTTAGATAATGCCAATAGCTTTGCACAATTATTAGGTGGTTTTATCGAGTTGAAAAGTACGATAGGCAAGGAGAGCATATTTAATGTTTACCTCCCTTGCCGCCGTCCTAACTATCAGCCGGTATATCATCAGAATCAACATTTAAGTGGCATCCACCTCATCGCTGTCATCGAGCAACCTCTTGTTGCTGAAAATTTACAGCGCTTGTGCAAACACTTAGCCATCCCGATGACTATTCATACCGCAGTAGACTTAGTCACCTTGAGGCAATTAACAAATACATTAATACAGAACGAGCAGATGCTCACGCCTATCCTATTATTGGATTACGAGTACTACAAAACCATCACTTTAACTGATAATGATAACAACTCTCAAAATATACAAACAGATATAGTAGAGAAGCAAATAGATTGGAAATATAAAACACTCAATAATAGCGATAAGCTTCAGGCTTTGAACGACTTGCTAGCGACGCCTTTATTACCAAAACTATTATTTAGCATGAAGCCTGAACGTCATATTCCATCTGTATTGTTAGACAAATATGATGGCTTTTTAACCAAACCACTAGATGCTAACTTACTGGTTTCTGAATTGCTGCGCTTAACGATATCAGCTAGGAAAAAGCTTACAGCACCTATCAGCTGTGAAAAAGAGAGTAACCAACAACCAATAGACACAGCTAAACCAAAAGACGAAACTCTATCACCACTTATTTTGGTAGCAGAAGACAGTCCAACCAATCAGAAAATAACCTGCAAAATATTGAGTAAACTGGGCTATCGTAGTGTTGTCGCAGAAGATGGTCAGCAAGCATTACACAAACTGAAAGAGCAGCGTCAGGATATTTCCCTTATCTTGATGGATTGTAGAATGCCTGTCATGGATGGGTTGCAGGCTACTCGTGCTATCCGTGCGCAAGATGACGATATTCCTATCGTGGCGCTGACGGCAAACAATGCACAAGAAGATCGTGATGCTTGTATGCACGTAGGAATGGATGATTTTCTATCTAAACCGATTAACAAGAAAGAATTAGAGGCCGTATTAGAACGCTTAATAGAAGCATAAAAATCACGCTAATTGCAACTGAGTAGTATGTTATTAGGCAGCTACTCAATTGCTCAAATACTTATTTTTATATGGTTAGCGATTACTTCATAAAGCCATTATCTGCTAAGAAAGCTTCCGTAATCTGACTTTGTGGACTTGGCGCATTCATACCGCCCGTTTGCGACTTATTCAATAAACGCTCTAAATAGCGTGCAACGATGTCCACTTCGATATTAACTTTGTTTCCAACCAGCCAATGTTTAGCGATATTGGTAACTTGCGCCGTATGTGGAATAATATTTAAAGAAACAATATTGTCACGTACAAGGTTGGTTGTCAGGCTAATGCCATCAATCGTAATAGAGCCTTTAGTCGCTGTGTAATGTGCCAGCTCTTGTGGTATTTCGATTTCAATATAGATAGAGCGTGCATCTTGTTGTATCTTGCTTACTACCCCAACGCCATCCACGTGACCAGCCACAATGTGACCACCGAAACGTGTTGTTGGTAGCATGGCTTTTTCTAGATTGACAATATGACCGGGTTTTAATGTCTCTAACGCTGTACGAGCAATTGTCTCACGTGAAACATCAACAGAATAATGATTGCTGCCGAACTCTACCACCGTCAAACAAATGCCATTTGAGGCAATCGAATCTCCCAGTTTCACATCACTGAAATCTAAATCATTAGATTCTATTGTCAAACGTATATCACCGCCCGTAGGCTGCATAGATTTTACTTTTCCCACACTCTCTATAATTCCAGTAAACATATTGGCCTCATCTCTTTGTAATACTGCCGTTATCGACAATATATTTTAATTCATTCGTATTTTGGTAGTGTTTGTCCAAACTAAATTTTTAGTGAAACCTAAGCTAATTCTATGCTCATTATGAGATAACTTGTGGATAAGTAATGATAAATCAACCTTTAGTAAGCCAAAAACCCTCGATAATAACAAGTTATCCACAGGAAAATAAAATTCAAGAATAGAACAAGCTACTTGTAAATTAAGTTTAAGTTATTGATTTAATTGTTTTTATTGATATTATTGTATGTAGACGTATAATATAAGTTTCATGTGAAACAAAGTTATACACAGTTTCATGTGAAACCTAGGTTATATAACATTACTTATCCACATTTAGCCCACACCAGATATAAATTATAGATAAACCCTTTACACTCAATGGCTTATAGAGGTAACAACGTTAACTTAAGATCAGAGCCTACCCGTTCATGGCTACTAACACTAAAACGTAGCTGCTCTGCTAAAGACAGCGGATTGAACTCGACCATCGGTTTGGCCTGTGCGCCCAATAAACAGGGTGCTTGATAGACGATTAATTCATCCACTAACTGTTGGCTTAAAAAGCTACCAGCGACGCTAGCACCAGCCTCTACTAACACGTCATAACATTGATACTCACTCACTAATGTTTTTAATAGTGTAGTCAGATCATCTGTACGCCAATATAGTGTATTTGGACGACGACATAACTGATGACTAGACTCTAGATTATTCTCTAGCCGTTGACGTCTATCGAGCACTACTACGAGAGGTGGCGGCACTTGCTCAGGTGGCACACCTAATTGGCTAGAACGTATATTAAGCTGTGGATCGTCTGCAATAACCGTTTCACTACCCGTAATAATCGCGCCACTTTGAGCCCGCAGTTTCTGCACGTCTTCACGGGCAGCTGTTGACGTAATCCATTTTGACTCACCGGATGCCATCGCTGTACGACCGTCCAGACTGGTAGCAATTTTTAGACGTACATAAGGCATCTGAGTACGCATCGCCTTTAGAAACCCGCGATTTAAGGCTTCTGCTTGCTCTGTCAGTACAGCAACTATAACTTCAATACCAGCCTGCTCTAACAACGTTATGCCGCGTCCAGCAACTTGTGGATTAGGGTCGAGGCCTGCTATTACAACACGCTTTATGCCCGCATTAATGAGACCCGATGCGCAAGGTGGTGTACGCCCTGTATGACTACAAGGCTCTAAAGTTACATAAGCTGTGGCTCCTACTGCCTTCATACCTGCTTCTTTGATCGCAAATACTTCTGCGTGAGGCTCACCTGCTTTGGGATGAAATCCTTGTCCGACTACTTCTCCTGCTTGGACAATGACACAGCCCACTGCAGGATTGGGCCTTGTGGTATACAAACCTTGCTTTGCCTGCTCAATAGCAAGCATCATAAAGTAGCGATCTTGTGCATTTTGAGCATGGTTTTGAATAGACATAGCAGTAAACTTAATCAATAATTGAGGGTTCTATATAAGAAAGTAAGTGTTTGAGACCTGATTAATAGAGTAACTATGACTTATTTATCAGTTTCGTTCGATTGTTTTTCATTTGGGCGGATATTCGCAATTTCTTGATGAAAAGCATCAATATCTTGAAAGTCCCGATAGACACTAGCAAAGCGCACATAAGCGACATCATCTAGTGTTTTGAGTTCACTCATGATTATTTCACCTAAGACTTTACTACTAATCTCACGCTCACCCATTTGTCTAACACGCTTCTCAATTCGGCTAATCATCGCCTCTTGCTCATCAATTGTGATAGGACGCTTTTGCAAAGGCAATAAAATAGAGCGACGCAACTTTTCATTATCATAAGGCTCAATCTTGCCACTTGATTTGATAATTCTTGGCATCACGACTTCGACCATCTCAAAGGTAGTAAACCGCTCTTGGCAGCTATTGCATGAACGGCGGCGGCGAACTTGTGCACCTTCCGCAGCAAGACGCGAGTCAATAACCTTAGTCTCTGACGCATTACAATACGGACAGTGCATCACATTTTCCTTGTTTTAATATTGAGAGTCGAAGTCTTTATTTATGAGACCTGTGCTAGAAAAGTAAATAATATTAGTACTTTATTATTTACCAATACAAAAGCTACCAAAAATCTTACCTAGTAAGTCATCCGCACTAAACTCACCTGTAATCTCGCCCAGACTGCGCTGTGCTTGACGTAAGCTTTCAGCAACTAACTCTCCGGCTTGAAAGACCGTTAACTGCTCATGAGCCTCTGCCAAAAAGTTAGCAGTCCGTCTAAGAGCATCCAAATGTCTTGTACGAGCAATGAGGCTGTTTTCTGGTGGATGAAAACCCACTTTAGCACACAATGTTTCGACCAGATTATCGATACCAACACCTGTTTCACATGAAACATTAACTTGTTCGTAGCCTCTATCTGTGATTTCAGCTCGGGTCATAGAAGCAGATTTTTCACTACTATTATCGCTCAATAAATCGCTTTTATTGGCAATGATTAGTAAGCGTTTAGCCTCTGGTAGCTCACCAAATAACTGCTCAGCGAGTTGCAACGGTGTACTCTCTTCTTCGACATCACGAGTAACATCGTAGACCATCAGCAGCATATCAGCCTGAGTAATAGCCGTGCGTGCACGCTCAATACCAATACGCTCTACCGTGTCTTCTGTATCACGTAGACCTGCCGTATCAGTCAAATGAAGTGTGAGCCCATTGAGAACTACTGTCTCTTGCAGCGTATCACGGGTAGTCCCTGCTACGTCAGTAACGATAGCTCTCTCCTGACCCGCTAGACGATTGAGCAGGCTTGATTTCCCTGCATTTGGTCTACCTGCTAGTACCACATGAATGCCATCACGTAGCAGCTGGCCTTGTTTTGCCGTTGCTAGTACTTGTTGTATTTTTTCCTGTGTTTGCTCAAGCTTATTTTGTATCACACCATCAGATAAAAAGTCGACGTCCTCTTCATCAGGAAAATCAATAGCCGCTTCAACGTGCAAGCGCAGATGAATAAGTTGCTCTAACAGTTGATTAATTTTTTGTGAAAACTCACCACTGAGAGAGCGAATAGCACTACTAGCTGCCGCCGCACTGGTCGCATCGATCGCATCAGCAATCGCCTCTGCTTGAACCAAATCTAATTTGTCATTATCAAAAGCTCTATAAGAGAACTCCCCTGCACTGGCTTGTTTTGCACCCAACTCAAACACACGAGCTAGCAACTGATTTTGCAAAATCATGCCACCATGCCCTTGCAGCTCAATCACATCTTCACCGGTGAATGAATGTGGACCTTTGAAATACAGCACCAAACCTTCATCAATCACTGTGCCATCAGCCTGATAAAATCGGCAAAAACTGGCCATACGTGGCGTAAAGGCAGACTTACCTGTTAAGGCACAGGCCATATCATACGCACGCGCACCTGACAAACGTATAACGCCGACACCACCACGGCCAAGCGGTGTTGCAATGGCTGCAATCGTAGCCAATCCAGCCGAGCTAGGTTTATCAGATGAATGAGGCGAGGTTGACGCGTTTTCTAGGGAATCCACTATAACTCTCAATAACTAAAAACCCCATTATAGACGCCTCAGCACTGACTGACAAAGCAAACTTTACATAGTGATACTTTGAGCATGTGGCACGTTTCTTTTATTTTTTATTGAGAATAAGTTAAAGGCAATAGATATGTGCCACGCATAAAAAAACCACCGCCGTAGCGATGGTTTTCTATCAATTCATAAGCTAGAGCTAGTTAGTCCAGTACTTTCACAGTACGGCGCTTTTGCTCTTCTTCAACTTTTTTATTGACGATATATTGCTGAGTCATACTAAACAAGTTGTTCACAGTCCAGTATAGAACCAGACCCGCTGGAAAGAACAGCATGAATGCAGTAAAGATAATCGGTAAGAACTTCATAACCTTTGCTTGCATTGGATCAGCTGGCTGCGGATTAAGCTGTTGCTGAATAAACATGGACGCGCCCATTAGTAGTGGCAAAATAAACCATGGATCCATCGATGATAGATCCTGAATCCACAAGATCCAAGGGGCATGACGCAGCTCAACACTTTCAACCAGTACCCAATATAACGCTAAGAAAATCGGCATTTGCATCAGAATAGGCAAACAACCCGCCATTGGATTGACTTTCTCTTCTTTATAAATGGCCATCATCTCTTGCGACATCTTCATACGATCATCGCCATGCTCTTCTTTGAGCGCTTTGAGTTTCGGTCCGATAGCTCGCATTTTCGCCATTGAGTAGTAGCTCTTGTTAGAGAACCACATCAAGGCAACTTTAACTAGCACCGTCAATAGAATAATTGACCAACCCCAGTTACCGATGATTTTGTGAATACCATCCAAGATAGCAAACAAGATCTTAGATATTGGCCATAACAGACCATAATCGACCGTTTTGTTGAGGCCTACCGAAACTTCTTTGAGTTCAGACTGTACTTTTGGACCAGCATATAATGTGGCATTCAACGTCAACTGCTTGTTTGGTGCTACATTAATAGGCTGACTATTAAAACCAATAAAGTAATCATCACCCGTTTCGCGGCTAAAGAAATTACCGGTAAAGTTTTCAGGCGTCCATGCAGATACAAAGTAATGCTGCACGATACCAACCCAACCTTTATCACTGGTCGTCGTCAACTCGCCATCACTAAAGTCACCAAACTTCAGCTTATTATAAGGATCGTCAGGAGTACCCCAAGCACCGCCCAAATAAGTAGCCATGCTCAATGCGCCTTTGTCAGACGTACCAGGGTCTTTACTATCATCACGCTTTAACTGCGCAAACATCTGACCTTGCCAAGCATTGGTAGAGGTATTCTGAATTTGATAGCTAATATCAATCGGATACTTACTTTCAGTAAAGGTGAAGGTCTTGGTAATTGTCACGCCATCTTTTTTGTAAGTTAGCGGTACAGACAGTGTTTGCTGCCCTTCTTCCATTACATAATTATTGGCAGTATGACTGTAATTGGCACGACCTTCTGCCGTATCAATACCATCTTGACCAATTAAACCAGACTGAGCCACGTATACACGATTGCTATTATTTTCTAGCAATACGAAAGGCTTATCGCTATCGAGCTTCGCGTTATATTGCTTAAGAGCAGCATAAACAATATCGCCGCCTTCTGGATTGATTTTTATATCATAGCGATCGGTCGTAACCGTGATTAGACCTGTGTCTTTAGCAGGAGTAGGGGTCGCAGTCACTGTGTCGCTATCGACAGGTTGTGTCTGTGCCGGAATATCACCTGCTGCACCGGTCGAAGATGGAATGTCAGCACCCACTGAAGTGGTCGTTTCTGGCAGCACATCTACCGCTGGTGCATCGGCATAATCATCTCGCCATGCCAAAATCAGCAGATAAGCGGTGATTAGCATCGCAATGATGATCATCACCCGAAATATCTTTTGCATAAACCTTTCCTAGATTAAAAAATTAGGGAATGAAAAATTAGGGCATGTGTCATGACTGTACAGCACGGCTGTCCTGATGTTTAACAACAGTATTGCGAGTCATTTACATAAAATGTGCATTATTTTACTAAAAATCAGCCTTAAATGATACCAAGAGTGTGGATAACTTGTGGGTAACTCTTTGGTCTTTATATCAAAGCCAATCGATATTCACTTCGATCCTAACGTCATTAAATGATTAAGGCGTGAAACATAGCTTTTGCTATCTCGATAAACACCCAATCCTTGAACGTTTATATGTGGTAAGCAAGCAAAAGATACGTAACTATATTGGTAAGAAGCTAAAGGTAGTGGCACGAAATCAATGCCATGCCCACCTAGAGGGTGACATCTGCCAATACGTTTTAACAGTAGCCAGCTGCCAGATCGGACACCGTGCCACATCAAAGCCTGTTTACCGTAATTTGAACAAGTTGGATAATATCTACAACGAGCAGGTATCATTGGGCTAATTATTTTTTGATAAAAATTAATTATATTTAATAAAAATTTATAAAAAATAACTTTATTAATTTTTATAAAAAAATTCATTTTATTTTATTTCTACTTTTTTAAAAATATTATTTATTTGATTTTTTAATTCTTTTTTATCTATGTCTTTTATTGATTTCTTAACAATAAAAACAATGTCTTTACTTTCTATTCTAAAAGCCTTTGATCGGAACTGTTCACGTATTTGACGTTTAATTAGATTTCGAGCGACTGCAGTAGGTACTTTGCGCTTTGTAATAGCCATACCAACTCTCGGTTTATCATGAGTATTAGTACGTACAAAGGCCATCAAATGACTTTGGTGAATCTTACGTTCAGGCGCATCAAACACCTCACGAAAGGCCGCTGGTGTTAGCAGTCGCTGCTCTTTAGTGAAATGTGCGGTAGGTGTAGCTGAAACAGTATTTGGCATATTAAGACCTAGTATAAGAGCTAATAGCAAGATTGGAAATAATAGTAAAATATAGAGACAAAAAAAGCGCCTATTTGGGCGCTTTTAATATATGGCTAAGTGTCAGTTGTGATGATTGACTATCGCAATCTATGAATAATAGAGACACAACAAGCACAATTAGCCATGCTTATCGCAATCTACTGATTATACAGTAAGGCGATGACGTCCTTTAGCGCGGCGACGAGCTAAGACCTGACGGCCTTTTTTAGTTGCCATACGAGCACGGAAACCGTGAGTACGTTTACGCTTGATCACGCTTGGTTGGAATGTACGTTTCATAACTCACCTATCAAAATAATGGACTAAATTCGTAATAACGGAGGATTATACCACCAGATACTGTCTTGGTCAATAAACTAATTTAATCAGTATTTATACAGGTAAAAATTACTATTGTTAGAAGCAAGTTTTTAGTAGCTGATTTTTGATAAGTAGAAATAACTAGCATTAGTTTAACTGTTCAGTAAACCTAGTTTGTGAAACTAATATTTAAAAGTTATCCACAGTTTGTCTCAAACTCTATAATAATTAACTATTAATATATATAAGTATTGTTGTTATTGGGAGCCTTATTATCTGTGGTTAACTCTAATTTTCTTTTTATAATCAAAATACTAGGCTATGGGCAAACCTGTGGATAACCTGTGGGTTAAATATGGATAACTCAAGGTTGGAAGTTGTCCACAAAACTATCCACAGTCTTATCCCCAAAAAACAAGGTTTTATCCACAGGGTAACTGTGTTAAATTAGCTACCTACTCGACGTGTAGTTTTACTCGGTTTACAGTGACTATCTTCGGTCTAGCAAGTAGGCACTGCATTAGTGCTCTAATAGCGATTTATACCGTTGAGATATCTGTTATTTCAAATTATAGGGTTAGTACTTTTCATGATAGACACAGCAAATATTTGGGATAAATGTTTAAACGATTTACGCTATAACGTAAAAGACAATGTATTTACTATGTGGTTGAGACCATTATCAGCACATCAAGAGGCTCAAACCCTTATAATACTTGCCCCTAACGATTATTTTGTCACTTATATTAAAAAGAACCATTTGCAAGATATCCAGCAATTGGTCGCCAAGCATAGCCAAGGAAGTATTGAAGAGGTTATCGTACGTGTTGATAATGCAGGTCGTGATATCGACGATAACCAACCACAGTCAGGGTCTTTATTTGCAGAAGATAAGCCCTCCCCTCCCCCAGCAGAACATAATTTTGAGACGATCCATCACAATAATGCGAAAGCGGACATTGATGCCAACATGCGTCATGCAGAACTAGTTGATTCTGCTGATGCTAAGTCACTTAGTTATCTTAATCCTGAGTTTACTTTTGAAACCTTCGTGACGGGTAAGTCTAATAACCTTGCTTACAAAGCTTGTTATGAGCTTGGTAAACGTCAGTCGAAAAATCGTCACAATCCTCTATTTATATATGGCCCTTCTGGTTTGGGAAAAACCCATTTAATGCATTCTGTAGCACATCGCTATTTAAAAAATAATCAAAGTTTTTATTATTTCACTTCTGAAAAATTTATTAATCAATTAGTTTATTCATTAAGAAACAATAAAATAGAAGATTTTAAAAAGAAAATTAAAAAAGTAGATTTATTAATTGTAGATGATATTCATGTATTAGCTGGAAAGACCAAAAGTAGTAATGAATTTTTAACATTGTTTGCAGATTTTACCAGTGGTGATAAACAACTCATTTTGGCCTCTGATCGTCATCCATCACAAATGACTGAGTTTGACGAGCGCTTTAGATCAAGATTCTCTTGGGGTTTGACCGTAGCAGTTGATCCACCTGAGATTGATACTCGTGTTCAAATTTTGCAGAAAAAAGCAGCATCATATGGAATGGTGTTACCTAAGGAATGCGCACTATTTATCGCACAAAATGTGGTGTCGAATGTTAGGCGATTAGAAGGTGCGCTAAATCAAGTGTTTGCCAATGCGAATTTAACAGGTGCACAGATAACGCTTGAAATGGTGCAATATGCGCTAAAAGATATCGTCGCGATGCGTGTGCAAGCCGTTAATATGGATAATATTCGTAAAGTAGTCGCTGAATACTATGATGTGACTATCAAAGATATGATGGGTCGTAAGCGCACGCGCAGTATTGCTAGACCTCGCCAAATTGCGATGGCTCTATCACGTGAATTGACGGGGGATAGTTTTCCTGAGATTGGTCAGTCATTTGGTGGACGTGATCACACAACGGTGATGCATGCTTGTGATAAAGTTAATGAACTACGAGCCGCAGATCCTGCGTTTGATAAGGATTACAAGACCCTAGCGCTAATGTTGCAAGCAGGTTAGTAGGCCACAGTATCACTATGTTTTAGTAGGATGATATGGTTTATAATATTGACGGTATATGCACACAGATAGCTAATGGATTATAGTCAGTAGACAAGGTATTATTAAGCCTAAGCTATTGTTCTGAATTGATAAAAATACAGTCATTTAAATAAGAGTAACTAAGCATGCAATTATCGATTAATCGAGAGTCGTTACTAAAAGCCATTAACTTGATCGCCAAGGCTGCTGATAAACGCCATAATATGGTTATTTTAGGTAATATTAAGCTACAGCTGTCTGAGTCAGCGCTTGTTTTGACAGCTTCTGATTTAGAAGTAGAGTTGACCTCGACGTTGAAATTGCCTGCAGGTGCTTGTGTTGAAGCTGGGACAACAACGTTACCTGCGACGAAGCTGAAAGATATTTGCAAATCATTACCAGCACAAGCGCAAGTCAACCTGGCAACTCAAGAGAATGAACGTTGCCTACTGACTAGCGGTAAGAGTCGTTTTACATTAGGCACATTGCCAGCCGAAGACTATCCAAGCTTGGGTAATCCAGAAAACATCACACCATTAATCATCAGCCGTAGCCGCCTTACTGATTTGATTCACAAAACTCAGTTTGCGATGGCCATTCAAGATGTGCGTTATTATCTAACTGGCATGTTGTTTGATGTATCACAGCAGCAGCTAACCACGGTTGCCACTGATGGGCATAGATTGGCTTTAGCGCGTAGTGTCATCGATGTGAGTGCTGATCTGAATATGCAGGCTATCTTGCCACGCAAAGCTGTCATTGAGCTTGAGCGCTTGGCGTCTGAGCTTGGTAAAATGCTCGGAGATAAAGATAATCCAGTGACCTTAAGTTTTGGTCGTGAGTTTCTGCAAGTCAGCTTACCGTTTGGTGATGTTGATAGTGCAGGGCAGGTGAGCGATAATTTAATGGTCACGTTTACAGCACGTCTGATCGATGGTAAGTTCCCAGATTATCGCCGTGTTATGCCGAGTAATACGGATAAATTGGCTTTGTTCAACCAAGAAAAAATGACTGATGTATTACGTCGTGTTGCAATTTTGAGTAATGAAAAATCTCGCGGTGTGGTATTTAATTTTGCCAGTGACGGTATGGTAGAAGTACGTGCTAATAATGCTGAGCAAGACGAAGCGGTGGAAATGATACAAGCTAAGTATCAAGGTGAGCCAATGGAGCTATCGTTTAATGCTGCTTATTTACAAGATGTATTGGGCGTTATTCAAGGTGATTTGCAAATGCATATGAGCCAATCAAATGCTTCTGTGTTGGTTAATCAGCTGAATGATGAATTCCATCAGTATGTCATTATGCCCATGCGAATATAGTGATATTCGTTTTATAAGAGTGGCAGAGTTGAGTTTTGAGCTGTATTTAAGTGCAAATTTACTCTTAGAGTGGATTTGCATTTTTAGAGTTTAATCTTTTATACTTATATTATTTATTCGACTTATGCCTACTTTTTATATGCTATTTTAATAGGCGGTTATCAGTATTATGATTGAACGTCTGCAAATATCACACCTTCGAAATCTAACACAAGTCAATCTACAGTCCGCTGCGTGTAACGTCATTATCGGCGCGAACGGTAGTGGAAAAACATCCTTACTTGAAGCTATATTTTTGCTGTCCAGAGGCAAAAGTTTCCGGCATCACCAGCCCAAGCGCTATATTCAACATCATCAAAATATGGTCACTGTACATGCTAAGCTTAATGATAGCAGTACCTTAGCTATCCAAAAACAAGCTGATGCTACAACACTCTTGCGTCTTAATCAGACTACTGTCTACAACCAAAGCATCTTAACTGAGCAACTGCCAACACTACTGATAGATCCATCAACGATGGATATGCTAGAGCAGGGTAGTGCCAGTCGTAGACAGCTATTGGATTGGCTAGTGTTTCACATGAAACAAGGCTTTCATCCGCAGTGGGTGGCTTATCAACGACTGCTAAAACAGCGCAATAGTTTACTAAAAAAATCGCGACATTTGACCCAAGTGCAGCTTTCTGAGTTGAAATCATGGGATAAAGGATTGAGTAGCCATGCAGCACTCATTCATCATTACCGCGAGCGGATATTTACCGAATGGCAGCCTTATTTTGCTGAGAGCATTGAGCAGTTATTACCATCTTATGCCGAACAATTGAGCTTAAGCTACAATGCTGGCTATGATACGAGTATTACGTTAGATGTGCAGCTTAACGAGCGATTAGAGCAGGATCTGCAGCTGGGATACACTCGTATCGGTAACCATCGAGCTGATGTCCATGTACACTGGCATTCTGATGATTCAGTAGAGATGAATGGTGAGTATGCAAGTGCAGCGCTAAAAAATGATGTCAGTGCTAAATTGCCTACTCTAAAAGAGCAAGCAGCTAATGTACTATCTCGTGGGGAAAAGAAGCTGTTAATCACGGCATTAAGGCTGTCTCAGTTACCACTATTGCTCAATGCTGAACAGAATATTGACTCACAGAGAGACGGATTTAATACTAGAGCCACGCCAGTCGTATTGCTAGACGATATAACGGCAGAGCTTGATGGTAGGGCAATAGAGATTTTATTATCGACTTTATCGCAGTTGCCCTGTCAGGTATTTATGAGCAGTTTGACTGATGATATCGTGCCAATGATCCAAGATTTATGGTCAAATCCTAATATGTTTCATGTGAAACAAGGCAATATCCAACCTCTTTAATAACTTCCTTATACTGTCTATTTCATCCTGATTTACAACCTCATAAATCCTCTATACCTACCATTATTTTCCTACAATATCGTTTATTTTTTGAGAGTCATCAATACTAAGAAAACTGTCAGTAAACAGTGACTTAGAAGCAAAAAAATGCTAAAATTAGGCTTTATTTTTATCCTGTTTTCAGCAAGTTGTTTAATAGTGTTATGTAGATATTTTTTATTATTTACAGGTTTCTAAGTGTTTGATAAGTATGTGTTTAATTTATTCTACTGGCTTTAATAATGTTTAAAAAAAAGAAGCTGATTGTGAAGCGATAAAGCACTGACTTTGTGTTCTTTGAGTCAATATCATCTCTGACGAAATCTTGGTTAATTATGTTTTAGCCAATGATGCGTATCGAAGATTTTTACTACAACAGTTGAGTCTAAAATAACGTTATGAGGCATCATCGTAGTGGTGAGTCCATAGCAAACGGCTGATTATGGCTAGATTAAGGAAGACACATGAGTGATTCATTACCTACCGAGCAACTAACATCAGACAGCATTGCTGCAACGACAGTGCCAGCTGTGGCGCCTGAAGTATTACCCTCTGATTATAGCTCTAAAGATATTCGCGTATTACGTGGGTTAGAGGCGGTACGTGTACGTCCTGGTATGTATATCGGTGATACCGATGATGGTACAGGCCTCCACCACATGGTCTTTGAGGTAGTGGATAACTCTATTGACGAAGCGCTTGCGGGTCATTGTGATCAGATTGACATCATTATCCATGAAGACGAATCTGTCAGTGTGATGGACAACGGTCGCGGTGTGCCTGTCGATATCCATCCAGAAGAGGGTGTATCTGCAGCACAGGTCATCATGACGGTACTGCATGCTGGTGGTAAGTTCGATGACAATAGCTACAAGGTGTCAGGTGGTCTGCATGGCGTAGGCATCTCGGTGGTCAATGCTTTATCTAAAAAGCTAGAGATGAATATCTGGCGTGAAGGCTATCACTATAATCAGACTTATACCGATGGTGTACCTGATGCTGATATTCAGCAGATGGAAGCCACGAATCAGACGGGCACGCAAATCCGTTTTTACCCTAGTAGTGATGTGTTTACCGGTACTATTTTTGAATATGACATCTTGGCAAAACGCTTACGTGAGCTATCATTTTTGAACTCTGGTGTGCGTATTGTATTGACTGATGAGCGCATTGATAAGCGTCATGAGTTTGAACACAAAGGTGGATTGCTCGAGTTCGTTAGCTATATCAATGCTGGCAAAGACGGTGTCAACGAAGTCTTCCATTTTACCAGTCAACAAGATGACGGTATCAGTGTAGAGGTTGCACTTCAGTGGACAGATACTTATAACGAAAAAGTACTATGTTTCACCAACAACATACCTCAAAAAGATGGTGGTACTCACTTATCAGGTTTCCGTTCAGCATTGACGCGCTGCCTGAACAGTTATATGGATCGTGAAAAATTATTCAAAAAAGAAAAAGTAGCTGCAACGGGTGATGATGCCCGTGAAGGTCTCACCGCTATCGTCTCTGTAAAAGTTCCGGATCCAAAATTCTCGAGTCAGACCAAAGATAAGCTGGTATCAAGCGAAGTAAAATCAGCTGTTGAATCAGCGATGCATGATAAGTTTAATGACTATCTACTAGAGAACCCAAGCGCGGGTAAAGCGATTGCGAGTAAGATTATTGATGCGGCACGTGCACGTGATGCTGCTCGTAAAGCGCGTGAGATGACGCGTCGCAAGACGACTTTGGATATCGCAGGCTTGCCGGGTAAATTGGCTGATTGCCAAGAAAAAGACCCAGTACTGTCAGAGCTATATATTGTGGAGGGTGACTCTGCAGGTGGTTCAGCCAAACAGGGTCGTAGCCGTAAAACCCAAGCCATTTTGCCATTAAAAGGTAAAATCTTGAACGTTGAGCGTGCCCGTTTTGATAAAATGCTGTCTTCTGCTGAAGTAGGTAACTTAATTACAGCACTTGGTTGTGGCATTGGCCCTGATGAGTACAATCCTGACAAAGTACGCTATCATAAAATCATCATCATGACCGATGCTGATGTTGATGGATCACACATTCGTACGTTGCTGTTGACTTTCTTCTTCCGTCAAACCCCTGAATTAATCGAACGTGGTTATGTTTATATCGCTCAGCCACCGCTATACAAAGTCAAAAAAGGTCGTCAAGAGCTGTATCTAAAAGATGATGAAGCACTTAAAGCGTATCTACTGTCATCGACAATTGACAATACCAAGCTACATATCAGTGCTGCTGCGCCTGCGATCACTGGCCAAGCGTTAGAGACTCTACTGAACGACTATAACCAAACGCAGCTGATCAAAGCACGTTTGCAGATTCGTTTCCCGGCGGTGCTTTTGGATGCGTTGACGCATACATCAAAGTTGACCACGGATATGACTAACGATAAGTCTGCTATGCAAGCATGGAAAGACGCCATGCAAACGCAGCTGGACCATTTCGGTAGTGATCTAAGTCCTGAGATTGAGCTGATCAATATCCATGCGCCTCAGCCAAAAAATATGGATGCGGCAGCAGCTGATTTATTGGGTATGAAGCCAGAATTAGTCGCTGAAGAAACTATCGACGGTGAGGCGCTATCTACCAAAGCACAGTGGTTACCACGTATCACTGTCTATGTGCATCAGTTGGCACATCATTATCTGCTGGATGCGAGTTTCATTAGTTCGGGTGAATACAGCAAACTGTTGCGCTTATCTGCTGAATGGAACACATTGCTTGAAAGTGATGCCTTTATCCGCCGTGAAGCAACAGCGGGTACGACGAAAGATATCCCAGTACGTGACTTCGATTATCTCTGGCAGCAAATGATGGTTGATGCACGCCGAGGTCTAGCCATCCAGCGCTATAAAGGGCTAGGGGAGATGAACGCTGATCAGCTTTGGGACACAACGATGGATCCTGAAAACCGTCGTATGCTACGTGTCACTATCGAAGATGCTATCGCCGCTGACCATATGTTTACGTGCCTAATGGGCGATCATGTTGAGCCGCGTCGTATCTTCATCGAAGAGAATGCGTTGACTGTTTCTAACCTAGATATCTAAATTTAGAGTTGGCTGTTAATAAGATATAAAAATACCGCTTTGGCATCCAAAGCGGTATTTTTGTTTCACGTGGAACAAATAATTGACCATTGTACGAGAAAAATAAAATGATTGAAGTCGTATTACTCGCTATCGCATTAGCAATGGATGCATTCGCTGTCGCCATTGGACTGGGTGCTAAGTCACAAAAACAGAGTAAGTCTTATCTGCTGCGATTGGCTATTTATGCTGCCTTATATTTTGGCATTGCACAGGGCGTGATGCCACTTATTGGTTATCTATTAGGGGCAGCATTATTAGGTTGGTTGGCAGCAGCTGCACCTTGGATTGGTGGATTTATTCTTATCGCTCTCGGTGGAAAGATGCTTTACGAAGTATTTACTGCGGATGAAGAAGATGCTGTGGATAGTGCGCTTCACACAAAGGGTAACGCTATAAATGCTGATAGCGAAGCAATGACAGTTATTCATAATGGCCATAAAACTATCAATCACCGCACCTTATTTACGCTAGCGATTGCGACGAGTATTGATGCGATGGCAGCAGGATTCACACTTAATCTGTTAGAGCTAAATGCATGGTTAGCTTGTTTAATCATCGCGTTAATCACTGCTATATTTGGCCTGTTTGGTGTTTATTTGGGGTGGCGATCTGGTACGTGGTTAGAGGATAAAGCAGAAGCGCTAGGTGGGCTGGTGCTTATTTTAATTGGGTTAAAGGTGATGTTTTTTAGTTAATATAGTCAAAGAATTACTAAATTGCTACGGCGTTACCCTCCTTAGATGTACGAATTGTACTATCTGCAGTCGGCTGCCTTGTATCTATTTTAGATTTCTTCGACTATCAGTTGTTTTCCAAATTTATTATTCTCAATAAAAAGCACCGCTCTAAACTGTAGAGCGGTGCTTTTTTGTTTCACGTGAAACTTAAATAGATAAACTTCTAACGGCTACTCTTCGTCAGTGCCAAAGCGCCATGCTAATACACGGGTGCTCTTTTGACCTTGACTCATCTCGATAATACGCATTTGAGCGACATCAAGTTGCTTTAGCAATAGCTGTAATGGTTTCACGTTTTCAGATTTTGATACTAGTGTCGTAAACCAACCAACATGCTCTGCAAAATCTTGGCTCTCTTTTGCCATCTTGGTCAAAAAGGCAATCTCGCCACCTTCACTCCATAGCTCTTTATGCTGACCACCGAAGTTTAGGTTTTGTGCCGCATTACCAGCCTTCGTCGAACTGCGGCTTATTTGCTCGTTTTCATTTTTGCCGCGATGTCTTTGCAAATTATGTTGCTTGCGGCTGTTCGATTCCATCGCTTCCTCTAATGAGGCATGGAATGGAGGGTTACAGACCACCACATCAAAGTAGTCTTGGCGACCGATGATGCCTGCAAACATATGCTTAGGATTGGTTTGCAGTTTGACTTTTACAGCACCTTTAAGCTTAGGATTGGCATCGCAAATCAGCGCAGCAGTATTGACCGAAATTGGATCGATATCGCTGGCGGTAAAGCGCCAACCATAGCTCTGGCTACCGATGATTGGATAGATGGCACTGGCACCCGTTCCAATATCTAAAGCGTGGATTTCTTTACCTGTTGGCGGTGTATTATCCGCATTCACATGAGTGGTCTGCGCAAGCAAGTCCGCAATATAGTGAATATAATCAGCACGTCCTGGGATAGGTGGGCACAAATAGCCTTCTGGAATGTCCCAAAACTTCACGCCATAATAATGGGCCAGTAGCGCCTGATTGAGGACACGTACCGCTTGGTGATCCGAGAAGTTAATCGTCGGCTCGCCTTTAGGGTTGGTAATAGTATGCTTGGCAAGCTCAGGCAACGCGCGAGTCAATACCGCAAAATCATAACGACCTTGATGTGGGTTGCGCGGATGTAGCTGACCGAGTTTTTTGGCGGTCGCCGGCGATCTGTTTCTGTGTGTACTATTTGCTGGAATACGGGTCATAGTGTGTGGCTTTGATGTTTGAATATAATCGACCATTTTAGCAGATTTCACGAGTAACGAATGTCTTATCGACTACGTAAAATCAGATTTAATCCCAATACTATCATCGCTGTACCCAATACGCGATCTATCCAATGTTCAAAACGCTGAAAGCGGCGATGAATCGCAGGGATAGAAAGCAGCATCACGACTGTACTGAACCAAGCCATCTGTAAGACCATCATCCATACGCCATAAATGGCCAATTGCCACAGCGGTATGTCAGGTGACAATACGAGTGTGAATATCGCGACGAAATACACGGGCGCTTTTGGATTAAAGACATTGCAAAAAAAGCCACGGCGCAAGGTAGCAAAAGTGGATTCGCTATTGCTAGGTAACTTTTTGGTAGAGATATTTTTAGCTGGGGATGTAGTTTGGCTAATAATCGCATCCTGTGAAACGTGAGCGCTTGAACTTACTTCTGAGTCTGCTGCATTTGTTAAGTTGGCTAAACCTGCTGGCTTTTTAGGCTTGGCTTGGATGCCCTGCCAACCAAGATAAATCAGATAACCACCGCCCAACCATTTGATAGTAGTCAATAATGGCTGCGAATGTGCGATGACCGTCGCCAGTCCCAACACCGAATATATAATATGTACGGCAAGCCCCATAGTAATACCGAGACTACAGATCAAACCAGTGCGTCGACCTTTTGCCAATGTCTGCTGTGATACCAAGACAAAATCAGGCCCCGGGGAGGCTGCAGCCAATAAGTGGACTGTAGTAATCAGCAAAAAACCGTGCCAAAATTCCATAAAGTGCTCTGAGTAATGTCTATATTTTCCTCATGGTTACACTTAACGTGAATGGGGTCAACTGATATTGATATGAGCTTTATTCGTAGCAGTTCTACTGCTTGTGTTATCGCGCGAGGGTGTCTATATTAAAAGTGGGTTTATCGACAAATTTCTATGAGTCTATTACCGAATTATCATCTTCATTGGCAAGACCTGTATTGGTCAGAACTACATTGAAGATAGCCGATTGCTGCGACTGATGATATATCTAAATTATCGATGCGCAAGGACATAACCACCCATTACATAATAATGATTATTTCAACAAGGATAGAACTATGACTACGGACAGCAACGCAACAGAAAACCGCATCACTTATAACACGCAAGGCCATGTTTGCCTGGTCGGGCTCAATCGTGCCAATAAACGTAACGCCTTTGACAGTCATATGATTGGTCAGCTGTCTGACGCGATGACTCGCTACGAGCAAGACGACAACTTACGCTGTGCGTTGATATTTGCGCATGGTGATCACTTTACCGCTGGGCTGGATTTGGTCGAGCTGCAAGACAAGCTAAATGATGGCGTGTTTGAGTTTGATGGTAACCAAATTGACCCATGGGGTATCAGTGGAAAACTGCGCACCAAACCTGTGGTCGTGGCGGTCAAAGGCACATGCTTCACTGTGGCTATCGAGCTGATGCTCAATAGTGATGTGGTCATCGCTAGTGACAACTGCAACTTTGCACAGATGGAAGTCCAGCGCGGCATCATGCCATTTGGCGGGGCAACGGTACGCTTTGTAGCCGCTGCTGGCTGGCAAAAAGCCATGCCATATCTACTCACTGGTAAAGCATTCGATGCGCAAACGGCTGATAGGCTGAATTTGGTCAGCGAAGTGGTGGCAAATGGGTCTGAATATGAGCGAGCATTGACGCTGGCACAAGAAATCTGCAAAGCCGCGCCTTTGGGTGTGAGAGGTGCATTGTCTTCAGCGCAAGATGCCAGTCGTAATGGGGCCGCGACTGCATTGGCTAATATCCATAGCTATCTGCCGCCGCTGTTTCATTCAGAAGATGCGAAAGAAGGCGTGATGGCGATGGTTGAGAGACGTGAGGCTGAGTTTAAGGGATGTTAAACACTATAGACTAAGACATACCTATTTAGATCAGAAGAGATAATATGAATCAAAGCTCATCAGCTCAAAGATTAGAAACTGAAGAAAGTAATAGTAATGATTTTAAAATAACGGTGCTTTCGCCTTCAGATAGTCTTGAGAGTAGTGCAAGCTACAAAAGCTATGAAAAGAGATTAGCTGCAGCATTAAGACATAAGCTTGTGTCAAATATAGCTCTTACTGGGATATATGGCTCAGGTAAAAGTAGTATTCTAAATACCTTTAAAAAGACCTATAAAGACAACGGTGAATGGAAGTTTTTGGAAGTATCACTTTCAACATTTAAAGTAGAAAAAAATATTGAAAGTGATGATGCTGAAGATTCGGATAGTAGTTCACCATCTACTGATAAGGAAATTAAAAATTTAACACCAGATAAAATACAGCTAATTGAAAGAAGTATATTACAGCAATTTTTTTATGCTGTACCTCAAAATGATATTCCACTCTCAAGATTTAAACGTATTACGGAAAACTCGAAAGAAACTTATAGAGTAACGCTATGGGTATTTATATTAACTCTATGGAGTTATATCTATGCTTTTGATCAAGCGAAATTTATAACTGAGTTGGTGGGTTTTGCAGAGTGGTATCTATATTTAAATTCAATTATTTTGGTTTTTTGCACGCTATTTATTATTAATAAGATATACAGTTATGGATTCGGTCTCACAGAGATAAAATTCAACCTTCACAACGCTGAATTTAATATCAAGAACGAGCAAGAGAAATCTATTCTTAATGATCATTTAGACGAGATACTATATTTTTTTGAAACTACTGGAAAGAACGTTGTTATTATTGAAGATTTAGACAGGTTTAATGATACTGAGATATTTATCAGACTTAGAGAGCTAAACTCAATTATAAATAAATCTTGCCCACACCGAGTTATATTTATATATGCCATTCGCGATGATATTTTTGAGGATAGTGAAAGAAGTAAATTCTTTGATTACATCATTCCAGTGATACCTATAGTTAACCCAACGACTGCCTATGATATAGTCATAAAAGAGTATAGTAATATAGCAAACGAACTTGATAATAAATTTTTGTTGAACACTTGTTTGTATTTTAGCGATATGAGACTTTTAAAAAACATTTTAAATGAGTATGAGGTTTACTTTGATCAACTTAAAGTCTTAGATATAGATAAAATAAGCTTTTTGCAATGGTGGTTTATAAAAACTATCATCCAAACGAGTTTGCCAAACTAAACTCAAACTCAGGTGAAATCTATGATATTTTCTATAAAGAAAAGCCAAAAATAGTTAATATGTTAACAATGGAAAAATACCAAGCTATCGCTGAATTAGAAATTAAAAAAGATAAGATTTTGAATGATGGTCTAAACTCAATTAAAGAGTTAAATAGTATTTATTCTTATACAATTTTAAGAAAGTTGGATAGTGTAATGCAATATGCGTATTACCGAGGCCAGTCAAAAATTAATATTGTTGTTGGTTCTGAAAAATACAATACAAGTGATATTGCTAGTACAACAGTACTTAAGGAAATGGAAAAGCATCAAGCTATTACTCTTGAAGTGACTAACACAGATTTTACAGTGAGTTTCAATTTTAACGATATTGAAAATGAAGTTAATGCAAATAAATCTTATTTATACAGGTTAGCTAATACCGAAGATAAAGAAAGTGGTGAGTTAGAAAGGCTGTCAAACGAAGAGTTTAATACAAAAAGTGAGATCCAAAATACTAAAAGAATGATGCTAACAGAACTACTGAATCAGACTGACATTATTATCGATAAACCTTTATTGAAATATTTTATCAGTAATGGATATATAGATGAAACATATCAAAGCTATATTTCATATTTCTTTGAAGAATCTATTAGTTTGAATGATAAAAATTATGCTCTTTTAGTTAATTCTTTTGGCGAACCAAACTTTGAGATTGAGTTGAAAAAATATGATGAATTAGTTGAAAATTATTTAGGTCTTGATAAGTTATCAACTCATAGTGCTCTAAATTTCAGTATGTTAGATTTTCTACTGGCCGAAAATAGTAAAAATATATATCTTGAGCAGTATGTTAAAGTTGTCTGTGATGGCTCTAGCACATCTATAGAATTTCTAAAGCGCTATTTCAAAAGAGATAAGAATCTCTCCTTGTTGATACCAATAATAGTAGGTATTAGAGAGAGTATTATCGATGAAATAAATATCTACAACAATACGGAAGAAGCGAGATTTAATCTACAAAGGTTTATTAGGTATCTACCTTTGAAGTCATATGAAGAATTACCGTACCTAACTGAACATGTTAAAGGTGAGCTAAATATTCTAAGAGATTATGTTAGTTTTATTTTGGATTGTTTTGATAGTAATTTTGATAAATTTCAAGAGTTTACAGATGCTCTTAAGCCAGTACTTGAACATTCTACTTTTTCAGAAGTTCAGGTCAGAGAGCTTAACTGGCTAGGTAAGAACAGATATCTAGCTATCAATAAACATATGATAAAACAAGTTTTAGTAAATAATTTAGAAGACCCTGATACTGTTCTCGCTGACTTAGAGGTCAAGCCAGTCACTCTTATGGCTAACTCTGGTATTGACTATCTAGCTAAAAATATTTGGTCTGAAAACCTATTAGAATATATAAGAGTTATTTTACTAGATGCAGATGAAAACACCTCATATTCTGAAGATGAAGATATCTATATAAAAGCATTAAATGTGTTTGGTAGTCGAAATTCAATAATAGAAAGATTTATTGACCTCACTTCTACCAAGATTAAAGATATAAGTGAAGTCAAAAATTATCAAATTCAAAACTATCTTATCGGTAGCTTGAAAGTCCAATGTTCATGGTCAAATGTTTTTAAGTATTTTTCGGAATCTTATGAAGATCAGGATGATCAAGGTGCTTATCGGGAGATAGATGGTTCACTTGTCAAATTCCTGGAAAGTGGACGAAGTTATTTACAAATGGTTAGTTATACAGAATCAGATATCTTAGGCATTGAAGACTGGGAAAACACTAAAGCTGAGTTTGATAAACACCTTTTTGTATGTAGTGAATTGAGTGATGAAGCATACGAAAATCTAATACGTACAACTAACAACAACTGGGATAACTCAAAATTAGAGGATCTTAATCAAGAAAAAACTAAGATTTTAATACGTCTTGGGAAGTTAAGTTTAACTTCTGAGAACTGGGAACAAGTCAAAGAATATGCATCAAAAGAAGTTGTCTTGGATTTTTTAGTTAAATATCATCAAACAGTAATACATGATTTGGATTCCGTCGAGCTTCGTCCAGAAGATATCGAAGCCTTATTTTGTTCTGATGAAATTAGTAACGAACACAAGCAGGTTTTAGCTGAGTCTAAAGCTATTAACCTTATAGAAAGTAATGAGACTGTTCGTAAGAAAATTATTGAAATATATGAAAGTGAGAGAGTGTCTTTGCCTGTTTATGACCAGCTTCTTAAATATGCTGACTCTGAGGAACTAAAAAAGTTATTGCTAAAACAAATCAGGTATTTAGATAAACAGGAAGTCTTAAAAATACTGAAACTATTAGATGAGCCTTATCAAAAACTAGCTAATGGTCAAGAGGTTGAGTTCGAAAATACTGATGAAAACTATACTTTACTAAGAGCATTGAATATAGCCCAAATAGTAATGAGAATCCCTAAGCCAACAAGACCAAAGGGTAGTTTAGCTGGTAAAAAAGTGCTCTCTACAAGATTACAAACCCGTGTGCTTTCTGATGAATAATAGTTGCCTTGTGACGCGGTTTAGCCCTGACAGTAGCGGCTATCCTGCTTGAATAGACGTGTTGCGAAGGCTAGGTTTTGGGGCAGTCTCGTCACCAAACAGGAATACCCCAAACCGTGGCCGCGCCACGCCTAGATAAGCAGATAATAGCGGATGGCAGGATTGGCTCCTACTTCATAATAACTTTGATAACCAAGAAATCTAACGCAGCACTTCAAAATACTATCAAGCAAACTAACCACACAAACCAAAAAAACCTCGCAATTGCGAGGTTTTTTGTTTTATCTAGTATGACTGGCTATAACTAAAACAGCGTCAGTGTTGACCATTCAATTATAGCTATTTAGCTATTTAGCTATTTAGCTATTTAGCTATTTAGCTATTTAGCTATTTCGCTTTTTGGTAGTAATCAACCATCATCGTACCTAGCGTGCCATTGTCATCGATAGTGACGATTCTGACCGTACCTGATTGGGCTGCGGTACTCGACTGCACTTGTCCGGCATTACCTAAGACGACTTGGTTGTTTTTAGCTGCCTTTGCCTCGTTACCGATAGCGATGCTATTCATGCCAGCTGCCATAGATTTATTACCGACTGCGACTGAGTTTGCACCTTGTGCTGCTGCTGCTTCACCGACTGCCGTAGCGCGAACACCACTAGCGTCAGCTAAATGACCGAATGCTTGTGCGCGCTCGCTTGTGGCTTTGGATTTCCAGCCGATAGACGTTGAGCCTAGACCAGCAGCGTTGGCTTCGCCGCCGACAGCCGTTGCGGAATTCAGACCTGCATTGGCTTTGTTACCGACAGCGACCGTATCATTAGTACCACCAGCCATGGCTGCTTCACCAACTGCGGTAGAGCGTACACCGCTAGCATTGGCTAGATGACCAAATGCTTGCGCGCGTTCAGCTGTTGCTTTTGATTGCCAACCGATAGACGTTGAGCCTAGACCTGCTGCATTGGCTTGACCGCCGACAGCCGTTGCCGAGTTCAGACCTGCATTGGCCTGACTGCCGATAGCGACGGTATCATTAGTGCCGCTAGTCGTGGCAGCGTTGCCAAGCGTGATGGCAGTACTGCTAGTCGCAGTTGCAGTGGTTGGAGCGTCTGACATTTGATGCTCAGCGCCTGTTGCCATCGTCGTGCATGCCGTGGTTGCGGTGATGGCTAACGTGAGCGCGCTGATTTTTAGCACTGAATTCGGTAGAAAGTCCATTTTCATTCTTAATTCCTTTTTGATAGCCTTAACGGCTTAGTAGGTAGTTTGGATGGATCAAAGCCATCAGGTATATAGTGTTGACATACTATGATGACATTAGTTCCAGTCGGTAGGTAAGCTTAACTCTAGTCAATCCCCTATACATTGGATACGGTGTCAGTCTCGCTTAGTCTACGATTTGTAGTACTTTCACTCGCCTTCCTTGTATCCAAATGATATTGAACCGACTATATACGACTTTTACATTAACTTATAGTGACCGTTCAAGCAATCAATATTCTATATAGTCAATCCTCTATAAAAGAGTGACAGCGTTAACCTCACTTGAGGTATCAGATATACATCTGCGCTCGGTTGCCTTGACCCTCTTTTAAACTGAATCAACTATCTCTTCAAAAAGTGGTTAAGCGAATGAGTAAACAGTAATTAAACAGCTGAACAAACAGTCATGCTCTAACACACGCTAACCATTCGTCTATCCATATAACAACCATAAAGCCATTGGCGATGACGCCCTTCATGTTGTACCCTAAACCACTATTTTTATAATTAAGAAGAATGCCAATGCAATACGACTTTGATGAAGTAATCGACAGACGTAATACGGGGTCACTCAAATGGCACTATAGCGATGACACGATTCCGTTATGGGTGGCGGATATGGATTTTAAGGCTGCGCAGCCAATATTAGATTCGGTTGAGCAAGCAGTGCAGCACGGCATATTGGGTTATACCAAACCTACAGATAGCTTGTATGACTCGATTATTCAGTGGCATGGCAGTCGTTATGGTTTGCAGCTAACCAAAGAGAATATACTGTTCTCACCCGGTGTCGTGCCAAGCTTGGCGCTGATGATGAATGTCTTTACCGAAGTAGGTGAAGCAGTATTGGTGAATGATCCTATTTATACACCGTTTATGAGCAAAGTTGAGCAAAATGGTCGTAAGCTTGTGCTCTCTGCATTACAAGAAGGCGAGGGTAAATATCATCTGGATTTGGCCGATATCGAAGCCAAAATCATCGAGCATGACGTTAAGCTGTATCTACTTTGCAATCCGCACAATCCGGGCGGGCGAGTATGGACGACTGCTGAGCTTGAAGCGGTGCTTGCGATTTGCAAAAAGCACAATGTGGCGATTGTCAGTGATGAGATTCATCAAGATTTGACCTTGACTGGTCACACATTTATACCGTTTTTAACATTAGCAAAAGGCTATGAGCACAATGTCGTAAGCCTGACGTCGATGACCAAAACCTTTAACATCGCCGGTATCAAAGGCTCGATGATATTTGCAACAGATGAGGCATTGGTCAAAAAAATTAGCCAGCAGCAAAACCTAAATGATGAATATGAGCTGAATTTATTTGCTTATACGGCCATGCGTGTGGCTTATGAGCAAGGCGACGAGTGGTTGACGCAGGCGCTGAATTATATCGAAGCCAATATTGATTTAACGGTGCAGTTTTTAGAAGCGCATTTGCCGAAGATTAAGGTCATGCGCCCAGAAGCCTCGTATTTAATTTGGGTAGATTGCTCAGCGTATGCTGAAGACGATCAAGCACTGTATGACACCCTTCGCGCTGCCAAGGTTGAATTGAGTGCGGGATTTAAATATGGTGAAGAAGGGCATCTTAAAATGCGTATTAACGTCGCTTGCCCTAGAGCATTGCTATTAGAAGGGTTGACTCGTATGCATGCAGCGTTGGGTGATGCTACGTAGTAAGTGCAGTAAGCCTAGTAAATGGCTGATGAATAGAGGGGCAGATAGCTTGTTTGTCACTGGGCTTATGATTGGGCTTACTGTCTCTTCTGTTCTTATTTTTAGCCTATTTAGACGACTATCGAGTGAATTGAAGGCACGCTCTAATAATAATCGCGAATAATTCATCATCTAATAGCCAATAGAGTGCGTAAACTTGTTAAAATAGGGCACCAATTTATCTATTGATGGACATCGATTTATGACCACAACTGCTGCCACTCCTACCATTAAAGAAGACCGCATCTTAATCCTCGATTTTGGCTCGCAATATAGCCAGCTGATCGCCCGCCGTGTGCGCGATTCTGGGGTGTTTTGTGAGATGTTCCCTTATGACATCGACGCTCAGCGCATCATCGATTTTGGCGCAAAAGGTGTCATCCTATCGGGTGGCCCTGAGAGCGTCCATGCTGAAAACAGCCCACGTATCAACGACGCTGTATTCGATTTGGGCGTACCAGTATTGGGTATTTGCTACGGTATGCAAGCGATGGCAGATCGTTTCGGTGGCAAAGTTCAAGCCAGTGATGTGCATGAATTTGGCGCTGCTGTGATCAATGTAAACGGTACTTGCGCCTTGCTCGATGGTATCGAAGATGCTGCTGGCACGCTCAATGTCTGGATGAGTCATGGTGACAAAGTGGTAGATGCACCAGCTGGCTTCGATATCGTTGCTAGTACGCCAAGCTGTCCGATTGCGATTATGGCCAATGATGACAAGCAATATTACGGTCTACAGTTCCATCCAGAAGTGACGCATACCTTACAAGGTCAGGCGTTGCTAGGTCGTTTCGTTCATGAAATATGTGAGTGCGCAGGCGATTGGACGCCAGACAACATCGCTGAGATGCGTATCGCACAGTTAAAAGAGCAAATCGGTGACAAGCAAGTATTGCTAGGTTTGTCAGGCGGTGTCGATAGCTCAGTGGTAGCAGCGTTATTGCACAAAGCCATTGGCGATCAGCTGACTTGCGTATTTGTAGACAACGGCTTACTTCGTTTGAACGAAGGCGACCAAGTGATGCAAATCTTTGCAGAAAACATGGGCGTAAAAGTCATCCGTGTTGATGCAGAAGATTTATTCTTAAATGCACTAGCTGGCGAGTCTGATCCAGAGAAAAAACGTAAAATTATCGGTAAAACGTTCATCGACGTATTCGCTGATAGCGCGCGTCAAGTGAGTGAGCAAAGCGATGGAAAAGTCGTTGAATTCTTGGCACAGGGTACAATTTACCCAGACGTCATTGAATCTGCTAAGTCGCATCAAGGCAAAGCACACGTGATTAAGAGCCATCATAACGTTGGTGGTTTGCCAGATGACTTGGCATTTAAGCTGATTGAGCCGTTACGTGATTTGTTCAAAGACGAAGTACGCAAGCTTGGTATTACCTTGGGCCTACCAGCCAAAATGATCTATCGTCATCCGTTCCCAGGTCCAGGTTTGGGCGTGCGTATCCTTGGTGAAGTCAAAAAAGAATATGCTGATATCCTGCGTTTGGCTGATGCTATCTTTATGGCAGAGCTAGAAAAATCAGGTTGGTACGATAAGACTGCACAAGCATTTGCCGTATTCCAACCAATCAAATCAGTCGGCGTGGTCGGCGATGGTCGCCGCTATGCGTGGGTAATCGCGCTACGTGCAGTTGAGACCGTAGACTTTATGACGGCACGCTTTGCGCATCTGCCGTATGATTTGATTGAGACGGTATCGAATCGCATTATGAATGAAATCGCTGAAGTATCACGTGTGACTTATGATGTTTCGAGTAAGCCACCTGCAACGATTGAGTGGGAGTAATTCGTTTAAGTATTCTAAACGGTAACGGTGTTAACCTCGCTAGATATACAAACACGTATTATCTGCGCTCTGTTGCCTTGTTACCATCTTAGACTACATAAACTTATCTAAGTAGCTTTTCAACTCAGTTTTTTGAATTGATATACAGCTTGTCGTCAATAAAAAAACACTCAACTTGGTTGGGTGTTTTTTTTGGTTTGAATAAACAGGCAACTAAGAAGGCTTTAGTTTTTTATTGAACATTTGTCTTTATTATCTATAATGTAGTCAACTTTAATTGGCTGTTGATTATTGAAGTCGAGATAAGACAACTAACCGTTCAGTATTTAGTAAAACTAAGGGATAAGATGCTTTGTAATAATTGTGATCAAGAAAACTCAAGTGATGCAGGATTTTGCTCAAAATGTGGGTATCAGCTATCTAATACTCAAGCACAAACACCACCACCGCTCACTGCCGTAAATATTTCAAAAGATGCGCAAAGCTCACAAAATACATTATCTTCTGACTCTGAGACAGCGGATAGTTTATTGGCCGCCTTCGTCGGTGACAAGTATGACAGTTTTTACCGTGATAAATGGTTTAAAGATAGTGAGCCACGCCTAGAAGTTAATAACGATGGTTCGAGCATTCACAGTTTTAATATTGTCGGACTTCTCTTGGGAACATCTTGGTTGTGTTATCGCAAGATGTACTTAGTAGCCCTATGTGTTGTAGTTGGTATAAATACGGTCGATTTGATTTTAATGTATATGCTCGGTATGGAAACGTATAACTCTCTTGGTCAAACCAGTTTTTTTATCGCATGGGCAGTATTGACAGGTATGTTAGGTAATTATTTTTACTTTAGTCATAGCGTTAAAAATATTAAAACAGCCATGAGTGGCACATCAGATCCAGCTACGCTTAAACAAGCATTAACGGAAAAAGGTGGTACATCATGGGTTGGCGCAATTGTGGGTAGTATATTGGCGGTGTTGCTATCAATGGGTATGTCCTACTTTTTTGCGCCTGATTGGTATTGGTTGGTGTAGTCGGTTTTTCTCTCTACTTAGCCTTTAGCTGAAATAAAAAGCACTCAACTTGTTTGGGTGTTTTTTTTATTATCCAAAGAAGTAGAAGACAAGTAAAGGTTAGTGCTCTGTCTCACTAACTATTATGCTATCTTTAAAATTGATTTTGGACAATTAAAAACGGTTCAATAAAAGGAATTTGAAAATGGATGAAGAACCTAGAAAAGAATACAAACTACCATCGATGTTAGAAATGTTTGATAAAGTTCAGAGTCAAATGAACCCGTTATCCTACCAGCTCGAAAAATTAAACAGTATACAAGGGATAGCAAACCAGTATGAGCATCTTAACCCAGCTGTAAATATTGTAAGAAAAGCTGTTCAACCAGTAGATTTGGCTTCCAGCAGTGTTGTAGACCATATTGCAGTAGCAATGAATGCTCAGTTGAGAGTTCCAGAAGCAATGGCCGTGCAAGATAGTTTTCTTGAAATGAAAAAGGGGATGGGTGCCTACAATAATAGTCTCATGTCTGTGAGAGAGAGCCTGATACAAAGTACAGGAGGAACTAGTGTATATGAAAATATGATGTCATCAGTAAATCTAATCAGGGATTCGTTAGAACCATATAGAAGCACTTTTGATGCAGTGCGTACCTCATTTGAAGCAAGTGAATCTTTTAAACTTGCAAGAGAGCTACAATCGCAAGTAGTTTTAGCTACTTCCACATTATCAAAACACTCGGATTTTTTTGAGCAGTTTGAGTCGTTACGCAATCTTGAGTATTTTCAATCAATATTTGAACTAAATAATTTTCAGTTTGAAGAAGTTGTAAGCACTAATTTAACGCAAGGAGATATAACGAGATTTACAGAAAAACCGATATCTGAAATTGAGTCTGATTTAAGTGATGAAATCAAATCAGGAAAGGGTTTTAGTTTATATTCAGATCAGGATAAGAAATATTTATCTTATATTTACCATTATTATCTACTACCATTATTTTTTGGCTATTTATTTTTAAATATGTCGAATATTATTCAGGCTAAAGAAGAGTTAAAAGTAATGGAAACTAAGCAGGAAATAAGATCATTTACAAGATCTTCACATACTACGTTTGACCGTAAAGCATTAAAAGGTCATCGATTTGTTATGGTTAATTTACTTAATTTTCGCGATAGACCTAGTATGAATTCTAACGTGATTGATTCTTTACCGATTGGTACTACTGTAAGGGTTTTAAACAAATCTGAACGCTCGTGGCTTCTTGTAGAAGTCGAAATTAATGGTGAATTAGAGCAAGGTTGGGTTCTAAGACGTTATACAACTTATTTTAAATAATTTAAGTATGAATAAGGCTGTTTCTGAAACCTAAAAAAGGCAGCACCTCAAAAGAGATGCTGCCTTTTACTTATAACACTAACTCTTAAAAACTTAGCCCTTCACATTCACCACATAACGTCCAACCACTTTGCTAGACATAAAGCGATCTAAGTATTCAGGCGTTTGCTCTAGCGTAATTTCTTCACCATAGCTCTCAAGATTAGGCAGTTTCATATCAGTGGCGACACGTTTCCAAATGGCTTCTTTATCAGCCAGTGGAATGTAGACCGAGTCGATACCCAATAGCGACACCGCGCGGGTGATAAAAGGTATCACCGACATCGAAAAATCAGCGCCACTGGCTAGGCCGCAACTGGTCACTGCACCGCCAGATTTGGTTTGCTTTAGCAGGTTGGGTAAGTAGTCGCCGCCGATGGTATCAATAGCGTTTGCCCATAGCTCACGGCCGACAGGTTTGTTACCGATTTCATTGATGGTATCGCGATGACGTACTTCGCTTGCGCCCAATGCCTTTAAATGCTCGCTTTGCTCAGGCTTACCTGAGAATGCAATCACCTCATAGCCGAGCTGCTTTAAGATAGCGATACTGATCGTACCGACGCCACCTGTTGCACCAGTCACAGCAACTGGGCCATCACTTGGTTTTGCGCCCATTTTTTCTAGCTTTTGGACACTTAGCGCTGCGGTTAAGCCGCCTGTACCATAGGTCATCGCTTCTTTTAGTGTCAGCGTTTCTGGACAAGCCAGTGCCCACTCTGCTGGGATTGAGATCATTTGACCGAGACCACCATCGGTATCCATACCGAGATCATAGCCGAATACCAATACTTCTTGCCCTACGGTAAACGTGCCTGATTTGTCACTGACGACCACGCCAGCTGCGTCGATACCGGGAGTATGTGGGTACTGTTTGGTAATTCTTTTATTACCCGATGCTGACATCGCATCTTTAAAGTTTAACGATGAATAATGCACTTCGATAAGTAAGTCATTCTCTGGCAAGTCACTAACTTTGCATTCTTGAATGCTTTTTTTGAATTCACCATCGCTGGTTTCTTCAACGACTAATGCTTTGAATGTTGTATCGTTTGACATGGTTATATCCTTATTAAATCTTATTATTTACGCTGATTGGCTTAGCGATACTATTACAGCAGAATGGTTAAAAAAGCCCACCGTATCTTATCGCTAATACACATGGGCTTTCTTATATTTGCTAATACCGCTGGTTTTTGCCCTTATTACGAAATTAGGAGGCGAGTGTAGGAATTAAGGTTTTAAAAGAACTTTGCCTTTTTTACTTGATTGTACTTTTCCAGAGACCGCGGTTGCGATATCGTCCAGACTATATACGGCTTCGATTGGTAGCTTCAAATCACCATTCGATGCACGTTCTAGCAATTCAGTGATCAGACGCTGTTTGTTGTCTAGATCCATTTCTTGGCTGGTTTTGCTGCCCCAGAATCCTTTCACAGTGGCTTGCTTAAAGATCAAGCTACCAGCGTCCAGTGCCATGGGCTTGCCTGACATGATACCAAATGAGACCAGCGTTCCTTTGCTACCCAGTAGTGATAGTAGCTCATTGCTCGACTCACCACCGACTGAGTCAACGGCTGCTGTGATCTTGTCATCACCGATGATGGCGCGGACTTGGTCTTTCCAGTCATCGTCAGCTGTGACGACATTGTTTTTGATACCGAGTGAGGTCAGCTCTTCTATCGCGTCTTTACTACGTACGAGGTTAATCGTATTCACGCCGCGTGCTGCTGCGAGCATGGCAAGGGTTTTACCCACTGCACCGTTTGCCGCATTGTGGATGATCCATTGACCGCTATTCACTTCTAAGAATTCTAATAGCATTAAGGCAGACAGCGGCATAGCAATCAGCTGGGCAGCCAACTCGTCTTCGATACTATCAGGCATGTTAAACACCATACTGGCAGGGGCGACAAAATACTCTGCCCACGTTTCGTGCACACTGGCACACGCCACACGTTGACCCACACTAAAGTCTGTCACATCATCGCCTACCGCATCGATAATACCTAGCGCCTCACTACCACCGATGGCTGGCATCTCAGGCTTATAGCCATATTGTCCACTCACGGTCAGCAGGTCATGGTTGTGAATAGGTGAGAGGATGGTTTTGATACGGACTTCGTTGGCAGCAGGCTGCGGCATAGGACTGTCGCCCACGCTCAATACGTCAGAAGGTTTGCCAAAGCTGTTATGAATAGCACTACGCATAATAATTCCTTTATTTATGATTTGGTTTATTTATAAGTGTATTAAGAGTACGAATAACCGACTATAAATATCATGTTATCAAGGTCATTCACCAATGTATTTTTTCTTCTAGTAGAAACGATACCATGATAATGATGCTTATAGGTTATCGGCTAACAAAGACACTATACTTAAAAATAGACTGGTCGTCTAGACGTTGGATACATTTGCGCTAACGGGATTTTATTATAGAAAGCTTGGCTTACATCAGTAATATTTTCTAGCGTTAGATAGCCAAGCCCATATACATGGGATACGGCATCAGGCCAGTTCAGTCTATTCTCTGTAGAACCTTGACTGGCCTGCCTTACATCTAAACTATCTTAGACTGATGATGACTCAGAATGATGATAGCTATCGATACTGTTTAATAAAATTCAATACGACTAAGCACATGCTCTTGTACCAGATAAGCACAAATATAAGCACTTGGCCACGCAAACATAAAGGCCAGTCCCCACGAATGCATCAACTCCATAAAAAAGCCGTCGATAAAGCCTTGTTTTACCACCAATAAGGCCGTCGAGATAATCAGTGACATCATCATTGCCATGATACCTGTGAAGATAAGGCGGTAGTATTTGCGCCGTGTGCGTATTCTGATGGTAGGAAAATTTGCCATAGCTTTAGAGTGTCCTGAGTGGTGCTAAAGACACTTCACTGATGAGGTAAGTGTCAATTTTATATAATAAATGGTGGTAGGGGCCGTTAAAATTTGCCATTGAGTACTATCATATCGCGTGCTGACCAATGAATAAAATGGTTATTATAAATGCTGATATTTGTTATGGTTAAACTATAGCCATTTTTACAACAGGATAGTTTTTACAGGAGTACAGTATAAAGAAATAGCGCACTGAATCTGATTAATTTTGCTACGATAAAGTCGATCACAATAAACATATAGGACAATGAAATGGTAGCTCAAAAGCAGCGCACATTAGGTATCATTGGTGGTATGAGTTGGGAGAGTACTCAGGTCTATTATCGCTTAATCAATGACGGCATCAAAGTTGAGTTGGGTAACTTACACTCAGCAGATTTGCTGATTCATAGTGTCGACTTTGCACCGATTGGCGCGTTGCAAGCACAAGGAGCATGGACTGAGCTTGGCGCAATGATGGCAAATAGTGGCGAGCGATTACAGGCGGCTGGTGCACAGGGGTTATTAATTGCGACCAATACCATGCATAAAGTGGTCAGTGACGTTAAAGCCGCGGCCGGATTACCGATTATTCATATTGCAGATGCTACTGCCGAGGCGATTAAGCTGCAAGGTCTGACCAAGATCGCGCTACTCGGTACACAGTTCACCATGACCCAAGACTTTTATAAGCAGCGCCTTATCGATGCAGGATTACAAGTATTAATTCCTGAAACTGACGCTCGCGCAGAGGTGCATCGTATTATCTATGATGAGCTGTGCCAAGGACAGATACTCGATAGCTCACGTCAGTATTATCGTCAAGTCATTACAGATTTAGCCAATGAGGGGGCAGAGGGCGTGATATTGGGCTGTACCGAGATAGGCTTACTTATCAGTCAAGCCGATAGCCCGATTCCAGTATTTGATACCACGGCTATTCATGCTGCCGCAGCGGTTAATTTTCTGTTAGGTAAAAATGATTAGGTAAGGGTTAATGGAAAGCAGTTAGTGTATAAATTTTATTGTTTGGTGGCGAGTTGTAGTAGATTGACTATACGCAGCACTAGCCGCATCTTGCACATCAGTCTGTTACTGTTTCTTAATAGGGAAGTTTCGATGATATTAAAACGCCTAAGCCTCGCGACTGTACTCAGCTTGTCAGTCGTCGGTTGCACCACCGCACCCAATACGCTAGCCGTAAATACAACTCAAAAAATCATCCAACACGAACGTGCTAAATCAGACCTTACCAGTAAAGTATTCATACTCGCTTCTGGTGAACAACTCACTTATACCGAAAATAATACGATCAATGCTGAATCTCTATTATTGATTCATGGTTTTGGCGGTAATAAAGACAATTTCACTCGTATCGCTGACAAGCTGGATGACTATCACCTTGTTATTCCAGACTTATTAGGGTTTGGGGATTCGAGTAAACCTGATACTGCGGATTATCGCGCTGATGCTCAAGCGCAGCGTCTGCATGAGTTAATGCAAGCGAAAGGCTTGGCATCCAATATCCATATCGGTGGTAATTCGATGGGCGGGGCCATCAGTGTGGCTTATGCGGCAAAGTATCCAGACGATGTCAAAAGTCTATGGCTCATCGATAGTGCAGGGTTTTGGTCAGTAGGCATTCCTAAATCATTGGAAAATGCCACGCTTGAGAACAATCCGCTATTGGTCAATAAGACGGAAGATATTTACGATATGTATGACTTTGTCATGTACAAGCCGCCTTATTTACCCAAATCGATAAAAGCGGTGTTTGCGCAAGAGCGTATTGCTAATAAAGCGCTTGAGTCCAAAATACTAGAGCAGATCGTCACAGACAATGTCGAAGAGCGTGCCAAAATCATTGCGAACTATCAGATTCCGACATTAGTCGTTTGGGGCGAAAAAGACCAAGTCATCAAGCCTGAAACGACTGCGTTGATTAAAGAAATTATCCCGCAGTCGACAGTTATTATGATGCCAGAAGTCGGTCACGTACCGATGATAGAAGCGGTAAAAGAGACCGCCGAGGATTATAGAAAATTTCGGGCAACATTAAAAGGTGAGTGAATTTATAACGCTTTTACTAATCGCTCAAGCAGTTCAAGCGTGCTCTCTTGTTTGACCAAAGCTACCCCTTGTCCTGCCCAAAGGGATTGATGTTCTGCATCTCTGTTCTGAGACGCATTAGCTCGCATAAACTTGGTCATGGCGTTTAATTGCGGATAGGGCGGTAGCTCATTAGCGCTTTCAAATTTGGCAAAATCACGCAAATAATCATTCAACAAACCACGAGCGAGCTTACCTGAGAATAATCGAGTTAGTCGCGTTTCTGAGCTGCGCTTATCTTGACTGGCATCGAGTAATGCTTGTTTATAAATGTCATTGATACCGCATGTATCGGTGGTCAAAAACGCTGTCCCTATTTGTGCCAACTCGGCACCAGCTGCCTGAACAGCTTTAATGGCTTGGCCGTTCATGATGCCACCTGCTGCGATCAACGGAATATCAGTACAGGCACGCGTTTGGCTAATCAGTGTCAATAACCCCAATGGATCGCTTTCACTTTGCGGTAGCCAACCACCGCGATGTCCGCCAGCTTCGACCCCTTGTACACATACCGCATCAGCACCAATATCTGCCCATGCTTTAGCTTCTAATGGATGATTGGCAGTGCCGATGACGCGCGTGCCGAGACCTTGCAGATGCTGAACTTGCTCGGCACTGATAATACCAAAGGTAAAACTGGCGACAGGAACGGGATTGTCATAGAGCACTTGTAACTGCTCTAAAAAGCTTAGCGCTGGGCGTTCAGGTAGTGCAAATTCGATATTGTTGTCTTGATAATATTGACTTAGCCAAGCAGGCATTGCGGTATCAAAGGTCGTAGAGTCCTGCTCAGATAGCACCATCAGGTTTATCATAAAAGATCGGTCGGTGAGCGATTGAATGGTATCAATTTGGCTGGTCAAAACATCTGGAGCAGTCATGCCAGACCCTAATGAGCCCAGTCCGCCAAAGTTACTCACTGTCGCCGCTAGTTCGGGTGTGGTTGCACCTGCCATGGGTGCTTGGACGATAGGGTAGGTTAAGTTTAGGGTATTAAGTAAGGTCATGACTGACTGCCTTTTTAGTAGGGTGTTTGCATGACTTACTTTAACAGAGCTGAGCACAGAGTATGTGAGATAGTGTTTATTTAGTTAGGAAATAGGAGGGGTGGGTTTTGGTTACAGTTTTGTAGTTGAACAAGTAGATTTTAACTAGAATTTTGTTGGAAGGGTAAAGGAAATAGTGTAATACTATAGCTAACTATACGATTTTAACACCGATATTAATGTAAGGAATTTTAATGTCAGATCCGGTAACTCCACTTGTCTTAAAAGCTACTATTCCAGCCTTGATTAAAAAAATACTTGATGAGATAAGACCTGCTGTTGAAAATATGAACGACCAAACTAGACAGTTTTTTGAAATTGGTTTAAAAAAATATTTAAACAAAAAGTTTGATCAATATTCTGAACTTAAGACCCTTTTAAGAGGTAATACACCAGTTTATATTTATAATATTTACTATCCTGTTAAATTAAAAAATGACCATGAAGTGATAGAAACTAATATTGTAGCTAATATATTTAAAAAATCTAATGCTGTAACTATTATAGGTGACGCAGGCAGTGGCAAAAGCACACTTATAAAGCATTTATTCCTTAACTCAATTAAAACAGGGTATGCGATTCCTGTACTTGTAGAATTACGATATTTAAATAACAATGAAAATAGTCTACAAGAATATATTAAAACCAAAGTATTAGAAGACTGTATCGCTGAAAACCCTAATATTTTAGAAAGAATCTTTGAAAAGGGTAAGTTTATATTTTTCTTAGATGGTTATGATGAACTAAACGTGGAAGTTAAGTCTGATATCGTTCAAAGCTTAAGTGAGTTTAGCAATAAATATCCTGAAAATAAGTTCATATTAACCACTAGACCTTACTCAGGTATTGAGCAACTACAGCGATTTCACAATTACTATGTGAAAGAGCTTTCTATGGAAGACGGTGAAATCTCAGGCTTTGTGGATGCACAATTACGAGATGAGGTTGAGCTTAGAAATAAAATTAATGAATCTATAATTAATAATAGTAGTATGCATATTAATGGCTTTCTAACTAACCCTTTATTGCTGTCTCTATACATCCTAACATTTAAGTCTAATGCAGATATACCTGCTAAAAAACATATTTTTTATAGGAGAGTTATTCAAGCGCTATTTTCAGAACATGATAGTCAAACTAAGGTAGGTTATATTCGGCAAAAACAGTCTGGTTTAGTTCAAGAAGAGTTTGAAATAGTGCTACAGCTATTCTGCTATTTATCATATTTCGACAGCAAATTTAATTGGGACTCTGACTACATATTTGAAAAATTTAAAATTATAAGAAATAAAAGTGAAATTAAATTTGAAAACCAGAAGGTCTTAAAAGACTTAAGCTCAGCTGTTGCATTGTGGATTGAAGATAACGGGTTGTATTCTTTTGCGCATCGCTCCTTACAAGAGTATTTTGTCTCATTATTTGTTAAACAAATGACTTTAGAAAGTAAAGAAATAGTATATAATAAAATACTTAATAGACTTGATAAAAATCAAATATTTTTTGAATCAGAAAACTTTTTATCTTTATTGGAAGAGATGGATGAATTGAACTTTAATAAACTTTACTACTTACCTTTGTTAATTAAGATTGAAAATCTTTTAGATTTTTCAAATGATAAGAGTCTTTATTTGTCATTTATTAAGAGTTCATTTCCAAAAGTCACAGAAACTTCTGATTTTATGGGTATAGGAGCAGGAATAGAGTTTAGTGATGATTTTGGTAAGTTATCTTCTTTTAAAGAGGATTATCTAATTAAGTTACACAGTATTATTATTAAAGCTATCAAAAGTATTGATAAGAAAGAATGGCATGTAGCTAGCGAGATAGATGGTGTAAAATACTGGGAGGTGTCCCTAATAGAGGAAATCCCAAACCATTTTATTCACATGATATATGATGATGCACTTAATATAGCTATCTCATACAAAGATGTACTGCTTGATGAGATCAGAAAGACAAAATATTTCATCGAAAAATCAGAGAAAAATGATATAGATTTTGCCGACCTAATTTAATGCATTAGTGATGATGAGATTAGACTATATCAACAATTTTTATCGAGATCGAAAACCTTGCTTTGACATATTCAAAGTGAGAGTTCTCATTAATAATTCATATTTATTAACTAATAGCAGCGGTTAGCTAAGATTTCTTAGCACCGTCTCACATTGATGCTTGGCTTATAGAGTGGTTTGATTTTAGAATATTAATTAGAGTTATGATTAATATATTTTCTATTAAGATTAATTTTTAGATTTGAAATATAAAAATTAACGAAAAAAGAGCCAGCTCCCAAGCCATCAAAACGATGACTAAGAAAACTGACCCACTTTTATAACTTTATTAACTAACTTTGCTTACTGTTTAACTCAACTGCAAAGAGCCTTTCGCATTCATCAGCAGCTCAACCACATCATCACCACTGATAACCGTGAAGCGCTTATCGATGGCTGACTCTCCGATACCGTTATGTTTCATGCAAGCACTACAGACCAATACTTGGCCGCCTTTTTCGATAAAGGCTTCTAGTAACTCGCCAGCAGGTTCAAACGGCGCACCGATATCCACTTTTGCCAACGCGTTGGGCAATGCCAAATGTACGGCATCTACCATCAATATCACTGAGGCAGAGTGTCCTTTTTTGAGTGCCACACCTGCCATGGTAAAAGCCAAGGTGATTTTGCTTGGGTTTGATTCGCTATTGTCGAATAGCGTACCGACGTAATCCGTATTATTAATCATATTATTTTCCTTATGAGACTATTTTTAATTAGATAGTATTTGGTTGAGTGTCAAACTCACTACCATCCTAACATTTAATATATTTATTTGTATAATGTATTGTTATGCAATAGTAGCCATAAGGTGGCTTGTTTGTGACGTGCTTTCAATAAACGCTTATCAAGAGTTGTTTTAAGTTAAAATTTCTAGCCACTACTCTGTTGGTGGCCACGGACGATCAGCATCACTCTCTATCCATTCGGCGACGTAGCCAGTTAGCGGTAGATCCCACTCAGACTGCCCCAATGCTGCCAGTACTTGTGCCGTGTCGATCACTCTGCCACCCTTTGTCACACCCGTACGCAGTAGCGCAGAGGAGCAGGGCTTGCCCTTGACCCACATTGATTGCTCGATATAGAGCCAACGCGCATCGATACCGACGATTTTGGTCTTTAGCGTGACTTTTTGAAAGGCGCGAATACGCTTACGATATTGGATGGTACTGCCAGCGATGACCAAACCCCAACGCTGTTTTAACAGTTGCTTGCCAAGCCCAGTCCGTACCGCAAAGTCCATGCGCCCCAAATCATACAGCGTGAATACGCGGCCGTTATTCATCTCCAAAAAGTTATCGATATCAGATAGACGGCAGCGAAAGGTAATCTCACTGGTGTCCTTAAACGTCAATGTATCGCCTCGTTTTGCTTTTAGGGCGGCATGAGCGATGGTGCTGGCGTAGCGGATAAATGGGTACATAGAACACTCTCAAAAGTTTATAAACGTTGGTGTTATTATTTTGTCATCTATGGCAATGATTATTTGTTGTCAGAGACTGCATCTTGATAAGGTTCTTTAATAGAAGCCACGCCAATATGATTAAAATAAGCACTGACAGTTTCTGGTATCCAGTTGATATCGAACTTTGAGATTTTTGCTTTTTTACCATTGGTTCCAGATTGATTAACGTTAGATTTATTATCAGTAGATTGACCGTTTACTGAAGAACTGTCTGCGCTATTTTCTGAATGATTGTCTGAGCGATAACGCAAATAACCGATATGACCACCGTGTTCCGTATCCAAGATAGTGACGCTATCAGAAACATCGTTTGGCGTGGCAGTAAAGCCAATAAAAGGATCGTCCTTTGCACTAATCAGTAGCAGAGGCTTGGTTACGTTGATCAAATAAGGTAGGGCAGAAGAAGATTGATAATAGTGATTGTTAGAGCGGTAGCCATGACGCGGGGCGGTAAAGATATCATCAAAGTCGCTGATACGATTGACAGCTTTTATAGCATCAATTTCTTCTTTGGTAATATCGTTCGCCAACGCTTTTTTGATAATTGGATTGAGCAAATAAGGCGTATAGATACGATGACTCAAAAAGCTGTGCATGGTAATGGCCGCTGACGACATATCGACGGGAGCAGAGATGACCGCAGCGCCTTTGCAGACGGCTTCGTCACCATACTCGCCCATGTACTTCGCTAGTGCATTACCGCCTAGTGACACGCCAGCCGCATATATATTGGCATACTGCGCACGTAAGTTCTGTAGCGCGTGATGCACCTCGGCAGTATCACCCGCATTATAAAAAACTCGACCATTAGCTGGAATACCGCCACAACTACGAAAGTGCACCACCACGAAATGCCAGCCTTGCGCATGCATTTGATATGCCAGCGCGCGAGCATAATGGCTATCGCTGCTGCCTTCCATACCATGAAATAGCACAATCAATGGCGTTTGCTCAAGCTCACCAGCTTTTGATGCCTCCACAGAATGCGCATCATAAAAGTCGTAAGCAATATCGGTTTCACTTAAGGAATCTTGCATTATCACGCGGCGATAGGTTGGCGCTTTGGGTGCAAAGAACTTGGGCAAGATGCTTTGTAGATGAGGATTGGTCAACCAAAATGGCGGTTTAAAAGGGGCTGGAGAGAATGGCTTGTTTGATTTGGAAACAGACATAAACGGCTCTTATTTAATTATTGTTAAAAAGCAATGGCTTATCATACCGATGGCAATGGCCAAAACCAATGCTTTTCAGTGAACGCATGGTTACTGAATATCAGTTCCTCAATGTCATATACTCAAAACAGCTACTTAAAACCGTTACTTAAAACAACCACTGCAAAGTAGACGCTTAAAAACAGTCATTCAAAAGTAAATGCTGAGAAGCGGTCAATTAGCATCATGTATCATTTAGGGCTTATCCAACACCCGCCCATCCATTGCCAAGCGTTCTTTTAAATTATCGATATCGGCCTCAGCTAGCGTCACGGTCAGTGTCACTTGCTTACTATAAGCGACGTCATCGATGCTGCCGTTCAGACTATCGACGACGTAACGACATTGGGCTTCGGTGGCAAACTCTGCCAATATCTGTACTTGTGCCATTGGGACATAAGGGTTTAATGTCATCTGGTCAACGGCTGCTTGCGCTGAACCTGCATACGCACGGGTCAGACCACCTGCGCCTAGCTTGATACCACCGAAATAACGCACCACGATGATAATGACATTGCCGATAGATTTGTGCTGCAATACATTTAATATCGGGCGTCCTGCCGTGCCATTTGGCTCACCATCATCATCGAAGCCAGCACTGGTGGTATTATTTGGATCGCCAATGATATAAGCCCAGCAGTGGTGACGAGCATCGGGATATTGCGTACGTAGTTGTTCCACGTGAAACATTGCGTCCTCGCGTGAGGCCACGGGATAAGCGTAAGCAATAAACTCAGATTTCTTAATTTCTAAGCGAGCAGTGACGGTACGTTTTAGCGTTTGATAGCTCATATTTCATCAGGTCTAGGTTGGATATGGTAAACTTGTCTTACTTTCACTGTCGTCCGTATTTGGCGCAGTGTTTATTTAATTTTTATTATAGTACCACTTCTTACCCGTGAAGATAGCGATGCAAGCTCAATGTGAGTGCCTGCGTTGCTGCTATAGTCGGTTCAAGATAATTTAGAGACAAGGACGACTAGTGAAAGGACTACAAACAGTAGACGACACTAGCCTGACATCCTCTCTAATTTAGATAGAACTGAATATACCGAGGTAGAGTAGGTATCATAAAATGGATGGTAGTAAATAGTATGCGTCTAGATAAATTTATTAGTAAAGCCACTGAGCTGTCACGTAAAGAATCCAAAAAAATCATGCACGCTGGTGAGATTATGGTGAACGAGCAGGTCGTCAAAGATCCTGGTTTGCATGTCGATATCGTCAATGACGAAGTGATGTGGGGCGGCGAACCACTCTCGGTAGCAGCGGGCAATCGTTATATTTTACTTCATAAACCTGAAGGTTTTGAATGTACGTTAAAGGCCAAAGAATACCCTATCGTTACTGAGCTGATTTCAGTTCCAGAGCTTGGTAGCTTGCGTATTGCTGGTCGCCTCGATGTCGATACCACGGGTGCGCTGCTGATCAGTGATGATGGTGGTTGGCTACATCGTGTGACCAGTCCTAAGCACGAGCATGCAAAAACATATGAGCTGACCTTAGCTGATGCAATGGATAGTGATGCTCAAGCCAATGCAGTCAAAGAAGTAGCGGAAGGTATCTTGTTAGAAGGTGATCACGAAGAAACCAAGCCTGCGGTTCTTGAGTTCATCGACGCAACACATGCTCGCCTGACGTTAGAGCAAGGCAAATACCATCAAGTTAAACGTATGATGGGCTACTTTGGCAATCGAGTGACTGAGCTACATCGTGCCAGTATTGGGCATATCAATTTAGAAGGGTTGGAGAAAGGCGACAGTCGTTTCTTAACACCAGAAGAAGTTGCTAAATTCTAAATCGTTACTTTCTTTCGTTTTAAGATGATTTCGCTTTAAAATAACGCATAAGTATATTTTCAGAAAGAGCAGCCACTAAACAGTGTGCTGCTTTTTTTCGTTCATTTTCAGGGCAGTATGTGTTGCCTATCTCTTAAAGCTAGGTAGCAATTTTGCAAAATTGAGTCTTTAGTACTTTGCAACCATTGTCCTTGTGCTAAAGTCTTCTCACCTCTTTAATCTCTATATTTACATGGAATGGTACTTGTTATGCCACGTGGCTAGCATGAACAATGTGGTTATTAAAAACCATCGCTATTAAACACTATCGTTATTAAATACTGTCATTACTACAAATCAGATAGGACTGTCTCTGTGAAATTATCCGTATTAAAATCTGCTGGTCTAATCAGTACCATACTGTTGGCAACGACTGCATGTGCTGAGCCTAGTGCCAATGATGCTACCAGTAAGAATGTCAGTCAAAGTGCTCAAAGCCCTCAAGGTACTGGCACAGTAAGTAAATCTGTTGACAGTCGCTTACGCCAATTGCTAACTCAGGCAGGTATCAAAACGCAAATCACCTCTATTGTGCCTTCCAACTTACCCAATATGTATCAAGTCAATTTGGCTGGGCAGTTGCCTTTGCATATCACTGAAGATGGTAGATATGTCATCCAAGGTGAGCTACAAAAGAATCCAAGCAAGCGGGTAGTGACCAAAACACCGGTACGCAGCACGAGTGCGCAGGTAGGCAAACCTGTCAGTGCTAGCGTCAAATCTGACATGCTAGCAAATATGGCAGCGCTGAAAAACATGAGTGCCAAAACACCATTTTTCTATACTGCCGTACCTGGTGTGATTTGGGGGGCGACGTTAGAAGGCGTGCCTTTCTTGTTGTCAGATGATGCGCAGTACATCACAGATGGTGAGATATCTGTCATTGAAAATGGCCAGTTTATTGGGCTTGACGAAGCGTTTGAATCACTGAAAAACCAGTCTGTATTTGCGACGTTGGATAAGAGCCAACTGATTACCTATCCTGCGACTAGCAAAGAGCGCGCTGTCATCTATGTGGCTGATGATGTGAATTGTCCGTACTGCCGCCGATTGCATCAACAGATACCAATGCTCAATACAAAAGGTGTCACCGTCAACGTTATCGGCTATCCAATATATGAGGCATCACCTGCGCAAATGCGTGGTATCTGGTGTCAAGCTGATGAAAGTAGTCGTCGCAAAGCTTTTGATAAAGCAATGCTAGCGGGTCAAATGACACCTGCACCAGCGAGCTGTAGCACCGATCATATAACGCCGAACCGTGAAAAAGCAGCGGGTCTGGCTGTGATGGCGACGCCTGCTATTTACCGTGAGGATGGCGTACTCTATCAAGCCAGCTTTGAGAGCCCTGAATTCTTAGAGTTTTTGGGCGTAGAGTAAACCACGCCACTAGCGATGCTACTAAGATATCGTTATCTATCGGTTAGATGCTGCGCGAGTCGTTCGATATGCTCAACACCAATCCCGCAGCAACCGCCAATGATATTTGCACCCGAGGCTTGCCAAAGCTCAGCCCACATTAGGTAGTGCTCAGGTGTGGTGTCCTCACGCATATCGCGCAGTTGTGCATTGGCTTGTTTATGGACTTGCTCTGAGACAAAAGCATTGGCATAAACACCCAGTTGCATAGGGTGTACTGCTTTATCAATCAGATCTTTCGCAGTTTGCAATGCTGCATTCATGACCTCAGGCTGACTACAGTTAAACAGTACGGCATCGACATTCAATGCCATCATTTCCTGTACGGCCTCGGCTACTGATTCACCAGAGCGTAACATCGGTGCGCTCACAGCGTGGTTAGGTTCAGCACTGCTATCAGAGTCATCGTCGTCGATATCTAACTGACTATCATCTAGCGTGAATGATATCCAAATGGGTTTAGATATAGTCTCTTTTTGAGATGCGATTGCATTTTTAAATATAGCTTCTTTTTGAGTCACTGTAAATTCAGTAATTAGCTGATGCCACGTTTGTGCTTCAACGATACTACTTTGCGTTTCTACCAGCCACATATCCACATAATCTATCTGTGCAGACAATAATGGACGCGCAATCGTAGGGGCTTGCTTAGAATCGAACAAATCTGGACGGTAAGAGCCAAACAGTGGCGGTAAACAGCCAGCGATTTGTACGCTTACTGAGCTATTCTGCTTTTCGCTTGCTTGCTGATTGTCTACTGGCTTTTCACTTTCTTGTACGGCTTCAAATGCGAGCTGCGCCGCAGTTCTGATGAGATGCTCACCCTCACTAAAAAAGCTGTCTCCCAAATGATAAGGGGTGACTGCATAGCTGTTGACTGTGATCACTGTCGCACCCGCTTTTATGTAGTCCACATGGACATCACGAACACTATCTGGCGCTAGGCTCAATGACAGTGCTGACCATTCAGGTTGGCGAAAAGGAGCGCCGCGTCGCTCAAGTTCACGTCCCATACCGCCATCTAGTATCGTGATTGGTGGTAGAGAGTTAGGCGCTGGCGTGGTAAGCGAGTCATTAGGCTGAGTCGCTGTTACTGTATCTGTCATTGGAGAGGTTGTTTGAGTGTGCATCGTACGCTCACTTATAAATTGGTTTGATGTAGGGCGTATCATCAATTAGCACATTAATACATTTAGTAAACTTAAAATGGCTAAATTTTTCTCATTTTAAGCCCACAATCTAATTGATGACACGCCTTCGTTGATTCAAAAAACAGCCAAGGCAATCTTGCTAAGAATATAGGTGATACTCCTAGCGAGGTTCGCGCTGTGACTGTTTTATAATAGATTATGATAGGTGCTTTTTTTATAGATAATTAGCGATAGCGCAAAAGCCGCAACCGCAGCGTCTTGTATTACGGCAACACGATATCGACGATTTTCCAGTCAATCAGACCCTCACGTTGCATCTCTATCGTGAGTGGATAGCCTTTAACTTGTCCGCTGATAGTGAAGCAATTGATGCCGCAATAGCTCAGCTTAGGTTTGTCACTATCAGAGCCTTGAGCCACTTGTTTCTCAAGTTCAGCGGCTTGTTTTATCATGATTTCCTGCATTTGGCTTTTGACCACTGCATCGACATCACCGCGCTGGATAATGAGGTTTTGAATCAAGTTTTTTAGATTGACCTGATTGCTCGCGATAGCCCATGCCGCTGCCAATTCTTTGGTCGCTGTATTGGCCTGACCCTGAGTGTTAATAACTTTTTCGATATTCTGCGGAGTGATAGCGCCATCAACAGCTTTTGCGATAAAACTATTGGCAGCCTCGGTCAAAGGCTCACCGCCTAGCTGAGACACTAATGGGTATTGAGTCATCGTCGCGGTAAACTGACTGGTCAATTGATTTTGGACACTAGGCCGTACTTGGTCATAGTCAATGGCCGCTGCAATAGTGGCACCGTCTTTGTCATCGTAGGCATTTTTGAGCTGATATGCACTGTAATAAGGCGAGCCTGCATAGACGGCGACTACGATGATGATTAATAAAACAATCAGCTTCTTCATAAAAAACGATACCTTGTCGCAAACTTAGTAATTTTAAGATAAATGGCTATGTAATTTTAAGATAAATGACTATAAACTTGGCGATAAATACTAGCACGGCTTAATTGTATTAAGGTATGAAAACCTTTGTTCGTTCCTTAATAAAACCTTTTTGTAGTGACGAAACGCTCTTAAACGATACTTTCCATCCCTGAGAGCTTGATAAATCACTATGCCATCTCCATAAATAGCGCAAACTTTTAATAATTGATTTGGCTAAGCAGCATCCCGCCGTATTCGCTTGTAAGATTTTTAACATTATCATCTCTTTTTCTTCACTGTTCATTATGTTTCATGTGAAACCTTTAAGTGAGAAAATGAGTAGCAATAATATAATGATTGATAAGGGTTACTGAATCGACCGGCCGGTGGACTGTAAAGACGATAGGAGAGCCCATGAGTAAGCGTGATTTTTATGAAATATTAGGTGTCAGTAAGACCGCTGATAGCAAGGAAATTAAGCGAGCTTACCGCAAGCTGGCCATGAAATACCATCCAGATCGTAACTCTGACGACCCTGATGCAGAAGACAAGTTCAAAGAAGCATCAATGGCGTATGAAGTACTGAGCAGCGAAGAAAAACGCTCAGCCTACGATCGCATGGGTCATTCAGCGTTTGAAAACGGCATGGGCGGCGGTGGCTTTGGCGGCGGTGGTGGCGGTAATTTCCAAGATATCTTTGGTGATATCTTCGGCAACTTCGGCGATATCTTCGGTCAGCAGCGTGGCGGCGGCGGTGGCGGGCGTTCACGTCGTGGTTCTGATTTGCGTTACGTCATTGAGCTGACGCTAGAAGAAGCGGTACGTGGCTGTAAAAAAGAAATCAGCTTTACCGCACCTGCACCTTGCGACACTTGTGATGGCAAAGGCGCAAAAAATGCCTCTGACGTTGTGACTTGTCAGACGTGTCATGGCCAAGGTCAAGTCCGTATGCAGCAGGGTTTCTTTGCTGTTCAGCAAGCTTGCCCACATTGCGGCGGCACTGGTAAGCAAATCAAAAACCCATGCTCTGACTGTCATGGTAATGGCGTCAAAGACAAATCACGTACGCTTGAAGTGTCTATCCCAGCGGGTGTCGATGATGGTGACCGCGTTCGTCTAGCAGGCGAAGGTGAAGCTGGCGGTGCTGGTGTCCAAAATGGCGACCTATACGTCGAAGTACGCGTCAAACAGCACAATGTCTTTACTCGTCAAGGTGCCGATCTCTATATGGATGTGCCAGTGAGTATCACTGATGCGGCATTGGGTAAAGAAGTTGAAATCCCAACGTTAGATGGTAAAGTAAAAATCAAGGTTGCCGAAGGCACTCAAAGTGGTAAGTTGCTACGTGTCCGCGGTAAAGGCGTGACGCCAGTTCGTACGACCATGAAAGGTGATTTGATTTGCCGTGTCGTCATCGAGACACCAGTCAATCTAACTCGTGAGCAAAAAGACTTGTTACGTCAATTCCAAGATACATTAGATGGTGACAGCAAGCATCAACAGTCACCACATAAAAAGTCATTCTTCAAAAAGATTGGCGAATTATTTGACTGATAGTTTTGCTTAACTGAACAACGTCATTGTTTTGAGCCCAATAGTTTCACGTGAAACTATTGGGCTTTTTGCTGAGTGTATAAAAAGCCACTCGGGTAGGGATATTTGCTAAACTTACGATAAATAGTATTTAAAAACGCCTTTACTAAAACAAAGCATTTAGGACAAAGATATGAGTCAACAAGTAAAAGAACAAGCCATCAAAGTCGGTGTCATTGGTGCGGGAGGTCGTATGGGCCGTATGCTTATCGAAGCAGTAAAAGATAATACTCAAACGACATTAAGCGCAGCGATTGAACGTCAAGGATCGAGCCTAGTAGGGGCTGATGCGGGTGAAGTGGCTGCTATCGGGCGCTTAGATGTGCAGATTGTCGATGATCTAAAGGCAGTTGTAGGCGACATCGACGTACTGATTGATTTTAGCTTACCTGATGCGACTGAAAAAAATATGCAAATTTGTGCTGAGCACAATGTTGCGATGGTCATTGGCACGACAGGATTCAATGAGCAGCAAGAGCAAGTATTGGCAAAAGCGAGTGAGCAGATTGCGATTGTTTATGCAGGTAACTACTCAACGGGAGTGAATCTGTCATTGAAGCTACTAGGGATGGCAGCAAAAGCATTTGGTAATGACGCGGATGTAGAAGTCATCGAGGCACATCATAAGCACAAGATTGATGCACCATCAGGTACAGCTTATATGATGGCAGAAGCAGTCGCAGAAGCTCGTGGACAGAATCTAAAAGACGTCGCTGTTTATGGCCGCGAAGGACAAACAGGCGAACGTGAAGCAGGTACGATTGGTATCCATGCGATTCGTGGTGGTGAAATCATCGGCGATCATACTGTGATGTTTATCGCTGACGGTGAGGTAGTCGAGATTACCCATCGTGCCCGTGCGCGCATGACTTTTGCCGCTGGTGCTGTACGCGCTGCGACTTGGATTATTCAGCAAGAAGTAGGGCAGTACAATATGCAAGACGTGTTAGGACTAAATGACTAGGGCATGTCTTCAACATGCTCTAAATCTTAATAAATGATAAGTCACTGCTAGGAGCCAAACATGAATACGTTTAGACGGAGTTTGATAACGGTGCTTAGCAGTGCTGTTACTGCTAGTAAGAATATTGGCTACATAGGTCAAACAGTCTTGGCAATCAGTCTGGTGGCTCTGCCTGTCGTTGTTCAAGCTGCCACTTATCATACCTATGTCATTCACACTTATGGCGGTGACACACTACTACCTGCAGTGCGTCAGCAGTTAGACAGCAGCCGTGACGGCGGTACAGTCACAACTTATCAAGACAAATTAGTACTGAACACCACAGCGGCTAATTATCAGGCAGTACAGCAGCTCTTGACTCAAATAGATGGCCAACCACAAGCGTTAACCGTTGCTGTGCGAGTTGGCAGTAATAGCAGCGCTCAGAATAATATCCAGCAAGGGCAGGTTATTATTACCAATCGTGGTATCCAAGGGTCAGGTATCATTAATCAAAGTAACAGTCAGCAGCAGGGCAGTAATTCATACCAAATAAAAACCTTATCTGGCAGTGCAGCAAGTATCAGTACTGGCACGCTCTACTCTCTAACTCAGGCTTATAATAGCAATCGCTATGCAAATAACTATAATCTAAGGCCACAGATTATTATTCAGCAGCAAGTACTGCTACCAACGATACAGGGAATTTCAGTAACACCAAGACTGCTGCCTACTGGCCAAGTCGAAGTACAGCTGTCTCAAGTAGAAGAAAAACTGGTGCGATCCAATTCACCTTATAACCGCAGCGGTTCTGTTAATAATGCTATTCAAGGTCAAAGTCTGAACAGTACGATTATCGTGCCTCGCGGACAGTGGGTGACTATCGGAGAAATTTCTCAAAACAGTCAAAATCAAAGTACCAGCTATGGTGGTAATCAGACAATCAGTAGTAGTAATAGTGTGCCTATTTCACTCTTGGTACAGTAGCCAGTTATCAATGATACTGCCAAACAAACACAAAAAAGCGCGATACTGTGATTAACAGTACCGCGCTTTTTTATGGATGACGATTTATATATATATAAAGCTAATCAATATAAATGACTTCTAATGGTGGGAAACCATTGAATTCAACTGATGAGTAAGAATTAGTGTAAGCACCGGTGGTTAGCCAATAGATTTTATCGCCAATCTCTAACTCTTCTGGTAACTGATAACCCGCTTCTTCGTACATGATATCAGTTGAGTCACACGTTGGACCGGCCAATACTACAGTACCTTCGCTGGTTGATGTTTCCATCTTAGGCGTATAGATAGGGTATTTGATGGCTTCACCTAAGGTTTCAATTAAGCCTTGGAATAGACCCACGTCCGTATAAACCCAACGTGTTAAATCGGTATGAGATTTACGAGAAATCAAAACGATGTCGCTGACTAGAACGCCTGAACCACCGACCAATGAACGGCCTGGCTCAAGAATAATCTCAGGCATGTCCTCTTCGTTATAGTCATCTGTTAGATAACGTGTAATCTCTTCCGCGTAAACTTTGATAGGGTTTACTTCGCTGATATAGTTGGCTGGGAAACCACCGCCCAAATTAATCATTTGTAGCTTGATGTCTTCTTCATTTTTCATCCAGTCAAACATATATTTGACCTTGGCCAATGCATCGTCCCAAGCGGCAACGTCTTTTTGCTGACTGCCAACATGGAACGAGATACCGTAAGGTACCAAGCCTAAATCTCGGGCTTGAATCAATAGCTCAATCGCCATATTAGGGTGACAGCCAAATTTACGTGATAGCGGCCACTCAGCAGTCTCTGAACCCTGAACCAAAATACGAACGAATACTTTAGAGCCAGGCGCATGCTTCGCGATATTTTTTAAATCGGCTTCTGAGTCAGTCGCATATAGATCAACGCCTTTTTCAAAGGCATATTTGACATGATCCGCTTTTTTAATCGTATTGCCATAAGAGATACGTGATGGCTCAACACCGCAATCAAGCACACGGTCAAGCTCATAAATTGACGCACAGTCAAAGTTTGAACCCAGCTCAGCCAATAGATTGATGACCTGAACAGCAGGACTGGCCTTCATGGCATAATGAATTTTAGCATTAGGAAAAAACCCAACCATCTCATGATACTTGGTCTTAATACGGCTAAGGTCCACCATCAAAAACGGTGTCTCACGACCTTCAGCAGCTTTGGTGAATTTCTGCCAGTTGGCAGGGTCAAAATATTGGTCAATTTTGATCATGGTCATGGTAGGGAACCTTTAGTATAGACAGCACATGTTATAGGGTAAAACGAGTATCATAATATTGCCATCGAGCCATTAGTAACACTTAGCTGATGTGACAATTAGTTTATATGACAATCAATTTATATGATGAATCATTAAGAGTTGGTAGGATGTGGCTCAGCAGTTTGTTCGCCTTGTTTTTCACGTATTTTGACGACTTTACGTACTTTATCGCGAGCACGAGTCTGTTTTAGACGCGATAAATAATCGACGAATATGACGCCATTTAGGTGATCCATTTCGTGTTGGATACATACCGCGAGTAAGCCTTCTACTTCTTCGTCGATTTTTTCGCCATTCTCATCCAAGGCTTCAATACGTACTTTGTTTGGACGTTCAACGCTATCATAAACCTCAGGAACCGACAAACAACCTTCTTCATACGGCTGCTTCTCTTCTACCAGTGGCGTCACTTTTGGGTTAATAAAAACTCTAGGGCTATCTTTATCTTCTGATAAATCCATGACGATAAGTTGAATATGGCGATCCACTTGGCTGGCAGCCAAACCAATACCTTGGGCGTCATACATCGTTTCGATCATGTCCGCGATTAAGGTTTTTATTTCAGCAGTCACTTCTTTGACAGGCTTGGCAAGTGTGCGCAGGCGTGGATCTGGATAATTTAAGATAGGGAGTAAAGCCATAACGCTTACCTCAATGATAAGGATAAAATAGGGTTGATATTATAAGATAAATGGGGGCAAAAGTAATGTTTATCAATACTTTCCCGCAACTATCACCTCTTCCTGATACCAGATAACGAAGGTGAGGGCTTATCGTATGACAAACGAAAAGGCCTCGCAATCAGCAAGGCCTTCTCTTTATATCGTTATTACTGCATTACAATCAATACTGCGATTGACTATACACCGCGTTTGTTGGTAATCATCTCATATGCAAACAGCAGTATGATTGCACCGATAACTGAGAATATTAGACCAGTGAAACCGCCGTCAGCATTGATACCGACTAGGTTAGCCAGTAAACCACCAACTAAAGCACCGACGATACCCAATACGATAGTCATTATCCAACCCATAGGGTCACTGCCTGGCTTAATAGCTCGTGCCAATAAACCTGCGACCAGTCCTACAATAATCATCCAAATAAAACCCATAGTATTCTCCTAACTTATTATCATTTATAGTAATTTTCTCGTTTTGATAGGTACATTGTAAGCACTGCGTCGAAGTAAAGGTAAGCGCGAAATGTTACCAGTGTATGAGCTATGTGAGGAAATCCATTGATTTGCTAATATGAAGATAGGATAAGTAAATGAAAGGTTACAAAGGTAGTAAAGTCGCAAACGTTGGTCGTGATTGATGCTTATTAAAACCAAAAAAAACGTGGCTCGTCGATAACAATGCCACGCTTTCACTTTAATAAAACTATATTCAGCTCAGTTATTTACTATGTAGAGCCGTTAATAGACGCTGATGAATCCCTTCAAAGCCGCCATTAGACATGATGACAATCGCATCACCTGATTGTGCATGTGTGCCGATATATTCAATGATAGCGTCAGTACTAGACAGTACTTGTTGGTTGCCCATATTCGGATTTGCAGCATTAGCGCGTTCGATGACTTCTCTTAAACCCCATTCAAGACCTGTAGGCTCATACCACAGTGTATGGTCAGCGAGTGCAGCAGATTCGGCTAGACTATCTTGATGAATGCCCATTTTCATTGTATTGCTACGTGGTTCGATAATAGCCCAAATACGTCTGTCAGACAGCTTCTTTTTGGCACCATCTAACGTCGTGGTAATAGCGGTTGGATGGTGGGCAAAATCATCGAAGACCAAGATATCATTTACATCACCGATCAGCTCCATACGGCGTTTGATACCAGCAAAAGCAGACAAAGCGGCACAAGCAGTAGAGACGCTGACACCCACATTGTAAGCTGCGGATACCGCAACTAATGCATTATTAACATTATGGATGCCGCTCATTGCCCAATTGACGGTGGCGGCAGAATCAAGGTCTTCGCTGAATCTTACTTTAAATTGGCTACCATCTTCGCTAATAAGCTCAGCTTGCCAGTCGCTATCATTTACAAGGTTGTCAGCGGCGCTCTTATCAACCACTGATGTACGCCAAACAGGTGTCCAAACGCCTTTTGCCAACGTGTCTTCTAAACTGGCGGTCGCTGCTGGCATGATGATTTTGCCAGTGCTTGGAATCATACGCACCATATGATGAAATTGAGTCTGAATTGCGTTGAGATCTGCAAAGATATCAGCATGATCAAATTCAAGATTATTTAGAATGGCGGTACGCGGGCGATAATGCACAAACTTTGAACGCTTATCAAAAAATGCAGAGTCATACTCATCGGCTTCAATGACAAAATAGCCAGTATCTGAGCTATCATCACTCGCTTTTTCTGCACCTAAATAACTGCTGTGCGCAAAGACTTGTTGTAGACGCTCATCCGTTGTATCGACTAATGGTACACCACCGATCAAAAACCCAGTATCGATACCCGCATAGTGCAATATCCAAGCGAGCATGGTCGTCGTTGTGGTCTTGCCATGAGTACCTGCTACGGCTATCACGTGGCGCGATTGCAACACTTCCTCAGATAAAAACTGTGGCCCTGACGTATAGCGTAGTCCTGTGTCCAACATATATTCGATCACGTCCATGCCGCGCTTCATCGCATTACCGACAACGACCAAGTCTGGTGCTGGCTGCAAATGTTCTATCAGGTAGCCTGCTTCAATAGTGACGCCTGCATTTTCTAATTGGGTGGACATAGGCGGATACACATTGGCATCAGAGCCAGTTACGGTGTGCCCAAGTTCTCGCGCTAGTAAGGCCAACGAGCCCATAAAAGTACCACAAATACCAAGAATATGAATGTGCATAGACGTTCCGTATGAGCATAAATTGAAAGAATGAAAACGTAAAGTCGTTTGTAATATCAGCAGAATAAACAGCTGATTATTATAGGTCGAACCCCGCCTACATATTACCCGTACCAAGGACCTTTATTGCAGAATGAGCAAGCAGTCATCAAAGTATCAACAGGGTAAACAGCCACTCATTGTAAAGTAAACACTATTAGATGACCAATAAAAAACGCCTTAAAAGTAGGCGTTGTTTGGTGTATTGGCTTAGGTGTTTATTTATTCGAACTTGTTGATATCTGACGGTCTGCCTACAGTCTTATTTACGTGACAAGGTATAGTCATTATTAGGACTCTTATTTTCGTCCATCAATATAAGATGATTGTCTTGAATACTATAGGTCTCAATCTGTTTTTGTTGGTAGACAATCGTAATCTTATTATTATCTTGACGATAGATGCCAGACTCAAAAAGCGGTGAACGTGGCGTCTCAGGACTATTGTAAATACTGGTCTTGAGTACTGAGCCATCAGCGAATAAGTTCAGTGTGACATCGATATTATCACAAGACGAACAAGGCACCATACCACCATAATCGCCCATTAACGTCGCTTGTAATGCGCTGCTATGTGACTTTGAATCTGTCTGTGTTTGGTAGGTGTTCGACTCATTACTTGGTTGCGCAGCAGCAATAAGTGATTGGCCTTCTGCGTTATCTTGCTCACTATCAGAGCCTTGTAACCCGTCACTATTATCTGACAAGCTATTTGTAAGGTCAGCTGACGCTGAGCCATCAACAGGGATAACTTCATTTACCATACCCTGATCAGTATTAGACGAAGCATTGTCACAGCTGATAAGGACTACGCAAAAAGGTAATGCCAGCAAAAAACGGCCATAGCGTCTGATGACAGTCAAAGTAATAGAGCAAACAGGCGCAAAATATATCATGGTCACACCAAAAACAGTTTTTAAATAATATTTCTGCAGACTACCCATACTATGAGCAATGTGATTCTATCGTCAGAAATGCAGGATAGTGGGAAATATAAGCGTTGAAAGGGCATTATTTGAGGTTTTGTTGCCAAAAGATATGATACGAAGCAGACGGAACATTAGCCAAAAACAAACGTCAGAGTAAAAGCTATCTCAGTCATATCAACCAATGAGAAAACAAAATAAGCAGGGTCAAGATACCAAAGATTGAAGATATCTCTGTAGAATTTTTGTTATGGATTGCTTGAAGGGGAGTGTTGTTTAAGCAATGAGAGCTTTGGACAAGACGGCGTAGCAGAGGTGGTTATCAGGTCAGCAGCGCTTAGTAGTAAAGCAGTTTTCATCTAAATAGATATCAAGTCATATCGCATTTATATCTATCTAGATGAAGGATGGTAGCGTAAAAAGTATGGGATTTACATATTTGTTAAGCAGTTATTAAGCGGTGTGGCTAGGGGGTGACAGGTCGTAAGATACGCCATAATATCAGCACATGTAGCAATAACAGCACGCTAAATAGAATCAAAGACTGTTCAGGGATACTTAATCCTATAAAGGTCCAAGCAATTTCAGCACATTCACCAGAGCCGGCGAAAACTTCTTTGAACACTTGCAACACAGGTAGGGTGTCTATCCAATAATTTAGACCTGGGCCACAAGATGGAACTAAATCGGCAGGTAAGTGCTGTAACCATACATGGCGTACTGCGACTGCCGTAGACCAGCCAATGCCTATCAAGCTACCGAGCCACAATAGCAGTCTCATGCCTTTAGACTTGGGATTAAATACTGCCGATATCAGAGCAAAACTGCCCATGACAATCAGGCCAACACGTTGAAAAATACAAAGTGGGCACGGTAAAAGCCCCAAATGACGCTGTAGAAAAAACAGCGCAAAACTCATACCGATTACGGTCATAATGACCAAAAACACTTGCAAAGAGCGGTAGGTGGCTAGCTTTAGCATTGGGCAGTTACTCTTATAAAATAGTCAGCTATAAATGTTAAATGTTAAATGGTAATCAGAACTTAGCGGTACTGTTGCAAAAATTCCATAAAATCTTCTGTTTCTGCTTTTTCGATATCTGCTTGCTGCAGTATCGATTTTTCTGCCAGCACTTCATACTTAGCTTGAGTGTTTGGACTAAGCGTTTGCTGCAATAACGAATTGCGATGCTGCTGCGCCAAAGTAAAGCCAAGCTGCCATAGGCTGCCCAAACGCTGACTATCAGAATTGACTTGTGCTGAGATGGTTGACTCAGAGTGTCCTGCTTTGCCTTGCATTAACGCAACTGCTGCACGGTAATCATTGCCGCCATAATGAGCATCAAGCAACGCGGCAAGTGGCTGCATGCGCTCTAGGTGTGTCAGCATCCAGCTCTCAAGCAATTGCTCCTCGCCGTTATTGATGATGTGTAGACCATCACGGCGACCCTCGTTTACTACACGTTCAAGGTTGATAGCCAGTGCTTCTTCTTCTTCAGGTAGTAAATCAGGAGAGTCGTTGAACAGGCAATACAGCGCCATGACTTCTAAGAAGCAAGCACTAGACAGACGAATACCGACATCACTATAAGGGTCGAGATCGATAGCACGGAATTCAACATATGCAATACCGCGACGTTCAAGTGCTTCGGTCGGTGTCTCACCACTCATCGCAATTTGTTTGGGACGAATAGGGCTGTAATATTCATTTTCTATCTGGAGGATATGATTGTTGATTTGGATAGGATTGCCATCCGCATCTTCTAATCCAAGCTTGGCGAAGCTCTCGTGTGGCGTTTGAATCGCACGGCGCAATCCTTCGACATATTCTGGCAAATAGTTATAACGAATATCGAGCTGCTCTTGCACACTATTGGTATAGCCAAGCTTGCCCATACGCAGGCTAGTGGCGGTCGGCTTATAATAGGTTGAGTTGTTTAGCAGTTCTAAATCATGCTCGCGACCCGCTAAGAAACAAGGACAAACGCTTGGACTGGCACCCAATAGATAGAGAACCAGACTGGTTAGTCGCTTGAAGTTACGGATAAGCCCAAGGTATTTTTCATTTTTGAACTCTGTGGGCGTTTGGTCTTGCGCGGTAGGTGTTTGCGCTTGCCAAACGTCAAAGAGTCCGTCACCGAAAGACAAGTTATAATGCAAACCAGCAATCGTCTGCATACGGCGACCATAACGAATGCCCAAACCACTACGATATAACGTCTTGAGCTTACCAGTATTAGAGCTACCATAATCAGCTAATGGGATGTCTTCATCTTTTGATGACAGCATGCAAGGCATCGATAGTGGCCACATCAGCTCACCCTCAGGCATGGCTTGATATACCAATACATGCAACTGACGCAGCATGTTTAGCGTTTCTTTTGGCGAGGTCTTAGGGTCAGTAATGAGCTCAAGTAGGCTTTCTGAATAGTCAGTAGTGATAAATGGATGGGTGAGTTTTGATCCAAGTTTGGCTGGGTGTGGTGTTTGAGCCAGATATCCGTCAGGTCTAACGCGCAGACCTTCTTTTTCGATACCGCGTAACATGCCCGCTAAATGTTTGCTGTCAAACCAGTTAGGGATTTCAAAGTTCACAAAGCTACTCGCAAAATTACTCATAATAGTCATCTATTGTTATTTATTATGGAGGATCAAAACACGACTAGCGTTCGACCATAAAAGAGGTAAATATTGGATTAAGAATTCCGTCAGTTTAGCTCAAAGCTGCCTTGAAAACCACGGACGATTACAAATACGATAAGCTTTACAATGGCTTATCTGTCTGAATGTCAGCGGATATTTAAGCCACACTGGTTTTTGAATAACGTGTCATTTATGCACTATAAAACCAAGTGAATAAAAAGCACCTACCTAGCAGATAGATGCTTTTAATAGATGACGTCAAGCTACTTATCATCGCTATAGCCAATAACTAGGGCATCTGAATGAACACTCACGGATACCGCTAATTTAGATTGAGAATGAAGAGCCACAGCCACAAGTAGTCGTTGCGTTCGGGTTGGTCACGATAAAGCGTGCGCCTTCTAACCCTTCAGTGTAGTCAACAGTAGAACCTTGCAAATACTGGTAGCTTAGTGAGTCTACCACTAAGGTCACATCTTCATTGTCAAAGTTAGCATCATCTTCATTCAACTCATTGGCAAAATTAAAGCCATAAGAGAAACCTGAGCAGCCACCGCCAGTCACATAGACGCGTAGCATAAGGTCGCTATCACCTTCTTCTTCACGTAGGCGACGTACTTTTTGTGCAGCACTATCGGTTAGGCTTAGTACCGTAGGATCTACTGGCTGGCTCGAGCTTGGACTAAATTGGTTGGCTGATTCGTTCATATCTACCTCAGTTGCTAGGATCAAATGCGGTCGTCGTCCTGTTTGGGTTTGCAATGAAATGGTTGCAAATAAAGATACGCACGGCGTTTGATTTAATTGGGTGCTGTTATTAGGATAAAGCTATTGGAGCAATATAAGCTGTTTGTGCCATCCAAACGCTTGGGCATACAGTCGGCACTTATCTTTTAGCAGTATATCATAATGGGGGTCGCGAATCGTTTGTCAAGAGTGACGCTGCTAATCGAATTTATCGCATTCAATATAAGCCTTTGTGACCCTGATAATTGCTTATAAGGCGAAAGGCTTTTTACCTCAATAAATACTTAGTTTTGAAATAGTTATTTAATCGTTTGCCTATCGGGCAAGCGTTTGAAATAATAGCCGCCAGTTAGCATGCCAGATGTGTGTTTTTATTGCCTTATTTTTATATTACTGTTGAGATGAAGAAATTATATGATCGAATTTAAAGACGTTGGTGTTCGCCGTGATGGTCGTGAATTGTTTGCAGGTGCAAGCTTCCAGCTACATCCGGGTCACAAGGTTGGCTTAACAGGCAATAACGGCACAGGCAAATCTACTTTGTTCGCTTTGTTACTAACGCGAATGGGTAAGGGCGATACGGAAGTTACCCTTGATAAGGGCGAAGTGAGCATTCCTGATAGCTGGCATGTGGCACATATGGCGCAGGAAGTGGGCGCGACTAAGCAGACGGCCATTGATTATGTATTAAGTGGTGATGAGCAGTGGTATGAGATTAATGCTTCATTGAATGATTTGAGCAGCGTCAGTGATGAGCAGATTGGCATATTGCATCAGCAGTTTGATGAAATTGACGGCTATCGTACGCCAACCAAAGCAGCGCAAATTATGGCGGGCTTGGGTTTCAATACCAATCAGCATGAGCTACCAGTAGAAGGTTTTTCGGGTGGTTGGCGTATGCGTCTTAACCTCGCCAAAACACTGATGAGCCGTGCTGATCTTATGTTACTCGATGAGCCAACCAACCATTTGGATTTGGATGCGATCCTTTGGTTAGAAACGTGGATCAATGCTTTTATGGGTCTCGTGATTGTCATCTCGCATGACCAAGCATTTTTGGATGCGACTGTCGGTCATATTTTGCATGTAGAACAACAAAAAATCACCCTTTATACGGGTAACTATCAGCAGTTCATTCGCACGCGTCATGAGCGTATGGCGCAGCAGCAGCAAGCGTTTGAGAAGCAAGAAGCGACCAAAGCACATTTGGATGACTTTATTCGTCGTTTTCGTGCCAAAGCCAGTAAAGCCAAACAGGCTCAGAGCCGTATCAAGCAACTTGAGCGTATGGCGGAGCTGTCGCCAATGATGGCGGACAACCCGTTCTCGTTCCGTTTTTATGAACCAGCCAATATGAGCTCACCGCTGATTGAGCTGACAAAAGCGGATATTGGTTATAGCGACGTACCACTGCTGCACAATGCCAATGTACAGGTGACGCCAGATACACGTCTTGGCTTGCTAGGTATGAATGGTGCAGGTAAATCAACACTGATTAAGGCGTTGGTTGGTGAGCTTGGTGTATTAACAGGCACGTATCGTATGTCTGATACGCTGAAACTGGGCTATTTTAACCAGCATCAAATGGACATCTTAGATGCCAAGGCAACACCGATAGAGATGCTGCGTCGTTTAGCTGGCAAGACGTCTGATGCGATGCTACGCTCATTCTTAGGCAGCTTTGACTTCCGTGGTGATCGTATTGATACCCCAAGCGAGCTGTTCTCAGGTGGCGAACGAGCACGTTTGACGCTAGCATTAATTGTCTGGCAACGCCCGAACGTTTTGGTTCTAGATGAGCCAACCAACCATTTAGACTTACAGATGCGTCAAGCATTGACCATCGCACTACAAGGCTTCGAAGGGGCAGTGGTCTTGGTCTCGCATGATCGTGAATTGATTGCTAACGTTTGCGATGAGTTGTATTTGGTACATGACGGTATTATCGAAGAGTTCGATGGCGACATCAGCGACTATGGCAAATGGTTGGCAGAAAAACGCAAGCAAGAGAATTCGTCAGATAAAAACACTGGTAAGAAAAAAAGTAAAAAAGAGAGCAAAAAATTCGTTTCACGTGAAACAAATACCAGTCAAGCATCTGATGCTTCATCAAAAAGCAAAGCTACTGAGCCTGTACTAAGTAAAGAAGAGCAGCGTAAGTTAGCTGCTGAACAACGCAAACTTACTGCTCCTATTCGCCGTGAGATAGAAGACACAGAAAAGCTATTGGCTAAGATTGATAAGCAGCTTGTGACGCTAGAAGAGAAGCTTGCTGATACTACATTGTATGAAGAGAGTCGTAAGTCTGATCTGCTCGTATTACTCAATGAGCAAACAGCACTACAACAGCAGCATAGTAATAACGAAGAGAAACTATTGCTATCAATGACGACGTTAGAGGAAATAGAATCTGCTGCCAAGTAGAGGGGGTTGTATATAGAGAGCTGCAACTAGAAGGTTTTAGTGTTTGTTCAGCAGTTTTTAGATTATATAAGCAGGCATAAAAAAGGGAGAGCTAATGCTCTCCCTTTTTATTACATTATTCCTTACGGTATTTACCATCACCATAAGAGAGTATTTCCATTGTCGTCGTGCACAATTGACAGTTTATTTGACCAGCAGCGGCTTTTGATAAATCAAGAATACGGCCTCGAATAAAAGGTCCTCTATCAGTGATTTTTACGATTACGCTCTGCTTTGTCTTTTGGTTGGTTACTTGTACCTTCGTGCCGAACGGTAACGTGCGATGCGCAGCGGTCAATGAGTTCATGTTGAAGATACTACCACTAGCCGTACGTTTCCCATGAAACTTGCTGCCATAATAGCTGGTGTTGCCAGCGAAAACAGTGGTACTAAGCAGTAGTGATAAAGTGATAACTAAAGACTTGATTAAATAAGACATTTAATACCTTTAAGCAATTTATAAGATAGACAGATACCCTTGCCTACGTTATCTATACTCCCTATGAGTATGAATAATAGGGAGATTTTACAAGAAGGAGCTTGTCATATTATTACTGTCATGTAAAAAAACTCATAGGGTCAAATACCTGTTTTTTAAGGGAAAAATACATTTTTCGGAATAAGTAATAAGATAATGAGTTCTAAAAATGGTCTTATAGAGATTGATTCTTATAAAGAGCTCAACAAAATACTGGAGAGCTCGTAACACGACATAGATAGGTAATATATAAAGGCTGAAACTGTTCATATAGTACAATTAACGTCCAATAAGCCCAATCAAAAATATCGAAACTAATGTAAAAAAACCTTGCTATATTCTTACTATTTTGTACAATGCGAAAGGTTAAACAATGTTCTGGAATATCTATCAAAAATACTCAAAATAAATTTGATTGTATTACCGAATATCCTATCTTTTATCATCCTTTAAGGAAGTTTTATGTTGAAAAAAATTGTATTTGCTTCAGTTGTCGCCGCAATGATTCCGTTTAGCACAGCGAATGCTGACCTTGGTTCTAACTTTAAGACAGCAGATACCGGCCGTACTATCGAACAGATTTATAAGCAATGTGGTATCGGTGGTGCTTTGTTCGGTAATTCAAGCCCTATCCTTGCTATTATCTCTAACGTGACTTGGGATTTGGGTACAACAGCGGCTACTTCTGATTCTATGTCTCCTGCCACTTGCCAAGGTGGTAATGTTAGAGCTGCTGTATTGATCAAAGAAGCATTCCCAAGTGTAGAAAAAGACCTAGCTTCAGGCCAAGGCGCTCATTTATCAGCTCTACAGAGTGTTGCTAACTGTGATTCAGCTGCTAGCGTACGCGCACAATATGGTCAGTATGCTCAAACTTCTGCCTATCGTACTGCTACGCAAGATCAAAATGCAGAAGCGCTATTTGGTATCGTTAAGCAAAACTGTGCTATCTAAAGATTAAAAGTATTAGGTATTCAGCTGTTATTTGAATGCGGAAGCTTTTGATTATTTTATGATGAAAACACGTAAGCCTAGCGCTTACGTGTTTTTTATTGCTCATGTATTTAGGGTGTCTGGATAAAATGCAAAAAATATTGTTATGGGTAGCTTGTTTTGCGGCAACGACTGCTGGTGCGGCAGCGTTTGATGAATCAAATGCTTATACGCCAAAGCCAGTAATGATGGACAAAGAAGATAAGATTGCTTCTAACACTGATACGGCTATTGAAGCGCATTTAGCTATCAGCGAACTTCATAGTTTGCCAAGTCTTGAGCAGAGCATACAACCACTGGCAGAAGAGCAAGTACAAGAGCAAAAACCAAATACTAATAAAAATATGGTTATCGACCCTATAGTACTAAAGTCATTGGCGAAGCATCCTCAATGGCAGCATTTATTGTTTTATAAAAATGGTAAAGCTGAAGTTATCTCGCCAGATTTTTATTTAACCAACCCAAAGCTACGCTCAAAACGTAACTTTGATCCTTATGCAGAGCTCCTGGCGACGATAGAGAAAATAGGCGATGAAAGCGTCGTATGCAAATATCCAGCCAGATATTTATGGCTCAATCACCATCTACCTGAATTAAATGTCGATTTCAAAAACTGCGCACAATTGCCAGACCCAAATCAAGAAATAAGCCTGATTTTGGTGAGTAGCTATCTAAAAAATCCAGCCTCTTCATTTGGGCACGTATTGGTCAAAACTGGTGCGCCAATAGATAGTAATGATGACGGTGCTAAAGAAGTCAGAGAGCTCTCAAGCGAGGACTTGCTGAACAACTCGTATAACTTTGGAGCGAGTATTCCTGCAAACGATAATGGTGCAATGTATGCTGTTAAAGGGCTATTTGGCCTTTATGATGCTGGATTTTCAGAAACAGAGTTTTTTAAACAAGATGCGGTATATTCTAAAAACGAACAACGAGATATGTGGGAGTATGTGCTAAATCTCGAGGAGTATGAAACCCAATTACTGAATTATCATTTGTATGAAGCAAAGTCAGCTCGCTTTGATTATTATTTTATCAAGCAAAACTGTGGTTATCGTTCAGGAGAGATACTTGAGCTGATAAGCGATGTAAAAACAACGGAGCGAATAGGCCCTTGGTATGCGCCAGACTATGTGTTCGACCAATTGTTAGAGCATGAAGGCGAGTCTGAGTCATTGGTGGCGTCGGTACGTTATTTACCATCAGAGCAAACTCAGCTGCGAGAGAAGTTTGGTCAATTATCTAAGCCCATACAAAATATTATTAATTCAGTGATTCGTACAGAAGACATCACGCCACTTGCCAGTTTAAATACAGAAGATAAAGCACTGGCGCTGGATTTCTTAATTTTGCATCGTACTTATAAAATATCACAAGACAACACGCCGAAGCAGCAAGCCTTCAAAAATGCATTGCTCAGTCAGCGTTTTATGCTACCAGCCAGTAATGGTTTGGCTCAGCTGACTGTACCGAATAAAGCGTCACCAGCATTGAGTAATAAAACCACGCAAACCAAAGTTATTTTATCTGATGATAGCGTAGAGGTGGGTTTATCACTATTTGTGAAAGACCCGCTCAATGCTCATACGGATATTGATAAACGTTTTGAAGCAGTACAGGCTTCACTGGGCTATAATTTTGATGAGAGTCAATGGACATTGACGGATTTTGTGTTCTTAGATATGCAGCAGATTGAGGATCTTAGACAACCGTTATCAGGTGAACCTAAACTGTCTTGGCAATTAAAAACAGGCGCTCGTACCGATTGGTTTACGGGTAACCACCATAGCCCTTATGCGCAAGCTGGCATTGGTGCAGGTGCCAAATTTGGCAAGCATTTACTTGGCTATGGTATGGTCAATGCGACTGTCCATGATCAAGACAAACACGCAGATATTGGTATTGAGCTTGGTTTACGAGCAAAACGCGATAGTCGAAGTGCCGAGTTATCTTACATTGCCTCCAAACGAGAAGGGCGAAATGCCATTAATCTGACCAAACTCACAGTACGTCAACAGTTATCAAAGAATAACGATGCCAGACTGATAGTGACATACTCTGACACAGTAACGGCTGACAATAATACTGTCGTAAGCGATGCAGATAAACTAAATGCGGCCATAGCTTGGCATCATTATTGGTAGTATCATTAATAGTAGTAGCATCGTCAGTTCTCTATATATTGGATATGGTATTAGCCTTACTTAGTCTACGATTTATAGCACTTTCATTTGGCTTTCCTGTAGATCAGGTACATTGAACTGAGTATGTTTATACAATGGCATTGAGTTTTTATTGCTATTATTGAGTTATAGCCACGAGTTGTTATGTGGTGGTCAAAAAAAATCCATATCATATCGTTGAAAATTGGCATACCAGTATTATCAACATGCTTTTATTTTGAGGAAAAATAACATGGCAGAGAAAAACTACTATGACATTTTAGGGGTCAAAAAAGACGCCTCAGACGCCGATATTAAAAAGAAATACCGTAAGCTCGTTCGTCAGTATCATCCTGATGTCAGCGATCATCCAGATGCTGATAATAAGATTGCGGAGATTAACAATGCCTACGAAACCATTAGAGATAAAGAAAAACGTGCTGAGTATGACGCCATGCTAGACAATCCTTTTGCTGGTCAAGGTGGTGCTGGTGGATTTGGTGGTCAATCTGCAGGCGGAGGTCAGGGCGGATTCCGTTGGGAGGACGTCAAGGATCAGTTTGGTGATGGCGAAGCCTACGGTGATGGTGGCTTTCGCTTTGATGATATTTTTTCAGCATTTGGTCATGGTGCACGTGGCTCAACGAATGGGCAGGCGGGTAGCCAATCGCAACGTGGTGGTTTTGGCACGCAAAATAGCAAAGGTCAAGATCAGCATGCAGAGATTACGGTTGATTTGGCCTCGGTTTATAATGGTGACGACTACAGCATTAAGTTAAACGTCCCCGTTCGCCAACCTAACGGCAGTGTCGATTATGACAACAAAACCCTTAAAATTAAAATTCCTAAAGGCATCACTGATGGCAAACAAATTCGTTTAGCTGGGCAAGGTGCAGCGGGCAGCGGCAGTGGTAAAAACGGCGATTTATTTTTAAAAGTTAAAATTCGCCATGCAGACAATATCCGTGTCGAAGGTGCTGATGTCTATCAAACTGTCAATATCGCACCATGGGAGGCGGCATTGGGTGAAAAAATCAATATCACAACACCAGCAGGTACGCTGGGTGTGACGGTTCCTAAAAACAGTAAGTCTGGTAGTAATCTACGACTCAAAGGTAAGGGTATTCCAGCCAAGCAAGTGGGCGATTTATATTTGACTCTAAACATTGTCAATCCTGATATTAATAGTGAAGCCGCAACTAGCGCGTATGAGCAACTAAAACAAGCTTTTGCTGATGTCAGTATTGACCGTTAACTCAAATCCTTGATAACCGTCATTTATCACCATAATAGAGATGCATACGATACCGATGAAATAAAAAGAAAATGAGGATAACCGCTATGAAACACTCGCCTGAATTTACCGATATTATCATGAGCTTAGATGAACTGGTATCTGCCTGTGGCCAAGAGCGCCAATGGGTCATCGAACTGATTGAAGAAAATATCATTGAATACGATGTGCCAGAGTACCAGCAGTTCACAGGCTATCAGCTGACGACTGTGCGCCGTGCTTCACGCCTCAGCCGTGATTTTGAAGCCAGTGTGCCTGCTATCGGTTTGATACTTGAGCTGTTAGATGAAGTGGAACAGCTACGTCAATTAAAGCGTCAGCTAGACATGCAAACACCCGTGATAGAAGTGGATATTGATCATATAAAGTAAGTCAATGAATACTAAAAAGCAGACAATAAAAAAGGGCCTCAATGATAAATTGGGCCCTTTATTGTTTTCAGTTTCTCTATTTATAGCGTTTAACTTTCTATAAATTAACGAGAATACGTCGGATCAGCGGCTGCTGTGAATAGTACGTCAGTTGACGAATTCAGCGCGGTTTCTGCCGAATCCTGTATCACACCGATGATAAAGCCAATCGCAACCACTTGCATGGCGATATCGTTTGGAATGTTGAATAGGCTAGCGGCAAGCGGAATCAGTAGCAATGAACCACCAGCGACACCAGAAGCTCCGCAGGCACTGACTGTTGCGACTATACTGAGTAGCAGCGCTGATGCAAAGCTCACCTCGATACCTAAAGTATGTGCCGCTGCAAGCGTTAAGACGTTAATCGTAATCGCTGCACCTGCCATATTGATAGTGGCACCTAGTGGAATGGTCACAGAATAAGTGTCTTCATGCAGACCCAGTTTACGAGCAAGGTTCATGTTCACTGGAATGTTGGCTGCTGAGCTGCGAGTGAAGAACGCCGTAATCCCTGATTCACGCAGGCATCTAAATACGAGCGGATAAGGATTTTTGCCTGTTTTGACCAGTACGATAAGAGGGTTTGCGACCAATGCGATAAATAGCATACAGCCGATGAGTACCATCAAGATACGTGCATAACCTGCCAAAGAGGCAAAGCCTGTTTCAGCGACGGTATTTGCGACTAAGCCTAAGATACCGAAAGGTGCTAGAGCAATGATCCATTTGACCACTTGCGAGATAGCATCAGAAAAGTCGCCTACCACTGTTCGCGCAGTATCACTGGCTTGACGTAGCGCAAAACCGATGATGATAGCCCATGCCAGAATACCAATATAATTGGCTTCAGCAATGGCATTGATAGGGTTAGCAACTAAGTTCATCAGCAAGTTGGTCAATACGGCTTCTAAGTTGGCTGGTGGTACTTGCTCAATCGTCGCATTTATCAGGACTAAGTTAGTCGGGAATAAAAAGCTTGCACCTACCGCGGTCAGTGCCGCCAAAAAAGTGCCGAACATATACATAATGAGTACGGGTTTGACATAAACTTTGTTGCCGCTACGGTGTTGGCTGATAGCAGCCATGACCAAAACAAATACCAGTATCGGAGCAACGGCTTTCAGTGCACCCACAAACAGCGTACCCAATAACCCTAATGCAATACCGATGTCTGGTGCTTGCCAACCAATCAATACTCCTAAAATTAAACCAATAATAATGAGCGGCACTAGCCCTATACGCTGGTACATCGCAATTAGTGAACGCATCTATACATCCTCGATTTGGTCAATATTCCAAATTATTTATAAATGGCTACCGCGTTAACCTTGCGTAAAATACGCATTGTCCGCTCGGTTGCTTTGTCGCCATTTTGAAATAATTCGACTGTAAATAAGACGTTTATAGTGAAAATAGAAAATTAATCGAAGGATGGTAGCATTTTTTGGGATAAGCGCCTACCTTTACCACGAACCGACATAGGTGGGTAAGGTGAAGTTAGAGACTTTATATGAAAAAAATTGGCACGTATTCTCTGATGAGAAGTTGCGTTTTTTATGAGCAATGAGGAGATGTTATGGTGCAGGCTGCCACTTAAACTTTAAAATGAGTCAGCTCATAGCCTAATTGTTGGTAGGCTTTATACTTATTACGACCTTCTTGAACACTGTTCGCATCGGGTTTTATCAGCTCAAGCACTCGAGTTGGTTGGGCATTACTGGTCGCTGCCATAAAGGTATTCACAGGACTTATCGTGGTATTGAGCACGATTCCTTTGAAATCGGCTGGCATGTGATTGCCAAGTAGCACAGGTGCTAGCGATTGGTTATCAGTGTTGGTAGTATTGGCAATGTTGTCAGTAGCAGTATCCACATCAGTGTTTTTAGAAGCATCCAAAAGGCATTGATGTGGTATAAAGCTTGTGGCCTCTTGTGCCCATAGAGCCTCGTCAAGCGACGACAGTAACGCATCATCTTCGATAAGAATCAGCAGTGACTGAGTGCTTTTATTGAGCGCCGTTTGGGTCAATTGACAAATAAAGCCCAAGAAATCTTGGGCTTTACTCTCGCTTAAAACATAAAAGCTAATCTTCATAGAACGCTTATACTCTGTCTGCGCTATTTTTTAGATATTGCATAAATAGCGGTACAGGACGACCCGTTGCCGCTTTGTCTTTACCTGAGTTCCATGCCGTGCCAGCGATGTCTAAATGCGCCCATGCTTGACCTTCTTCGACGAAGCGAGACAGGAAGCAAGCAGCAGTCACGGCACCTGCACCTTTACCACCGATGTTTTGCATATCAGCGATAGGTGAGTCAATCTGTGCTTGATATTCGTCATCTAACGGCATATGCCAGATGAGATCGCCTGATAAGTTACTGGCATTTTCTAAGTCAAACAATACGTCTTCGTCATTACTGAAGACGGCTGAACGTACATGACCTAGTGCAACCACACAAGCACCAGTCAAGGTTGCAACATCAATGATGGCTTTTGGTTGATAGCGTTTTACGTAGCATAAGGTATCTGCCAAGACTAAGCGACCTTCAGCATCTGTATTCAAGATTTCAACCGATAGGCCGTTCATCGCTTTGACGATATCGCCAGGGCGAGTAGCATCACCTGATGGCATGTTTTCAGCGCAGGCTAGTGCGCCGACTACGTTGATTGGTAGACGCGCTTCACACAATGCTTTGATTGTGCCAAGTACTGAGGCTGAGCCGCCCATATCAAACTTCATCTCGTCCATTGCCGCACCGGGCTTGATAGAGATACCGCCTGAGTCAAATGTTACGCCTTTACCGACCAATACGATAGGAGCATCGTCATTTGCTGCTTGCACATTCGCATCGTTGGTTTTAGCCGCTTTTTTGGTTGGCAATTTATCAGCCAAGGCTTTTAGACCACCGCTGACTTTTGCACTGCTAGTCGTTGCTTTGGTAGAGCTAGCATCACTACTGAAGTTAGACTTACCGCGGTACTCCATGAGTACGAGCTTACCTTCTTTGGTAGAGCCTTGCGCGACTGCTAAGAAGCAATGCATGCCTAGCGCTGACATTTCATCTTCGCCCAGTACCTTAACGGTTAGTAGGTCAGGATAGGTCGCTGCAAGTTCTTGGGCTTTTTCTGCCATGTAAGCTGGGAAGCAAATGTTACCTGGTTCATTGGCTACATCGCGAGTCAGGCTTTGACCTGCAAATACTGACTGTGCAAATGCTAGCGCAGGCTGTAATGCAGCATCAGCAACTAGATAGATATCAGTTAATACAGGCGTCGCTTGCTCAGATTTATATTTATCAAAGCGGTAGCTCGCTGCCAACAGATTAAGCGCAAATTGACCGAAGTGATTTTCTTCTAGAGCATCACCCAATGCGACAGTGATAGAAGACACACGCTTTTGCGTACTGCTATAAATAGTGTTGGCAATTTTTTGTAGAACAGTGTTGTTAAACTTATCCGTATTGCCTACACCGACTAGTAATAGTTGTACAGGGTTTTGCTTGGTGGTTTTTTTGTCGCCTGCCAATGCATAATCGACAACCGTTTCACCAGCCTTACCTTTAAAGTGTGACACGTCAATCAATTGCTCAATACGTGCAGTGTAATCAGTCAGAGCAGATTCAGCCAAGATGTTTTTTTTGTCATCGACTAAAACAACTAGGCAAGCTTCATCTTTGCTCTTTGCTTCTTTTTTTAGAATTTTTTGTGTATGAGTCTTTGGTAAGTGCTGAGACAATTTAATATTCATATAGTTATCCTTATTAGAGTTATGAAAATTGCAGGATTTATGTGATTGCTTATACCTGTCAGATTATTAGATTATTTGGTCTATCGAGCAACCACAATAGTGTAGCATATTGCGATGACAGTGCGCAGTTAGCAAGTCTTGGGTAATGAGTTTGAACCATTCTGCTGTACCAATTTACACAATCATTTAATACTGTATTAATGGTTTATGGTAAGTCATATTGGGTAAAATAGTTAACTAGGGTGTGTCCTCATTTCAAAAATGGAGATAATATCGAGATATTAACCAACTATTTGACGCTGTTTGGCAAGATTTAGCCATTTTTAACCCAGTTAGATGACTATCGCTTGAATTGAGGATATGCCCTAACCATTAACCAGCTCATCAGTCGTTACCATCGCGGCAAATCTATCTTGTAGTGCTGCCATGGCGGTGTCATGCATGATGTCGGCGCTTATCGTTTCTTTTGTGGCGCTAGGTAGGTCACGAGTGGCACAGGCGTCATGGCACACAAAGTTTTGAAAACCCAAATCAAATGCGGCGCGGGCGGTTGAGCTGACACACATATGGCTCATAAAACCAGCAAAGATAATTTGCTTTTTCTGTGCCGCTGTAATAAGTGCTTGAAGCTGTGTGTCGTGAAAAGAATTGGGATGCTTTTTGGTAATCACTGTTTCGCCATCATGCGGCTTTAATAGCTCGACAATCTCGATGTTGGGTGATAAAGGATCGAAAACATTACCATTCTCTGGACCATGATGCATGATGTGAAAGACAGGCATATCTTGCTGACGGGCTTTATCCAGCAGTAAGCGCGCGTTTGCGATGGCCTTGGTGCCAGCTTGCCCTAATGGCATGGCGCCATCGACATATTCGTTTTGATAATCGATAAGGACGATAGCGCAATTGGACCAATTAAGCGTATCGAATGAGCCACCAGCGAGCTCAAGTAGGGTAGAGGGTATAGACGTGGTTTTATTCATTAGTTGTGTTTCTCCGTATGGTATAAACATATTTTTTGAATATTCAACAGATGTCATTCAGTCTAGCAATTAATCTTAGTCATCCGCGTGACATGATACGAATGACAAACAAACCTTTTTAAAAAAATAAAGCAAAACGTCACAACAGAAGCGCGGATAACTTAAACGTTGCTACAAGCCTCACTGTTAATATAACTAATAACGAATATGTATTTCATTTACTGCTTTATGGTCTATCATCTGCTGAATGGAGATGGGCTGTCAGCAATAGGAATGTAATGTTTCCAAACACATTTCACCGCCATTTTTAGGCAAAACATGCTAGCATTAGCGGTTATCTTTATCGCCAGTATTTATAGGGTGTCGCTAACAAGTGACGCTGTTATCTTTATACCTGCTTAAGTCTTTCACTGAGCGGTGCTGTCCCTATAATACTCAATTATCGCGCTTGAATTTGTCAGTACTCTGTCAATAATTGTGTAATTAATGAGTGCGAATACCAACCCTTTTAAGAGTGCCTATTGTGATATTACGCCGCTACATGACCCAACAAGTTGCCTCAACCACTGCTCTGGTATTGGGGTTTTTAGTGGTGATGATGCTCGGTGGTCGTTTGATACGTTACTTTGGCATTGCAGCAGAAGGTAACCTGGACATAAGCTTATTATTTACCATCATTGGTTATAATTTGCCGTATTTTTTAGAGTTGATTCTACCTTTAGCGTTTTTTATCGCGCTCATGCTAGTGTTTGGACGCTTGTACGTCGATCAAGAAATGGCCGTCATCAATGCCAGTGGCGTCTCGCGCGGTAAGCTTGCCCGCTTGATAACACCCTTGATATTAGCACTGTTCGTCGGTGAAGCCGCGCTTTCAATTGTCGGAAAACCGTGGGGCGTACGCTCTTCTGAGAGTGTTTGGCAGCAGCAAGCGTTGACCAGTGCTTTTGATTTGATACGTCCAAATGAATTTATCAGTAGTGGCAATTATCATTTGTATGTGGGCAGCTTGAGTGATGATAAAAAACAATTACAGAATGTGATACTTATTCAGTCTGAACCTGAAGCAAAGGGTAGCGCGGCTAAAAAGGCAGCGGTTGATACCAGTAACAGTATCGACCCAGAAACGGCAGAATCATTAGATATACCAGACCTACCAGCCGCTGTTATTAATTCTAATATTAGCAAAGACACCATCACACTCGCCAATCGTGCTGAGCAAGTAGACACGGGAGATAGCGGCGTGACCCAGTTGGATTTATTCCAAGGTCGCCGTTATGAAGTTGGTGCAGGCAGTCTAAAATACAATCAAGTGGGCTTTGATCGTTATCGCATCACATTGACTGAATCATCCAAAGAAGCGGTAACCGAAGACAATATCGAAACGCAAGCGATAGGACCACTATGGCAGGCGGCGACTGGTAGTCAAGTGGGCAATACCAATGCACTACGAGCAGCACAAGGTGAGCTTGGGTATCGTTTTGCCTTGCCGTGGTTGATGATTATCGCGCCTATGCTAGCTGTACCACTTGCGCAAGTACGTCCGCGTCAAGGTCGCTGGCTACGTCTGTTCCCCTCTATTTTATTATTCGTCAGCTGTGCACTGGGTATTATTTCACTCAAAAATGCCGTGAGTAAAGGCAGTGTGAGTGTGTGGGCTAATGCGTGGTTGGTGCTTGGGTTTATGGCACTAGCGCTTTATATGAACTGGGGCAGCCGCGTGCAGCATCGATTACGCTTTCGCAAACAAGAGAGTGAGCCACTAACGGTTATCGACAGTCAGAGCAATGGCTCACAAGGAGGGCAATCTTAATGAGTGCTTTATTCTCTAAATCTCAGGATGCTAAGTCTCAAAATACTAAGTCTCAAAATACTAAGTCTCCAAACACTGGCTCTCAAAACCCTAAAGCTAAGTTTGCGAAAAGACCTGCCAATCTAAAAGTCCTTAGTCGCTACGTCAAACTCAATGCGTTGCTCGCGATTATCGGAGCAGTTTTAGGTCTGTGGGCGTTGCAGCTGGTATTCTCTTATTTGTCAGAGCTTGATTCACTAGATGACAGTTACACGATGGGTCAGGCGATTAAATATATTTTTTATCGCTCGCCTTACTTCTTAGAGCAGTTTATTCCAACGGGTGCGTTACTTGGTGCCGTAGTAGGCTTGGGCTTACTCGCCAACAAAAGCGAGCTGGTAGTGATGCGTGCCGCTGGGGTGAGTGTATATCGCATTGTCGGTTGGGTGCTACAGCCTGCAATGATTTTTGTGTTAATTGCATTGGCGATCAATCAGTTTGTCTTACCTTCTTCTAATCAATTGGCAAAAGAGATCAACGATGCAGATAGCCGTTCGTTGGTCACTTCGGTACGTGGCTACTGGACAGTGCAGCCACGGTTTGCGCGCGCAGAGGATGGCGGCACGACACCTGATGGTAGCGACGTTCTGTATATTGATTATGCTGATGTACAAGGTAATATCGGTGAGGTAAAGCGCTGGCATTTGGATAATAATGGTAGCTTGCAAACGGCTGTTCATGCTGAAGATGGAAAATATATTGGTCGCGAACCACTTGACACCACTACTGATGAGCCAAGCGAGCAGTATCGTTACGAGTGGCAGTTGAATAATATGACCAAACTGAATATCAGTCAGGGTTTTGATAGCAGTCAAGCCATCTCACCGTCAGATACTTTAAGTCTGCCGTTTGCTCCTGAGTCGGTATATTTGCTCACTCGTAAGGCAGAGGATTTATCTCTGACTCAATTGTATGAACATCGTCAGTTTATGGGCCAGCAAGGCACACGCTCTTTAAGTCATGAGCTGGCATTTTGGCAAAAGTTGCTATCGCCGTTGTCTATTCTGTCATTGGTGATCGTCGCCTGCTCATTCGTCTTTGGCTCATTGCGTACGCATAGCCTAGGCTTGCGTATTGTGGTGGCGTTATTGTTTGGCCTGTTGTTTAGTTACGTGCAAGATTTGGTTGGCTTTGTCTCGCTCGCGACTGGGTTTTCGCCATTATTGATGGTGCTACTACCGATCATCGCTAGTGCGATACTGGGTGGCTATTTGCTCAAACGGCAGATGTAGCCAGATATCATTTGCTATAAAGAAGCCCGCTAAAACACTATGTTTTAGCGGGCTTCTTATTTGTATCACTTTCAAAAATTTATACCATTCACAAAAATTAGAGTAGCAAGGAAAAAGAGCGCAAGCACTATAGTCAAAGAACTCTAAAACGAGTACAAGGCAGCCGACTGCAGATTGTACAAGTAGTACATCTAAGGAGGGTAACGCCGTAGCCGTTTAGTAGTTCTCTGATTATACGCATTTTAGGCTAAACGATTTTGATACAGCTAATCGTATTTTTGGCGGTTGGTATTAGTCTTTGGTTGCCATGGTAATGGTATATGTTTTACCTTGTTTGACCTTATCGCTATTGCCAAACACTTCGGTAAACGAGCGCTTCACAAACTGGCGCAAACCATTGATAGTCACTACATAAAAACGGCCGCCTTTACGCATGCGTGCATAAGCATCGAGGAAATACAGATAATGCTGCTCTTTACCTACTTTGGCTGGCAAGTTCGACATCACAAGGCTAAAGTCTTTGTCTTTTGCCACATGGTTAAAGCCATTTGATAAATGCACATCGACATTTTTCAGACCGTTTTTCTCACAGTTACGGCGCGCATATTCTACTGCCATAAAGTCTTTATCAATTAACGTATGCAGCCCGTTCGGACATTCACGTGCTGCTGTCATACCAAGTACGCCATAGCCACAACCCAAATCGATCGAATCATCGTCAGCTTCAAAATCAATATAATCAAGCAGCATCAAGCTACCATCATCAAGCTTTTGTGGTGAAAAAATGCCCCACGTGGTCGAAAAATCAAACGGCTTTCCCAGTACATCTTGGCGAAAGTTAATGTCTTCGCGCCAGTGTTGGGCACTTTTTAGTAGGTCAGCAGGTGGTCTATGGCTCATGAGATTCTCAGATAATGGATAAGTAAAAGGCGGTGCGTTGCTCAGTTATACAGCGTGCACATCATACGCGTATTGTAGCGAGAAAAGAGGTAGTTTGCAGCTATGGTTCTTTAGATTTTATACTTTTATAATTTGTATGTTACATTATGGCTGCATATACTCTACTCATTGATAGACTCTTTTAGAACATTATAATCAAATGGAATGTCGCATGAAAAATCTTTTACTTAGTTTGGCGCTCAGTTTAAGTGTTCTATCAGCGACCCCTGTCATTGCTGCCGTACCAGCTTTCTCTGCCAGTAAAATAACTCAGGTTAAAATCAAAGACTTAAGCTTCAAAGAAGTTATGCGTAAGTTTTATAATGGTCAGATGTTCGATATTCATGTGGATTATATGGAAGATACACCATATATCGGCTTAGGGAAGTATGATGATACTGGCAGAGCAACTATCGCCTTAATGCGCCCTATTATTCAATATAAAAATACAGCAGGTGAAGATCGTTATCTAATTATCATTGAAAAGACTCAGGTTACTGATGGAGAAATTGACTCTTGTCATATCTGTAAGGCAACAGCGGATTTATACAGCTTTAAAAAACTAAATAACGGATTGTTTCAGTTAGTGAGTCAAACACCAAAGAACGTAGAGGAATCGGGTAGCAATGGAAGTACAGGACTTTATGCTGAAGATATTAAAAATGGTTTACAGCCGTTAGGGAAAAACCTAGTAGGAAGTTTATTTACGAATTTTTATATGGGTCAAGGTGCAAGGGATGAATGGTGGAAAGCCTTACACCTACCTGAGAATGATTTTATTAATGTTTATTATGTCGGTGATGCTGGCTCAAGTAATGAGCGTTACGATGAAGACTCGCCTTTGTATTATGGTTATGAAGGGACTTTAAAAGTATTGCCTAACAATACCACTTACTATCCCATTATGTTGACTTACAAAGGTGAAATGCCTACCAATGATGATGAGCGTATTGAGCATGTCAATTACAGTAAGGTTGTAAAGTTCAATCCGATAAAAAAAGCTTATGAATAGATTTAGTAAATGAGCTGAATATTTCCTTAAGAAAAAAATAGTACACAGCCTATATTAGATTTAATTTCACTTAACCTCTAGGATGATGCTCAGCATGCAATTTCTGCAATCTTGCCGTTGCCACGTGGGTATAAATTTGCGTGGTTGATAAATCACTGTGTCCAAGCAATAACTGCACGCTACGTAAGTCTGCGCCATGATTCAGCAAATGTGTGGCAAAAGCGTGGCGAAGGGTATGTGGTGATAACTCTTTATCGATACTGGCGACTTTGGCGTACTTTTTGAGCAAATACCAAAAGTTCTGCCGCGTCATATAGCCACCTTGCGCCGTTAAAAACACCGCTTGGCAATTTCCTGATTTCAAATGCGCAATCAAATCACCACGAGCATGCGTTAGATAATTTTCTAGCGCATCGTTTGCATATTCGCCGAGTGGCACCAATCGTGTTTTATTGCCTTTCCCCGTAATTTGTAGCCAGCCAGAATTTAAATTCACTTGCTCTAGTGAGAGATTAATCAACTCGCTCACTCGTAGACCGCAGGCATATAGCACCTCTAACATGGCTTTATCACGGAGTCCTAGCGCAGTGCTAGTATCAGGCGAGGCAAGTAGATTATCGACATCAGCCTCGGCCAAATCTTTCGGTAGTGGACGACCTAGCTTTGGGCTTTTGATACGCTCGCAAGGATTGTCTTCACGCAGATTACTGGCAATCATCCACAGATAAAACTGACGCAAGCTTGAGAGCATGCGTGCTTGGGTACGTGGGGTTTTGCCTTCTTGAGTGAGAGTTGATAAGCAGTGCAGCACATCATCAGGCTGCCAGCGTGTCAGGGCGATAGGATTGGTCAGCTCGCAGGAGCGCAGGTCGCGGACATACGCATTACGAGTACGCGTCGCTAGACCACGTGCCAGCATGGCTTGACGAAACTCAGTCATATAACTGGGTTCGTCATCTACTGCCAGCGCCTTAGGTTGGCGCTGTTGCACGGCACGATCACGACTCATAACTCAATACTCGATGGTTGACTGTTAGATAAGCGTTAAACACCATAACGAGGTAACTTCAGCACTGCGCGCGACATGTAGCGGGTCGGTATCATCTTGACTGCGACCATGCTTCGGTTTTGTATCGAGACGATATTTTACTGCCAATCCAGCATCGGCAAACAAGTTTAATAACTCATCACGGGTGCGCAGTTGCAGGTGCTCAGCTAAGTCCGACATTATCAACCAAAGCTCTCCGTGCTCAGCTAAATGCTGTTTAGCGCCCTGCAACACCCCACGCAACATCGCGCTATTGGCATCATAGACTGCATATTCGAGCGGTGAGCTTGGCTTAGTAGGTAACCAAGGAGGATTGCAGACAATGAGGTTAGCAAGTGGCGCATCAGTTGGATACAAATCCGCTTGCTGTAACTGTACGTTAGATAACGTCAAACGCGCAAAGTTCTCGCTAGCACAGGCCAAAGAACGCGGATTCAAATCCGTTGCTATCACTTGTGGGATGCCGCGCTGCGCTAAGATAATGGCCAATAAACCCGTGCCAGTACCGATGTCATAGGCGACATCATGAGTCGCTGGTAGCGGTGCATCGAGCAACAGCTGCACATACTCATGACGGGTTGGCGCAAATACACCATAATGCGGGAAAATCGATAACCCTAAGCTGTCTATTGGGACGCCTTTTTCGCGCCATCCTGCCGCGCCAAGTGCGCCTTGCAAGTCACGGAATGACAGCACGCAAGACTCATCCACCGCTTTATCTAACGGGCCAAAAGCTGCTGTGCAGGCCGCACTCACATCAGGGGCGCGGCGTAGTTGGCTTACATAATTGACATCAAGCTCTAACAGTAAACGGCTCAATATGCGTGAGCGCTGAGCTTGCAATTGACGCTGCTGATGAAATAAGTTGGGAATGCCTTTAACCTTTGCTGTGTTAGGTTTATTCGCAGCTTTTTTGATCTTACGTTGTTCAGATCGTTCATTCGTGCGATCTATGCGACGACCAAGTGCTTGTAGCAATTGCCGTGCATTATGGAAGTCACCGCGCCATAGCAGTGATGTGCCTTCGCAAGCCAAACGGTAAGCGTCATCTGCGGTCGTTGTATCATCAACCAATACAACGCGCGCAGGTGGCATATGATTGCTTTCAGACAACCAAAGAGCATTACGTAGAGTTTCGTTTTCTTGCCATTGTACATACTGCTTTTCTGTTTGTAACACGTAGTAGCCTACCTTTTGTGAAAGATATATCTCAAATCAAAGATATCTTTATATTATTAATGTTCTAAAGTTGTTGAACGTTTTTAAGCGCTTTTTTTCTTAACCAAATAGCGATAAAGCGTCACGCTCATAGGTGCAGTATCATCACTATCGACCTTGATTTCATCAGGGTCAGTATCTAAGCTCACGTTCTCAGCCAGCGTCTCTTGAGCCAACAGTTCGTGACCCAAATGACGACAGAAATTAGGAATATCACGAGTGGTAGCAGGATCAGTGGCCAGTATTTCAATCACCTCACCACTGTCTGCTTTGCGAATGACTCGATGTAACATCATCACAGGCTCAGGGCAAATAAGCCCTTGCGTGTCTAGATGATGGCTGATAGAGGTATCTGTTATTGAAGTTGTCATAATTATGCTTAATTAATCTAAGAAATAAGTTTGATAATGGATAGTTTGTTTACGCGTCTGTCAGGAGTCAGGAAGTGCTTTCTGAGTTTTCTACAATATCTGTTTCTAGCGCTTCGTCAGTATCAGGCAAATCAGCCACTTCTAAAAAGTTAAAAAAGCGCTTAAAGCTCACTTTGAATAAAAAGGCCACACCCAGCCAACAGGACAATCCCAGCCATGCCGTGTCAGCGAATAATAATCCACCAATCAATATGATGGTCGATACGCCAATACTCATTGCAATCATTGAGGGTTGGTTCAAACGATAACGATAAACGACTAAGGCGTCATAAAGCGTAATGGGAATCGTGAGCGCAACCAAGGCATAGGGCAGGTTGTAGAACAGTTGGTAAAGTAGCTGATTGCCATGAAAGGCTTTAATACTAGCAATGGTGCCAAAGACCATGAATGCAAAGATAGCAGCATAAATGAGATAAATGGCTACTTGGTTTATCCGTTGTGCGCCTTTGATACGAGCAATAGCGAGCGGAGAAAAACCATGTTGCGATTTATTTTGCGTGGATTGGTCTGAAACAGTAGTCATAATAATCAGTCATTTATCCGTTTGGATGATATGGTCAATCCACTATATAGCAGAAATTATTGGCATAGGAGTGACAAGCTGGTTGCTAAGCTAATCTGCTTTGATTGCATCGATGGCAATACTACTATTCGGATCAGCAAAGTAAGTCGACATCAGGATACACGCAGAGATATCATCAATAGGGTCGCGCTCGTTTTTAATCCAACCGTTGTCCCAAGCGATTTCTCGTGCTGCGACTGAGGTCAGGCGTTCATCACAGAGTGACACGACCACGGGCAGATGCTGCTCCATGACTCTATGTGCTAGGCGACGAGCAAATTTATGCGCACGCTTAGACAGCATCGAGCTACTACCATCCATATTAAGCGGTAGGCCGACGACCACCTTTGACACGCCCCACACCTTGATAATACCTAGTAAATTATCCCAGTCAGGTTGACCATTATTCATCGCTAAAATATCAAAGGCACGCGCTGTCTCAGTAATGGTATTACCAAGCGCCATACCCATTTTTTTGACGCCATAGTCCAAGGCTAAGACAAGATGTGGCTTAACGATCGCTTCAGCAACGCCAGTTTCAGTCTCTATTGCATTGATGCTATCGGTTATGAGAGTGCTATCTACCATAGTAATGGATGTATCCTGTTTTAAATTTTTATTTCTGCATTCATGAAGCATACGAGGTTAAGCGTGACCGATATCACTGCTTAGGTAATCAAAGTTGATCCCGATTTTATCAGCGGCTATTTGCCAGCGCTCTTCAAATGGCGTATCGAACAATAAGTTTAGATCTGCAGGACACACTAACCAATCTCCATTATTCAATTCTTGATCCAGTTGTTTTTTGCCCCAGCTGGCATGACCCAAGCACAGCTGATAATGACCCACGCCTTGACCTGCAGCGATACGCTTAAGGATATCTTGACTGGTCGTGATGCAGACATTCTCTGAGATAGCAAAAGATGACGCCCATTCTGGCTGACCAGTATGCAGCACAAAGCCAACCTCAGGATACATAGGGCCGCCTTCTAATGCCAAGTCTTCCATCACCTGTGGATCAGTGACCTCAATATCTAAGTCTTCTAGCAACTTACCCACGTGTGATTGCTCTAGTGGGCGATTGATGACCAGGCCGAGTGCACCATGCTTATCATGACGGCAGATATAGATGAGCGCCTGCTCAAACCTTGGGTCTGACAGCTCTGGCGCCGCGATTAAGAAATGATGAGTCAAATTGGTTTTAGACATAGAGACAAGCAAAACCTAATAATAAAGGTGAAAGACCACTATATGGCGATAGTGAGTAAAAAATCAACTAAAGCAAATATTTAGCCATGAGATGGTGCTAATGATGAACCCTGAATGTTTATTTAACATCTGTCAATAAACTACGAGCATGATCACGGGTAACGTCAGTAATAATCACACCACCGGACATACGTGCCAGCTCATCGACCTGTGCACTATCGGTCAATATCAGTAGCTCACTCTCAGTCTGCTCCTGATGATGCTTTTGTACCAAGATATGCTGATGCGCTTGCGCCGCTACTTGTGCTTGGTGCGTAATGGCCAATAACTGCTGTGTACGGCCAAGCTCACGCAATAGCTCACCGACGACTTGTGCTGTGCCACCACTGATACCGACATCGACTTCATCAAACACGAGCATTGGCTTGGCAGCGTTGTTGTCCGCATTGGTTGCTTGCAGTACTTGCATGACCAATGCCATTCGTGACAGCTCACCACCTGATGCAATCTTATGCAGTGGCTGCATTGGCATACCGACGTTGGCGCTGAATAACAGATCAATATCGAAGCAGCCTTGCGCACTATATTGGCTAGGATCTGCTTTTTTGGTAAAGACAAATTCGCAGCGGGCATTGGGTAGCGCAAGCGGTTGTAATTGCTTGATCAATTGCTTACTGACAATTGGTGCAGCTTTAGTGCGTTCTTTATTTAGCTTGGTTGCTAGCGTTAGATAGTCTTGCCAAGCTGTCTCAATTTGTGCCGCCATCGCATCGCTACTTGGCTCATTTTCTAATTGTTCTAATTGATTTTCCCAGCCTTTTGCTTCCTCGATTAAATCGCTGGCTGGCAAGCTATGCTTACGCGATAAACGATGCCCTAAGCTGATGAGACTGTCTAGCGTCTGCAAGCGCTCAGGATCAGGCAGTTGTTGCTCTGCATAATCTGATAATAAGCCAGTTACTTCGGTGATTTGCTGCTGCGCTAAATGTAGCTGTTCAGACGCTTGCTCAAAGGTTTGGCTGACGCTCATTTGATTGTCACAGAGCTTAATAGCTTGCCCAAGCAAGGTCATAACATCTGGCTCATCCGTATCATTATCGAGCAAATGTAAACCGTGGCTGGCCTCTTGCATCAGTGCTTCTATATTAGACAGCTCTTCATGCTCTGCTTCGACCTCTGCATAATCGACGGCTAGTAATGGGGCAATGTCTGCTAGTTGGCTTTGCAAAAGTTGAATACGGTCTTGACGTTGAGCTTCACGACTAGCGATATCATCAGCGCGGCGTTTGAGCTGCTGATAGGTTTGATAGCTGCTGGCTGTTTGTAAGGCTAGAGGTGTGATTTGCGCCATCTCGTCCAACCATTTCACCACAAACTGTGGTTTAAGCAATGCTTGCTGAGCATGTTGACTATGGATATTGACCAATAACGTACCGAGGCTTTTCAGCTCGGCCAAACTGACTGGTACACCATTTAACCATGCCTTTGAGCGGCCGTTGTTACTTAGCTGACGGCGAATCAATACTTCCGGCTCTTCTAGTGCTCTATCGTTTTTAGCGAACCAGTCAGCAATGACGTTATTGCCTTCTACATCAAACTGCGCATAAATATCTGCATGTGCAGCACCATGTCTGACCATGGCACTGTCTGCACGCTCACCAGCACACAGTGATAACGCATCAAGTAAGAGCGACTTGCCAGCTCCAGTCTCGCCAGTGATGACATTGAAGCCTTCAGCCACACTCAGCTCATGCTGAGCGATCAACGCAAACTGATGTAAAGTTAATGATACTAGCATCAACGCCTCTCATGATAGACAATGAGCTTCACTTATAAAACAGTAAAGCCATATCTAAAATAGGATTAATAAGAAAGTGAAATCGTTCAGGTACTAACACTAGGGCGTATCTTCATTTTAAAAATGGTGATAAAAGTGAGATAAATTGCTGTCAAACAAGAAAAATAGTGCCGATAATATCGGGATACTAACTAGCTATTTGACGTAGTTTGGCAAGATTTAGCCATTTTTAGCCCATTTAGATGAATATCGAGTGAATTGAAGACACGCCCTAGCTATATAACGATAATTAGCAAATATTATGGTGTTAAATGTGGTCAAATACAAATTTTAATAGTAATGAATACAATAAATTGAAGGAAAAATATTATTAAAAAACTTGTAAAAGCTAATGGTTCGTCGTTGTTATTCGATGACCAATATTAGCTATAAATTGAATAAGTTAATCAAATTCCAGTGATATATTAGCATTAAATATTCAGCTGCAAAGACATTCTAGAATGGGCATTAGATAAAATTTTCCTAACCGCTTTAACAAACTTTATAGATATAATGTGGTAGCATAATCTAACATAATGATAAACTCTTACTGGCTAGCTTTCATGCCTCATGTTACATGACAACGAGTCACAATACTTTCAAATTAAGCGGGTATAGTGCTAAAGGTAAGAATCTCAGCTATGAGTCTATATCGTCTTTGTAAAGCATGCGCCCACAGCTAGAGCACAGGTTCTAGAACAATAGAAAACACAAATTAGAATCTATATTTTCTAAAATATACACTTTCACGGTACTCTACCCAGTTACTTATTTTTTAGTTTTGCAATAATTATTTGATAAGGAAGCCACTATGACAGCGGCGCAATTTACTAATGTAACAGTCAATGCTCAAGCAACGATATCTTATGATGGTCGTTGTTCTAGCCACACTATTATGTTCGAAGATGGTCGACATAAGACATTGGGCGTTATCTTGCCTTGTGATAACTTGGTCGAGCACTATCACTTTAGCACCAATACCTCTGAGCGTATCGAAATCATCAGCGGTGAGTGTGAAGTCAAAACAAATGGTGAAGAAGAGTTCAGTTACTATCGTGCAGGTCAGTCATTCGTGGTTGAAGGCAATAGTGGTTTTAACTTACGTACCGAAGAAATCGTACAGTATGTTTGTCACCTAGAAGGCTAATTTGATTGGCAGGTTTTGATCGAAATCAGCCGCTTACAATCATAGTTTAGTGGCCTATCATTTACCATGCCAAGCACTTCTCATTCAAAAGAAATAAACAATACTGAATTGGCATTGTTTATTTCTTTTTCAATTGTCACACCCCTTTATTCACAATGACTTGCTACAATCATCTCTCTATTCTTTTTCTGTTTTATCGAATTAGGCGTTAACCATCTTACAAACAATCACTTCATAACTAGTAGGCCTACTATGGCAAAACCTATTTACTTCTATGGTATTCATGCAATTGATGCCTTACTCGAACATCGTCCTCTTGACGGGCTTAGCTTGTTTGTACAGCAAGGCCGCGAGACTGATAGCCATGTACAAGCGATTATGGCACAGGCAAGCGCAAATGGTATCAGTATCCAACCGACGCAAAAAGACAATCTCACGCAACTATGTGGTAGTCCACAACATCAAGGTGTTGTGCTAAATGCTCGTCCATTAGGCTTCGCTAACGAAGGGTTGCTTGATACTATCGTTGGACGTGATCAGTGCTTACTATTAGTCTTAGACCAAATCACTGATGCGCATAATTTCGGTGCTTGCTTGCGTACTGCTGTAGCAATGGGCGTAGATGCTGTGGTTTGTCCAAAGCATCATGCGGCAAGCCTAACACCAACGGTTTCCAAAGTATCTGTTGGCGCAGCTGAGATGATGCCGATCATCAGTGTAACCAATCTGGCTCGTACACTGTCACAGATAAAGAGTGCAGGCGTATTTGTTTTTGGGACCGCGCTCAATTCTGATGCGAAGCCGATACATGCTGCTGATTTAACAGGTAAGACAGCTATTATCATGGGTTCAGAAGGGGAAGGCATGCGCCGCCTGACGATGGAGAGCTGCGATGAGCTGGTTTATATTCCGATGTCAGGGAATGAGTATGGCAACCTACAGAGTTTAAATGTGAGCGTTGCCACTGGTATGGCGTTATACGAAGTTAATCGGCAGCGAACTTTAGCTGCTGGGCCAGTATAAGATATTCTTGATGTAGTGGTTCTAATTGTGAGTATAGATCTGCAAGATTACTTTCATTTAGCACCACATCATCAGCATAGCGATTGCGCTCTTCGCGGCTTAGTTGATTGAGCATGATGGCTTTAATCTTTTGCACGCTTTGCTCGTCACGCTGACTGGCACGTGCAAGCTGCGTGTCCTCAGTGGCATCCATTACGAGAATACGTTGACATAGATTTGCCAGTCCTGCTTCCGCAGCTTCGATGAGCAGGGGTGCCGACAATACTATATAAGGTGTGGTACTAGCCGCTAACTGAGCTTTTGCTGTCTCGCGTATCGCAGGATGAGTGATTGCTTCTAACTCAATTAATGCATCAGGATGTGTGAATACGTGCGTTCTTACAGCCGCTCGATCCATTGATCCATCACCATTCAATACCCAATCACCAAATTTATTCTGAATTTTTCGCAAGGTCGAACTGCCTTTAGCGACGACTTCATGGGCAATGACATCAGCATCAATAATATCAATACCTTGCTCAGCAAACCAAGCACTAGCAGCAGACTTTCCACTGCCGATACCACCTGTCAAACCGACTACTAGCGTCTTACTTTTAATTTGTGGGCTTTGCGATTGATGCGAGTAGGGTGAAGAATTGGTTGTGTATTTTGACATAATGATGACTTATCTGATTGGTATGATAATAGTAGCAGTTGCCAATTGAAAAATATAGCTTTCAAGTAGGACCATTAAAGATTGATAGTTTGCTGCCCTAGCCTGTTTTTATTGTCATAAACGATTAAGGATACATACCGAGATACCAGCTGACAATCTCTGAGCCGTATAACAAAGCAACGATACCTGCAATAGCGATGTAAGGACCAAAGGCGAACGGTTTACTCTCACCTTGTTTTTTCATTAGGATAATTCCGACAATTGACCCTAGCAAAGAAGATAGTAAGATAATCAATGGCAACATCATAGGCCCGAGCCAAGCCCCTAATACTGCTAAAAGCTTAAAGTCTCCTTGTCCCATACCATGTTTCTTAGTGATAAGAAAAAATACCTTAACCACTATCCAGAGTGATAAAAATCCAAGTAGCAACCCCCAAATTGACTGAGTGGGAGAGACAAACCAGCCTTGTGAATTTACGGCCAATCCTAAACCTGCTAAAGGAAAGGTTAAGCGATCTGGTAGTAGCTGAGTATCAAAGTCAATTCCTGTTAAGGCAATGAGCGTCCATACTAACAGTAACGCTGACAATCCAGCGGCACTAACCCCAAACTTATAAATCACTAACACTGACAGTAGCGCAGTGACCAACTCAATGATAGGATAACGCAGACCGATAGAAGCTTCGCAGTCTGAGCAATGTCCGCGTAGTACCAACCAGCTTATCAGAGGTACGTTTTCATACCACTTGATTTTATGGCTACAATGAGGGCAGCGTGAAGCGGGTCGACTCAACGTAATAGGTTGGTCAGCGGCTACGATATTTGTTAGAGGTATAGTATGCTCATGCGGCAAGTCTACTTGCTCGGACATAAACTGGCTGCATTCTTGTCGCCAACCATAAAGCATCATTAGTGGAATACGGTGAATCACCACATTCAAAAAGCTGCCAACACAAAGACCCAATAAACCAAATACGACTAAAGCCATAGCCGTATTATCTTGCAGTAACTGTATAAATTGCATGAAGTAGCAGTCCTTTAATTTACTTTTAACCTACCACTGCGCCCATTTGGAAGATTGGCAAGTACATTGCAATAACTAAGCCACCAACCAATACACCTAATACGGCCATAATCATTGGTTCCATTAGGCTAGTTAATCCATCAACTGCATTATCAACTTCGTTTTCGTAATAGACAGCTACCTTGTCGAGCATCTCTTCTAAACTTCCAGACTCTTCACCGATACCGACCATTTGAATGGCTAAGCTTGGGAAAAGGTTAGTTGAACGTATTGAAAATTGTAATTGTTGACCAGTGGAAACGTCATTTTTGATTTGCTGAGTGGCGTTATAGAATACGACATTGTTGGTGGCACCAGCAGTAGAGTCCAGAGCATCAATAAGTGGTACACCAGCAGCAAAGGTAGTCGATAGCGTGCGTGAAAAACGCGCGATAATCGCTTGATAAGCAATGTTGCCAAATATCGGTGCCTTTAGTACGGCACGGTCTAAAAAGTCTCTAAATTTCTTAGAGCGCTTTTTAGCTTCTGAAAAGCCAATGATGGCACCGCCAATAACGATAATCAGTACAAACCACCACGCCTGCATCCACTCCGACATTCCTACCACCATTTGCGTAAATGCTGGTAAATCGGCACCGAAAGAACTGAACAAGTCAGCAAATACTGGGACTACTTTAATCAGTAGTATCATAGTAACAATAATAGCGACTACGACTACTGCAATTGGATATTTCATGGCTTTTTTGATTTTAGCTTTGAGTAATTCACTCTTTTCTTTATAAGTTGCAACGCGTTCGAGCATGGTTTCAAGAGAACCTGATTGCTCACCAGAGTCGACAAGAGAGCAAAATAGGTCATCAAAGTAGCGTGGATGGTTACGTAGTGCAGAGGCAAAAGTACCACCCGCTTCGATATCAGATTTTATCTGTAAGACCAATTCTTTCATACTGGGGTTATCAAGTGAGTCAGCGACAATCTCAAAAGATTGTGTCAGTGGTACACCTGCTTTCATCATCGTTGCTAACTGCCGAGCAAAAATGGCAATGTCGATGGCCTTAATAGACTTTTTGAAGGTATAAAGAGGCTTAGGCTTCTTCTTAATGCCTTTAACAGAGATGCCCTGCTTACGCAAAGTTGCTTTCGCAAGCTCTAAACTACGACTAGTCGTTTCGCCTTTTACTTTTTGTCCGCGTCGGTTCACCCCGTCATAGACAAAGTCTAACAGCATGTCGGTCTTCGCTTTTGCCATGATACTACCCTCAAATATTGTCTAATATAGATATTGCAAAGATGTATAACGATGCCTGACTCACTAAGTAAGAGTGGCATACTTTATTTTAACGCAAAAAACCAGTATATATCTGTTTTATATTTAAGTATATCTGGTAGGTAATATTGCTAGTTTCTAAAAGTCTGAGCTAATGAAGCAAAGACTTATAATAAATAAAGTATTTATGTGCTAAAGATAGCTACTCCGAGGTCACGCGCATCATCTCTTGGATACTGGTTACGCCTTGTAGTACTTTCAAAATACCAGAGCGGCGTAAGTCTCGAAAACCATTTTTAAGAGCAGCATCTTTAATGTCTATCGCATTGCCATCTTCCATGATAATTCGTGAAATATCTGGGCTAACTTTCATTACCTCATAAACACCCACACGGCCTTTATAACCTTCACGACATTCATTACAGCCAACTGGCTCATAAATGATGCTATCCGGATTGTCTAAATCTGTATCAGTAAAACCGAGCTCGAGCAGGCTCTGCCGCGGAATATTGATAGGTTTTTTACAGTTTTTACATAAGCGACGTGCCAATCGCTGGGCAATGACTAAGTTGACTGAGGTGGCAATGTTGAATGACGCAACCCCCATGTTTTTTAAGCGGGTGAGCGTTTCGGGAGCAGAGTTGGTGTGAAGTGTTGAGAGAACCATATGACCTGTTTGCGCAGCCTTTATAGCAATCTCAGCCGTTTCAAGGTCACGAATCTCACCAACCATTACAATATCCGGATCTTGGCGTAAAAAAGATTTAAGCGCATTGGCAAAAGTTAAGCCTACTTTAGGATTAACGTTGACCTGATTAATACCTTCTAGATTAATTTCAACTGGATCTTCTGCAGTGGAGATGTTGGTCGCCCCAGTGTTTAAAATATTAATACCTGTATAGAGTGAGACCGTTTTACCAGAGCCAGTCGGCCCCGTGATAAGTAGCATGCCTTGTGGTTTATTTAGTGCTTCCAAAAACATCTCTTTTTGGTCGGGCTCATAACCTAAAGCTTCAATACCGAGCATGGCAGATGAAGGATCTAAGATACGTAAGACAATTTTTTCGCCAAATAAGGTTGGTAAAGAGTTCACTCGGAAATCAATGGCCTTGTTTTTAGACAATTTCAGTTTGATACGTCCGTCTTGCGGTATACGTCGCTCTGAGATGTCCATTTGCGACATCACTTTTAAGCGTGCTGCAATCTTACCTGCCAGCTGCACGGGAGGGTTAGCCATGCTTTGCATCACACCATCGACACGAAATCGCACACGATATGTCTTTTCATATGGCTCAAAATGTAAGTCGGAGGCACCCATACGAATCGCGTCAACCAGCATTTTATTGACAAACTTTACAACAGGCGCTTCATCCACACTATCAGTAAGCTTGGTTTCTCCTTCACTGTCGTCATCTTCACCATCGTCAAATCCAACGTTCAAATCACTGTCATTGAAGCTATCAAAACTTTGCATGGTATCAGCGTAAAGACTTTCAATACGCTTCTTTAGCTTATCTTCTTCAACGACGATGGTTTCAATAGACAGCCGTGAATTAAAAGCAATGGCATCGATAGCATCAACGCGAGTGGGATCACTCAACGCGACAAATAATCGTTGACCTCGTTTAAATAGTGGCAGCGCATTAAATTTGCGAACGATTTTTTCGTCTACTAAATCTTTTGGAACGACATCATTGCTCAAAGCATCAAGGTCGAAGAGAGGGTCGCCAAATGCTTGTGATAGCATCTTAGCAAGATGATAAGCATCGGCAAGTTTGTGATCTACTAAATAAGATACGAGTCCTATTTGTTGCTGTTGCGACTCAGACTGTGCAGTTTTCATGTTTGCTTCGCTAACAATACCTTCGCTGATTAGCTGATGTGCTAAACCACCATACTTATTAGATGTGATAGACATTACGACCTCTCCTTGATACCAAGTATTCTGTAGATTTGCCTGAAATTTAGATACTATTTATAGTCTTTGACAGACACATTTTATCAGTCATCATTGCCGCTTGGACTGTTGCTAATGAAAATTGATGAAAAGGTGTTTTTGTAAGAGGTTCAATAGATAGTTGTTATTAATAGTATATGTCACCATTGGCTTAATACATCAGGTGACTAATCATAGTTTTTTATATGTAGATGCAATAGTATAGAACTTTACTTTAGTTTAAAAACTTTATATAGAGTATTAAGCGACTAGCCCGTAAAAAACGTCACTTATAATAGTGTCGTTTTAGTATGTATCTTAATAGCCTGTTTATTTGCGAATAGCAGCATACTATAGCACTGGTGAATTATTTGTTATACTGGCGCGCATATTAGCCGAATTGGCAGGAATACATGAGACAGGGTAGATGAGTATGAAAGCTTGGGTAATAGGTAATTGGAAACAGAATCCAGCCGCGAGTCAAGACGTCGATACGTTGTTAGAAAGCTTATTGACAGCAATAGATGATGGAGCAAATGCTGGTACTGAGCTTTCAAATAATCATTGCAACTTAATGGTGGCACCAAGCTGTATTCACTTAGCAGCTGTCAGTACTCGTTTAAAAGGTACGCCTATATTGTGTGCTGCACAAAACATTAGTGCTCATAGTGCGAGTACAGGTGCCTATACAGGCGATTGCTCTGCGCAGCAAGTGGCTGACACGGGTGCCATGTGGACGTTACTTGGTCATTCTGAGCGCCGTCAGTATCATCAAGAGTCTAATGAGTGCTTATTGCAAAAAATGACTCACGCATTAACGCAAGACTTAGGTGTGGTACTGTGTATCGGTGAAACCCAAACGCAATATGATGCAAATCAAACACTAGAAATCATTGATACTCAGTTATCCGTGATCAAGGACCTATTGGTTCAGCAACCAGATATAGCTGCTTCATTATCTGATCGTCTGATTATTGCTTACGAGCCTGTCTGGGCGATTGGTACGGGTAAAGTACCGACCGTGACGGAGGTCAGTAAAACCCATCAGCATATAAAGCAGACGGTTGCAGGTTTTGCGGATAGTTTGAATGAGATGACTGTTTTATATGGCGGTAGTGTCAATGCCGATAATGCGGATAGCTTTGCTGCCGACTCTATGATTAATGGTGCATTGGTTGGCGGTGCTTCATTAAAGGCAGAGAGTTTTTTGGCGATTGCCAATGCATTCAGTCATGCTAGCACTTAGACCTTAATGTAACACTTAGAGATAAAGTTCACTATCTGTATGTAAAGTGTCTTTATCAGTTGGCAAAAGTAGGTTTAACAGTGCCCTTGCAATCGTGTACAATGCGCCTTATTTATATAATCGATTTGGCGTGATTATACGTCCTACTAAACTTAAGATTTATTTACCGTTATCAGTCGTCATTATGCGGCAAAAGAGGCCACCATGTTTACGTTTATATTAGCCCTGCACATTATTGTGGCGATTGCCATGATCGGCTTGATTTTGATACAGCATGGTAAAGGGGCAGACGCAGGAGCTTCTTTTGGTGCTGGCTCGTCAGGTACCGTATTTGGTGCAGCGGGCACTGCCAACTTTTTGACGCGCGCTACCGCTGTGTTGACGGTGATATTTTTTATCACTAGTATGACGCTTGCTGTTCATGCCCGTAAGCAAGCTGAAGATCAGTTTCGTCTAGATGCGCCCGTTTCAGTACCACAAACACCGCGTCCTTTGACTCAAGATCCTCAGTAAGTATCTTTTAAACATGCAGCCCTTGCTATTTTGATGCGTTAGATTTACAATGCGTTTCTGTTTTCAGAAGTACCACTCTATGGATGCCTACCTTAAGTATCTTTTATAGTAGACTGGATATGATGGAACAGAGTAGTAAAATGCGATTGTGGTGGAATGGTAGACACGCCATCTTGAGGGGGTGGTGGCGCAAGCTGTGGGGGTTCAAGTCCCCCCAATCGCACCAAGTTTTATTACGCAGCACAGCGTAAGGTTATGTTTTATAGTCATCAATTGTTTTATTTGAAATTAGTTTAAAATAAACGTTGACACTTCTATCAAACCTATCTATAATGTGCGTTCTAGATTGATGCGGGGTGGAGCAGTCTGGTAGCTCGTCGGGCTCATAACCCGAAGGTCGTTGGTTCAAATCCAGCCCCCGCTACCACTTTTTATACTGATGTTTTGTACACTAAATTTGTCAGTAGCGATTAGCCCACCATTATGCTTGTGGGTTTTTTTGTATCTGGCTATCAGCATTATCGCGGTCTTTATTCTACTTATGTTAAGCTCTAGCTCTATAGAGTACGATAACATCTACTGTAGCTTGTCGTGACTCACCGTTATTAGAGTGATGCTCCTTAAGCACACTATCTTTATACTCCTCACTCTTTTATCGATAGTATTGCTTTATGAATAATAAAAGCATTGTCTGGCTGAGCTTGATGTTTTTTATGCTCATCCCTATATAAAGGCATAGCGCATAAACAATATGCTTGTGATTTAAAACAATATTATGACCGTGTCTCCTACTATATAAGTGCATATTACTAATAAGTAAGAGATGAATGAAAAATTCAATACGGTTTACTAAGTATGATAGATACGCGAATAGGAAAAGATAAATAGATTATGAAGCTTTCGACCAAAGTTACAGAACTGACCAACATTATTGCCCCTGCCGTCGCTGCTTGCGATGTGGCACTATGGGGTATCGAGTTTGCACCACAAGGCAACCGTTCATTGTTACGTATTTATATTGAGGCATTGCCAGAAGAGCAAGCCCAAGATAAGCAAGTAACGATTGAAAACTGTGCTGCAGTGAATCATCAGGTAAGCGGTATTCTTGAGGTTCATGACCCGATTGCCGGTGAGTTTATCTTAGAAGTCTCTTCACCAGGTTTTGATCGCGCATTCTTCTCAGATGAGCAGATGCATGGCTATGTTGGTCAAACCGTCAGCTTGCGTTTGATACAAGCGATTGGTGAAGGTGATCAAAAGCGTCGTAAAGCGACAGGTACTTTAGACAGTATCGATGCAACCTCGCTAAAATTGACATCAAGTGATGGTCAGCAGTTTGAGATTGCACTGAGTAATATAGACAAAGCCAATTTGATTTATGAAGACGCGTAATCAGCTAGAGTGTTCATCTTATGAATGTATCTATTTTGATCTAATGAGCAGCTTATTATAAATCAAGATTTGAATCTCCAAATAGCCTTATAGCTAATGGTGAAAATATAATATCAGTACATAAATTATAAAATTTAAGTCAATTAAAAAATGATAGGACAGGTATAGCATGAGTCGTGAAATCTTAACGGTAGTAGAAACTGTCAGTAATGAAAAGGGCTTAAATCCTGAAGATATCTTTGAAGCGATTGAAGACGCTTTAGTGGTATCTACCAAGAAAAAAGTATACACCGAACAGCCAGAAGTGGAGGTACGGGTTGCCATCGATCGTGCAACGGGCGATTATGATACTTATCGTTATTGGACAGTGGTTGCAGATGAAGACCATGAAATGCCTGCATGTCAGCTAGCCATTACCGATCTTGATCAAGAAGAATGGTCAATCGGCGATATAAAAGAAGAGCAGATTGAATCGATTGAGTTCGGTCGTATCGCTGCCACGCAAGCCAAACAGGTTATTATCCAAAAAATCCGTGAAGCTGAGCGCGCGCTAGTCGCTGATGCTTTTGAGCCACGTATTGGTGAGATGATGTATGGCGAAGTCAAAAAACAGACTCGCGATGGTTATATCATCGATTTGGGCGACAATGCCGAAGGTTACTTGTCACGCGATCAGATGTTGCCACGTGAGCAGCTACGTGCCAAGTCACGTATCAACGCAATTTTATATCATGTAAACCGTGAAAACCGCGGTGCACAGTTATTACTCTCTCGTACTCATCCTGAAATGCTTTCAGCATTGATGCAAAAAGAAGTACCTGAGATTGCTGAACAAATTATTGAAATTCGTAACGTCGCGCGTTTGCCAGGTACTCGTGCTAAAATAGCAGTGAAGACCAATGATCATCGTATCGACCCTGTAGGTGCTTGTATTGGTATGCGTGGTACGCGTATCCAAGCAGTACAGCAAGAGCTTGATGGTGAGCGTATTGATGTGGTGGTTTGGTCAGATGATCCTGCCCAATTTATCATTAGCTCTTTAGAGCCTGCTGACGTTAGCAGCATTATTTTAGATGAAGATACTCAGACTGCTGATATTATCTTTAGCACCAACGATCAGTTAGCACGTGCTATTGGCTCACAAGGTCAAAACGTACGTTTGGCATCTGAATTGACGGGCTATAAGCTTAATATGATGCTAGAAGAAGAGTATCAGCAACGTCAACAAAACGAATCTAAAGCGTTTATCGAATTATTCTATGAACGTCTAGAAGTGGATAAAGACTTAGCCCAAGCGCTTGTCGATATCGGCTTCACAAGTATTGAAGAAGTGGCCTACGTACCAGTTGAAACCTTTTATGATATCGAAGGTCTAGACGATGACGCGATTGAGATGATTCAAGAGCGTGCTAAAGAAGTGGTCATTGCTGATGAACTGGTCAAACAACAGAACATGAAAGAGCCAAGTCAAGAGCTACAAGAGCTTGAAGGTATGACAGTTAGTTGGGCTTATAAAATGGCACAACAAGACATCATTACCGTTGATGATTTGGCAGAACAAGCAGTCTTCGATCTCGAAGATATCGAAGGTTTAGACTCTGAAACCGCAGGAAAACTCATCATGAAAGCTCGGGAATCTTGGTTCAATGAATAAGCGGTAACTGCATATCGCTGTCTTTTGGTGATATGCTATCGATAATAAAGTGCTGGTATGACTGCAACACAAATACCAGCCTTACCCCAATCATTTGTAGCCAACAACTGAATTGAACATATAGCAAATAATAGACAGTAGGTGATAATAAATGGCAGATAAGACCGTCAAAGAACTGGCAGATATGGTAGGCAAAACTGCAAGTGCTGTAAAACAGCAATTAGTAGATGCTGGACTACCTGCTCGTGCAGAGGATGACCTAGTCTCAGAAGTTGAGCAAGAGAAGTTGGTGACGTATTTAAAGCAAAGTCACGGTCAGCAAGAGAAGCGTCGTATTAGTCTCAAGTCTAAAACGACTAGCACTGCGCGTGTGACTGGCTCTTCAGGTAAATCTAAGAGTGTCAATGTTGAAGTGCGTAAAAAGAAAGTATTCGAAAAGCCTGATCCAGAAAAAATGGCTGAAGAATTGGCTGCGCGTGAGCAAGCGATGATTGAGTCGCAAGAACGTGCTGCTAAGGACGCTGAAGAGCGTGCTGCTACTAAGAAAAAATCTGAAGAACGTCAAGCAGCAACCTTGGCCGCGATGCGTGCAAGCTTGGGCTCTAGCAAAAAATCTGATGACAAGAACGACGATATTTCAACGTCAGTTGTTGTTAAGAAAGGCGGAAAAACGACTGTTGAAGTCAAGCCTAAAGAACAACCGAAGAAAAAAGTCGCTGCTACGAAACCAAAAGTTGAAACAGCAGTAGAGCGTAAAGCTCGTGAAGCACGTGAAAAAGAAGAAGCACGTTTACGTGAAATCGAAACAGAAACACGCCGTGTTCAAGCTGAAGAAGCGCAAAAGCGCACACTTGAGCAAATGCGTAAAATGGCTGGTAAATACACGGATCAGCCTGCTGCTGAAGTTCGTAAAGATGAGCCATTGGCTGAAGGTCTAGTCGGTGACGCATTAGAAGAGTCATTTGAAAAAGAACGTCGCGAAATCAAGCGCGGTGCAAGCAGCACTGGTGCTCGTGGTCGTCGTCGTAAGAATCAAGATGAGCGTGAGATCAAAAACCGTAAAAACGGTTTGCGCTCAACGCAAGCATCACAGCATAAATTTGAAAAACCTGTCGAAAAAATCGTTTATGACGTTGAGATCAGTGAGCAAATTACAGTAGCCGACCTTGCTCAACGTATGGCGGTTAAAGCTCGTGAAGTGACCAAACTGCTCATGAAAATGGGTGAAATGGCTCGTGAGTCAGACACTATTGACCAAGCGACAGCAAGTCTACTTGTTGAAGAAATGGGTCACAACCCAGTTCCAGTCAGTGATACTAAAGTTGAAGATGACTTACAGTATGCGGTTGATGAACGTAGTAGCAACGTGCAAACGCGTCCACCAGTCGTAACTATCATGGGTCACGTTGACCATGGTAAGACGTCACTACTAGATAAAATTCGTGAAACGAAAGTTGCGAATGGCGAAGCTGGCGGTATTACACAGCATATCGGTGCTTACCATGTAAAAACCGAGCGCGGTGTTATTACTTTCCTTGACACACCAGGTCACGCAGCCTTTAGCGCAATGCGTTCACGTGGTGCTCAAGCGACTGATATTGTGGTACTTGTTGTCGCAGCTGACGATGGTATGATGCCACAAACGGCAGAAGCCATTGATCATGCTCGTGCTGCTGGTACGCCGATTATTGTTGCTATCAACAAAATGGATAAGCCAGGCGCTGATCCTGACCGCGTTCTTAATGAATTGACGACGAAAGAAGTCGTATCAGAAGAATGGGGTGGTGATACACCAATGGCACGTATCTCAGCCAAAACAGGCGAAGGTATCGACAACTTGCTAGAATTCATTAGCTTACAAGCTGAGCTAATGGAACTAGAAGCCCCTGTAGATGGCGCTGCACAGGGTGTCGTCATTGAATCAAGACTTGAAAAAGGTCGTGGTCCTGTTGTTAGTGTCCTAGTTAAAAAAGGTACATTGAAGCAAGGCGACTTGGTTCTAGCTGGTGAGCATTATGGTAAAGTCCGTGCGCTAACAGATGAGCATGGTCAACGTATCCAATCAGCCGGTCCTTCTATCCCTGTAGAGATTTTGGGTCTGCCTGAAACGCCAGCTGCTGGTAGTGAATTCTTAGTAGTAACTGATGAGAAAAAAGCTCGTGAAGTTGCTGACTTTAGAACCAATCGTGAGCGTGAGCGTCAACTTGAACGTCAAAACGCTATGCGTCTTGAAAGCATGTTCGATCAGATGGAACAAGGCGATGTGTCATTCTTGAATATCGTATTGAAAACTGATGTTCGTGGTTCACTTGAAGCATTGCTTTCTGCACTAAATGAGTTGTCAACTGACGAAGTTAAAGTCAGAGTGATTAGTTCAGGCGTTGGTCCTATCTCTGAGTCTGACGTAACACTTGCAGAGTCTAGCGAAGCAGTACTACTAGGTTTCAACGTTCGTGCGGATGCTACTGCACGTCGTAAATCAGATTCTGCCAACATGGATATTCGCTACTATAGTGTCATCTATGGCTTGATTGACGATGTAAAAGCAGCAATGAGCGGTATGTTGGCCCCTGAACATCGTGAGAAAATCCTTGGTGTTGCAGATGTTCGCGAAGTATTCCGCTCTAGTAAGTTCGGTGCGGCTGCTGGTTGTATGGTCGTTGAAGGTACAATCTATCGCAACAAGCCTATCCGCGTATTGCGTGCTGACCAAGTTATCTTTACTGGTCAATTGCAATCATTGCGTCGTTACAAAGAAGACGTCAATGAAGTACGTACTGGTATGGAATGTGGCCTAGCGGTACGTGGTTACGATGTCGAAGCTGGTGATAAGATCGAAGTCTTCGAAATCCAAGAGTTCGCACGTACTATCTAAAGTCGCTGTTCGATATAAAGGTCTCTAATAATGCAATACGCTTAATTCGCTGAGCATATTAGTATACCTTTCATATCTAGCTGTACTTAGGCCTAACAGGTACATCCTGCTAGGCCTTTTTTAACAAATATCAGCCCTTAGATGTATTAATAAGCAAATGGGCTAATCAATGAAAATGAGCCCTACCAAATTAAGGTAATAAAATGAACCAACGTTTACAACGCTTATCCGATCAAATTCAGCGTGAGCTTGCTGTTCTTATTCGCGATGAAGTTAATGACCCGCGTTTGACTGGTTTTGTCACTATTTCTAGTGTCAAGGTTAGCCCAGATCTAGGATATGCCGATGTCTATGTCACTATCATGGAGCCTGGGCTTAATGATGCAATGACCAAGACGAATCACGAAGAGAGCGTTACCGTACTGAACAACGCAGCGGGTTTCTTACGTACTGAGCTCAGTCATAGTTTAAAGACACGTACTACACCGCGCTTGCGTTTTCATTATGATGAAGTGACCGCTCGTGGTAATTATATGATGGATCTGATTAGCCAGGCCGTCACTAAGACAGAACAAAATGAGAATGACGAGTAATTTTATATTATGTCTATATCATCCAAGCAATGCGATAAAATAAAAGTCTCAGGGGTTATCTTAGTAGATAAACCCAAAGGTATGACCTCACAGCAAGTGGTGTCAAAGGTGAAATATTTATTTAAATCACCGAATCATGACAGCAAAAAAGCGGGGCATACGGGTACGCTTGATCCAATGGCAACGGGTCTATTGCCGATATGCATGGGTGAAGCAACGAAGTTCAGTCATTATCAGCTTGATGCTGACAAATCCTATGAAGCCGTTATTTTGCTTGGTGGTCAGACCGATACTGGCGATGCAGATGGCAAAATCGTTGAGCAAGCAGCTATTCCAACTTTCGGTACTGCACTATTAGAGCAAGTTGCTCAGCAATTTTCAGGCGCTCAGCAGCAGATACCTCCAATGTATTCTGCACTAAAAAAAGACGGTAAAAAACTCTATGAATATGCCCGTGCTGGTATAGAAGTAGAGCGAGCCTCTAGAGATATTGTGATTAAGGCGATTGATTTAAAAGCAATTGATCACGAGCAAATCCAATTGACAGTGACTTGTACTAAAGGTACGTATGTACGTGTTCTTGGTGAAGATATTGCTAAAGCACTAGGTACATTAGGTCATCTGACAGCATTGCGACGTACGCAAGTGGGTGATTTTAACATTGATAATGCGATTGCCTTGCCGGATTTAGAAGCGCTAGCGTTGGATAGTCGACAAGGGCAGCTGATGCCAGTGGATGCTTGTGTCAATATTGACGCCGAAATGATATTGACGACTGAACAGTGTACTCGTATACATATGGGGCAACGTCTAAATGTGTTTGAGCAACTGACAGATGATATCAGAACGTATATAGCAGGCAATATTGACAGCGAATCATTGGAAAATAACGAAGTAGCTGTTAATGTTAATCAGCAATTTATTTCTGAAACAGATGATAGCGAGCAGCTTACTGATACGAAGCCATTAAAGCATGAAATACCTGTGGATATTCGCTTGATAAACGAAGACGGTCAGTTTTTAGGTTTAGGTGCAGTCAGTCTGAATGGTCGATTACAGCCAAAAAAATTAATTCAGCGTTAGTTTTATTCTTGTTAAATAAGTCGCGATAAAGCCTTTTTGGCTTACTAACGGTTTACATTAATCACATATCCTCACATTTTATTGCAGGTTTCACCTATGGTGGAACCTGTTTTTTTTGTACATTAGATATGTCAGCTAGGGAAAGCCAGACGAAATAATTAATATAATAAAATGACAAAAAAAAGTAAGAAAAACAAAAAGCAGGCTAATAATAAAAACTTACAATAATAAAAAACTAGTATGGAATAGTTCTAACAAGGAAGGTTTTACGGCCCAAGGCTCGACGCTCAATAAAAACAAAAGGCACTAATAACAAGAAAAATAGGCAAATCAATAATAAATTTTCTTATATAAAATCACAAATATAAAGATAGGAAGTATTATGAAAACTATTGCTTTTTTACTACACAATAACTTTGAACAAGCAGAGTACGAAGAGGTTAATAACCAACTGAAAGACAAAGGTTACAAGACAGTTCTTATTACTACTAACGAAGATAAAGAAGTCCAAGCGATGAAGCAAGATGTCGATAAAGGTGATACTTTCACTGCTGATATCTTTACAAATGAAGCCAGTGTTACTGAGTATGATGCATTAGTGCTACCAGGCGGTACTGTGAATGCAGATACCATCCGAGGCAATAAAGAAGCTCATAGAATAATTAATGCTATCAATGATGCGAATAAGCCGTTGGCTGTTATCTGTCATGCACCTTGGATACTCATTAACACAGGTATCGCTAAGGGTAAAACATTGACTGCTTATCCTACGCTCCAGACAGATTTAGAAAATGCTGGCGCAAATTATGTAGATAAAACAGTACAAGTTGATGGCAATCTTATCACCTCGCGTAATCCAGATGATATAACCAATTTTGTTGATGCTATAGATAAAGCACTATTTTAGAGTTCTTGCTATCTAATCGTCAAACAAGCATCAAAATACTTTAATCATTCATAACCATAACTAAGGAAAATATTATGTCAAATTCTAACCCAAACGATACTAAGCTTGAGCAACAACGTTCTGATGCAGCGACTGCAGCGCTCAAAGACCAGACTGAAAACAATCATGCAGCAGATACTGAAGCAGCTGCAGACCGTATTGCTGATAATGTAGAAAGTACGAAAGAAAGCAAATAATTTGTCCAATGTGTTTTCCAGAGTAGAGCCATACTAATGTATTTATAGTTTGCACGTTTCAGTATCAATGAGTGCAATCGCAGTTAGTCCAAAAAAATAATAATTCAGGAGCTAATATGAGTAATTCATCAAACAGTATGGACGAGCAAGAAAAAGAGATTGAAAAGCTTGCAGAAGAGATTAATCCTAGCGAACATAGTACTCCAGCTAGCTTAGCGGAAGTCACTACAGCGGCACCGCTCGGAGATGACCAGCTTGGTGGTAATGCTACTGAGAGCGATATCAAAAAATAAATAGCACTATCAGATGGCTCAGTTTGTAAATGACTAGAGTTTGTAAATGACTAGGTTTGATGTTTTCGATAGAAGCTAATTTAGCCGTAAAACTAATGTGAAAAACTGCTGCGAGTTCAGCAGTTTTTTGTTATAATCAGCGTCACATTTAAATTTAGTTTAGATGGGATATTGTATCCAGTAGACTATTCAAAACGGATGGCTATATTAGATACTGTCTCATAGCAGCTTCATATAAATGATCGTTATAATTAATTGAGCTTGTCGTACACTAGGTCAACTCTAGTAATGCAGGGTTGTCCTGAATGACGTGCAAGTTACTTTATTTACTATTCTACTGCTTTTAAAACGACTCAAATTCGAGTGTATTTTTAAGCTTTTAGCATTGCCGGAGATATTTATGCTAACTAATACTGATCGCGAACAAATCATTGCTCAATACCAACGTGGCGAAAGCGACACTGGTTCACCAGAAGTTCAAGTAGCTTTGTTAAGTGCTCGTATCAACGATCTACAGAACCATTTTAAAGCGCATAAAGCGGATCATCATAGCCGTCGCGGTCTTATCCGTATGGTTAACACCCGTCGTAAATTGCTTGATTACCTAAAAGGTAAAGATCTTGGTCGTTATACCACCCTTATTAGCCAGTTAGGTCTACGTCGTTAATCTAGCGACAACAGTGCGAGTGGCTACCAAATTAAAAAGTGCCCGTATGTGGCATTATTTTAAAGGTTTTGCTAAGCCGCTTAGCATTTGCTCGCTAATATCGATAAAATAGATTTTTCTAAAAACGGTGTGGAATAGTTTCACGCCGTTTTTTTATGCTTATCAGTATGGGCTATTAAGAGTTGTTGTCTTAACTGATATAGCCATCTGAAAGTAAGTAATAAATAGCTGATTAGCGATAACATTGATGGTTTAATCAGAATTGAAATGCGAACTTGCAGGATATGCTCCATTTTGCAATTCATTGGTCAATGACTATAAATCACTGTAAAATAATGCCTAGTAAGTTTTATCATATGGCTGCTAGTTATATAGCGATTATTTACAGAGTGATTGGCTATAGTCTAGCCACTATAAATATAAATACTTAAAGAACACAGAAAATATCATGTATGGTAGTTTTGATCACTGATGCCTTTTGTATGAAGGTCTTTGATAGTATTTATAGTACAACCAAATTTGAACGACCAAATATACGTAAGCGTACGATGTCTATCATAGACATATATATGAGATAAATAGGTAGCGATATTGACCCTAATTGACATCATCCTACAACAGGAGCCTTGTCAATAAACGGCTATATACAAAGAATTTTAATGACAGATATCAGATTTTTATAGCGCTGATATTATTTTTGTCAGTCAACATTAGGAATATTATATGACAATGTTTAACACTATTAAGCGTGAATTCCAATACGGTAACCAGCAAGTTGTTATCGAAACTGGTCGCGTAGCACGTCAGGCAAACTCTATTTTAGTTCACATGGGCGGCGTTACCGTCCTAGTTGCTGCGGTCGTAAAATCAGAAGCCAAAGCAGGTCAAAACTTCTTTCCGCTAACCGTTAATTATCAAGAAAAAATGTATGCAGCGGGTAAAATTCCGGGTGCTTATGGCAAACGTGAAGGCCGTGCGAGCGAGTTTGAGACTTTAACTTCGCGCTTAATCGATCGTCCGATTCGTCCGCTATTTCCTGAAGGCTATGTTAACGAAATTCAGATCACAGCGACAGTCGTTTCATCAGATAAAACTCAATCAGCTGATATCGCTGCACTAATCGGTGCTTCAGCGGCATTGGCTATTTCTGATGCGCCATTCAATGGTCCAGTTGCAGCAGCACGTGTTGGTTTTATCAACGGTGAATACGTACTGAACCCAACCATTGAGCAGCTCAAAGAGAGCGATCTTGATTTGGTTGTGGCTGGTACTAAGTCTGCAGTATTGATGGTTGAATCTGAAGCGGCAGAGCTTTCAGAAGATCAGATGCTAGGCGCGGTATTATACGGTCATCAGCAACAGCAAATCGTTATTGATAATATTGCATCAATGGCAGAAGAGATCGGTACTGCTAAACAACAGTATAGTGCTCCTGAACGCGATCAAGCGCTTACAAGCAGCATGAAAGAGCAGTTCGGTGAGCAAGTTGCAGATGCTTACACTACCACAGACAAGCAAGAACGTTACGCTAAGCTTGACGAAATCAAGCAGTCAATTATTGATTCGCTTGCTGGTGATGCTGAGTCAGAAAGTTATGCTGATACCGTAACTGAGCTTAAAGAAATCTATAACGACCTTAAGTATCGCACGGTTCGTGACAATATCTTGTCAGGTAAGCCACGTATCGATGGTCGTGATCTTGAGACCGTTCGCGCGCTTGACGTACAAGTTGGTGTATTGCCATTCACGCATGGTTCAGCACTATTCACTCGTGGTGAGACGCAAGCATTGGTTACGACCACATTGGGTAACAGTCGTGACGTCAACATGATTGACTCGCTAGGTGGCACTATCCGTGACCATTTCATGCTGCATTACAACTTCCCGCATTTCTCAGTAGGTGAAACGGGTCGTGAAGGTATTCCAAAGCGTCGCGAAATTGGTCATGGCCGTTTAGCACGTCGCGGTGTACAAGCAATGCTTCCAGATAGCGAACGCTTCCCATATGTCATCCGTGTGGTATCAGAGATTACTGAATCAAACGGTTCATCTTCTATGGCGTCTGTTTGTGGTGCAAGTTTGGCATTGATGGATGCAGGCGTACCATTAAAAGCACCAGTTGCTGGTATCGCGATGGGTCTGGTCAAAGAAGGCGAGCGTTTCGCTGTACTATCAGACATCTTAGGTGATGAAGATCATCTTGGCGATATGGACTTTAAAGTTGCTGGTTCTAAAGATGGTATTACTGCGCTTCAGATGGATATCAAAATCGAAGGTATTACGCCTGATATTATGGAGCAAGCGCTTAAGCAGGCCCATGCTGGTCGTATCCATATCCTAGATGCGATGAATAAAGTATTGCCAGAGAGCCGTACTGAAATCAATGCTCATGCGCCTAACTATGCGGTTATCGAAATCAATCCGGACAAAATCCGTGATGTAATCGGTAAAGGCGGCGCGATGATTCGTCAGCTAACTGAAGAAACTGGCGCAGTTATCGATATTGATGACGGTGGCACGATTCGTATCTTTGGTGAAAACAAAGCAGCGACTAAAGCAGCTATTGGTAAAATCGAAGCATTGACTGCTGAAGTTGAAGTCGGTAAAACTTATGAAGGTACAGTTGCTCGTATTGTTGACTTCGGTGCATTCGTTAACGTATTGCCAAACACTGATGGTCTAGTACATATCTCACAAATCGCAGAAGAGCGCGTAGAAAATGTATCAGATTACTTGAAAGAAGGTCAGATCGTTAAGGTCTTCGTTCAAGACGTTGATAACCGTGGTCGCATTAAGCTGACTATGAAAGGTATTGAGCAGAACTAATTTTTAACAATTGGTTTTGTTTAATTTAGTACAAAAGAACCGCTTTGAGCTACTCGTCATGAGTATTCAAGGCGGTTTTTTTATGGGCATTATTCTTAGATTATATAATATTGGACGAGGTTATGACGCTAAACGATTAGATATTAGCTCTACACTCACTGGGGCCAACCGCTGCTAATAATGGTACTTCTCGGTGCTATATTGTCTTAACCACTTCGGCCTATTCCATTTCAAACTTCAATATTTTTAGGCACATGTACGTCGATACGTAACTTAGGCAGATCTTGTAATTTCTCAATCAGTAACGGCAAAATATCAGCATCCCAATCTAAAGGAAGTGATTGCCCTGAACTTCGTGTTTCAGGGTCGTTATTCCGTACACTATTATGTATAAGCGGACGTGCAAGTAGGGCAATTCTACGGATACCTTGATAGCGTATCAAAGGTATGAGCTGCTGTTGACAGTCTGTTACTGCTTCTGTCAACCAACGCATGCGTACCGGGTGATAAGGATGATCTGATATAACAAGGTTGGCGATATAGCTTGGTTGATTGCCATTACTGCTTATGCCCAGTCCAGCTTGCTCAAGTGCACGCTTATGGAGCATACAACTACCCACATTTAAACTACCATCACGGCACGCGCGATAGTAACGTTGATAATTATCAGGAAATAAAGTTTTAGATTTTGTGAGTACAGGATCTAGAAGAATACCTGCCGTATTAACTGGCAGAATAAGTAGTTGTGCGCTACTCGTGAGAATAGGGGCCTGGGTTAATTGTAGAGTCGCCATTGCCAGCCCCTTTATAATAAATATAAATTTATTTGACCTCAGTCTTAACAGTACCACTCGCTTCTAGTTGAGCTATCTGTTGCTCAACCAATGTAATTTGCTCTGCTTTCATGTCAGCCAACTGCTTATTCATAGCAAGTTGTTCAGCCAGTAACTTCTCTTGCTCAACTAAGCGGTTGGTTTCGTCATTGAGACGATCGCTCTCTTCTTTGGCCAAACTGTCCGTTTCTGGTAAAGGCGCGCTCAAAATAGCATCAGGATCAAGCGATTGATTATTTGAAGATACAGGTACATCTGTATCTTCCAAATCGCTCGTCACACTATTAAGTGGCGTAGAAATAGACTCTGTCGCTTCAATTTGTTTTGTGACTGGTAGAGATGTGCTTGTATCAGACAAAGCACTTTTCCAAATCAAGTAACCAATAAATAGCGTTGCTAATATCAATGCTAGCAACCATTTTTTCCAAGATTTAGTAGAATTTTCTTCTGATAGTTTAGTTGATAAAGGACGCATATTTTGGCTTTTCATATTGTAGTCGATTTATGTTAGAAATATAGATAGCCATACTATAGCAAACTCAAAATAAAAAGCCTATCTATTGATAGATAGGCCAGTAGCGATTAGGACTTGACGCGTAATATCAGATAATTAGGATTTGAACTTCACTGTACCACTTGTACCCGTGACCATTGCATCACGAGCCAGTTGATCCTCGAGATGGTTTTTGGCACTGATCGCATCAGGGTCAGGGCGATGCTCTGCGTGCCCACACAAAGTACACTCGATGTATTCATCAGGTGCTGGAGTCACGATATTCACCTGTACTACCGCGTCTATCGCTTGGCATTTTGGACAGCGAACGCCTGCTAAAAACCGACGTTTAGGGCTTGATGATTGGTAACGCATTTAAATCGCCTCGTGAGTCGTTTGAGCATTGGCAGCGTTGATATTTTTAGAGCTATCAAAACCACTATGACGTAATAAAGCATCGATGCTGGCACTACGACCACGGAAGTTCTCAAAATTGGTTTTGGCTGGAAAACTGCCACCAACGGACAGGATAGACTCGCGGAAAGATTTACCTGTGGCTGAGTTAAAAATACCGTCTTCCTCAAACTTACTAAAGGCATCTGCAGATAACAGCTCAGCCCATTTATAAGAGTAATAGCCAGCCGCATAACCACCTGCGAAGATATGGCTGAATCCGTTAGCAAAGCGGTTATAATCAGGCGTTTGCATGATAGAGATATCGCTACGTACTTTGTTTAGCGTTGCTAAAACACCATCATAATCAAGTGCTGGCGAATGCCCATGAATCAATAAATCAAACAGGGCGAATTCGATTTGACGCAGTGTTTGCATGCCGCTTTGGAAGTTTTTGACAGCCAATAGTGCATCGAGTTTGTCTTTAGGCAACGGCTCTCCGGTCTCAACATGACTGCTAATCAGTGCGATACCTTCCGCATCCCATGCCCAGTTTTCCATAAACTGGCTTGGTAGTTCAACTGCATCCCACTCGACGCCATTGACACCAGCGACATCACCGACAGTCACTTGGGTTAGTAGATGATGTAAGCCGTGACCGAACTCATGGAATAATGTCAATACTTCGTCATGAGTCAATAAGCTTGGCTTGCCCGCAAGTGCAGGCGTGAAATTGCCGACCATAAAGCAAATAGGCAGCTGTTGGTGATCTTGCTCATCATAAGTATAACGCGACTGGAAACCACTCATCCAAGCACCGCCTCGCTTACCACTGCGTGCAAATAAATCGAAGTAGAAGCCGCCAAGTAAATGGTCGTCAGCATCAAACAACTGATAAAAACGCACATCTTCATGCCAGCGTGACACAGATTCACTTTTCTCTTGAACTTTTATGCCGTACAAGCGCTCAACAATGGCAAATAAACCATCAATCACTTTTGGTAATGGGAAGTAAGGTCGTATTTCCTCTTGTGACAAGCTAAATTCGCTTTGCTTTACTTTTTCAGCGATATAGGCGCTGTCCCATGATTGCAGGTCATCGATACTATGGTTCTTCGCGTATTTCTGTAGTTGTGCTAAGTCCTGCTTAGCAGTAGGCGTTGCTTGCTCTGCTAGGTCACGTAAGAAGGCTTCAACTTCCGCTACGTTGTCAGCCATTTTGGTCGATAGTGAGACTTCTGCATAATTATCGAAACCTAGTAGTTTTGCTTTTTGCTCACGCAAGCTTAGAATTTGACTCATGATATCAGCATTGTTTAGCGACTCACCTTTAGCATTGGTATGCTTATCAAATTCAGATGCACGGGTAACGTAAGCACGGTACATAGTCTCACGCAAATCGCGATTATCAGCATGGGTCATGATAGCGAGATAGACAGGAATGTTTAAACTTGCCACATAATAAGGCGTTGGTAGCGTCTCAATATCAGCTTGCGTGAGCACATCGCTGGCAAGCTGACGGGCTTTGTATTGCTCACCTGCATCTGCCAATAATGCCAAACCACTTTCGGTCAAACCTGCTAACTGTTCTTTTTGTAAAGGCAGTGCAAATGCTTGTGTGGCATCTAAAACATGGTCAGAGAAGGTTGCCGATAAGGTGGATAGTTTGCTTTGAATGGCCGCAAACTTTTCTTGTTCAGCTTTAGGTAGTGCAACTCCTGATAACTCAAAGCTTCTTAGAGCAAGCTCAATGGCACGTGATCTCGCAGGCTCAAGCGTCGCAAAAAATACTGTGTCATTCACGATCGTTTGATAACGATTAAATAGTGGCTGATGTTGTCCTACACGAGTGCCATAAGCTGATAGTTTAGGCAGTAGTTCATGATGTACATGACGAATTTCATCATTACTCATCACACTGTTAAGATGCGATAGGATACCCCAACTGCGATCTAGCGCGAGATTGATATGATCAAAAGTCATCACATCCTCTAGGGCGGAAGTACTATTATCTATGGTATCTGTCATCGCATCTAAAAATGCATTGGCATTATCGATAGCATCGATAACTTGGCTTTGTAACATACTCGGCGTAGCAGTAGCAAAATCGACAAGCCGTAAGTCTGAAGAAATAGATGTCATAAAGGTATCCGATATTAGTGAATGAATTATTATTAATTAAGTGTGATGTGATAAAAATATTAATTAACCAAAAATGCAGTGCGTTGGCTTTTTAGTATCTTACAGTTTTATAGGTAGGTTATATAAAAGATGGGTTCGATTGATAGAAATACAACCTGAGTACTCATAATATAGAGGGTAAAGGAATGTCGTCGTTGATATACAGAGGATATGGAACAAAAAGCCTCAATGTCTATGGTGATAGAAATCTTTCTATTTACAAAGAACCATCATTTGATTGCAAATTAGTCGTATAGATAGGGTGACCTTACTGTTAGCATCAAAGTAATAGCACAAAAAAATAATCGTTAATGCGTTGATACCCAAGGTATTAAGGTTCTATGTAAGGTATTAAGATTCTATGTATTAAATATCGACTACATAGACTGATATGAAAGTATGTACGGCCTCGAAAGAAAAGTAATAGAACATTAGGGCGTGTCTTCATTTTAAAAATGGTGATAAAAATGAGATAAATTGCCGTCAAACAAGGAAAATGGCGCAGATAATATCGAGATATTGACCAGCTATTTGACGCCATTTGGCAAGATTTAGCCATTTTTAACCCATTTAAATAACTATCGATTGAATTGAGGACACGCCCTAATCAAAGAGGATATGATTAAATTTCCTGACACATGAAAGCAGGCATTTATAAGGCCTCGATTTTTTATCAGTTTTAAAAGCGTACATTGCATAAGTGGTTAGTTATTAATAACTGACACCTAGAAAATCTACAACGTTAAGAGTAAATGATAATAAAACAAGGAGCAATATATGAAAGCAACTCTCAAAAGCTTACGCGAGACCAATGCTAATCCTGCGGTCAGTATTTTTGTCAAGACTCATCGTGAGCATCCTGCCAATGATCAAGATCCAATCGCCCTAAAAAACCAATTAAAAGTAGTCGAAGAACGCTTAACCAATGAATACGACAAGCGTATAGCGACCACGATTCTAGATAATATTCATGCCAAAACCAAAGAGCTAAATCATAACTTAAATCTCGATACTTTAGCTATTTTTGCCAGTACTGAAGATGTGCAAGTGATTCGTATGCCGATCGATACCACTGAGCGCGTTATGATTTCACATCGTTTTGCGACTCGAGATTTGGTGCGTGATATGGCAAGTGCGGTTCATTATTATACGGTAGTGCTAACCCGTGATGGTGCACGTTTAATCGAAGCATCTAATGATCGAGTCATTAGAGAGTTAGGTAAAGACGACGATGTGCAAAACAATATGGATAATATCCCGTTCCCAATCGAAAATAATGGCCTGTATACAACAGGAGATGGCGGCACAGATCGCTCGTCGAACAATGAGAGCAGCTATTTAAAAGAGTTCTTTAACCAAGTAGATAAGAGTGTGCAAGAGCTATGGGGCGAGCATAAAATGCCGCTCGTGGTCGTGGGCGATGCCAAAAATATCGGCTATTATAAAGAAGTATGCGACCGTCCAGATAACATCATTGCCACAGTATCAAATGCAACCAACTTAGAAGATGGCCATGCCCAGCATATCATCGACAGTGTACAAGAAGCAGTAGAAGGCTATCGTACGTCGCTACATCAAGCAGCCATGGGTGAGATTGATAAAGCTCGCGGTGCCAATATGTTACAAACTGACCTACAAGAAATCTATCGTAGCGCGTTCCAAGGGGTGGGTGAGACACTTTACGTGCGCCGCCGATATATCCAGTCTGCTAAAATTGATGAGCAAGCGCAAACATTGAGTATCGTAGATGATGCTACCACCGAAGGTGTCACTGATGATGCAGTAGGCGAAATCATTGAGCATGTCATTCACAATGGTGGTAAAGCGGTATTCTTACCAGAAGAAATCATGGGTGCAGATCAACCGATTGCTTTGGTAACCCGTTACTGATTTGCTAAGACACTCCATCAATGAGAGTTATGTATGAATTAGCCATTGATGGCGGATAGGTATAACATGGAAGCATTGGTTCTATACGAATCAATGCTTTTTTATGTTGATGTGTGTTTGACCCCACATTACTAAATATTTTTGCGATAAATTTTGAAGAAGCACTATCAATCCTTACTTTATAAATACTAAGTCTATGACTAATAAAATGAAAACTACGACCTCTTTTGTTCTAACCAGCTATAACATTCATAAAGGTATGTCGCCATTAAATCGACAAGTCAAAATGCAAGGTATTGCCCAAGCACTTGATATCGTTGGTTCCGACATACTATGTCTGCAAGAAGTGCAAGGTCAAAACCTGAAGCGAAACCTGCAATACAATGAATATCCTGATCAATCACAGCATGAGTGGTTCGGTGAGTATTTACAGCTACAGAATAGCTATGGCAAAAACTCAGAGTACGAGAATGGTCATCATGGCAATGCCGTATTGAGCCGTTTTCCTTTAGATCCAAAACACAATGTTAATATTACCGTCAATAAGCTAGAGCAGCGCGGCGTGTTGCATTGTGAAGTACAGCCGATAGGTTGGGAGAGACCGGTTGTGGTGCTGTGCGCGCATTTGAACTTGTTTGAGCGTGATCGTATCAAGCAATACGAAGCCATTACTAACTATATATGTCATGAAATTTCTGATGATCAGCCCCTGATTTTGGCAGGTGATTTTAATGATTGGAAAAAAATGTCCTGCGATAAGCTGGCCACTAGTCTAGGGATGACGGAAGCCTTTAAACACTGCCATGGTAAGCTGTTGCCAACATTCCCAGCCAAGTTACCTGTACTCAGTCTAGATCGCATTTATGTGCGAAATCTAAAGATAAAGGATGCGTGGGTACACACTGGTAAGCCTTGGTCGACGCTGTCGGATCATCTGCCAATCAGTGCAGAGTTGTCGCTGTTGTAAAATACATCTAAATCCGTTATAAAGTAGTCGTCAGTATGTTTTGAAATTAACGTTTTATTAAAACAATACCAATCAAAATAGTGGGTGCAAAAAACGCCCGATAATATATAAGGATATATAACGATGTCTAATAGCCAACTACTAACGACCCAACATGCTGTACTCATCAATGAGTTCGGTACACCTGAAGTGATGATTTACCAAGACAATGTCGCTGTGCCTGTATTAGAAAATAACCAAGTATTAGTCAAAGTCGCTTATGCTGGTATCAACCCTGTCGATTATAAAACACGTCAAGGAAAAGGTTGGGGTGCTGCCGCTATCCAAAAAGAAAAATTCGATAATAATGAGTCAGCTATTTTAGGTTTCGATGTATCAGGTGTGGTGGTCGATAGTAATAGCGAGCATTTCAGTATTGGCGATCAAGTTGCTGCGCTGACTTTCAATGGTGGTGGTTATGCTGAGTATGTCGCAGTCGATGCCCAGCTACTGGCAAAAGTGCCAGAATCAGTGACATTGGAGCAAGCAGGTGCATTGCCTTGTATCGGACAGACGGCGATACAGTTTGTAGAGTTTGCAGATATTAAAGACGGTGAGCATGTGGTGATCAATGCTCCAGCAGGCGGCGTCGGACATTTATTGATTCAATTACTAATGAATAAAGTGGCGCAAGATAATATCAAGGTGACGGTAATTTGCTCACCAGAAAAATACGCCCAGCTTGATGAATTGATAGATGTATCTAAGCTGACTGGCTGGATTGATTATACTGAGGATGAGGCATTCCCTGAGCTGCAAGCGGATGTGCTACTAGATTTAGTCGGTAATGAAGCAGGTATGCGAGCGCTTGATGTCATGAAGTCTGAAGGTGATGTCTATGTATTACCAACGATTTGGGTTGATAAGCTTAAAGAAGCAGGCAGCCAAAAGAACTTAAATGTGGCAGGTTATAAGTCGCAGCGTAGTGGTGAGGACATGGCTCGAGTTTTACAGCTTGTTGCAGATGGTGCGTTGACGTTACGTATTCAGCAAACTTATCCATTGTCTGACGTGGTTGCGGCTCACCATGAGCTACAAAAAGGCGATGCTTTCGGCAAGATTGTTTTGAAAGTAAGCTAAGACACGCTCTAGACTATATTTAATCTAATGAGAGAGTATTTGTCGAAACGTTAGGCTGATACGTCCCGCTGCAACGGTTTTGGTTTTTGTAATGGTGTGTTTCCAAAATTTTTGCGTATCACCATGCATGACGATTAACTGACCTGACTCAAGATGAAGCTCGACTTTATCTTGGGTTTTTTTATGCTTTAAGATAAATTTGCGTGTGGCACCAAGAGAGAGTGAAGCAATAATTGGCTGAGCACCCAATTCCTTTTCATCATCTGCATGATAGCCCATACCATCAGTACCAGACGGATAATAATTGAGTAAACAAGAATTAAAAGTAGTATCGATGCCAATACTTGATAGCTGTTGCTCGATGTATTGTTTCACGTGAAACACAGAGTCTGTCCATGGAGTGGCATAGCGTGATTGTCCAGAGTAGTGGTAAGTAGTATTGCTTTCACCCATCCAAACGATTTGACGTGTGGTGATATGAGTCTGTCCAAACAATGTCACGATATCAGATTGCCAAGGTAACTCATTTAATAAGCGATCATACAAAGTGTCGCAGTTCTCAACAACAACACCGAAGTCGTTCACATTACCATTATAAGGCAATAGATTGTCAGTCGGTGCAGGGGAGAAGAGGTCAGTCATAAATACGCTTACTTGCTACTTTGATAGTTCTCATTGATGATTTGAGCACATAATTCAGGTGCTTCCATCGGCAACAGATGACCATATTCTGATAGGGATATTATACGGTTGTCCGGTACGAATTTGCGCCACTGCTTACGCACTTTGTCATTGATAAACAAAGTGGGCTTGCCAGTAATCAACGTATAAGGACATTTAAGCTGCTTGAGTGCGCTATCAATATGAGGGGCGCCAAAATAATTGGCGAGCTCTTGCTCGGGCGCGAATATCAAGGTATAGCTGCCATCAGGATTTTTGATTAAGCTTTGCTCAGCGAATATCCGTAAGTGTGCATCACTGATACGTCGATAGGCACGTTGCTCGCGTAAACTCTCATAATAATCATCGATATTTGACCAGATAGATTGTTTGACTAGCGTGCTCTTAAAAGGCTCACGGTTCAGCAGAAGCTTACGTGGCAATAGGTTATATAGTCTGGCTTGTCTTTTAGTAAACGTCACAGGCTCTATTAAATATAGCTGTGAAAACAGTTCCGGGCGTTTGGCCGCCGCGATTGCAGTGGAAGTTGCTCCTTGCGAATGGCCAATACCAACGACAGGCTTGTCTTGTGTTCTTTCTAGGAATTCAATAAGTATCTCGGCATCTTGTTCGCGCGTTAGACGACGACGTTGCGGTTTGTCGTACCAGTAGCCGCGTAAGGCTAGGGATTTGATGTCAAAGTTAGTTGCCAAAGCACCTAGTAGTGGTAGATAGGTGCCAACAGTGAAGCTATTGCCACCATAAAAGTGTGCCGGTACACGTGAGGCAGTGTTTGATGGTACCGACGGAGCAAGCCGACTAAGATTATAGTAGCGCGCTTGTTTTCCACTAATATTAATACTTTTTGCAAATGCTTTCATAAGGTAAACACCTCCTTGTGTCTGATTTTTAATGAGAATTAACCACTTTTAGCCTATTGAGATGACTATCGAGTGAATTGAAGACACGCCCTAGCTGTCTTCACCTAAGAAGCCACCACTTTGACGATGCCATAACCGTGCATAGACACCGTGTAGAGCCAATAGCTCATCATGACTGCCTTGCTCGATAATTCGACCTTTATCCATGACGACCAGTCGATCAAGTGCGGCAATGGTAGAGAGACGATGAGCAATGGCAATGACTGTTTTGCCAGTCATAATGTCATTCAGGCTTTCGGTAATGGCAAATTCAATCTCAGAGTCAAGTGCACTGGTTGCTTCGTCCAATAGTAAAATCGGCGCGTTTTTTAGCATAACACGTGAGATGGCAATACGTTGACGTTGTCCGCCAGAGAGTTTGACACCACGTTCACCGACTTGGGTATCAAGACCAACATTGCCTTTATCATCATATAAGTCTTTGATGAAGTCCCAAGCTTGGGCTTGCTTGGTAGCCGTAATGATTTCTTCATCGGTTGCATCAGGACGGCCGTAAGCGATGTTTTCGCGTACGGTACGATGTAATAAAGAGGTGTCTTGGGTGACCATGCCGATTTGTTGGCGTAGAGACTCTTGAGTAACCGCATCAATCGCCTGACCATCGATCAGGATTTTACCGCTATCAACATCAAAAAAGCGTAATAGTAAATTTACCAACGTTGATTTACCTGCACCAGAGCGGCCAACCAAACCTATCTTTTCACCTGGCGCGATGTCCAAATAAAAGTTATCGAGAAGTTTGATAGTAGAGGTTGCTGGTAACTTTGCTTCGTCTATATTTTGGCTTTCGATATTATCGGCACTGTTATTACTTTCATAGCTAAAATCTACGTCATCGAACACGATACGACCTTTAGATATATCTAGGGCGGGCGCGCTTGGCTGATCGACAATGGTTTGTGGGGCTGATAATGTGCGCATGCCATCTTGTACCGTACCGATACTTTCAAATAAACTGGCAGTTTGCCACATAATCCAACGTGTCAGACCATTCAAACGTAGTGCCATCGCCGTTGCAGCAGCAAATGCGCCCACACCGACGTCTCCTTGCTGCCATAGATATAGACCAATACCAGCAGTACTACTGACCAAAATAACACTGATAAGATGAGTCGAGACTTCTAGATAGCTGACCCAGCGCATCTGTGCATGGACAGTGCCTAGAAACTGCCCCATGGCATTCTTAGCATAACCTAGCTCCCGGCGTGAATGACTAAATAGCTTGACGGTCATGATATTGGCATAAGCATCAGTGATCCGTCCAACCATCAATGCACGGGCATCTGCCTGAACAATGGCAGTGTGTTTTAATTTAGGAATAAAGTACCAAATGCTCAGGGCAACCAAGACGAACCAGATGATAAATGGAATTAATAGTAAGCTGTCTAAGTTGAATAAAATAATACCCGAGGTAATAAAGTAGACAGAGACATACATAAACATGTCGGTAACGGTCATCACGGTATCACGCACGGCTAGTGCCGTTTGCATTACTTTAGCTGAGACACGCCCTGAAAATTCATCCTGATAAAACTGCATTGACTGCCCAAGCATACGCTGATGAAAACGCCAGCGCATTTGCATTGGGAACACGCCTTGCAAGGTCTGAAAATGAATGAACGATGATAAGGCAATCCATAATGGGCTGACTATCATGACTGCTAGCATCATCAGCAGCATATCGCCTTTTTCTAACCATAAATTCTGCGGTGTATATACGCCAAGCCAGTCGACGATATTACCAATCCAAGCAAACAGCATCGCTTCATAGATACCAATACCTGCTGACAACAGCATAAATAGCAGTAGCCAACCGCGTAGACCTTTGGTACACACCCACAGAAATTTAAGCATGCCATCACGAGGTGAGGGTAGCGGCATAGGGGAATCAGGGAAGGCAGGCAGGCGAGTTTCAAAAAAGCGAAATAGAGTATTCATAGGTAGTCATAAAACATCAATAGCAGTACGCCAAAATCAACGGTATCACTCGTTGTTTTGAATCGTTACTTTAGTTATTAGGATTGCTCGCTATTTTAGCAAACTTCACAATTAGACCTGCATGCTAATTGTAATTTGAACGGTATAGGTCAATTAGGGCGTGTCCTCAATTCAATCGATAGTCATCTAAATGGGTTAAAAATGGCTAAATCTTGCCAAACAGCGTCAAATAGCTGACTAATATCTCGATATTATCTGCGCTATTTTCCTTGTTTGACTGCGATTTATCTCATTTTCATCCCCATTTTTAAAATGAGGACACGCCCTAGTTATTAGGTCTTGTCCTCAATTCAATTGATAGCTACGCAAAAATATTTTGTTACATGTTATTATTCTACTCTTTTCGGCAGCTCAAATTTCATATGCAAACTTTCTGGTTTTTGAATTTGCTATTTTTTTGAACTTTCTGATTTTTTGAAAAGTCATCACGCAAAAATAGTCGTTTAACAAGGTAAAAACTCATGGTGTATTTAACGATAGCGGTGTTTTGTAGCGTCGCTGTTTCAGTGTTATTAAAGATTTTACGGCAAAAAAACATAGATATACGTCAGACCATCGTTGCTGGTTATCCAGTGGCTTGTTTATTAACTTGGCTTTTGCTAAAACCAGATATAAGCGGGATGAGTACCCTTGGTAGCGCATGGGGTGTGATTGGCGCTCTCGGTATAATGCTACCTGCTGTGTTCATTATCCTTGGTCGGACAATCGAAGCAGTGGGTATGGTCGCGACCGATGCAGCACAGCGTCTATCATTAATTATTCCTATCGTGGCCTCTTTCTTATTGTTTGGTGAGCTGATCACGGGTACGCATATATTGGGATTGGCGTTAGGATTTCTGGCATTAGCAGCTTTGGTCTATCGTCCACAGCATGCTGAGATTAGTCAGCACGCTAAACGTACTCCACTTTGGTTGTTTGGCGTATGGGCGGGCTATGGCATCATTGATATCTTATTCAAGCAGGTTGCCAAACAAGGCACTGCTTTTCCACTCACGCTATTTGTCAGTTTTGGGTTAGCAGGTTTATTACTGCTGATTTATTTACTGGTTACTCGCGTGCGCTGGCAAGGAAATGCGCTTGCGGCAGGACTGTTATTAGGTACGCTTAATATGGGTAATATCTATGCCTATGTACGGGCCCATCAAGTAATGCATGACTCTCCCAGTATCGTCTTTACTGGTATGAATGTTGGCGTTATCGCAGTCGCCACTTTGATTGGTGTTGGGGTTTTTAAAGAGCATCTTAATCGTATTAATGTATTAGGTTTATTATTAGCGATTTGTTGTGTGGCGCTACTGTTTTTAGCATAAAAAGTTATTCTAAAGACGTGAGTGTGATGACGACTTTATGAAAGCGTTAACCGATCAGATATAGGCGTAAAGAGCGTCCTATGTTAAGGTTGTCTACAAACAGCAAGGCTGATATAAGTTGACAAAAAGCAGTTGGTTTTGTGACACTTGACCTCAATCAATAAAAATAGGATGCACTCTTAATGGAATACGAAAAACAATTACAGCGCGTAAAAACCAGTTCAGGTTTCATCGCAGCACTTGACCAAAGTGGCGGTAGCACACCAAAGGCGCTAGAAAACTATGGTGTCACAAGTGATGATTATGACAATGACGAAGCTATGTTCGACTTAGTCCATGAGATGCGTGCCCGTATGATGACTTGCACCGCTTTTGATAACGAGCGTGTCCTTGGCGCGATTTTATTTGAAGATACCATGGAGCGTGAGGTCAATGGCAAATCAACGGCTAACTATCTATGGGAAGATAAGAATATCGTGCCATTTTTAAAAGTGGATAAAGGGTTGGCTGAGCAAATGAATGGTGTGCAAGTTATGAAGCCAATGCCGAACTTAGACCTATTATTAGACAAAGCAAAAAATTATCCCGTCTTTGGTACTAAAATGCGCTCAGTAATCTATGAGCCAAATGTCGATGGTATCGAGCTAGTCGTGCAGCAGCAATTTGATGTCGCAAAGCAGATCATCTCAAAAGGTTTGATGCCCATTGTTGAGCCTGAAGTAGATATCAATAGTAGCAAAAAGCATGAGTGCGAAGTTATATTGAAGACTAGTATTTTGCATAATCTGGAGCGTTTGAACGATGAGCAGAAAGTCATGCTCAAACTGACATTACCAGAGGAATCTGGTTTTTATCAAGAACTGATTGATCATCCAAAAGTATTGAAAGTCGTGGCATTGTCGGGTGGTTATAGCCGTACCGATGCTTGTAATAAGCTTAAGCAAAACCCAGGTATGATTGCGAGCTTTTCACGTGCCTTTACTGAAGGTTTGAGTAAGCAACAGAGTGATGAAGCATTTACCAGTGTCATTGATGCGTCAATCGAAGAGATTTATGAGGCGTCGAAGGGTTAAAGTTAAAGATTGAAAGCGAATTTGTAATCCCAGTAAATGTCATGTTTACTGGGATTTTTTTATAGTTTTTATTATCAATGAATAGTAAACTTGTGTTTATTTTTAATAAAGCTTGGAGATATTGTGTTTCGACTTACTATCATAGGGTTGTTGTTACTAAGTTGGACTGTTTCTAGCCAAGCTATGGAACCAGTCACCTATTCAGGAACTTGGGCAAGTGCTGCTTATTTCAATAAGAGTATTGATGTCATATCAGAGTCGGTCGACATCGACGTTATAGAAGATACTAATAATGATAGTTATACGGTAACCTATGAGCTATATAACAATCGTGAAGGTCTGCAATTCCCATTAGTGTTTGAGGTGTTCGATGGTTTGGATAGTTTGAGCAAAGTGGTGATTTCGAAATCTCTATAGATGGTCAATCAGTGCCTGTTGAGGTACTTGCCGAAGATGATACGGTGCTTGATACGGCTGACTTTTATTACTCGCCTACAGATACAGACGGTCAAACGTTTAGAGCAGAGTCTAAATATATCAACGTAGATTTATCACAAGGGTTGCACACTGTCATAGCTACTTATGATGCCCATCCACACTATTATGGTAGTGATTGGACGGCAAGACATATCTATTCATATAGCTTAAAGCCTATGCAGCAGAGTGATACACAGAGCCAGCTATTTCAAGGTTCAACGGTCACTCTAAATTTTGATGGTGATACTGACCATGTCACTGTCAATATCGATAATGAAGAAGCGGCATTATCGGTGAATCAACCATTATATTTCAACGATAATCTTGCGAAAGAGACTGATTTTATTATTCAGAAACCACTGAGTCCATTGGCTAATGTTTTAACGGCAGCCTCGCCATTTATAGCTTTCATTGCGTTGTTTGCGCTAGGTATATTACATTTACTCATGATGAGTCGACGTGAAGAAACTCAGCCTGAGAATCGTTGGGTCGTTATACTGACCGGCGGATTCCTAGTCCCTTTTCTTAGTTTGATAGCCTACTATATCTTTCTACTGGTAACGGACATAGTCATTGGTAAAGGTGCAACGGGAGAAAGTCGAGCTTTATTCTCTATTTGGGTCCTGCCATTAGGTTATATGGTGTTGACACCTATCTATCTGGTGATTAGCTTTGTGGCATTTATAGAGATTAAAAGGAAGAATATAAAAAAAGCTTGAACCCAGTGGTTGGATTCAAGCTTTTTAAGTTAATCAGTTTCTAGTAAGTAAAGCGCTACACCTCTTTATACAACTGACGTCCTTCACTATTATACTTTTCGGTCATCTCCGCCATGCCTTGACGAATTTCCTCAGCACTGGCTTCACCAACTTGATGAACCAGCTCAGTATCCACGTCTTAAATCAGATGAAGAGCATCCGTAAAGTTACCCGTTTAAGACGTGACTTTTTGATTAGTGGCATCTTTATTCAGCCCCGCCGCATAATCCCGTACGTTTTGAGTGATTTTCATCGAGCAAAACTTAGGGCCACACATCGAGCAAAAGTGGGCAACTTTGTGAGCGTCTTTTGGCAACGTTTCGTCATGGAACTCACGTGCCGTATCTGGGTCAAGCGCTAGATTAAATTGATCGTCCCAGCGGAATTCAAAACGGGCTTTAGATAATGCATTATCACGAGATTGCGCACCTGGATGACCTTTAGCAAGATCAGCAGCGTGAGCCGCGATTTTGTAAGTAATGATGCCGTCTTTAACATCCTTTTTATTGGGTAGACCCAAATGCTCTTTTGGTGTGACATAGCAGAGCATGGCTGTACCAAACCAGCCAATCATCGCAGCCCCTATAGCACTGGTGATATGGTCATAGCCCGGCGCGATATCTGTCGTTAATGGCCCCAAAGTATAAAATGGCGCGTCAGCACACAGCTCAAGTTGCAAATCCATATTTTCTTTAATACGGTTCATTGCCACATGCCCAGGTCCTTCAACCATCACCTGCACATCATGCTCCCATGCCACTTTGGTCAGCTCACCCAAGGTTCTGAGTTCGCTAAATTGCGCTTCGTCATTGGCATCTTGCAAGCAACCTGGGCGCAGACCATCACCCAAACTAAAGGCCACATCATAGGCTTTCATAATCTCGCAGATGTCTTCAAAGTGCGTGTACAAGAAGCTTTCTTGTTGATGCACCATGCACCACTGCGCCATGATAGAGCCGCCGCGCGATACAATGCCTGTTAGACGTCCGGCAGTCATTGGCACATAATCTAACAGCACACCTGCATGAATGGTGAAGTAATCCACCCCTTGCTCAGCTTGCTCGATCAACGTATCACGGAAGATTTCCCACGTCAGGTCTTCTGCCACGCCGTCGACTTTTTCTAATGCTTGATAAATTGGTACGGTGCCAATCGGTACTGGCGAGTTACGAATCAACCATTCACGGGTTTCGTGAATATGGTTGCCAGTAGATAAATCCATGATGTTATCCGCACCCCAACGCGTGGCCCATGTCATTTTAGACACTTCTTCATCGATAGAAGAACCTAGTGCTGAATTACCGATATTGGCGTTGATTTTCACCAAAAAATTGCGTCCGATAATCATCGGTTCAGATTCTGGATGGTTGATGTTGTTTGGAATAATCGCGCGACCTGCCGCTACTTCGCTACGCACAAATTCAGGGGTGATAACCGTCGGCGTGTTAGCACCAAAGTTCTCACCATCGTGCTGACGCATATCGGTCAGCTCATGCTGTTTTTGTGTTTCGCGAATGGCGATGTACTCCATCTCTGGGGTGATAATACCGCGACGTGCGTAGTACATTTGCGTGACGTTGCCAGCTTTGCCATCGACCTCTTTGGCACGGCGAGGTTTATCAATATGAGCAAATCTAAGGTTGGCAGTACTGATATCGCGGGCGCGTGCCAGTCCGTATGAACTAGACAATCCGCTTAATTGTTCGGTATCCCCACGCTCAGCAATCCAGCCTTCACGTAGTTTCGGCAAGCCTTTTGTCAAATCAATCTCGACATTGGGATCGGTATAAACACCTGATGTGTCATAGACATAAAATGGTGGGTTCTGCTCCCACTCACCTTCAGAAACGCCCTGTATAGGAGTAGGGTCAAGGGTGATTTCGCGCATGGGCACTTGAATATCAGGGCGTGAGCCTTCGATATAAACTTTACGAGAGGCGGGAAGTATCCGGTGCAAATCGCGGGCATCTTCTTCGAAGCGAGCATCACTTGCTGTGCGATGAGCAGGCGTTTTTAGCGCGTCTGCTTTTTTATCGGCTTTACTGTTGGTCGTTTGAGCTGGCTCTGAAGTCAGAAGAGTATTGTCAGCTGGGATATGGGTCTTTGCTGCTTGTACATTAGAAGTCGTCATATGCTGTCCTAGCGTGTTGGTTTTTGAATAAAATCAACACCGCCAGTAGCTGCGGGGGTAGCATTTGTAATTTTGGCAAATTCAGTTCATGAGCATCATTCGCGACTAAAACTGAGTGATATAGTCGTGAGTGATACTCATCAAACGTTGGACGCAGCTTTGTATCATTCTTCACTATTTAGTAGTACATCACACACACTAAGATAGTAATGAAGATGAAAAGGCATTTCTGCACGTCCCTTGCTATAAATAACAAAGTGCTTAAGACTTCCCTGCGTCGGTACTAACCGCATCAGGTTCGGCGGGTGATCTCTCAGCGAATGTATCAAGGCGATGACTTTAATAAAGCAAGTTTAGTAAAGCTAGCCAATAATACACCGCACCCCGAGTCTGTCAGTGTTGTGAATCACCTTCATACTAACAAAATTCTGCTATGAGGGCTAATGGTATTTGGCCATAGGTGTTCCATCTACATAGCAGATTTCAAATCTGTGATAAGCACAGAACATGAACTCCCTTCGATAAGCGCTCTTTAATTATTACTTAATAAATGCGCTGTAATAAGTAGGCGCATCTTTATTCTTCTAAGACTTTTCAAATTGCACATTTATTACAGCAAATGAAAGATTCATAAGGTTGTCATTAAACTGTCATAAAAACTTGTCAAGATAGCACGCATGTCACAAACAATGCTTTTTTGTATCGTTGTTAAACTTTAGGAGTCTTACATGCGTTATTCGTTATTAGCAGTGGCCGTTAGTTGTACATTAGTGCTTACGGCATGTAATAAATCGACTGAAACGACAGAGTCAGCTGCTGATAGTAGCGCTGTCAGCACTGAGGCAACCACTCAGACAGCATCTTCTTCTACAGCAGGTTTTAAATCTGCTGAGAATATCGCAATGAACATCACGGGTGCAGGCGCATCGTTCCCGCAGCCTATCTATGCCAAATGGTCTTATGACTACAATGGTGCGACTGGTGGTCAAGTCAATTATCAATCAATTGGCTCATCTGGTGGTATCAAACAAATTCAATCAAAAACTGTCGATTTCGGCGCTTCTGATGCACCGATGACGCCTGAAGAGTTAGACGAAGCAGGCTTGATTCAGTTTCCAACCGTTATCGGTGGTGTTGTACCTATCGTAAACATCGATGGTGTTGAGCCTGGTCAATTACAGTTAGACGGTACAACGTTAGCAGACATCTATTTGGGCAAAATTAGCAACTGGAATGATCCGGCTATCAAAGCAATGAACCCAGATTTGACCTTGCCTGATGCTGCTATTACTACCGTATTCCGCTCAGACGGTTCAGGTACAACCTTTAACTTCACTGATTATTTAGCAAAAGTGTCAACGGACTGGAAAGACAGCGTCGGCGTTGATAAGACTGTGAAATGGCCAACCTCTGCTACCGGTGCGGGCGGTAAAGGTAACGAAGGCGTATCAAGCTACGTAAACCGTATGAAAAACTCTATCGGCTACGTTGAGTATGCCTACGCTAAGCAAAATAAAATGTCACACACAGCGCTGAAAAATGCCGCAGGTAACTTCGTACAACCTTCTGCAGAAACCTTTGCAGCGGCTGGTGATATCGACTGGTCACAGCAAGAAGGCTTTTATAAAGTTATTACCAACTCTGAGACTGAGCAAGCATGGCCTATCGCTGCTGCGACCTTTATTTTAGTACATAAACAACCAGAGAATCCTCAGCAAGTGGCTGGCGTACTGAACTTCTTTGATTGGGCTTATACCCAAGGTGACGATGATGCCATGGCACTAGATTACGTTCCATTCTCTGATACGGCTGTTGCCTTATTCAAAGCCAAATGGAATGACGTAAAAGGTAGCGATGGACAACCAGTCTACAAGCCAGCTCAGTAACTGGTATCTGCTAAATCGGCTTTAGCACGTTACGAGTTACCCTCTCGAGTAATTATTCTCCGGTAGTTATTTGAGAGGTTTTATCACAGTAAGTTTGAGCCTAAGCTTGCTGTGATAAAACCCAATAAAGATTTCTAATATTTTGACTCAACCCTATTCAATGCTGAGACACTTATGAATGATTTAAGGTCCCAATTGGCTAAACAAAAACGTTACGATTTTTTGTTTGTTAATGCAACCAAAGCTTTTGCCATTCTTGTTCTAATGTCTTTAGGTGGTATTTTAATCTCATTGATAGTCGGCGCATGGCCGAGCATTCAAGCATTTGGTTTGGGTTTTTATACCAGTAATAACTGGGATACAGTTGCCAATGAGTATGGTGCATTAGCGCCTATTTACGGCACGTTAGTGACATCGTTTATTGCTATCTTAATTGCGGTTCCAGTCAGCTTTGGTATTGCCATATTTTTAACTGAGATGTGCCCAAAGTTCTTAAAAAAGCCCCTTGGTATCGCTATTGAGCTATTGGCTGGTATCCCTTCTATCATTTACGGTATGTGGGGATTGTTTGTCTTTGCGCCTTTCTTTGGTGATCACATTCAGCCATGGTTCATTGAGCACATTGGCCCACTGCCTATCATCGGTAAACTATTTGCAGGTGCGCCAATGGGACTAGGTATGTTCACAGCATCCCTTGTACTTGCCATCATGATTATTCCGTTTATCGCAGCCACCATGCGTGATGTTTTTTCGGTTGTACCAGACCTGTTGAAAGAGTCGGCTTATGGAATGGGTGCGACCACTTGGGAAGTCATGTTCAAGATTATCCTGCCTTATACCAAAGCAGGTGTGGTAGGTGGCGTCATTTTGGGATTGGGTCGTGCATTGGGCGAGACGATGGCAGTCACTTTCTTGATTGGTAACGCCTTCAACATCAGTCCAAGTCTCTTTACGTCAGGCGTGACGATTACGTCAGCCTTGGCGAATGAATTTGCAGAAGCGTCGAGTGAGCTACATTTGGCTTCCTTACTACATCTGGGCTTAATCTTGTTTGTCATTACCTTCATCGTGCTATCGCTCGCTAAGCTGATGCTCATGAGTATGGATAAAAAAGCAGGTAATCGCTAGTTGCTAGATTGCCTTAGTTTGATTGAGTCAGTTCGAGTGAATCAATCAGTTAAGTGTCGATGGTTATTGGTATTGATAAAAATACGGGAAACACATTTTATGCCTTCTAACAATGCTACCAACGCAATCAATGCACCGTCACCGCTGAACACAGGTTTTGAAGGGCGTTATAACAGAAGCTTATATAATAAGCGCCGCTGGGCCAATAAAGTGGGTCTAGGGTTTGCTATGGCGGCGATGGTTTTCGGTTTATTTTGGCTGTTTTGGATTTTGCTTACGCTTTTAGTGGAAGGCTTTCAGGGCATGGTGCAACTGCCTATCTTTACTGCTGATACACCGCCACCGATGAGTGCTGGCGGGTTACGCAACGCGATTGTCGGTTCAGTCATGTTAGCGTTTTCAGGATTGTTTATCGGGGCACCTATCGGACTGATGACAGGTATTTATTTATCTGAGTTTTCTCAAGGTAGCATGCTTGGTAAAGTCACGCGATTCTTAAATGATATTTTGTTATCGGCACCGTCTATTGTCATTGGTCTGTTTATTTATGCGCTCATGGTAAAAGGTCAAAGTTTCTCTGGTTGGGCGGGCGCATTGGCATTGGCATTGATTGTCATCCCTGTGGTCGTGCGTACGACTGAGAATATGCTGAATCTGGTTCCTAATAGCATTCGTGAGGCAGCCTATGCATTGGGCACACCCAAGTGGAAGATGGTGACGCAAGTAACGATCAAGGCTGCTAGAGCCGGACTTACGACTGGGGTGTTATTGGCCTTTGCGAGAATCACAGGTGAGACGGCACCATTGCTATTTACCGCGCTGAACAACCAGTATTTCAGCACTGATATGGGTCAACCTCTTGCCAACTTACCAAATACGATCTACCAGTTTGCGATGAGTCCTTATGACAACTGGCATACTTTAGCGTGGGCAGCGGCGCTCCTTATTACTACTTCTGTCTTGGTACTCAATATTTTGGCGAGATTTATTGGTAGTAGAGGTCAGGTCAAATAAAGCCTGATGTCAGATGACACAGCACGAAGATACCAAGATACCAAGCATTTACTCACACTTATACGAAATCAATTAAGCTAGGTTGGATAATATTATGAATGATGTCGCAAGCAAAACACGCACCAAAAGCACGGTTGATACATTCAATACGACAACTGGCAATTTATTGAATCGATCCATGTCTACGAGCACACAAATGCAGCAACCCGATATTGCCAGCCTGACCAAACAAACCCTTCATGATCTCCCGCAAAATATGCCGCCGGCAAAAATGCAGATTCGTGATTTAAATTTTTATTATGGTGATTTCCAAGCACTAAAAAATATCAATATCGATATCCCTGATAAAAAAGTAACCGCTTTTATTGGTCCATCAGGTTGTGGCAAATCCACGCTATTACGTACCTTTAATCGTATGTACGACTTGTATCCAGGTATGCGTGCCGAAGGCAGTATCAACCTTGATGGCAATAATATATTGGGTAAAGACGTCGATGTGAATTTGCTACGCGCCCAAGTCGGCATGGTCTTTCAAAAACCAACCCCATTCCCAATGTCGATTTATGACAATGTGGCCTTTGGTGTACGCCTCTACGAAAAGTTAAGCAAGGCTGAGCTAGACAATCGCGTGGAATGGGCACTCAAGAAATCTGCATTATGGCCAGAAGTAAAAGACAAACTAAAGGCTTCTGGATTGTCTTTATCAGGCGGACAGCAGCAGCGCTTATGTATCGCACGAAGTGTCGCGACCAAGCCTGAAGTATTACTACTCGATGAGCCGACATCCGCGTTAGATCCTATCTCGACGGGTGCGATCGAAGATTTGATCGAAGACCTAAAAAATGACTATACCATTGCTATCGTCACTCACAACATGCAACAAGCGGCGCGGGTGTCAGACTATACGGTCTATATGTATTTAGGCGATATGATTGAGATGGGTGAGACTGATCAAGTATTTACTAAGCCTGTTCAAAAAGCGACAGAAGACTATATTACAGGTCGTTATGGCTAACACTGAGCATTAATAAGTGAAAAATGCTCGATACGTTTGATAAGGTTTTGTGAGCTAATTCATTTAACCTAAAAATCTCATCGCGTTACTAATATATGTATTTCAGGGAATACCTCTTATGCAAAGTGATAAGCATATCTCTAAAAGTTTTGACCAAGATCTTGACGAAGCCATTCGGTTGTTTCTATACATGGGTGATAGGGCCGCGGACCAAGTGGCCCAAGCCATTCATGCGCTCATCGATAAAAATGAGACGTTGGCACAAGAGGTCATCGATTTAGATTTTGAGATAAATCGAATGGAAGTAGAGTTGGATGAGCATATTTTGTTATTGGTCGCAAAACGCCAGCCTGCCGCCAGTGATTTACGTTTGGTCATGTCCATCAGTAAAGGCGTGGTTGATTTAGAACGTATTGGTGATGAAGCCGTAAAAATTGCCCAAATGGCAAATAAAATCGCCGCGCAAGGTAAATTGTCGTACGGCTACTCAGAAGTACAGCACCTAAGTAATCAAGTTCGCCTCATGCTCCATAATGCGTTAGAGGCTTTTAGTCAGTCGAATGCCGAGCAAGCATTTGAGGTCATGCGTAATGACAATGTGGTCAACGATGAGTATCAATCGGCTATTCGCGCACTAATGACCTATATTATGGAAGATTCACGCCATGTCTCAAAAGTAATCAATATTATGTGGGTCTTGCGTGCACTTGAGCGTATTGGCGATCATGCACAGAATGTCGCCGAGCTGGTGATTAACTATAGTAGTGGTCAAGATGTTCGTCATTCTGACTATGCACTGGTCGAAAAAGCCGTACAAGAAGCCAATGACCGCATGGCGGCGCGCCAAGTCAATGTAACATCAGCCACAATGGCAGCTTCTGATTTCGGTGCGTCAGACAGTGATGATGAGTAGTAAAAACTATTCAGTTGGTATTTGAGTCAATCAAAAACGCGCTATATAAAATAGCGCGTTTTTGATTGACACCAGAAAGCAAGGTAAGGCTAGCTTTCAGGTGTCCAACCTTGCGCACGTTCATAGTCTTCATTGTCTAAAAACTTATCACGTTGTTCGGTTAAGAACTTTTTGGCGGCAGGATCCATCATGCTTAAATGGTTTTCGTTGATCAGCATGGTTTGGTGTTCGATCCATTCTTTCCAAGCTTTATCAGATACCGTTTCTTGCAGCTCTTGACCTTTCTTATTAGGGAAAGGTGGGTGTGGCATCTTTGGCAAATCTTGCTTATATTTACGGCAAAATACAGTATTGGCTTGAGGGTTAAAAGTCTCAGTCATAAGGCGTTCCTTATTATGTATGGGTCTTTATAAATATATTTTACATGACGTTACCTGCTTATGGTAACAAAAACACCCGCCTAAGTAGCGGGTGTTTTTCAATTATTAGAGTAATAAACTACTTGGTTATAAAGTCGCTTTTAGGCAAAAACTTTCAAACGAGCACGACCATTGATTACAGCCTTTTTCACTTGATTGGGTGCAGTACCACCTAAATGGTCACGGGCTGCTAATGAGCCTTCTAGCGTGAGATAATCAAATACATCATCACCGATAGCATCGCTAAACTGCTGTAGCTGTGCCAATGATAAATCGCTCAAATCAACGCCTTCTTTGATACCCAAAGCAACCGCATTACCAACCACTTCATGGGCGTCACGGAACGCAACACCTTGGCGTACCAGATAATCTGCAAGGTCAGTGGCAGTCGCGTAGCCTTTCATCGTGGCAGCACGCATGTTCTCTTTATTAGGCGTGATGTTAGGTAGCATATCACCGAAGGCCAATAAACAGCCGGTAAGGGTATCGACGCAATCAAAGAGTGGCTCTTTGTCTTCTTGATTGTCTTTGTTATAGGCCAGTGGCTGACTCTTCATCAGGCTAAGCAGGGTCATCAGTTGACCAAAGACACGTGCTGCTTTACCGCGTACCAATTCAGGCACATCAGGGTTTTTCTTTTGCGGCATGATAGATGAGCCAGTACAGAAGCGATCTGGAATCTGCACGAAGTTAAACTGCGCTGACATCCACAGAATAATCTCTTCACTCATACGTGACATGTGCATCATAAGGATAGAGGCGGCAGAGGTAAACTCAATAGCAAAATCACGGTCAGAAACGGCATCTAGTGAGTTTTGGCAGATACCTTCGAAACCAAGCAGTTCAGCAGTAATCGTACGATCGATTGGGAACGTTGTACCAGCTAGAGCCGCACTACCAAGTGGCATCTGATTAATACGGCGGCGCGCGTCGACCAAACGTTCAGTATCGCGATACAACATCTCAAACCATGCCATCACGTGATGGCCAAAGCTGACGGGCTGTGCCGTTTGCAAATGGGTAAAGCCTGGCATGATGGTATCGGTATGTTGATCAGCCAAATCCAGCAAGCCACTTTGCAAACGTACCAATAGGGCTATGATGTTATCCGTCTCTTCACGCAACCAAAGACGAATATCGGTAGCTACCTGATCGTTACGGCTACGACCAGTATGGAGTTTTTTACCAACCGCACCTATAATGTCAGTCAGACGTGATTCGACGTTCATGTGTACGTCTTCGAGCGCGATTGACCAGTTAAATTCACCGGCTTCAATCTCGCGCAACACTTGCTGCAGGCCATCGATGATAGTGGCCACTTCGTCAGCAGTCAGAATGTCACATTCTTTGAGCATGGTCGCATGAGCGATCGAGCCTTGGATATCGTGACGTGCAAAACGTTGGTCAAAGCCAACAGATGCGGTAAAGGCAGCAACGAAGCTGTCTGTCGCTTCACTAAAGCGACCGCCCCACATTTGCTGACCCTGACCGCTTGCAGGGCTATTACTTGTTGTAGAGGCATCTGTGCTAGAATCAGAGACAGATGCGGTTACATTTGATTCGGGATTACTAAGGTTTGAAGAATTGGCGTTCATATCGGTACAAGACAAGTCAAGAGAATAAGAACTCGAGTATAGCAAAGGATGAGGTAGCCTTGCTAGCGGAGCGCTTAGAGTTTTTTATGCCCAAGCTCATGGATGTCATGAAAGTTTGGCAGTGGCTGTTGTATGTCTTTTTTTGGTCGATATTCGTAACGGTGACGCATCGTTACGAGATCGCCACTTGGGCAGATTTTTTGATGCAACTCTCGAGCAGGTTACTCCAAAATATTTTGAGCATCATGCCATCGCTGTATATCATTGACTATCTGCGCCATATCTTTAAAAGTATGAGCATCCCTAAAGTTACAGTATATGTAGTCAGTATACTAATGACTACCTATGCCATTTCAATGACGCTAATCAGTCTTATTATGATTAATATGGGTTGGGTCGAGTACAATCATCAGACGTTCATTCCAGATATATTAATTGATACCGTGAGTGCCGGTGGTTTTGCCTTGATATTTTTGCTGTATTTCTTACGCCGCTATCGTGAGATGAATGCGCTTAAGCAGTCATTTGAGCACAAGTTGAGTGCCCAAAACGATATCATCAAAGCGCGTCTTTCCCCGCATTTTTTCTTTAATACCATTAACACGCTTGTGTCACTTATCGAATCCAACCCACCACGAGCTGCTGCCTTGCTACAGAACGTTTCCGCACTATTCCGTGCTAGCTTTAATGGGGCGCGCGAGATTAGCTTCGAAGAAGAGATCGCTCTATGTGAGCATTATTTGGCGATTGAAGCTAGCCGTTTGGCAGATAAGCTTGAGGTGACATGGGATCTACCTGACGAAGACATTATGTATGACATGGTTATCAATGCCTTAACCCTGCAGAGTATATTGGAACGAATGCTGCTAAATGTGGTTGAGATGACCACTGAAATTATTTGTATCAATATTAAAGTAACGTGGCAGCAGCATCAGGTTATGATTGTAATTGGTGTCGACCTTCCCAAAAGAACCTTAATCATTAATCATGATTTACGCCAAAACATGAGTTTTTATGTTCAAGCTGAGCGTTTACGTTCCTATTTCGGTCAAAGTGCTGATATTAAAAGCACAGTGACCAACACCCAAATTATTACTGTTATTGACTATCCGCTACAAGACGTCAGTCTATGATGATTTTTTCATTACTTATTTTTTATTTTTCTTATAAATAACCGTGGCATACATATTGCATCGTATATCTATATTATTGTTTTACTTTGTATTTAGTAGTGATTAAGAATCATTATTATTGATGGTGAATAAATAAACATGAAAAACGAGATACAAAAAATAGCCTCGTATTAAATTTATTATTAGCCCTGATTTATCGGTTATTATAGAATTTTTTATTTGTGGTTTTATTAAATATTTTTATGCTAAGCGAATGGTAATGAGTGATAGTATGTTTGTAATGTCTATTGAAAGTATTAAGTTTGTCCAGGGATGGGAGTTTGCATGCGTATTGTAGTTTGTGATGATGAACCGCTAGCGCGTGAGCGTTTGGTCCGAATTGTACAAGAGTCAGGTCATCAAGTGGTCGCTCAAGCAACAACAGGTAAAGAAGCCATTATGGCTGTTAAAACGCAGCAGCCAGATATCATATTGTTAGATATCCGTATGCCTGAAATGGATGGTGTACGCTGTGCTCAAGAGCTTTCGCAACTTGATCACCCACCAGCGATTATATTTGTCACGGCTTATGATCATTATGCAATTGCTGCTTTAAAAGCCAATGCGATTGGCTACTTATTGAAGCCTGCTAATAAAGATGAACTAGTAGAAGCGCTGAATAAAGCTAAAAATCTAAATGCTGCTCAGTTGAATGAAATTCGTAAGCTAGAAGATCCCACCGCACGGCCAGTACGCGAACATATTGCTGCTCGTACTCATCGAGGTGTAGAGCTTATTAAGCTTAAAGATATTTACTATTTTACGGCCGATCAAAAGTATGTCAAAGTACGCCACAAAGATGGCATTGTACTGATTGATGAAACGCTAAAAGAGCTTGAGCAAGAGTTTGAAGATCGGCTGTTTCGTGTGCATCGTAACGCAATTATCAATCTCAGCTTTTTAGATTACTTAGAAACGTTAGATGCAGGGCAGTATCAGATACGTTTCAAGGGTATTGATGAGACGCTAGCCGTTAGTCGTCGCCACTTGCCCGCACTACGTGACAAAATTCAAAGTATGTAACTTAAAACATGTGACTTAAAAAATGTAACTTGCTGTTTTAATAGCGAAATAATCATCCCATATCATCAAACCCTTATTTATGCTTAAATAGGGGTATTTTTTTGCGTCAGTATTCACTATAACAGGTGTATAGCGCTCGTTTTCTGAGGCAAGTTTCCACATTGTTTAGTACGGGTGTCATACTACAAAGATATTATGCCGTACAGATACGAGCAGCACTGACAGCACAGCCCAACATTACAGCACCAACATAATAATACCGAACTTATTGAGGCCTTTTATGAGCAATTCGCAGCAAACTGCATTGACCACTTTAAACATAGCCACACGTCAGAGTCCTTTAGCACTATGGCAAGCTGAGCATATTCGTGCTCGGTTATTAGAGATGTATCCTGAATTAACGATTAACTTGCTCAAAATTGTCACTAAGGGTGACAAGATATTAGACACACCGTTGGCCAAAATTGGCGGCAAAGGATTATTTGTCAAAGAGCTTGAGCAAGCGTTGTATGACAAGCAAGCGGATATTGCAGTCCATTCATTAAAGGATGTGCCGATGCAGCTGCCTGAAGGGTTGACGCTAGGTGTCTATTGTAAACGTGCTTCACCTACGGATGCTTTTGTTTCTAATACTTATAATAGTATTGATGAGTTGCCAAAAGGCGCAGTAGTGGGAACGTCTAGCTTGCGTCGTCAGTGTCAGATCAAAGCTTATCGCTCAGACTTACAGATCAAGACTTTGCGCGGTAATGTTGGTACTCGTTTGGGTAAGCTAGACGCGGGCGAGTATGATGCGATTATTTTAGCGACCAGTGGCTTGCAGCGCATTGAGCTGGATGAGCGTATACGCGGTGAGCTTGAAATTGATGCTTGCTTACCTGCAGTTGGACAAGGTGCGCTAGCAATTGAATGCCGTGAAGGTGACGATGAAGTATTAAAGCTACTAGCACCGCTTAATGATGATAAAGCCCGTATTCGCCTTATCGCAGAGCGAGCGCTAAACCGTCATCTAGAGGGTGGTTGCCAAGTGCCGATTGCGGCCTATGCTGTCTTGCAAATGGCTAGTGAAACAGATGGCAATAACGATGATAATGGCGATAACGGTAATAACGACAATGGCAATGTGTTGTGGCTCCGTGGTCGAGTAGGTCAAGCCGATGGTAGCCAGTTATTAAAGGCAGAAAAGCGTGTCACATTAGTCGGTACGCAAGAAGAGCAAGAAATACAGGCCAATCAACTTGGTATTGATGTAGCAAAATTACTGCTTGCTGATGGCGCTGGTGATATCTTATCAGCGATTTATCATCCTGAATAATACGTCAGTATTTTTATTGGCTTAGCCATAACACCTTTACTGTTTATTTTGATGGATGGTTAAGCCATCTTTATCAGTCTTTTGTCATGGTACGTCTATGTCATCGTCAATTTACGCCAAATCTGTGCATAAAGGTCAGGCAACGGATGCCCATCTGTTGCTAGCACAAGTCGTCATCAATACTCGCCCAGTAGAGCGGTCGACACCACTGACGCAGCACTTACAAGCGGCAGGGTTGAGTGTGGTTGAGATGCCAATGTTGGCGCTACAGTCGCGCCCAATGACTAATGATGACATGATATTGATGCAGAAATGGCTAGCAGGGGCTTATAAGGCACTTGTTATCGTTAGCCCAACGGCGGCCGCTGCAGGGTTAGCTGTCTGGCAAATGCTGGAGCATGAGAATCAAGTACAATATGACGAGAATGATCAAATAGATGCACCTTTAAAAGCACCAAGCCATATCATTGCTGTTGGTGAGGCGACGGCGGCTGTCTTAAGTAATAGCCTTGCTCATGAGTTAGAGTATCAGGTGCGACAGCCTGAAGTTGCCAATAACGAAGGTATGTTGGCGATGCTTGAGATTGAGAGTTTGCAGGCAGGTGATAAGCTGCTGGTATGGCGTGGACTAGGTGGACGACGACTATTAGTTGATGCATTACAGGCGCGCGGTGTCCATGTCGATAGCATTGCTTGGTATGAGCGAAAAATGCCTGTAGAGGCAAGCGCGCAATATGAGCAGTGGCTACAAGGTTTTCTAACAGAGCATTCTGTACAAGATATATCTCGATTAGAGCAGCTAAAGCCAATTGTAGTAGTCAGCAGTGGTGCTGCTTTTGAGCATTGGGAAACTATCGTTACCGCTGTGGCAGAGAAGGGCCTAGAACCAGCTGCGGATACAGTTCTTCGACCACTTGAGCTAGCAGATTTTGCGTATGTGGTACTAGGCGAGCGCTTAGCTAATATGGTTGCAGAGCAGCAACTATATTATTGGCGTGTGGAAGACTTGGCGCCAGAAACTATCCTCGCTGCGATCAGATCTAAACATTAATTTTTTGCATTCTTTATTCTAACTATATTTAAATCTACCAATAACGGCGTTGCCTTATGTCAATTAATTCTGAATCGTTACCTAAGGAACCTTCGGCTGTTCAACAACGCCGGCAAGCAAATATGTTGTTGGTGCGACTGCAATGGTTCGTTATTTTGTTGCTGGTTGCTGCGTTGTTTTGGCTTTATATCAGTCAACAGCGTTTTCAAAATAACGTCAATGATCGCTTACAAAGCAATGAGCAAATTACCAGTCGTCTTAACGAGATGGATGATCGCTTATTTTCGATGAGTCAACAGACATTACCGAAACCTAGTGCGACTGTTAGCAGTCAAGCTCAAAACCAGCTAGACTTATTACGTATTCAAATACAAGCCGCTGATAGGTTATTGGTAGATAATAATGATAATGCAGCGATTGAGTTGCTGAGAGGGTTACATTGGCAGCTTTCACAAAGTAGTAATGAGGTTGCACCAGCGCTGACCATCGTTATTAAACAAAGCTTGATGAAAGATATCGAGCGTCTACAAGCCAGAAGCTCGCAACCCAGTCCTTGGCAGCTACAAAACTTAGCCATCCAAAACATTCAAGATTTTTTGCACAGTCATGAGCGTGCGACTAGTACGGCGACTCCGACGAAAACCACCGATAATAATGCAGGTCTAACACGTAGACAGCTCGTGATTCATGAAGTCATCATGACATTGAATCTAGCAAATCAAGCCAGTAATATGCGTGAGCAAGATCAATTTATCAGCTATTTGACGCAAGCGCGAAAGCAATTGCAGAGTCTAGTACCCCAAAGTCTAGAGCCAAAAAATTCAGACAAGCCAGCATTGGCAAGTACAAAAAAAGCGGTCAACGAGACCAATGTACAGACCAAATCATCACCTGCGAATATTCCAGAAGTTATAGATTGGTTAGATCGATTAATTGCCAATGCACCAAAACCAACACCATTGTTGACGACACAGATTTTAGATCAACCAAAACGTTAATGTTCAACAGACCCTATTGTGCCAAAAATTTATTAATACAAAGAATAAGAGAAATGACATTATGGACAGTTTGAACCAAGAATCACATTTGGCCTCTACTATCGCAGAAAACCATAATCCTGACGAATTGTCTCACTATCCAGTGATTCATCATCAACCCATTCATTGGGGTGAAATGGATGCCTTTAATCATTTAAACAATGTCGTTTATTATCGCTATGCTGAATCAGCGCGTATTGGGTATTTGCAGGCATTAGGGATGTTTGATGGCAGCATGATCACCGTATTGGCGCAATCCAGCTGTCAGTATTTACGTCCTGTGATTTATCCAGATACTTTATTATTGGGTGTGCGCTGTCAGCGCTTGGGTAGGACCAGCATCGTAATAGAGTACAGTTACTACAGTACGGCACAACAGGCAGTCGTTGCGACGGCTGAGGCAGTTGTGGTGCGTCTAGATAGTAGTGGAAAGGATAAATTACCATGGACAATCGAGGAGCGTGAACGGCTATTAGCACTAGAGGCAAAATTTGGCCATACGCCTGAGTACTAAAACTCAAAGAATTATTCTATATAAGTGAATGAGTTGAAAGAGTAAGTAAAATCATCAAACATAAAAAAGGCACGCTAACATTGGAGTAGCGTGCCTTTTTTAAGCTTAACTTTTCGACTCAATAATACAAACAAATATTAGTCTTGTTGCGGTGCTTGAACGAAGTCGACCACGTTTAATTCAAAACCCGATAGCGCATAAAACTTCATCGGTGATGACAATAGACGCATATCACGGACACCTAAGTGACGTAATATTTGTGCGCCAACACCAACGCTACGATACGGCTGTTGAGTGAGCGTTGATTGCGATTCATTGTCTGCGGCTTTATCTAACGCATCCCCTAAATCAACAGGTTGGTTACTACCAATCCAAACCAATACACCGCGATCTGAGGCGCTAATTTCTTTTAATGCCGCTTGTACGCTCCAGCCACTACGGCCAGTCATGTCATTTTTAGCCGCAAACAAATCACGTAATGGATGGAAACCATGAACACGTACCGTACTAACGCCTTCGCTGACATCGCCTTTGACTAACGCTAAATGAGTTTCATCAGCACCAAATTCACGGAAGCGATGCAAGGTGAACGTACCATGTTCAGTCTCAAAAGGATATGATTCTACTTCTTCTACTGTCTGTTCATTCGCAATACGATAGTTGATAAGATCAGCAATCGTACCTATTTTTAGATCATGTTCTTTTGCAAATATTTCTAGATCATCACGACGTGCCATCGTACCATCAGCATTGATGATTTCGACCAGCACAGATGCTGGCTCAAGACCTGCTAAGCGTGATAAATCACAACCTGCTTCGGTATGACCAGCGCGATGCAATACGCCACCATCTTGCGCAATGATAGGAAAGATATGGCCAGGCTGTACAATATCTTCAGCTTTAGCAGTAGCAGACACCGCTGCTTGAATAGTACGGGCGCGATCGGCAGCAGAAATACCAGTCGTAACGCCTTCAGCCGCTTCGATTGATACAGTAAAGTTGGTGCTGAATTTCGCTTCGTTGCGCTCAGACATCAGTGGTAAAGACAGCTGATGTGCACGAGCTTGTGAGATAGTCAAACAGACTAAGCCACGCGCATGGGTAATCATAAAGTTAATATCTTCAGGGCGCACATGGGTCGCTGCCATGATGATATCACCTTCGTTTTCACGGTCTTCATCATCCATCAAGACGACCATTTTACCAGCACGAATGTCTTCGATAATCTCAGGGATCGTATTTAAACTCATAGTAAATCTCAATATTTTATTATTTATAGATAGGTGTGATTTGGAATATAGATCATTATCTGCCTATTGTAGCAGCAGATGATACAAAGCGCTGTTACGGTCAAGCAAAGCGCTGTTACGGTCAAGCAAAGCGCGCTATAAGCAATATCATTTTATATAAAGGTGACTTACTTAATTGCTTGTATAGTTCATTATGAGGTTATTTTAACGCTTTTCAGCGCAATGTGCTGTGTCATCTTCCCACTATATCGTTCAGTATGTCAAAAATCGTTATAAGTATTATCAATGACTGCTACTATTTATGCATTAAAGCGTACATTAGATAATGAACCGAGCCGTGTCATGCAGGGTTAGTCATTACTTGCTGCTTGGGTTTTTAGCCAGTCCATAAATTGCTTGCTGTGTTGTTCGCGCTGATTGTCTGCAAATTCATAAAAGCGTGTGCCGATTAAATTTTCTGGTAAATAAGACTGCGGATAATAATGGTTGGGATAATCGTGCGGGTAGGCGTAACCTTGACCGTATCCCTGACTGCGCATCAGTTTGGTCACACCATTGCGTAGATGTAGCGGCACTGGGGAGGCATCTTTTTCTGCCAACGCCATCGCAGCATTGATCCCTTTATACGTGCTATTACTTTTGGCACTGGTCGCCAGATAAACCACCACTTGACCCAAAATAATACGTGCTTCTGGCATACCAATAGATTGCACACTACGCAATGCTGCATCAGCTAGGAGTAAAGCATTGGGGTTGGCATTGCCGATATCTTCGCTGGCTAAGATGACCAATCGGCGCGCGATGAAGTCCGCAGGCTCACCGCCCACTAGCATCCGAGCCATCCAATACAGTGCTGCATCAGGGTCAGAGCCCCGCACTGACTTTATCATTGCTGAGACGATATCGTAATGCTGCTCACCATCTTTATCGTAGCGGATCAGTGCAGTCTGTGCTACCCGACTGACCAATGCATCATCGACGATAATCGGTGATTGCTTAGAGTCAGCCGTTTGAATAGCAAGCTCTAATAAATTTAATGCTTTTCTAGCATCACCATGTGCCAGTTGGCTGATAGTGTCTTTTGCTTGCAAGTCGACAGTCAGTTCTTTTAGCACGTTGTCTTCTGACAGCGCTCGCTGTAATACCACACTGATTTGCTCTGGTGTCAGAGGTTCTAGACGATACACTTGGCAACGTGAGAGTAGGGCATTGTTGACACTAAATGAGGGGTTTTCAGTCGTAGCACCAATCAAAGTGATATCGCCAGACTCTACCGCGCCCAGTAGTGCATCTTGCTGTGCCTTATTAAATCGGTGAATCTCATCGATGAACACCACAGGCGACTCGAATACCAGTGAGTCCTTATTGTCTAATACTTCGCGTAACTGTTTGACTCCAGTATTCAATGCAGAGAGTGCGTGAAAGGGTCGATTAACCGCATCAGCCAGTAGCATAGCAATGGTTGTTTTGCCGATACCTGCTTCCCCATGCAAAATAATCGATGGCAGGTGCCCTTGTTCTACTAACCTCCGCAGAGGTGCACCTGCTGCCAGTAAATGCTCTTGACCGATAATGGCATTAAGTGTGCTTGGGCGCATACGCTGAGCAAGCGGAGTATCAGCATGAAAACTAGGTGGCATAGGGCTTCTCTATTATCAATTTAAACGGCGATCAATTTGTCTGTCACAGCAATGGTGGATAAATTTTTATGGGTGCATCTAAACCGCTACACACCACGCTATATTTATCATTTTTATCGAAGCTAAACCTTTCTACCTGCTTGGCATGATTTTCGCATTGACGAATATCAGAGCTTAAATGAAAATTAGATATTAGCAATAAAAAAAGGCTAATTGAATCGACTATATTTGCTATGTGTCTACACGACAGGCTAACGCAATCTTATGTTAATGAAAGCTCGCTAAGTGTATCGCTTATGTCCCAGCTACTTTGGTTTTCAGACTTTATCCCTATTAACGGTTCAGTCATATTGATGAGCAGTATCAATATGCATGATTAACCAAGCATAATTTATTAGAAGTTGTCTATCAAGCATAGGGTATTACAGTGATGAAGTCTCAATCGATATTTAAGCGTTTGTTGAATCGATGTTTATATCGCAGCGCACAGCAAAAATCACGCTTACTCACTGTGAGCGAGGTGACGCTAGCACGTTCAGTATTCGGTGACAGCATTGACCTTGATGGCGTTCAGCTTAAGACTGCTTGGTGGGTGCTAAAAAATTATGCCGTTAGCCCTAATGGCAATATTTACTTTAATCCTGCAGATTGGATTACAGATTTTAGCGACGCTCCTTTAGGCAAGCAAAGCTGGTTGATACATGAGCTGACCCATGTCTGGCAGTTGCAGCAAGGTTTAAAGGTCGTGCGTGGTGCAGTTATCGATCGTCGTTATGATTATGTGATTGAGGTAGGGAAACCCTTTTTTAAGTATGGTATAGAGCAGCAAGCACGCATGGTACAGGATTACTTTATTCGTCATCGGCGCGGGCAAGACTGCCAAGCTTTGGAAGCCTGTATTCCATTTTTGGTCACAAGCTCTATCGACGAAACAAAAAATACAGATAGCTCGTTTATAATTTAATTTTCTTATAGAGATAAATAGTGACTATAGCTGATCCAATTTAAAAGTAGTACAAGGCAACCGAGTATAGATGTATGTGTAATACTTCAAGAAGGGTTAAAGCAGTGATACTTTTATGGTGGAATGACTATATGATAAGAATTAGTATAAAGCATGCTTTATGCTTTACAAGGTCACGATAACTCTGAGAAAAGTAAATTAGCAAAGGATTGCTACGATAACTATAGCTTTTAATATTTGTGCTTTAACAAGGATATTTACACTCATGTTTAAATTTTTGCCAGTAAAGCTCGCTCTGAGTGCCAGCCATAAAGCGAATAACCGTTCGGCTTATGATAATTCTCTTAATGAGAGTGTTCAGCCACGGCGCTCGTCCCCAACACTGCTAGCAGCAACACTGACCGGCATAATTTTATTGACAGGTTGTCAGCAGCAGTCAGATGTAGTCGACGCCAGTCAGACCAGTGATCCAGAAAACGCTCAAGACAGTGAGCCAATGGCACAAAGCGATGCGGCCGCTGCTCGTATAAAGCAGTTCCAGCCCATTTACGTCACACAGATGCAAGGGTTACAACGCCGCTTACAAGCAGAGTATGAATCACTGGAAGTTGCTGATACCTCAGAAAATGCAGACTCGCTACTCAATACTAATATCAAGACCGATAATACTAACGATATCATTGATAGTAGTGATAAAAATGTAGCTGATCTTACGTCTTCAGCCACCGTACCTACTAATTCGGTAGATACTACCGCTGTAGATAGCGATGTTGATGCTACGGCTGATATCAATACCAGTACAGAAGTAGGTGAGCGAGATTTAACTGTCTTAAAACGTATCAGTCTTGAGCCACGTAAACCTACTATGATGACCGAAGATCAAATCATTGACAGCTATCAACAAGCGATGGATGCCCTTTACCAACCTGTGACGTCTCCGCTTAATGCAGAAGATATCAATACTTTAATTAATATAGCGACGTTGGCACCACAATTGTTTGAAAGCGCAGAAATTGCTGGGAGAGTCAGTGCCAAGAGTCCAGCGCTGGCACGGTTGATAATCCAACATCAAGTTTGGGAGCAAATAGAAGCCCAGCAAGTCATTGATATGCAACAGATGAAAATTGATCAACAAAAAGAGTTTGAGTCGCTCATGTCTAAGTTTAACGAGACAATTGAAGGATACGATGAACAGATTGCCAAGTACGAGCAGACATTAGAATCGTTTAAATAAATGTTTTCAGCAATTAAGACAATTTCTAAGCAATAAAAAATCCCGCACAATGGCGGGATTTTTTATTGAGCAAAGATTATTGCTACTTATTTACGATCTTCAACTTTAACAAAATCGCGATGCGACTCGCCAGTGTATAACTGACGTGGACGACCGATTTTGAACGGTGCGCTGTGCATCTCTAACCAATGGCTGATCCAACCTGAAGTACGAGCCAATGCAAAGATTACGGTAAACATTGACGTTGGGATACCGATGGCTTTTAAGATAATACCAGAGTAAAAATCAACGTTTGGATACAGGTTACGCTCAACGAAGAACGGGTCTTCTAAAGCAATCTTTTCAAGCGCCATTGCCAATTCAAGCTTAGGATCGTTGATGCCAAGTGCAGCAAGTACTTCGTCACAAGTTTCTTTCATTACTTGTGCGCGTGGGTCAAAGTTTTTGTAAACACGGTGACCAAAGCCCATTAGCTTCACTTCACGGCTCTTCACTTTTTCCATGAATGCAGGTACGTTTTCAACTGAACCGATTTCGTCTAGCATCTCAAGAACAGCTTCGTTCGCGCCGCCATGTGATGGACCCCAAAGGGCGGCGATACCAGCAGCGATACACGCATAAGGGTTTGCACCAGTAGAGCCAGCCAAACGTACAGTAGACGTTGAAGCGTTTTGCTCATGGTCAGCATGCAAAGTAAAGATTTTGTCCATTGCGCGAGTGATGACGTCGTTGGTTTTATAATCAACATCAGCAGGCGTCGCAAACATCATGTACAAGAAGTTTTCTGCGTAGTTAAAGTCATTACGCGGATACATGAACGGTTCGCCTTGTGAGTATTTATAACTCATTGCAGCAAGCGTTGGCATTTTAGCAATCAAACGGATAGCAGTGATTTCACGATGGTCTTCGTTACTGACGTCTAGATTTTCATGATAGAACGCTGATAACGCACCAACGACACCGACCATAATGGCCATCGGATGCGCGTCACGGCGGAAACCTTCAAAGAACTTACGTAATTGGTCATGAACACCCGTATGTTTACGGATTTTTTCAAAGAAGTCTGCTTTTTGCTCAGCGTTTGGTAGGTCACCATGAATCAGTGCATAAGCAACTTCTAAGTATTCAGCGTTGTTTGCTAACTGATCGATAGGGTAGCCGCGGTGTAATAACTCGCCTTTGCCACCATCAATATAAGTAATCTTTGATTCCACAGGGGCTGTTACTTTAAAACCAGGGTCATAAGACCAAAAGCCTGAGTCTTGTAGAGCAGCAATATCGATAACTGGGCGCCCTAAAGTACCTTCGATGATAGGAAATTCGTACTCTTTACCATTTACGGTTAATTTGGCATTAGTGTCAGCCATAAATTGCTCTCCATTGTTTTAGCTTGTTAGAATAAAATTATTGCAGACGCATACCCTCGCGTCGTCGATTATTACAGGCACATACCCTTGCGCCATCATCAGTCAAATGCTCAAAATACATCTAACTCGTTTAATACGCAGAGTATATTAGCAGCAATTCCCTATGATTTGAAAAGACTTTTACTGTCAACACTGCCAATTAGTATGGTTTTGACGTGTTTATTCACTGTAATTTTTGTATCAAAATATGTCTGGTAAGCTATTTGTCTTTTAAACCGCTTCTTTATAGAAAGTAATGATTATCATTAACATTATAATATTAAAGTGTTTTTAGCAATATTATAAGTTTAACGGTTTAGTCATATTAACTATAAAACAGACAGAGTATGAACAAACGACCATTTGGTTTAGATTTATGGTTCGTTAGGGGTGGGTAATACTAATGAATTAATATTGCAAATAGCCAGCTTTTTGTTAATTAATCTCTAATAACCAATATTTAGGGGATAAATTTGTAATTAGCGCCCAGTCATTTTATAATTAGAGGGATTTAACTGGCACTAGCTTTGCGCATATTGAGCGATCATCTTAATGGAATAATCAGTGAAGCTTTGCTTTACTCATATTTTGTTACGATTGGACGACCAGTTTATAGACCAAAACCTAGCTTATCGTTTGAATATTCTTGTTAACTGTTCTATTTTTAGATAGCCAACAGTGAAGTTTACCTTAATAAATTGATCGTATAGAGATGACACAATGGCGTTATCTTTTTTTGTTAATGGGAATCAGTAAAAATAGAATAGTTAATCGATTGATCCCATGCTTCGTACTTATTGTCATAACTTAAGTAGAAGGCTCGTTAATAAAAGGGTGTATCAGTTCAACGAGTCAGGTTCGACCGTCTATAATGATCGTATAAGACATATTCGCCTTTTAACTTTAGCGCAAATTAAACTACGTCAGCTAGCCCTTCCTTACTTTATTCGTCTCATGTGTTGCTCGTCGCTGCTGTATAGCATTTATACAAAGCGTGGATAGCAGATACAGGAGTATAACCGCAAAAAGGATGCCCGCTGTGAAAAGCAACCGACCTATTGATCTGCCTTTAAGCCAAGTGATTAGCGTTAATCGCTCACCGATTGCAATTGCCTCAATTTTGCATCGTATATCTGGCATTATTTTATTCTTACTTATTCCTGTCATGTTGTGGTTGTTACAGAATTCTTTGGCATCGCCTGAGAGTTTTGCAACCGTATTTGACAACGTACTCGTGCGCTTTTTGGCATGGATATTTGTTGCCGCGATCGCTTATCACTTTGTGATGGGCATCAAGCACTTATTTGCTGATATGGGCATGAACGAAGAGCTAAAATCTGGACGTGCCGCTTCTAAGGTCAGTTTTGTGATCGCAGCGATTCTAATTGTCGCGTCATTTGTATGGGTGATGTTCTAATGATTAAAAACGATTCAGGAATAAAAAGTGCTACTGGTCTGACCGGCTCAGGCTCACGTGATTGGATTATCCAGCGTATCAGCGCTGTTGTTTTAGCCGTTTATAGTGTGGTGTTGCTGGGTTTCTTTTTGACCCATGGCGACGTCACTTATCTTGAGTGGTCATCATTTATGACTAGCCTGCCTATGCGCTTGTTTAGCTTAGTAGCAGTACTTGCGCTAGCAGGTCATGCTTGGGTTGGAATGTGGACAGTCTTTACTGACTATATTACTACTGGCAAACTAGGCTCAAGCGCAGCAGGTTTACGTTTAGTCCTACAGTCATTGATGATTATCGCTATTTTAGTATTTCTATTTTGGGGTATCATGATTTTTTGGGGTAGTGGCTTCAGTGTTGTTGCCGTTTAACCAATAATTTATACCTTTACTATCTATAAATAATAACGGATGCACTCAGCAGCATTATTGGCTGCTGAATGACTCCAAAGCCGTCCGTTATAGCCGATAATAGTCATAGCATTGGGCAATTTCTGACTTGAGCAGTCATTTAAAGATAACTGAGTCAAATTGAAAGTAAACGAAATTAGCCCAATATAACGATAGATATGCAAATTAAGTGGTTAAAGGTTGTTCGCGTCACCGTCTTAAATAATTGTGTTCAATGGCCGAATAAATATGACATTTGGCCCTGCAATGAGATGACGCTTGATACAGCTTTTTTATTTAATTCTAAGCATTAACAGGCATTAGGAAAACCGTAATGGCAACTAGACAAGATAATACCATTAGTAATATTAAGACCCTAAACTACGATGCAGTCATCGTCGGTGGTGGCGGCTCAGGTATGCGTGCTTCACTACATTTGGCTGAAGCAGGTATGAAGGTTGCAGTTCTTACCAAAGTATTCCCAACGCGTTCGCACACGGTTGCGGCTCAGGGCGGTATCGGTGCAAGCTTGGGTAACATGAGTAACGATAACTGGCACTTTCACTTTTATGACACCGTTAAAGGGTCAGATTGGTTAGGTGATCAAGACGCTATCGAATATATGTGCCGTGAAGCGCCAAAAGTCGTCTATGAGCTTGAGCACATGGGCATGCCGTTTGACCGTAACGAAGATGGCACGATTTATCAGCGTCCGTTTGGTGGTCATACCTCTAACTATGGCGAAAAAGCCGTTCAACGTGCTTGTGCTGCTGCTGACCGTACAGGTCACGCACTGCTACATACGCTATATCAGAAAAACCTTGAGCAAGGTACTGAGTTCTTCATCGAGTGGATTGCACTTGATTTGATTAAAGATGAAGCTGGCAACATCAACGGCGTCATCGCACTTGAGCAAGAAACCGGTACTATTGCCGTATTCCAGTCGCCGATTACTGTCCTAGCGACAGGTGGTGCAGGCCGTATCTTTGCGGCTTCCACCAATGCTTATATCAATACTGGTGACGGTATTGGTATGGCGGTACGTGCAGGTATTCCATTACAAGACATGGAGTTCTGGCAGTTCCACCCAACGGGCGTTCATGGTGCAGGCGTACTATTGACCGAAGGTTGCCGTGGAGAGGGCGCTATCTTACGTAACAAAGATGGCGAAGCATTCATGGAGCGTTACGCGCCAACCGTAAAAGACTTGGCACCACGTGATCTCGTATCACGCTCTATGGACCAAGAAATCAAAGAAGGCCGTGGTTGTGGTCCTAATGCTGACCATATCGTAATGGATATGACGCATCTAGGTGTTGAAACCATTATGAAGCGTCTACCATCAGTATTTGAGATTGGTAAAAACTTTGCCAACGTAGATATCACTAAAGAGCCTATTCCAGTTATCCCAACCATTCATTATATGATGGGCGGTATTCCAACCACTATTCATGGTCAAGTGGTGACACCTGATTTAGAAGCAGGTACGGACGAAGAAGGTCAATACACACAAGGCAACGTCGTTAAAGGTCTTTATGCCATCGGCGAATGTGCTTGTGTGAGTGTTCATGGTGCCAATCGTCTAGGTACGAACTCACTACTTGATCTATTGGTATTTGGCCGTGCTGCTGGTAAGCATATCGTTGATGAATTCCATCATGCTGACCATAATTACAAGCCACTTGATCCTCGTGTACTTGATTACACTATGCGTCGTTTGGACAAGCTGCAACAGTCTACTGAAGGGTACAATGCTCAAGAAGTGGCTGACGAGATTCGCAGCACCATGCAATTACATGCCAGTGTATTCCGTACTCAAGCAATGATGGACGAAGGCGTTGAGAAAATTTTAGCGCTAGGCGACAAAATCGACCAAATTCATTTGGCTGATAAATCACAAGTCTTTAATACTGCGCGTATTGAAGCTTTTGAAGTTGCCAACTTGTACGAAGTGGCCAAAGCGACAATGATATCAGCGGCTATGCGCCATGAAAGCCGTGGTGCCCATAGTGTATCTGATTATGATCGTCCAGAAGATGATGAGCATGCACCAAATGGCCGCGATGACAAAAACTGGATGAAGCATACCTTATGGTATTCTGAAGGCAATAAAATTATTTATAAGCCAGTTCGCAAAGTCCCATTGACAGTTGATTATATCGAGCCAAAAGTTCGCGTCTATTAATCTTAGATGTTGCGCCTGATATACAGCAGCAGCGTTAATGTTTTATCCTTTATTAATTTATTAAAAAGGTGACCGCCAGCTACATGCACTTGCCAGCGCTAGCACACTATTAATCGGTATTTGATATCGTTTATCAGTACAGATTAATAGTTAGCGTCATCCTGTTGCAATCTTTGTATGCCCGCCATCACCTACGTGTGGAGTTTAGCATTATGAGCCGAGGTACTCGCACCATCGAAATCTATCGCTACGATCCTGATCTGGACGCAGCGCCACGCATGCAAACGTATACCATTGAGTTGTTAGACTCAGATCGTATGTTGCTTGACGTGTTATTACGCCTAAAAAAGGAAGATGAAACACTGACCTTCCGTCGCTCTTGCCGTGAAGGCATCTGTGGCTCTGATGGCATGAACATCAACGGCAAAAATGGTCTAGCATGTCTAATCAACATGAATACTTTGCCAGAAAAAGTAACGGTACGTCCGTTGCCTGGTCTTCCAGTTGTTCGTGATTTGGTCGTCGATATGAACCAATTCTACGAGCAATATGAAAAAGTACATCCGTACTTAATCAATGACCAACCAGCACCGCCAACAGAGCGTCTACAATCGCCTGAACAGCGTGAGAAGCTAAACGGTCTATACGAATGTATCCTATGTGCTTGCTGTTCAACCAGCTGCCCATCATTCTGGTGGAACCCTGATAAGTTCCTAGGTCCATCAGCATTACTGCACGCCTATCGCTTTGTCGCTGATAGCCGTGATGGTGATACTCAAGCACGTTTGGCTCGTCTAGATGATCCATTTAGCTTGTTCCGCTGCCGCGGTATCATGAACTGTGTGTCAGTTTGTCCAAAAGGCCTAAATCCAACCAAAGCAATTGGTCATCTGCGTAATATGTTGATTGACCAAGCAGGTTAATCGTTTATAATTGCATGGTTTTTTTGCAGATATAATACGAAAAACACCACCTAATATATTAGGTGGTGTTTTTTATGATTTAGACTCTGAGAGAGTTTGGCTTTTTCTTTAAATGCAAATAAGCTGTAGCGATAAGGAAAACGACCGACGATCAAAGGTAAGGCTGTGCTAACAATACGTTGGCCGTGTGTAAGAAAACATGATATATGCACAAGCAATCTATATAATTGGCAACAGTAAAAAGCATTCATCAAGAGATATTGGCTACGTTAAATGTTAGAATAGCGCATAGTTGTACTGGTAGGATGTTGTGATGAGTAAATATCAGTTAGCGATAGTTTGTGTTACTGGTAATATACCAACAAGATATCATATCGAGACAGAATAGGGTCAATATGCAGTACCTAAGGTGAGAATAGTTATTCATTACCTAAATACCTAGTATTGAACAAACAAACTATGGCCTAAAATACAGGCGTGCTACTCTATACAGCAGTGTATGTTTGGCTGAAAAGTTGTAATATGTTAGAAATAATAAAAAATTGTAGTGAAAATTATCAGTTAAAACGTTGATAGTTTAACGATAACTTTTTACCAATTAATTGGTTATGGCTAACAGTAGTATATATAAATTAATTTTGTGAAACGAGCCGGATAACAAAACTGGACGTTCACAAATAATTGTATTGCTAATATAGATATTGCAGGCGACAGCACTTAACGTACGACAGATGACACAATAATAAGCACGATTCCATTCATTTATCTATCAAATAGACGATTATTATGAATAGTATAACTAAAGAAGCAAAAGGCTCAGGACATACAGAACTGGCCGCTGATAACGCCCAGTATATCGAAGCTCTTTATGAGCAGTATCTGAATGACCCGAGTAGTGTTGATACTGAGTGGCAAACGTATTTTGCACAATACAAATCGCCAAATGATGCACCGCATAATGCTATTAAAGACCAGTTCTTATTGCTTGCCCGCAATCAGACTGCAGGCAAAAGTAGCGATCAAGCGACCAGCTCAGCGCCTAGTGCTTTAGTAGATGGTGGTAACCCAAAGAAAATGGGTGTACAGCAGCTGATTTCAGCCTATCGCCGCCGTGGTCATCGCCGTGCTAGTCTCGATCCGTTAAACCTTGAAGTACGTGCAGAAGTAGAAGATTTAACCCTCGCTTACCATAACCTTTCAGAAGCTGACCTTGATACCGTATTCCCTACCAATGATCTAAGTATCGCTAAAGATTCAGCACCTTTACGTGAAATAATTGAGATCATGGAACGTGTTTATTGCCGCCACATTGGTGTCGAATACATGCACGTAACCACCAGCGTAGAAAAACGCTGGATGGAAAAGTATCTAGAAAGCAACTTAGGTCATATCAAATTTGATACAGAAAAACGTATCTCTATTCTTAAACGTCTTACAGCTGCTGAAGGCTTAGAAAAGTATTTAGCACGTAAATATACGGGTGTGAAACGTTTCGGTCTAGAAGGTGGTGAAAGCTTTATTCCTGCTATCAATGAAATCATCCAACGTGCTGGCGGTTATGGCACCAAAGAGATGGTCATTGGTATGGCTCACCGTGGCCGCCTAAACCTGTTAGTAAATATCTTAGGTAAAAACCCTGCGGACTTGTTTGACGAGTTCGATGGTAAGGTACAGCCAGAAAAAGGCTCAGGTGATGTTAAATATCATAATGGTTTCTCATCTAATGTGATGACGCCAGGTGGCGAAGCTCATTTGGCTTTGGCCTTTAACCCGTCACATCTTGAAATCGTTGCGCCAGTATTGCAAGGTTCAGTACGTGCCCGTCAGGTGCGTCGTAATGACCAACCTCTTTTAGACAATAAAGGCGGTAATTCAGTACTACCAATCGTCATTCATGGTGATGCTGCTTTTGCTGGTCAGGGCGTGGTTCAAGAAACCTTCCAGATGTCACAAACCCGTGCTTATACCACTGGTGGTACCGTACATATCGTTATCAACAACCAAGTAGGCTTTACCACTAGCCGTCAAGAAGATGTTCGTTCAACTGAATATTGTACTGACGTGGCAAAAATGGTACATGCGCCTATCTTACACGTGAACGGTGATGATCCAGAGTCAGTCGTATTCGCAGCTCAATTGGCATTAGATTATCGTCATGAGTTTGAGAAAGACATCATTATTGATCTGTTCTGCTATCGTCGTAATGGTCATAACGAAGCTGATGAACCATCAGCGACGCAGCCACTTATGTATGCTGTCATCAAAAAGTTACCAACCACTCGTACGCTTTATGCACAGCAGCTTATCAAAGAAGGCATCCTGAATGCCGATCAAGAAAAGCAGTATGAAGATGAGTATCGTGAGTCTTTAGATCGTGGTGACTATGTTGCCAACTCATTGGTCAATGAGCCGAATGAGGGCTTATTTGTAGATTGGACTCCTTATTTGGGTCATGATTTGGTCGATGAGTGGGATACCAGCGTTGATATTGAAGTCCTAAAAGGTTACGGACGCCGTATGGCCGAAATGCCAGAAGGCTACAAGCTACAACGCCAAGTTCAAAAAGTAGTCGAGCAGCGCCTAGCTATGCAAACTGGCGAAGAGCCATTGAACTGGGGTGCAGCTGAGACATTGGCTTATGCTTCATTGGTCGATAACGATAAGGTATTGGTACGTATTACTGGTGAAGATGTAGGCCGTGGTACGTTCTCACATCGTCATAGTGAAATATACAATATCAATGACGGCAGCATGTATGTGCCATTGGCTCATATGAGTGAAGACCAAGCTCGTTTTGCTACTTATAACTCGTTGCTATCAGAAGAAGCAGTGCTAGCTTTTGAATATGGTTATGCAACGACTGTCCCTAACGCATTGGTCGTCTGGGAAGCGCAGTTTGGTGATTTCGTCAACGGTGCACAGGTTGTTATCGACCAATTTATTTCAAGTGGCGAAACTAAGTGGCAGCGTGTTTGTGGTCTAACGATGCTGTTACCGCATGGCTTTGAAGGTCAAGGCCCTGAGCATTCATCTGCGCGTCTTGAACGTTTCTTACAGCTATGTGCTGAAGACAACATGCAAGTTATCACGCCGACGACTCCGGCACAGATTTATCATGCACTACGTCGTCAAGCGGTACGTCCTATTCGTAAGCCATTGATCGTTATGTCACCGAAGAGCTTGCTACGTCATAAATTAGCAACTTCAAATCTGGAAGAGCTTGCCAATGGTAAGTTTGAAACCGTCATTTCAGAGATGGACGATCACAACGCAGACAAAGTGACTCGTATGGTGCTATGTGGCGGCAAGGTTTATTATGACTTGCTTGAACAGCGCCGTGCACTAGGTCTAGAGCATGTAGCTATCGTTCGTATCGAACAGCTTTATCCGTTGCCAGAGCAGCGTTTGAAGGCTGAGATTGAAAAGTATAGCAACTTGGCTGAGATCGTATGGACGCAAGAAGAGCCACTTAACCAAGGCGCTTGGTATTACTTAGCACCGCATATGTACCGTATTGTCGTACCGCACCCAACCAAGGCGAAAGTCATGGAGCCGGTGGCACGTCCTGCTAGTGCAGCACCTGCAACAGGTTCACCAAAACTACACGCTCAACAGCAGCAAGCGTTAATCGCTGGCGGTCTTGGTATCAGTGTTGATGAGTTGTCTAAGTAACATATTATTGAATGCAAATGAATCAGGCGATAACAGTCAGTATGCTGTAATAAAATCTAGATAGTATTACCTAAGATCGCTATCCAAGATGGCACTGACTGTTTATCACGACTTAATAACAAATATGAATATCCAAATCTAAGGAGTATATCGATGGCTGATATCAAAGCCCCCGTTTTTCCAGAATCGGTTGCCGACGGTACAATCGTTGAGTGGCATGTTACTGAAGGTCAGCAAGTTAACCGTGATGACCTATTGGCTGAAATCGAAACTGATAAAGTCGTATTAGAAGTTGTAGCGCCTGACAACGGTGTTGTGACCAAAATCGTCAAGCAAGTTGATGATACTGTTTTGTCTGATGAGCTTATCGCTCAATTTGAAGCGGGTGCAAGCGCCAGTGCAGACACTGCTACAGAAGCAGCAGCGCCAGCACAAGCAGCAGCCTGCGGCGAGCCAGTACAAGCAGCGGCTCAAAACGACAGCAATGATGCAGATCATAAAGACCAAAGCCCAGCAGTTCGCAAAGCTGCGAAAGAAAGTGGCGTAGATCCTAAAGAAGTTGAAGGCAGTGGTCGTGGCGGTCGTGTGACCAAAACTGACATGGCTAACCCAACACTAAAATCTGACAGCAGCATCAAATCTGACAGCGGTCGTCCAGTTGCTGAATCAACGGGTGAGCGTACTGAAAAACGTGTTCCAATGACGCGTCTACGTAAAACAGTAGCGAATCGTCTATTGTCAGCATCACAAGATACTGCGATGCTAACGACGTTTAACGAAGTGAATATGAAGCCGTTGATGGACATGCGTGCTAAGTATAAAGAGCAGTTCGAAAAACGTCATGGCGTACGTTTGGGCTTTATGTCATTGTTTGTGAAAGCTGCAACAGAAGCACTCAAACGCTTCCCAGCTGTAAACGCTTCATTAGATGGCGATGATATCGTTTATCATGGTTATTATGATATCGGTGTAGCAGTCTCTTCAGATCGTGGCTTGGTTGTTCCAGTATTACGTGATACCGATCGCATGAGCATGGCTGATGTCGAAAGCCGTATTCGTGAGCTTGGTGGCCTTGCTCAAAAAGGTAAACTTGGTCTGAATGACATGACTGGCGGTACTTTCACTATCTCAAACGGTGGTGTATTTGGTTCATTGATGTCTACACCTATTTTGAACCCACCACAAACTGCTATCCTAGGTATGCATGCTATCAATGACCGCCCAATGGCAGTTGATGGAAAAGTTGAAATCTTACCAATGATGTACCTAGCCCTATCTTATGACCATCGTATGATTGATGGTAAAGAAGCAGTACAGTTCTTAGTAACCATCAAAGAATTGGTTGAAGATCCAGCCATGCTTCTACTAGACCTATAAGCTTCTAAGCTTGTATTGGCAACCGCTGATACAAGCTTTTTAACTTTAGTCTAGACAGTGGTATTAGCTGTTTATTGATAAATAAAGGTGTCTTGCTGACATGGTGTATTGACCATTAAGCACAGGCATACTGAGCAAAAACATCGCTTATTTATTAACGAGATAATCCTCAGTTTAAATGATATTTACAATTAGAATGATAATTAAAAATAGGAACGTACTATGAAAGACAATTATGATTTAGTCGTCATCGGCGGCGGTCCTGGTGGTTATGAAGCCGCTATCCGTGCAGGTCAGTTAGGTATGAGCGTTGCTTGTATCGAAAAACGTGTTTATAAAGGTGAGCCAGCGCTTGGCGGTACTTGCTTGAACGTTGGTTGTATCCCATCAAAAGCATTGCTTGATAGCTCACATCGCTATGAAGCGACCAAGCACGATCTTGCTGAGCATGGTATCAGCACTAGCGATGTAGCCATCGATATCGAAAAAATGATTGCTCGTAAAGAAGGCATCGTTAAGCAATTGACTGGTGGTGTTGCCGCTTTGCTAAAAGGCAATGGTGTTGATTGGCTGCAAGGCTGGGGCACATTGGTTGATGGTAAAGGCGCTGACAAGCAAATCAAATTTACTGCACTGGCAGACGAAAGCGAAACCACCATCACTGCAAAAAATGTCATCTTAGCGGCAGGTTCTGTCCCTATCGATATCCCTGTGGCCAAAACTGACGGCGATCGTATCGTTGACTCTACTGGTGCACTTGATTTCACTGAAGTCCCTAAGCGTTTAGGCGTTATCGGTGCTGGTGTTATCGGTCTTGAGCTTGGTTCAGTATGGCGTCGTCTAGGTGCTGAAGTGGTTGTTTATGAAGCCCTTCCAAGTTTCCTAGCAGCCGCTGATAAAGACATCGCAAAAGAAGCTGGTAAAATGCTGAAGAAGCAAGGTCTTGACATCCGTGTCGATACCAAAGTAACCAATGCTGAAGTTAAAGGCGATCAAGTTGTTGTCACTAGCGATACTAAAGGCGAGTCAAGTGAAGAAAGCTTCGACAAACTTATCGTTTGTGTAGGCCGCCGCGCATACTCTGAAAAATTGCTTGGCGATGACAGTGGTATCACATTGACTGAACGTGGTCTTATCGACGTAAACGATCAGTGTAAAACCAACCTTGATGGCGTCTATGCTATCGGTGACTTAGTCCGTGGCCCTATGCTTGCGCATAAAGCAATGGAAGAAGGCATGATGGCTGTTGAGCGTATTCATGGCGAAAAAGCTCAGGTTAATTATGATACTATCATCAACGTAATTTACACGCATCCAGAAATCGCATGGGTTGGTTTAACTGAGCAAGAAGCTGAAGCAGCTGGCTATGAAGTTAAAACCGGTTCATTCAACCTAGCAGCTAACGGCCGTGCACTTGCTCAAAGTGAAGCGGAAGGCTCTGTGAAAGTTGTTGCTGATGCAAAAACAGATCGCTTGTTAGGTATGCATGCTATCGCTGCTGGTGCTGGCGATATCGTCCATCAAGGTATGATCGCGATGGAGTTTGTCTCTAGTATTGAAGATCTGCAATTGATGACATTTGCGCATCCAACTATTTCAGAAGCTGTGCATGAAGCTGCTCTGTCTGCTGATGGCCGTGCTATTCACGCCATTCAGCGCAAAAAGCGTAAGAAATAAGTAGTTAGTTTGATAAGTACTGACTTATAACCTGACTGTAGTGTCGCTGTTAAAGCTATCGCTACAGTCACGAGTGCGCCAGACGGATGTCTAATATATATGCGCACTCATTTTCACTTTTTATTAATTGTAAAAAATAAAGGATACAATCAATGAATTTACATGAGTATCAAGCAAAAGAGCTGTTAAAAAGCTATGGTTTGCCGATTCAAGAAGGCATCATTGCCTATAGTGGCGACGAAGCTGCTGCTGCTTTTGATAAAACGCCAACTGACATTGCGGTTATTAAAGCGCAAGTACATGCTGGTGGTCGCGGTAAAGCTGGTGGTGTAAAGCTAGTTAAAACTCGTGAAGAAGCCAAGCAAGTAACTGAAGAGCTTATCGGTACCAACTTGGTTACTTTCCAAACTGACGCTGATGGTCAACCAGTTAACTTCGTATTGGTTGCAGAAGATATGTATCCAGTACAAACTGAGCTATATCTCGGTGCAGTTGTTGATCGTGCGACTCGTCGTGTGACTTTCATGGCATCAACCGAAGGTGGTGTTGATATCGAAGAAGTAGCAAACGAGACGCCAGAAAAAATCTTCAAAGTACATGTTGATCCTTTAGTTGGTTTAATGCCTTTCCAAGCGCGCGATGTTGCGTTCAAACTTGGTCTAGAAGGCAAGCAAATCAACCAGTTCGTTAAATTGATGACTGGTGCTTATAAAGCATTTGTTGAAAACGACTTTGCGCTAATGGAAATTAACCCATTGGCTGTTCGTGAAAATGGCGAAATTGTTTGTGTTGATGGCAAAATCGGTATCGATTCAAACGCACTATATCGTCTGCCTAAAATTGCAGCACTACAAGACAAAACTCAAGAAAACGAGCGTGAGCTTAAAGCTGCTGAGTTTGACCTAAACTACGTTGCCCTAGAAGGTAACATCGGTTGTATGGTTAACGGTGCTGGTCTTGCAATGGCAACGATGGATATCATCAAATTGTATGGCGGCAAGCCTGCTAACTTCTTGGACGTTGGCGGCGGCGCAACTAAAGATCGCGTTGTTGAAGCATTCAAGATCATTCTTGAAGACAGCAGCGTTGAAGGTGTTCTAATCAACATCTTCGGTGGTATCGTACGTTGTGACATGATTGCAGAAGCGATTATCGCTGCTGTTAAAGAAGTCGATGTACAAGTACCTGTGGTTGTACGTCTAGAAGGTAATAATGCTGAAAAAGGCTTACAAATTCTAGAAGAGTCTGGTCTTAAGCTGACTACAGCTCAAGGCTTAGCAGATGCCGCTCAAAAAATTGTCGATGCTGTAAAAGCTTAATATATTTAAGGCATAGTCCTTCAAATATAATTGTTTAAGCATAGTAGTCAACGCGTGATAGTGGCTTTCATATAAAAACTAACCATTAATATTGAATAAAAATGGTGTTGAGAGTCGCTATTACAAGACAACCGAATACAAGGAATAAATAATGAGTGTATTAATCGATAAAGATACCAAAGTATTGGTACAAGGTTTCACTGGTAAAAATGGTACGTTCCACTCTGAGCAAGCGATCGAATACGGTACTAAAGTAGTCGGTGGCGTAACGCCAGGTAAAGGCGGTCAAACGCACCTAGGCCTACCAGTATTTAATACAATGGCAGAAGCCATGGAAGCGACTCAAGCTGACGCTTCTGTTATCTACGTACCTGCACCATTCGTACTAGATTCTATCGTTGAAGCAATCGATGCTGGCGTTAAGTTGATCGTTGTGATCACTGAAGGCGTACCGACTATCGATATGCTAAAAGCAAAACGCTATCTTGAAGAAGCGGGCGATGTGCGTCTAGTTGGTCCTAACTGCCCAGGCGTTATCACTCCAGGTCAGTGCAAAATCGGCATCATGCCAGGCCATATCCATCAGCCAGGTAAAGTGGGTATCATCTCACGCTCTGGTACTTTGACTTATGAAGCCGTAGCTCAGACAACTAAGCTTGGTTTTGGTCAGTCAACTTGTATCGGTATCGGTGGTGATCCTATCCCTGGTATGAACCAGATTGACGCATTGAAATTGTTCGAAGCTGATCCACAAACTGAAGCTATCATCCTAATCGGTGAGATCGGTGGTACTGCTGAAGAAGAAGCTGCTGCTTACATCAAAGACCATGTAACTAAGCCAGTTGTTGGTTATATCGCTGGTGTTACGGCTCCAGAAGGCAAGCGTATGGGTCATGCTGGCGCTATCATCTCTGGCGGTCAAGGGACTGCTGAAGAGAAATTCAAAGCGTTTGAAGATGCTGGCATCGCGTATACGCGTGACCCATCTAAGCTTGGCGAAAAACTGAAAGAAGTTACTGGCTGGTAAGCAAGATAGGCATAAGTCTACAGTTTCACTACTGAAACTACATTGAAAAAAAGTAAAGACACCCCTACAATGGGGTGTCTTTTTATTTAAAAACGATATTATGAAACATAAGATATTAGTTACTGGTGGTGCTGGATATATTGGCTCTCACACTTGTATTGCACTGTATGAAGCAGGCTATGATATTGTAGTATATGATGATTTATCTAATAGTAGCTATGAAGCAATTCGTCGTGTTGCTACTCTAATTAACCAACATATTGAGTTTATCGAAGGTGATGTTAGAGACACTGAGTTGCTCAAAAAAGTATTTGCATCTCATAATTTTTTTGGCGTAATTCATTTAGCAGGGCTAAAAGCGGTTGGAGAGTCAGTTATCAAGCCACTGCTATACTATAGTAACAATGTCAGCGGTACTGTTACATTATTAGAAGTTATGACGGAGTATAACGTTAAGAATTTTATTTTCTCATCATCCGCAACTGTCTATGGTGATCCTGAAACTCTACCTATTGATGAGAAATCGAAGCGATCCTGTACCAACCCTTACGGACAAAGTAAGCTTACAGTGGAACATATATTAGAAGACCTAGCCTTATCAGATGCTACGTGGAGTTTAATTCCTCTTAGATACTTTAATCCAGTTGGTGCCCATCCATCAGGACAGATTGGGGAAGACCCAAATGATACCCCCAATAATTTGATGCCTTATATTTCACAAGTAGCAGTCGGTAAGCTTGCTAAACTCGATATATTTGGAAATGACTATCTTACTATAGATGGAACAGGTGTACGGGACTTTATACATGTTACTGATTTGGCGCAAGGTCATGTAGCTGCACTTAGTTATTTAGAGCACCAACTTAACTCAGGAAGCTGTTTAGATATTGCAGGTGCAGTAGGTTTTCTGCCTATTAACCTAGGAACAGGAAAAGGTACTTCTGTATTAGAGTTGGTAGATACATTTTCTGAGGTCTCTGGGAAATCTATACCTTATCAATTTACGGATCGCCGTGCAGGAGATATTGCCAGCTGCTATGCTAGTGCCAGTAGTGCAAAAGATTTATTAGGGTGGGAAGCTAAACTGTCCATTACCGATATGTGCCAAGATACATGGCGCTGGCAGATAGCTAATCCTAATGGCTATAACTAAAAATCTTAATGATATTTGATAATAGATAGATTTTCATTTTTTATAATAATTGGTATAGATTTATCATATTTTTTTAAATTCTAATTTAAGATTTTTTATAATGTTTTCTAAGATATAGGTATGCAGGGTAACTGCGAGAACTATACTGAAAGGATATACTGGCACTCATAAAATAAGAGTGTTTTTACTAAAATTTATATATAAATACTTGAGGAAAAATAACATGCTTCGTAATTCAACTATATTAGTAACAGGTGGAACTGGCTCATTCGGCCATAAATTTATCCCTATGACGCTCGAAAAGTATAATCCTAAGAAAATAATCATTTTCTCAAGAGATGAAATGAAGCAATGGGAAATGGCTAAGCTATTTGAAGGTGATGATCGAGTAAGGTTCTTTATTGGTGATGTTCGTGATAAAGAACGTTTATATCGTGCTTTAGATGGAGTAGATTACGTTGTTCATGCAGCAGCAACTAAAATCGTACCTACGGCAGAATATAATCCTTTTGAATGTGTAAAAACAAATGTACATGGGGCAATGAACCTAATTGATGCATGCATAGATAAAGGTGTTAAGGGCGTAGTTGCGTTATCAACTGATAAAGCAAGTAGTCCTATAAATCTATATGGTGCTACTAAACTCACTTCTGATAAATTATTTGTAGCAGGAAATGCTTATAGCGGACAGCACGTGACCAAATTCTCTGTCGTAAGATATGGTAATGTGATGGGATCACGTGGATCAGTAATTCCTTTCTTCTTGTCAATTAAAGAAAGAGGCGAGCTACCTATTACTGATGATCGTATGACACGTTTTATGATTACTTTGGAAGAAGGTGTTGAGCTTGTATGGCATGCTTTTGAAGATATGGAAGGTGGTGAGATTTACGTTAAAAAAATTCCATCAATGAATATTATGGATGTAGCAAAAGCTGTAGCGCCAGAAGCTACCACTAAGGTGGTTGGTATTAGACCTGGTGAAAAACTACATGAGCAAATGATTGGCGCTGAAGATTCTTATTATACTTATGAGTACCCTGAACACTTTAAAATCTTACCCACTATCAACAATTGGGGTCATTCACCTGAAAGAGTAAAAGATGGTAAATTAGTTCCAGAAGGTTTTGTCTATTCAAGTGATAATAATACTGAATGGATGCCAAGAGAAGAGCTAGAATCTTGGATACAAAAGAACAAAGATAATATTGGTAAAATCTAATGAATTTTATTCCCTATGGTCGCCAAAATATTACAGAGGAGGACATTGACGCAGTCGTCAATGTCCTCAAGTCTGATTATCTAACGCAAGGCCCTAAAGTACCAGAGTTCGAAAATGCAATCAAAAAGCATTGTAATGTTGAATATGCTCTGGCAATGAACAGTGCTACTTCGGCCCTCCACGTTGCGTGTTTGGCTTTAGACGTGGGCAAGGATGACATTGTCTGGACGACACCTATTACGTTTGTAGCATCTGCAAACTGTGCTTTGTATTGTGGTGCTACAGTTGATTTCGTGGATATTGATCCAAGAACCTATAATTTATCTATTCAGTCTCTAAAACATAAGCTTAAAACTGCTAAAGAGCAAGGTAAATTACCGAAGGTAGTGATTCCTGTGCATTTATGTGGTCAGCCTTGTGATATGGATAGTATATATCAACTTTCTAAAGAGTATGGCTTTTCTATTATCGAAGATGCTTCACATGCTATAGGTGGTAAATATAAAAACGAGCCAATAGGTAACTGCCAATATTCGGATATTACGATTTTTAGCTTTCATCCAGTCAAAATAATTACGACTGCTGAAGGCGGCTTAGCGACCACGAAAAGTGAAGAGCTAGCACAAAGAATGGAGTTGTTACGTAGTCATGGTATTACTCGTGACACTGATTTAATGACCCATGAACCAGATGGCTCTTGGTACTATCAACAAATTACGCTTGGTTTTAATTATCGAATGACTGAAATGCAAGCTGCGTTAGGTGCCTCTCAGATTAAACGTCTTAGTACTATTACTGAAAAACGTCATCAACTTGCTAGAAAATACGATAGCTTATTGGCTGATCTACCTGTAATAACTCCTTATCAACATTCAGACGGATATTCGGGATTACACCTTTACGTGATACGTATTGAAACTAAGCAGGTTCGAAGAACCCATAAAGAAGTGTTCGATGATTTACGGGCTGCAAATATTGGTGTAAACCTTCATTATATCCCGGTGCATTTACAGCCTTACTATCAACAAAACCTAGGGTTTACGGTAGGGGATTTTCCTGAGGCAGAGTCATACTATGCACAGGCAATTAGCTTACCTATGTATCCTGACCTTTCAGAACAAGAGCAAGAGTATGTAGTAAAAACGCTAAGGAGTATTCTCATATGAGTAGTGTAGCTTTGATTCCTGCTCGTGGCGGAAGCAAACGTATTCCTCGGAAGAATATAAAAAACTTTTCTGGAAAGCCGATTATTGCTTATTCTATCGAAGCAGCTTTGAAAAGTGGCTGCTTTGACAAAGTGATCGTATCTACAGACGACGAAGAGATTGCATCTGTAGCAAAAGAGTATGGGGCTGAAGTTCCTTTTTTAAGGCCTGAAGACATCAGTAATGACTTTGCAACCACTAAGGATGTTATCAATCATTTTCTAGAGTATCTGAAAGAAAATGATTTTGACTATGACTATCTCTGTACAATCTATGCTACAGCACCACTTCTCCAAGAAAGATATCTTGTGGAAGGTTATGACAAATTAAAGAGCTCAGATGCTGTAAATGTATTTAGCTGTACAACGATGCCATTTCCTATACAAAGAACTTTTAAGTTAGGGCGTGATGATCGATGCGAAATGTTTTGGCCAGAAAATTTTAATAGCCGTAGCCAAGATTTGGAAGAGGCTTATCAAGATGCAGGTCAGTTCTACTGGAGAAATCTACAAACCACCTCTACAAAAAATATGTTTGGCTCTGATAGTGCTGGGATAGTGATACCAAGACATTTCGTACAAGATATTGATACATTAGAAGATTGGGAAAGAGCCGAATATATGTATCAGCTAATCAATAGATAGGATAAACAATGAATAATACAATATTAATTCTGGGTACAAACTCAGGGCAGCTTGATTTAATCAAAACAATGAAAGAGTTGGGTTGGTATGTTATTGGTTGTTCAAATAGATCTGATGAAGTGGGAGTTAAATACACAGACAAATTCTATGAAGTTGACATTCGTGATATTGAAGCAGTCTCAAAGATAGCAGCAGATAATGATGTTAACTTAGTATATTCAGTATCATCAGATACAGCGATTAAATCAGTAGTGCAGGTGTCTAGCAAACTCAACTTGCCTACTTTTTATTCAGAAGAGCTAATCCGATTACTTGATAATAAGCAAGATTTGAGAAGTTTTTTAAATAACATGAAGCTCAGTATTGTTAACTATGTAGAAGTTGATGACGTGGATGACAGCAACAAATGGAATACGTTCCCATGTATTGTAAAGCCATCTAATGCGCAAGGTCAGCGAGGCGTAAAAAAAGTTAACAGTGCTTATGAACTAAAGAACTCAGTCATAGAGGCTAAACAATTTTCGTCAAACAATACTGCAGTGATCGAAGACTTTCTAGATGGAGTGGAGATATCATGTAATGTGCTAGTTTCAAATGGCCAAATTGTATTTGACATACTATCTGAACGTCTAACTTATAACGATGAATACTTTGGTATACCCAAAGGACATCTAATTCCTTGCGTAAACATTGACGAAGATACTAAGAAAGAAGCTGTTGAATTGGTTTCTAATGTAGTAAAAGCATTAAAAATTGAAAACGGACCTTTATATTTTCAAATGAAAGCGACTACAAACGGAGTCAAAATTATCGAAATAGCTCCGAGATTGGATGGCTGTCACATGTGGAGACTTATTCAGCATGCTACCAATAGAAGTTTTCTAGTAGAAACAATTGAGGCGCTATTAAATAAGCATCAAAGTATGCAGCGTGTGCAGCTGAAAGACAACAAATACTACGAATTGATTTTTCAACATTCAAAGCCGAATCAAACATTTGAAGATAAATGCTTCCCTATTCCAGTAGGTGCTCTATATCATGAATATAGATACTCTAATGGAGAAGCGATTAATATTATCAATGGCAAAAAAGAAGTAGTAGGTTACTATATTTCTGAATTTCAGAAAGATAAGTGGGAAGATGAATGAGACTCATAGTCACAGGTGCGACAGGTTTTATTGGTAGGTATCTAGTTGAATCCGCTCAGCAGCATTTTGAAATTATCTGCTTGACGAGAAGTAATGAGAAAAACAGTGAGAATCAAAGCGTAAGTTTTGTTCAGACAGACTATGAGCTAAATAGTCTAGTAAATATTTTCCAAGAAGATGATGTGCTAGTTCACTTGGCTGGTCAAAGATTAACCAGAAGTGAAGAAGAACCTAAGCTAAGTGGCTTTATTGACTCCAATGTAAAGATGACTGAAAACTTGCTTTTAGCAGCATGTGCGGCAAAAATCAGGCAGGTTGTTCTGACTTCTACCATTGGAATATATTCCGAAATAGATAAAACGCCATACTTAGAAGATACTGTTACACATCCTAATACTATATATGGATTGTCAAAGTTGATGGGGGAGCAGCTGGTCGCCTATTACTGTCGAAAAAATAATGTCAAAAGTACTATATTTAGACTGTCTCAGTGTTTTGGTGTGGGAGAAAAGGACTCTCCAGTCTTAATGAGGTTTATAAAGCTAGCTAGAGAAAAAGAAAAGCTTACCGCCCAAGACAACGAATTTTACTTGGATGAAGTTTATGTTAAAGATGTTGTCGAAGCAATAATATTGTCCATCACTAAAAAAGCAGAAGGTACTTTTAATATTGGTGGTGGTAAAGCATATTCTATTTTAGAAATGGCAGAAACAGTAAATGAAGTTTTTGATAATACTGGTAATATTGAAATCATCTCAAGTATAAAAATTAAAAACGAGGATAATTTTTTATCAACTCAAAAAATAGAGATTCAATTAAATTGGACGCCTAATTTCAACTTAAAAGAGGCTTTAGTTGATATGAGAAATACTTATAATGCAAATAAGGAGTTGAAATGAATACATTAAAGGAAGTTCTATATAAAGGTGACTCTAAAGAAAATGATCCAACTCCATTTATCATTGCAGAAATGTCAGGGAACCATGGGGCCTCATTAGAACAGGCACTAAAGATCGTCGATCATGCTTCACAAACAGGTGTAGATGCTCTGAAGTTGCAAACCTTCACACCAGAATCGATGACCTTAAATTTAGATCACGATCATTTCAAGGTAACTAATAAAAAGTCATTGTGGTACGGCAGAAGACTTTACGACTTATATGAAGAAGCCCAAACAAAATATGAATGGCACAAGGCTATATTTGACAGAGCACGTGAAAAAAATGTCTTATGTTTTAGTACTCCTTTCGATGAAGAGGCAGTAGACCTTCTGGAATCGTTAAGTGTTCCGGCTTATAAAATTGCTTCTTTTGAATGTGTCGATATTCCTTTGATTAGATATGTTGCTCAAACCAAGAAACCAATGATTATCTCTACTGGTATGGCCTCTATTTCTGAAATAGACTTAGCTGTGAATACAGCTCTGAAAAATGGCTGCTCTCAGCTGACGCTTTTACAGTGTACTAGTAGTTATCCAGCTCCTGCATCAGAAGCAAATTTAAGAACAATTCCTCATATGAAAGAGCTATTTGGTTGCCAGGTAGGCTTGTCTGATCATACGTTAGGGATAGGAGCCGCTATAGCTGCTACAACATTGGGTGCAACTGTTATTGAAAAACATTTTAAGCTAGAAGATGATGAGGGTAGCATTGATGCAGCATTTTCATTAACACCGAGTCAGTTTAAGCAGCTTGTTATTGAATGTAAAACTGCTGCTGAAGCTATGGGCTGCGTATCTTACGGAGTAAGTGATGCTGATACATTAGCAAGAAAAAATAGAAGATCTATTTATGTTGTTAATGATATTAAAGCTGGTGAATTGATTACAACTGAAAATGTAAGAAGAATAAGACCGGGACATGGTTTATCACCGAAATATTTTGATGAAGTAATTGGCAAAAGGGCTGCATCAGATATGAGTATAGGCACACCGTTAGATTGGAATAACTTAGAGAATTGATTATGACTCATTACTGGCTCAAGAAAGCAAAAAAAAGTCTTTTAAACTCTAAAGAGTTTTCTAAAGCGAAAGAAATCTTGGAGACGAACAGTTTTTTAGAGAAGAAAGAGTTTGCAAAAGTAAAAGAACTCTTGGATTCTAAAGAGTTCTCAAAAGCAAAAGAGTTCTTAAAAGCTAAAGAATTAGAGTTTTTCAAGGCAAAAGACTTTTTAATCACTAAGGTGAATCAGAGTCATAGTCAGGATATAGAAGAAACATTGCAAGAGCTGGTAAGCAATGAGCAGCTACGGGTTACTTCTCAAAGAAAATACGGTTTACATCTTGAAGAGCTACTAAACTCAGAAGAAAGTTTAAAAGACTTGGGTGCAGTTGCAAAAAGATTCTTAGACATCAATCCCGATAGTATTTTACTGATATATTTGACAGTTGTCTCTTTGGCTAAGCAAGAAAGATTTGAAGAAGCATCTGATCTTATTTCAAACAAAGTTGTAAAACTAAAGTTAAATAAAGCTAAAAATATTAAAGTCAGAGATAAGCAATTAGTTGCCTTGCTAAAGATTTGGAGAGTTCTCGATCTTATAGCAAGAGAAAATATGAAATGGGCAGATGGTGATAATTTAAAAAGTAAAAACTACGATGAGTTAGAGTTTTTGTTGTCTGATCATGACTTAGAAGATCCTGAGTTAACCTCTGACCTTATTCTGTTCTATGCCGAGCCGTATTTACAGGGTAAGCTTCATCATGATTATCTAAATATATGTCAGTTAGCATTTGACAAATCCAAAACGCTAGATAAAAAGCTAAAAGTCATTTATGCCTTTAGACGAGAGGGTATTAGGCGTCTTCCGAGTTATCATAGGAATTATGAGATAGCGATATCGTTGTATATCTCATTAGAAGATGAAATTAACGAGTTTGTTAGTCAATCTTTGTTAGATCCAACCTTGAAAAATGTAAAAACTCTAAGAGCAGTTATGAATGTCGGAAGGTCTTTGGGCCAGTATGATATATATAGACCTGCGAAAGAGGCAATTATTCAGATCGCAATGTCAGATACAGGTCAGTCAACAGTATGGACTGCTGCCTTTGCACTTATGGAAGATGATAAAGAGAATTACGAAATATCCAAAAAAATATTGAGCTTGGGTGATAAAGAGCCTCAGCACGCATCCGATATCCAGCATTTCTTGGATTGGGCCATATTGGCAGAAGAGTATCAATTAGCTTATAAGTTCTTCTCTAAGCAGCCAAGAAAGGTAAAAGAGTCAAAGAGTGCTCTTTCTTATGTAAAAATTCTTCATAGACTTAAAAAGTTTGAAGAAGCAGAAGAGATAACTAGAGGAGTTCACATTTCTCTCTTATCTCGGAGTCATAATTTATGTCCGTATACTAGTTGGTCATTGGTCAAACGGTCAGGCGAGCTTAAATTTTTGAAGGATACAGCCATACTGTATCAAAGTATTCCACAGCCCAAGAATCCACAGGGAGTAATTTTTATTACTCCAAGATCTATAGAGCAGTTGAGAAAAACACCTATCGTTCTTCTCATGGAACTTAAAAGACTTGGTTGGGCCGTCATACCTTTATCAGAAGGTCTTTTGCCGACAGAAAAAACGAACAATGTATACATTAATGAGTTCATCGATGTCATAACGATGAATCGAGAAATAAAGAGGGACTCTAAGCTTGAACTTGATACAGAATTCGATATGAGTTTGAATCAAGGTAAAATGCAGTGGAAAGATATTGATCTATCCCATGTTTTATGGGAAGAGTCAGCTATCAACAAACGTATTTATGACGTAGATTACACTTGCCCGGCATTAAATATTTACTTAGAAAATATTTACACTACAACAAAATCGGCAGCGACTGTTTTAGACAATATTCATAAACTGAAAGATGATATTGGGCTAAGAATTGGGTTTATTGTACAGTTTAATGCAAGATTACCAGATGCGCTTTATCGTTTTTATTGTGAGCAATATGGAGATCCCAAGGATTTCTTTTGTATACACTCTGCAAACGGCTATCAGAACTATTTTTCTAACTTCTCTACTAATATATCGTCTAAGTGTGTTGTTAGAAATATGACAAAATATCCTCATACAAGGTCAGCTAGCTTCCCATTGCCAGAAGAGTTTGAAGTTTTCTATAGAGAAAACAAATATCGTGCTCAAGATATTTTAGAGACAGTAAGTGGTGTTACCAATGTAAAGAGATCTGTCTCTTATGATGATGACTCTGTTGAGAAGAGGGCTACCATTCAGTATATCAATAACTGGAGAGCATCTGGTAAAAAGGTAGTCTGTGCATTTGGCAAGGTTGTCTATGATTCAGGAGTTCCGTTTGATGGAGGAGCTGCACATTCAAATATGAAAGACTGGATTAATCATTCGATTGAAACCGTTGATGGCACAGATACTTTACTACTTATTAAACCTCATCCACACGAGTTGAACCAGCAAATTTCAACATTTGGTAATGCGGTATTTAGAGATATTATTGAGAAAGAAAACCCAAATATAATATTTCTAGACCATAATTGGTTCAAAATGCATGATTTGAAGGATTTAATAGACTTTGCAATCGTTTATAACGGTACGTCTAGTATTGAGCTAGGTGTGATGGATATTCCCGCTATTTTATGTGGACATTTCGGAACAGTTGATTATCCAGTCGGGCACCCTTCGCCAAGTAATAGGCTACATTTTGAACAAATGTTAAAAGGTGAGGTTGAGCTTGAATTTGATGATGAGTTAAAATACAAGTCAGCATTATGGCTTTTTTATATGGGAAGTAGTTTGTTTACGACAGACTATAGATATCATTCAAGACCCGTTACTAATAAAGTACTGTACCCTCCATATTGGTTTAATAAAGATGTAAATCATTATTTAACTAAAGGCGATCAGAATGTAAGAAAACTTGCATTAGAAATTATTGAATAGGATTATAAATTGGATATAGTCGTTATAAGATGTTCAGCAAGTGCTAACGTTGGATTTGGCCATTTGGTTAGGTGTAGAGTGCTTGCTGCAGAGCTACGTAAAAGAGGATATGGCGTTATTATGATTGGACCACCTCTTAGCTTAAAAGATAAAGCTGACGAAACCAATTTTTTCGAATGGATTTCTCGAGAGAGTTGGTTAAGCTCTGAAAGTGAAGCCGATTTTCATCTTAGTATTTTGGAAAAGTATAACTCAAAATATATTATCATCGATGATTATAGATCTGATGGAGAACATCAGAAAAGATTGCGCGAAGAAAACGTAAGAATCGTTCAGCAATATGACGCCAGTAAAAAGCAAAATTTTGCGGCTAATCTGGTAGTAAACGGTAGCCCACATGAAAGAGCGGAATTCTATAAAAAAGATGTTTTATATAATGATGTAGAGTTTTTATTAGGCCCTCAATATTGTATATTGCGACCAATATTTTTTAATTCTGAGCTCAAAAAATGCTATAAGCAAAAAAGAATCTTGATGACTTTTGGTGGCGGTAGTGATAGAGGTGCTATTCTCTACATTTTAAGAAAATTCTATCAAATTATTGCAGACAAGAATTGGAAGCTAACGATAGTAGTTAGTGATAAAAATGAAAATATTGGAGAGATATCTAATTGGATAAGATCAAATAGCTCTAAAGATATTGAGCTTATGGTCAGCCCTGAAAATATGGCAGAGATAATGTCTACATGTAGTTTTGCAATTTTGGGTGGTGGTACTACTATATTTGAAGCTGCCTATCTTGGTATTCCAGCACTGTTAATACCTATTGCTGATAATCAAATAAATCAATGCATAGGTTGGGATGAGTTAGGCGGGATGATGTATGTCTCAAACTTTGATGAACTTGATGATGCTAAGTTTGCAGAGAATCTAAGAAGTTTCTTGAGTGAGCCTAGCCTAATTGAATCACATAGACAAAATCTAAAGACAATTATTGATGAGCATGGCTATGAAAGAATACTCGATAAGTTGTTGAATGATGAGTAACAGTGCATTTCCAACACCTTTGAAAGGTGATAATCATTCTATATTTATCAGATCGGGTTCGTCAAAGTTAGTTATTTTCTTTTCTGCAATTAATATGAAAGAAAATCAGTTTAATTTTTGGCAACTAGGAAGAGAAATTGATGAGAATGTGATTTTTGTAAACGATCCTTCCAATCAATGGTATCTAAATGGCATACCAAGCTTAGGAACAAGCTTGGATAAGACAATGGTGTGTCTCAAAAATTGGATAGACCATTTAGAGGTTGAAGAGATATACACTGTCGGAACTAGCATGGGTGGTCATGCAGCCATTCACTATGGCATAGAACTAAATGCGAATATACTATCATTTCCAGCTGAGATTATATTAAGAGAGCAGCATTCTAGAAGTATTCAGAATTTAGAACGAGATATAGTAAAGAAAGAGTTTCTGTTGGAAAAAATAGAGAATTTTGATAAAACGATACATATGATAATAGGTGAGTCTACGCCTAAAGATTTGATCAATGCAGGTTATATAAGGGGTTTTGAAAACGTTAAAGTTTACTCATTATTAGGAACTGATCATTACGTACCTTCTGTAATTTCACGTTCTAGTAAACTATATACATTGTTGATGAAGTTTGTCTCTACGGGTATGATTGAAAAAGAGCTGTTTTCAAACTTAGGAAATTTCAATCTATACGATGACGAGTTGTTTGCTGACCTTGCTAAAGCACACCAAAATTTTGGTTCTGCTAATTTTGACAAGGCTATTTTTTACGCCAAAAGAATACTCATTACGTTTCCTGCTTTCGAAAGTGCTTTATATATGGTTGGAGACAGTTATCTACAAAAAGAAGAGTATCAATTAGCGATGAGTTATTTAGCGAGAGCTATCATAGTAGCTCCTAATAATGCAGATTATTTATTCAAGTACTCACATGCTCTCAGGATGCTAGATGATAAGAAGAGCAGTCTACATATTTTAGATACTTTGATTCAAAAATTCCCGAACTATGCTAGAGCTTATTATGCTAGAGGTAATATGCAAATAGAAGAAGGTAATGAGTTAAAGGCTTTAGAGTCGTTTAAGCTAGCATTTTCACTAAATAACAAGAATGAAAAATTCGAGAAGAGATATTTAAAGTTGCGTCATAAACTAAAGTAGTTTTTTACATTTATAGATTCAAAATAGCAGCTGATATGCAAATATCCGTATTGTCTAAATTAGGAGTCTTACTATGTGAATGTAAGATTATAAATTCCTAGTAAACTGTAACCTTGTCGTTATTAGTTAAAATACATTATCTTGACTTCATCAACCTTATTCTGCATCATTCATACAATGTAAGCATTACTTTCAATATTAATAACTTGATAAAGGGAAATACTTAAAATGAGTAAAATACCAGAGATTGATATTTCTGATAGTCATATAGTCAGGCTTAATAAAATACAGGCTAGAGAGAAGCCAAACCCACGATGGAGTACACACTTCAAAAATAATCTACTAACGACAACTACAAAGCCAATTTTTAAAAAAGATGATAAGATCTTTGCTGTTGGTAGTTGTTTTGCAGAACGAATACGTACAGCACTGAACGGTCAAGGTTTTGAAGTTGGTCCACCAATGCAAAACATTGTAATGGATACTGAACGTTTCAAAATTGATCGTCTTCCAAGTCGGCCTCATATGGATTACTTTAATAGTTTCACTGTTCGCCAAGAATTTGAGCGGCATATTGGAGAGTGGAAGCAATCGGAAGATGATTACTGGACTATTAATAAAGATCCTTATTGGGGTGGCAATAAGGTATATCAGGATCCTTACCGCCGTATGGTGATAGGACGTACACCGGAAGACCTTCAAGAAGCAGTATCTCATTGCAACACTGCTATCGATAAGGGAATCAGAGAGGCTGACTTGTTTATCATAACCTTTGGTATGGCAGAAGTTTTCCGAAATCTATCTAGTGGAAAAATCGCTTGTCAAAAGCCTGGCTATTCAGGTGGTGCCGGAGAAGCTGAAACAGAATTTCATATGTCTACGTTTTCTGAAAATTATGATAACTTGAAAAGAATTACTGAAATTATTAAAACGGTTAGACCAAATGCCCAAATTGTTTTTACATTATCTCCGGTTAGTTTAGCTCGTACTTTTTCTGATAACGATATTTTAGTTGCAAACTCTGAAGGTAAAGGAATACTTCGAGCAGCAATTGGACAAATTGCTAGAGAATACGAACAGGTTTCATACTTTCCATCATATGAGATTGTCATGCACAACGCTCCTGAGAGTTTCCGTGAAGATGATGGGCGTCATGTTTCAGACTGGGTTGTTAAACGAATTGTTGACGCATTTGTTGAAACGCATGCAGACTCAAACTGATCGATTCAATTACAAGGATTACTGATGTATCAGCCGATTGACAAGCTACTGATTGAAGCTCGGGACTATAGTGTTCGACTTGAGGCAAGCGCTGCCCAAGATTTATCCATGAATCTTGATAATTATCTCAGCCCTTCTTGGACAGTACGCAAGGTGCTTGAAGGCTATGAGCGCTATGCTAAAACAGGTATCAATGATGAACTGACTTATATGCGCTTTCGAGAAGCTTTTAGTGAAACTGAAGGGCGTAGCAATCGTGTATTCAGTAATGTGATGGCTGATCATATCGGTAAGACAGAATATGATTTTTCACAGACTATTTTTGGTGAAGATATCGATGCCATTAATACTGTTAAGACAGGACTTTACCATCTAAAGCATCATGGCTTTTACAAAACTAAACTTCAAGTGCCTGCTGAAATTGTTGAGAGACTGAAAAACAAAGTTTTGAATAGCATGGAAGCTGATCATGGAAGTGATGTTGGAAAGGCTATTTTTGGAACGGACGATGCTCCTTTACAGATTAAAGGAAAGCACGGCCCATTAACTACGTTTGAAGAACTGTATGAAATTTCAAGTGACCCTATATTGTTAGCAATGGTTCAAGAGTATATGGGTGTACCACCAATTTTTAACACTCCTGTCGCTTTCTTAAATTCAGCACGAAAAGTTAAATCACAAAGAGAACTTTCAGATACGGCACAGCTCTACCACCATGATATGCATCGCTTGCAGTTTGTGAAACTTTTCATATACCTTACAGATGTTGATATGGAGTCTGGTCCACATACATTGATTCCGGGTACACACCGTAATAGACCCTCAGAAATGTGGTCAGATGGTCGGCATACAGATGGCGCAGTAATCAAGTCAGGGCTAATGGATAATGAAGTTAATATTGTTGGTCCAGCAGGAACAGTTTTTTTAGTAGACACAAGTGCTCTACACAAAGGGGCTAACCCGATCAGTAATCATCGTTTGATGGCACAGGTTCAATATACCAATTCACTATTTGGCAGACCTTGGCCTGAAACAGAGCGGAAGATTTCTCGGGTTGCAACAAGTGAAAATAGAGCATTAAATCAAGCTGCTGATCTAGTTCGAAAATATGCACAGCGATCAGGTGTCCGTTTCATGCAGAACTATATTTAATTAATGTTTTTATAACGTTATATTGTCAGGTCAGCTTTTGCTGGCCTGAATTTTGAGGGTAAGTTAAAGGTTTAACTATTTCTAAATGTATGACTGTAGATATTTTACGAGTTTTCAAGTTTTATTTATAGAAATTACTTAATAGGTTTTCAATGGTATTATATCGCTTAACCAGAAAATTAGTATTAAATCCTAAACAGTTTTTCCTGGATTTTTTCAACAACCGAAAAAATCTCAAAATTGATCCACAAAGAACTATTTTTGCCTTTAATATCAAAGAGTGGAAAAAACCTTACTTAGAGAGCTTTTATCCAAATAAAAAAATTGTATATATCCCTATAAACCTGAATGAATCTTTACTTAAAAGAAAGTATCTGCCTCATATTATCGATAATAATATTGAGGTTTTAGTTTGGGGTATGACTTTACCTAAAGTCATTAAAGACAGTAGTGCAAAAGTTACGTATGTCGAAGATGGTTTTATACGTTCAATAGGTTTGGGTTCTGAACATACTCCACCTATGTCACTAAATTTTGATTCTAAAACGGTTTATTTCAATGCACAACAAGCATCTACTCTAGAAGATACTCTTAATACTTACGACTTTGCCTCAAACTCAGAGTTAATGGCCCGTGCTATACGACTAAAGAATATTTTACTTGATACTGGGATAAGCAAATACAACCATAATTCGGATGTTGATATTAATGGCATTTACGGAGAAAAAACTAAAAACCGAGTTTTAGTGATTGGGCAAGTTGAAGATGATGCCTCTATCAAGTATGGTTGTTCTGTTCCTATCACTAATAATGATTTAGTGCGCTTGGCCGTACGTGAAAATCCTACTTCCCAAGTAATTTATAAACCTCATCCAGATGTTTTACTTCAAAAGCGTAGAATGCTTTCAGATCCAAAAGAAGTGGCAAACATCTGTAAAGTATTAGTCGATGACATCCCACTTGCTCAGTCACTAGAAACAATCGATCATGTATATACGATAACTTCCCAAGCAGGATTTGAAGCATTACTCAGGAATATACCAGTAACAACTCTTGGTTGTCCTTTTTATTCTGGCTGGGGAGTTACGGATGCTCGTCAGCCAAACTCTCGGCGTAAAGTAAAGCGAACTGTAGAAGAGATTCTTGCTGCTGCCTATATTCTGTATCCTAAGTATTTTGATTTTGATAAGAATGAAAAAGTTGAAGTAGAAGACGTTATTAAGAAGTTATTGGCTGAGAGAGCTACTCATTCTAACCTTGAAGGCTAAGAAGTATAAATTTCAAACTATATTTTATTAAACCTCTTGCGAAAGTACCAGTCCACTGACTTCCACCAATGGAGGCACAAGGACTAGCGATGATTCATGCAAGAGCTCTATCATAGCCTATTCTAATTATTACTATTTTTTACTTTTGAAATAATGATATTCTCTCAAAAGATAAAATTTTTCCTTAATAAGGTGCTTTGTTTATATGATTGGACCTAACATCACCCACGCCGTTATACCTGTCGCAGGCTTTGGCACTCGTATGCTGCCATTGTCTAAATCCGTGCCAAAAGAGCTACTACCGCTTGGCAATCGTCCTGCTATTCATTACGTCGTCGAAGAGGCAATCGCTGCGGGTATCAAGCATATCGTCTTGGTCGGTCATGCGCAAAAAAGTGCGATTGAAAACTACTTCGATATCAATGCCGAGCTTGACAGCCAGCTTAGAGCGAAAGGCAAAGAAGTGCTAGCTGATAGCTTAAACTGGCTACCAGAGGATGTGACAGTATCGATGATACGTCAGGGTAAAGCTTTAGGGTTGGGGCATGCGGTACTCGCTGCTCGACCCATTATCGGAGAGCATGACTTTGCCGTTTTGCTTCCAGATGTCGTGCTCGACCCATTTACTGGTGATATGTCTGCCGATAACTTAGCGTTTATGATGGATGCTTTTGGCGCAGACAACCATTCACAGATATTGGTCGATAATGTTGCCGATGAAGATGTGCATAAATACGGTATTGCTAAACTGAGCGATGCTAGTAATATTGATGAGCAATCAGACATTAACACTAGCTTTAAAGTCGCAGGGTTTGTAGAAAAGCCCAACTTAGCCGATGCACCTTCTAAATTAGCAGTCGTTGGTCGTTATGTTTTTAGCAATAAAATATTTGATTATTTGGCTAACACTAAAGCCTCAGTCGGTGGTGAGATTCAGCTGACGGATGCTATTGATGCATTGATTAGTGAATACGGAGTGAATGTCACGACGATGCGTGGAAATAGCTATGATGCAGGCGATATGCGCTCATATGTGCAGGCATTTATCTATTTCGCCGAGCAGCAACTAGCAGAAGATAAATAGCTGATGGTTGATATCAAAGACGACATAATCTATCACAGTGCTCGCCGTTCTAAATACTGGCAGCAACTACAGATGCTTGCTAAGCAGCCATGGTCGCTTGCACAGCTGTTTGCACAGGATGACAGTCGTGCTGCACGCTTTAGCATGCAAGCTGGCGCGCTGTACATGGACTATAGCAAGCAATGTATTGATGAGCAGATACTATCAACTCTATTTCAGCTAGCAGAGAGCTGTGAATTATCGACACGTATTGACGCGCTTATGCAGGGCGCCTTGGTAAATACCAGTGAAGAGCGTGCAGCGCTACACACGGCGCTACGTCTGCCAGAAACAGCGACTTTACAAGTTGAAAATCAAAATATCGTTGCTGATGTACATCACAGTTTAGCGCAGGTAGCGAGACTATCTGAGCGGGTTCGTAGTGGTACATGGCGTGGTTTTTCAGGTAAGGCTATCACTGATGTGGTCAATATTGGCGTTGGTGGTTCTGATCTTGGACCACTCATGGCAACGACTGCGCTTGATGAATGGGCAGACACCGAGATTGAAGTTCATTTTGTGTCCAACATGGATGGTACTCAGCTTGATAACTTGCTCAAACATCTAAATCCTGAGACAACCTTATTTATTATCTCATCCAAATCCTTTGGTACCGTTGATACCCTATCCAATGCTAAGACAGCATTATCCTGGTTGCTTGCCACTGCTAAGCTGCGTGCAGGCACTGAAGACAGTGTGTTACGCCGCCACTTTATTGGAATATCAGCCAATAGTAAGAAAATGAGTGCTTGGGGGATTCATCCTGAGCATCAGCTACAACTTTGGGAATGGGTCGGTGGTCGGTTCTCTTTATGGTCGGCGATTGGATTGGCCATTGCTATTCGTATTGGTATGTCTGGTTTTAAAGAGTTATTGGCTGGTGCGCACAGTATGGACGAGCACTTTGCACAGGCTGATTTTTCGGAGAACCTACCGGTATTATTAGGGCTGCTTGCCGTTTGGAACAGTACTTTTTTACAGGTGAATGCACATACAGTACTACCTTATGATGGTCGTCTCAGCTATTTGCCCAGCTATTTGACTCAACTAGAGATGGAAAGTAATGGTAAGTCGGTTACCCAGCATGGCGATCATATTGACTATGACACGTGCCCGATTCTATGGGGTGAGATTGGCTCCAATGCTCAGCATGCGTTTTACCAATTGCTACATCAAGGAACACAGCAAGTCTCTTGTGATTTTATCGCTTGCGTGCGGCGCTATAGTGGCGAAGTGAAAAACGCCTCATTACAACAGCAGCATGAACTGTCTTTAGCCAATTGTTTGGCGCAAAGTCGGGTACTGGCGTTTGGCAATGCTGCGCTCCAAGAGTCTGAGGTTCAAGTAGCTTCTGCTGCGGACAAGTATAAATACTACCGTGGCAATCAGCCATCAACCACGCTTTTGATCGATGAGCTGACGCCGCATAGTTTGGGAGCGCTGATTGCGCTTTATGAACATAAGGTCTACGTCATGGCCAGTATTTGGGATATCAACCCGTTTGATCAATGGGGCGTGGAGATGGGTAAGCAAATGGCAGAGTCCGTACATCAAGCGATGCAACACACGCAGCAAGAGTCTCAAGGACAATTCGACACCTCTACTGACCAGCTGCTACAACGCATTAGACAGCTGTCTTAATTCTGCTGCCGATACATTAATAAAGTGAAAAGGTAAGCTTATGAGCGCTGATTCTATAAATGATAATACTCCCAAGTATATGAATATATCTAAACCACAAGGTACTGATAGCAATCAAGTTTGTGTGCTTATTGGTCATAGTATTGAAGCCATTACCAGTGCCGTGGTGCTGGCAAGCTTAGGTCAACGCATCCATTTGTATGCGGATATGGATTTATTAACTCAGCAGATACAGCAATATGGCTTTGAGCATCATTTACAAGCGCTGTGGCAGATGTATGAGCAGCAGCAGGTTATTACCAGCAAAGCGTTGCCCGATAGTGCCGATACGTTAATAAAGTGCTATGAATCGGCAAATCATGGCGAAGTTGATAATCAAAGCACTGTAGCATTTTACTGGTTGTTTTTAGATAGCATCAAATTAGTATGGACGGAAGCCAGCTGGATTACGGCATTCAATCATAGCCATCAGCAGGTGCTACCTGTAGTTATGAGCGGTATTGAGCAGTTAGGGAAAGTCTCAGCACTGGCTCAGCAGTTACAGCGTGCTTGGATATACTATCTGCCATTTGTCTTTTTGCAAGACGGCGATGCTTATAGCTCGATGTTAAATCCTTCATTATGGTTACTCGGTGAAAAAACCGCCAACAGTAGTCAACATCTAGAAGTATTAAAACCTTTAATGCAGCACGCGCGTGCCGCCCATCACGCTGATATTGCGACGATAGAATTTGCCCGTAGTAGTATTATGGCGATGCTCGCGACGCGAGTGAGTTTTATGAATGAGATGTCACGCTTGGCGGATAGCCAACAGGTCGATATCAAGCAAGTTAGTCGTATTATGGGGCTGGACGAACGCGTTGGTAGCAGCTACTTACAAGCAGGTTGGGGCTTCGGTGGTAATACACTCCCGACTGAATTGTCTAAATTACAGCAGTCAAGCCAAACGCACAGTTTGAATATGCCGCTGTTGCAGTCAGTTATGCACATCAACGAAGACCAAAAAGAGCTGATATTCCGTAAGTTCTGGCAGTATTTTGATGGCTTTATTGATAATAAAACTGTGATGGTTTGGGGTGGCAGCTATAAAGCAGGATCTGGACGTACTGCTGGCTCAGCTATTCATCCATTATTGGCTTTGTTGTGGTCTTATAATATTCGTACGATAGTCTATAGTGACAAAGCGCAGGCCGAACTTGCTGTGCTCTATGAGCAGCAACCCTTACTTGAGTTAATTGACACTCCTTACGAGCAACTTCATGAGGCTCAGGCAATTTTTATCGTAAGTTGGTCGCCACGAGATCAATTAGATATCGCAAAAATGAATCAGCAAGCCATGCCAGTATTTGATGCGCAAAATGCGTTGACCAGAATGCAAATCAATAGCTTAGTTGGTGACTATATGGGCATTGGTCGCACTAAGTAAGTTTCTTAAAAATATTTTTTATGAAAAAGGCTCACTAATTATTATTAGCGAGCCTTTTTTGATTTTTAAACAAAGCTATTCTTATTGAACAGTATGAATTTACGCTGATACAGCACCTTGTACTGCTAACCATTCCTTTATTTCTTGTACCTTATTGGCTAACAATTTTTGATTGCCGCGACTTTCAATGTTTAATCTGATAAGCGGCTCAGTATTTGAAGCACGCAGATTAAAGCGCCACTCGCCAAAGTTTAGACTGAGGCCATCAAGCGTCGATTTAATTGGTTGCTCGCTACTGAATTTGGTTTCAATAGCGCTAATAATCGTCGATGCATCGTGAGTGGTGAGGTGAAAGTTTAATTCGCCTGAGCTGGGATAGGCGGCAATATAGCCTGTGACCAATTCGGATAAGGTTTTACCTGTGATGGACAATAGCTCAATGGTTAATAGCCAAGGAATCATGCCGCTATCACAATAGAAGAAGTCACGGAAATAGTGATGGGCAGACATTTCACCCCCGTATACCGCGCCAGAGTCACGCATGACTTGCTTAATAAATGAGTGTCCAGATTTACTGATGACGGCCTTACCATCGTGTTCTTCTATCACCGCTTCGGTATTATAGATCACTCGCGGATCATAGACGATTGATTCACTTGGATATTTATTCAAAAAGGCTTGCGCAAGCATACCAACGATGTAGCTACCATCGATAAATTCGCCACGTTCATCGAATAGGAAACAGCGATCAAAGTCACCATCAAAAGCAATGCCAAGATCAGCATTGTTTTCCAAAACGGCTTGCTGGGTAGCCACTCTATTGGCTTCGATCATAGGGTTGGGAATGCCGTTAGGAAAGCTGCCATCAGGGGCATGATGTAATTTAATCACTTCAATCGGTGCATCCACTTGTGCTAGCTTCTCAATTAATAAATCAACCACTGGGCCAGCGCTGCCATTGCCTGAGTTAATGACCAGCTTGAGTGGCTTTAGTTTATCCGTATCGATAAAGGTCATGACATGATCGACATAAGCACTTTTATCGGTCAATAATTTTAGTTTTCCTGATGGATTGTCAGTCGTGAATTTGCCAGATTCTGCAAGTGCCTGAATCTCTGCCAAACCATCATCAGCACTGATTGGTTTTGAATGTTCTTTGACCAGTTTTAGGCCATTATAATTGATAGGGTTGTGACTGGCAGTCACTTCGATACCACCCAATGCCTGATAATGACTGGTGGCAAAATATACCTCCTCAGTACCAGTCATACCCAAATCAATCACATCAATACCAGCATCAATAATACCTGCTATGGTAGCCTGTTTAAGCTGTTCACTAGAATGGCGAATGTCGCTACCGATGACAATGGCAGGTTTTAGATTTGTCATATCATTGTCATGAGTCTCACCTACTGTACTATGACGCTGATATAGAATCTGCGCAAAGGCGCGCCCAATACGGTAAGCAATCTCTTCATTCAGATTAACGCCAAGCTCACCACGTATATCGTAAGCTTTGAATGAGCTGATCGTAATAGGATTGAATTCAGTCTTTGGCTGATAGCTAATGGTCGCAGAAGTAGACATAATGGTAAAAATTCCTTGCGCGTGAGCAGTGGTAAAATAATAAAGCAGATAGCACAATTATAGGCCAATCAGAGTTCAATGATACACTAACCACTCAATGATGCATCAAACACGCGCCAATAGTTATTGATTAACTTTATACTAAGCCACCGAATAAAATAACAAACAAAACGATAAGAGCCTCCCTTATGAATACTCTCGACAATAAAATCACAGTGCCTGTACCAGTACAAGGAACACCAGAAGCCACAGGCCAGCTTGATGATCTTTTAGCATTGATGGCGCGGCTGCGAGTTGATTGTCCATGGGATAAGAAGCAAAGCAATCATAGCCTCATTCCTTATGCCATCGAAGAGGCTTATGAGCTAGGCGAAGCGGTACAAAGCGATGATGATGAAGATATCAAAGGCGAGTTGGGTGATGTGCTACTGCAAGTGGTGTTTCATTGTCAGATGTATGCTGAGCAAGGGCGCTTTGATATGAGTGACGTTATTACCACCTTACAAGAGAAGCTGATTCGTCGTCATCCGCATGTGTTTGAGGCCGAAACCCTAACAGACGATGCAGCGGTAAAAGTACGTTGGGATGAGATTAAAGCGGAAGAGCAGCACGCACGTGAGGCACGCGGTAAACCAAAGCGACGTCTGGATAATACCAAAGTAGGCAGTGCGCTCATGCAAGCACAAGATGTGCAAAAGCAAGCCTCAAAGTTGGGGTTTGATTGGGAAGGTATTGCAGGGGCAGTGGATAAGCTAGATGAAGAGATTGCCGAACTAAAAAATGAGTTGACGGATAAGTCTAAAGAAGCTGCTAAATACGACATAAGCACAGCCAATATCAGAGAAGTCGAAAAAGAACTGGGTGATTGTATGTTTGCCCTAGTCAATGTCGCTCGCAAGTTAAACCTTGATGCAGAAACAGCAACGCTGACGTGTGTGCATAAATTTAAGTCACGCTTTGGCTACATTGAAGAGCAATTAGATGTAGCTGGCAAGCGATTAGAAGATAGTGATATAACAGAAATGGATGCACTGTGGGAAGCGGCGAAACAACATGAACGCTCATCCTAAAGTCTCGTTTGCTAGCGTAGCCAAGACAGCTATTTTAGGTTGTGTTTTGGCTATCTTGATACTTAACAATGCTAATGCAGCGCCCTGTTTTGATGATCCTCAGCGTGCCTATGAGTACCTGTTGTCACAAGAAAATGCCAAAACTCAAGCGCGTGAGCAATATACTGTGAATATCAATCGTACCAGCGAAGGTGAGTTGGTTTCACTCAATGGTATCGGCAGCAGCAAGGCCCAAGCGATTATTTTATATCGTGAGATGTTTGGTAATTTTAAGACAGTTGATGAGTTAGCAAAGGTCAAAGGTATCGGTGCAAAAACCGTTGAGAAAAATCGAAGTCGTTTGAGCGTACAAGATTAAGGGCATTATTTTGCTTTAATTAACCCCGATATTGACAAAATAGCACGTAAGTAAATGTCATAACACACCTACTGCGTCCAAAATTTGTTAAACTAGTGGGTACATCCGCCTGATAAACGCTGTGTTCATCAGGGGTGGTCAAAGAATACCGGCGAGGAGTAGATGCATGGCCGAGCGTGCCGCCAAGCAGTTAGAACTGAATAAATCTGAATTACCCAATTCCATTACTGAAGTAATTGCCACTTTAACCCGAGCTGGGTTTGACGCATATATCGTCGGCGGTGGTGTGCGCGATACTTTATTAGGTCTGCGCCCGAAAGACTTTGATGCCGTCACCGATGCCAAGCCGCATGAGATTAAAGACGTCTTTGGTAAGCGCTGCCGCATTATCGGTCGTCGCTTCCAATTAGCGCATGTGTATTCAGGTCGCGAGTTGATAGAAGTTGCTACTTTCCGTGGCCCACCAACCAGTGATGCTAATACCAATCAAGACGGTATGATCCTGCGCGACAATGTTTGGGGCGATATCAAACAAGATTTCTCCCGTCGTGATTTTTCTATCAATGCACTCTATTATCAACCGCTTAAAGGTGTGGTTCATGATTTTTGTGGTGCGCTTGAAGATATTGATAACAAAATCATTCGACTGCTTGGCCATGCGCCAGTGCGTATTGAAGAAGATCCCGTGCGCTTGTTACGTGCTTTGCGTTTCAAGGCCAAGCTTGGTTTTGAATTTGATGAGGCATTGTCTGATCAGTTTCATGATGGTAATTGGGCGCTACTTGAGCAAATATCACCGCATCGCCTTTATGATGAAACGCAGAAGATGTTTACGGGTGGCTATTTAGTACCACTGCTGCCGTTATTGTTTGAATCAGGTGCGATTGACAGCTTAATTATTTATCCGCCGTCTGAGCCAAGTGCGCTAGTCAAACAAGTGGCTATCAATACGGACAAACGTATTGCAGCGGGAAAAAGTATCAATCCTGCGTTCTTTTATGCCGCGCTATTGTGGGAAAACTACCTCCATCAATTGGCAAAAGCTAAAAAACGTAATATGCCATTTGCTGAAGCACAAATGCACGCTGCTGGTAAAGTGATCGATCGTCAACGTATTAAGACCGCGATTCCTAAGTTTGCAGAGCAGTTTATCCGTGATATTTGGGTATTACAGCCAAAACTTGCAGCCCCACGTAGCAAACAAATCGTCCAGCTCTCTGAGCATCCACGCTTCCGTGCGGGTTTTGACTTTTTGTTATTACGTGAGCAATGCGGTGACGCTGAGCATCCGCTATCAGAGTCTACCAATGGTATGGGTGACTGGTGGCAGACGTATCAGACACTGTCCGAGCAAGACCAAGAGCAGGCTGTTGATGAGTTTGACGAAAATATTCGCCGTGGTGCCTATAAGCAGCAGGGACAGCGTGGTCGTGGACGCAATCGTCAAAAGCCAGAGTCAAACAGTGGTGATAACACAGTCTCTCATCAAAAAAACACCAAGCAAAGCAAAGCGAGTAACAGTGCCGAGCAGGGTAGGAATGAGCAGACAATGGTAAATGATGCGTCAAATATTCCAGCACGCCGTCGCCGCGCTGCTAGTCAATCAGCTCCTGCTAAGCAGTCTGGTAGCAACAAAAGCAATAGCCATGAGTTTCAGCAAGCAAAGCAAGACAGTAATGAGCTTGCCCAATTGCAGCAGTTGTCTCTTGCCAATACTAGCAGCCAAACGGCAAATAAACGTCATCATTCTAAGCCTGCGCCGTTATTTGTTATAGAGCATGAGAAAGTCGTGCCACCATTACAAAAGCAACTGTCAGGTAATGATAAGTCTAAACGTTCTAATGAACCTGTGCAGCAAAAAGCAGCAACTCAGAACACGTCGTCTAAGAAGGCGGAGCGAGTAGAAGGTACACGTCCGGCTCGTTCAAATAGTGTTCCATCATCTAGAGCTAAACCATCAGAGACTCAGCCTGTATCTACAACACATATTACTCGTTCGGTGGCCAGATCGCCTGCACTAGTAAGTATGAACAATGAGCCGATACCGCATAAGCGCCGTCGTCGTGAGCCTACTACGGTAGACAATGCAACGCCTCAGATAGAAATAGCGGCTAATAACGAGCAAGCTACTGCTAGTGCTAAGTATACGAAAAAAGTACCTAAGTCGGCAGTTCAGTCCGCTGATAAAGCAGATACTAAAGCCAAGAAGCCGACAGAGCATAAGCCAGTAGCGAAAGTTGCTGCTCCTGCAACAGCTAAAAAATCAGCAAAAGCGGTAGAAAGCAAAGCTGCTAAAACCAGTCAAGCGGCTCATAGCAAGGTTACTGCTAATAACGTGAGTGACAATAAGGGCCCTGTGCCATCGAAGCGTCGCCGTCGTCAGCCAAGTATTGAAAATGCCTAATATGGATAACAATACGGATGATACTGGTTGGGTTACCTGCTATGTAGGTTTGGGTAGCAATCTCGCTAATGAGCTGGGCTCACCAGCAGAGCATTTGCAGCAAGCAATTGCAACGATGCGAGAGCATGAGCAGGTATGTGATGTTCAAGTATCCTCATTTTACGCATCAGCTCCTATGGGGCCGCAAGATCAGCCTGATTTTGTCAATGCGGTTGTTGGTTTTGAGACGACGTTACCCGCGCTTGAGCTGCTTGCATTTTGCCAGCAGTTAGAGTCGCAAGCCATGCGTGCTCGTATACGACATTGGGGAGAGCGTAGTCTCGATGTCGATATTTTATTGTATGGTGAAGTACGCATTGCAGAGCCACAATTAAGCATACCGCATGTTGGATTGACTGAGCGTAACTTTGTACTGATACCGCTTCGGGAATTGGCGCCAAACTTGATAATCAAAGGTACGCCGATCGGTGATTATCTACAGAGTGCAGATTGGACAGGTTTGAAGTTACTGGCAAACGACGCATGATTTTCAAATGTTAGAATAGTCGTTGTTAGCATTGTTAATGACTGATAAAAAATATTAATGAGTAGCTGCACAGCAGAATAATTGAGGGTCATATGACGACGCTATCTACGTTAAATAAATTTAAAAAAGAAGGTACTAAGTTCACTTGCTTGACGTGCTATGACTCGATGTTTGCACGGATGATGGACAAGGCAGAGATTGATACCATCTTAATCGGTGATAGTTTGGGCATGGTCGTGCAAGGTCATGACTCAACGCTGCCCGTGACGGTCGATGATATGGCTTATCATACTGCCAATATCGCCCGTAGTAACAGCCGTGCACTCATTTTATCTGATCTGCCGTTTATGAGCTATGTGACACTGCCAGAAGCGATTGCTAATAGCCGTAAGCTTATGCAAGCAGGCGCGCACGTGATCAAAATTGAGGGCGGTAGTGAGCTCTGTGAGTTGGTCACGACATTAGCACAGGCAGGTACACCCACTTGTGTACATCTCGGTCTGACACCGCAATCAGTCAATGTCTTTGGTGGCTATAAAATTCAAGGTCGCGGTGATGAAGCAGCGGACAAACTGCTTGCTGATGCCAAAGCAGTTGTCGCTGCAGGTGCTGCACTACTAGTATTAGAATGTGTGCCTGCTGAACTTGCAAAAGCCGTTACGGAAGCCGTCGCAGTGCCAGTCATTGGCATTGGTGCTGGTGCAGATACTGATGGTCAAGTCTTGGTTATGCATGACATGTTAGGCATGGCTCACGGCCGTGTGCCACGCTTTGTTCATGATTTTCTGACAGATGAGCGTAATACTGCGCACAGTATTGAAGGGGCATTTGCCCTCTATCAGCAGTCAGTACGTGGAGGCAGCTTCCCTACTGAACAGCATCAATTCAATTAATAGTTAGTTTTACGATTATAGATAGAAGAATATTTAATCATGCCTATTATTCATCATCATATCTCAGCACTACGTGCCGCTTTACAGCCTTATCGTGGTCAAAAAAATGAGAATCAGAGCAGCCAACCACGTATTGCGTTAGTACCCACGATGGGCAACCTGCATGATGGCCATCTTGAATTAGTGAAAATTGCTAAGCAACATGCTGATATTGTAGTGGTTAGTATTTTTGTCAATCCTACCCAGTTTGGAGAAGGAGAGGATTTTGAGAGCTATCCTCGCACACTTGATGAAGATGTTGCAAAGCTAGCCACGGTTGATACAGATTATGTCTTTGCGCCTAGTATTGATGAGATGTACCCAGTATTACCGCCACCGACCTTTGTTCTTGCTGGTAATATTACGACTCAATTGTGCGGTCAGTCGCGCCCAGGACATTTTGATGGTGTTGGTATTGTCGTTTCTAAATTGTTTAATATCGTACAACCTGATATTGCTGTTTTTGGACAAAAAGACTACCAGCAGTTAGCGATTATTCAGCAGTTGGTACGTGACCTAAGCTATCCTATTAATATTATTGGTGCACCCATTGTCCGTGCTGCTGATGGCTTGGCATTATCATCGCGTAACCAATACTTGAGCGCTACTGAGCGTCACATAGCACCGGTATTACATCAAGCATTGCAGTATTTAGCAGAACGGTTAGAGAGTGGCGAGCAGAGTCCACAAGTCGTTCAATCATTACTATCAGAAACCCAGTTGCGTATTAATGATGCTGGTTTCACGATTGATTATTTAGAAATAAAAACTGATACGCTAGACTCGGTCGTTAGTGAGACTGATAATTTTAACGTAGAAAATAAAAACTTGATTATTCTGGTTGCTGCTTGGCTAGGACGTGCGCGTTTATTGGACAATCAATTAGTGATAGTAGATTAGCTACTGTTAGTTATAGTTGGTTCAGTTTAAAAGAGAGTCAAGGCAACCGAGTGCAGATGTATATGTCATACTTCAAGCGAGGTTAACGCTGTCACTCTTTTATAGAGGATTGACTATATATACATGGCGATTTGTTAAGTGCAATGGACTAGGGTGGGTAGAGCATGGATATAAATCAAGGCGAAAACAACGATCAGTCTGAGCCGGCAGCACGTAAAGCAACCTCTGATACACTTAGTATTCTCGTTGTATCGGGCCGTTCAGGATCAGGCAAAACTTCAGTATTGAATATCTTAGAAGATTTGGGATATTACTCTATCGATAATCTGCCACTGTCCTTGTTACCCGATGCAGCGCATAAATTGGTCAACGAAAGTGGTATTCATCGTATTGCGCTTGGTGTCGATATTCGTACGCCGCGTGCTGATTTATCTAACTTTGCACAAACACATGATCTGCTCAAAAAAACGTATGGCGCAAATGCTGTTCAAGTGCTCTATGTGACTGCACAAGAAAGCACATTGATAGCACGTTTTAATGCAACTCGCCGCGTACATCCTTTGATGTCGCAGGATATTGATAGTGATAATGCAAAGCATATTGCTTTTAATTTACCAGCGGCTATTAAAAAAGAAGTTGAGCTATTAGAACCAATTGCGGGTCATGCCGATATTAGAATTGATACCAGCACGCTGAATATCCATCAATTAAAAGACAGTTTGCGCGAGCATACTGGTGTCGATAATCAGATAGTCATTAATTTGCTGTCTTTCGGTTTTAAATACGGCAGTCCTATTGATGCTGATTTTGTATTCGATGTGAGAATTTTGCCCAATCCACATTGGAACCCTGAACTACGTACGTCGACAGGTTTAGATACTGAAGTGGCAGCCTTCTTTGCCGATTATCCAGAAGTCGCCGAGATGACCGATGATCTCGAAAAGTTCTTAACACGTTGGCTACCAGATTTTTTACACAATAACCGCCATACGGTGACAGTGGCGATTGGCTGTACTGGTGGTAAGCACCGTTCCGTATTCATCACCGATAATTTACAGCGTCGTCTTGCTGATGTTATGCCGAAAGGCGTAAAAGTGCTGGCTAAACATCGCGAAAAAAGTCGCTGGTAATAGCAGCAGACACTATTCATTTTATTATTTATTATTTTGGAAAGCTTTTATGATCGACTGGAAAGAACAGGATATGCGCGTCTCGCGCACAGAACTCAAAAAAGCCCATGAGCGCTTACAGCAGTTATCGATACCGCTTGCGAGTTTGTCAAAAAAACAGCTGAAAGCCTTGCCTGCCAGTGATTACTTTATGGCAGAGCTGATGGCACTTGCCGATATTACTAGCGCCAATGCGCGTAATCGTCAGACCAAACGTGTTGGCAAGCTTATGATTGAAGAAAATCGTCATGAGCTGATCAAGGCACTATTTGATTCATACTTTCCTAAAGAGCAAGTTTCTAAGATAGAGAGCTGGTATGAGCGTCTCAATATCAATGATGAAGGTACGCTCAAGCAGTTTGTTAAACAATATAAAGCTTCTGAGCACCATAGTATGTATCAGCTATTGCTTTGGATTGAGTATGCTAAGCATACAAATGATGATGAGCTAATGTCAGAGTCAAAAGCAGATTTGGCCAGTTATATTCGTGAAGTAGCTATACTGTCACAGCTAAAAAAATAATGAACGTATAAACTTGATAGCCAGGCTTAGTTTATAGAAACCACAGTTTATAGGCACATAGTGTTTATAGACCTACAGGCTAGCCAAAATGTTCAAACAGCAGTACTGAAACACAAAAAAGCCAATCATTATATGATTGGCTTTTTGTATGGCTTAATATATCTCTTATCTATATATAATAAATAGAAGCTATACTATTTTTTCTTTTCAGCACGAACTTTATCGACTAAAAAGTCAACGATCTTAGGCACAGTAGCGTCTTGACCACTGATGACATATTTACCTTGTACCACAACCGTTGGTACACCTGATACTTGATAGCGTTTGGCGCCAGCTTGTGAGCGACCAATTTTTGTACCAACAGCGAATGAATTATAAAGGCTGTTGAATTTTTTCTCGTCAACACCTTGTGAACCATACCATTTGCTTATTGACTGTTGGTCAAACAGTTTTTTACCATCTTTGTGGATTGCATCAAACATGGCATCATGTGTTTTGCTTTCGAATCCTAATAACTGCGCTGCATAGAAACCACGAGCATTGGTTTCCCAAACATTATTCATTGCTGCTGGCGTTTTGAAGAAGGCAACGTCTTTATCTTTATTCTTTGCCCATTTTTCCATATGTGGATTCAACGCGTTACAATGCGGACAACCGTACCAAAAAAACTCACGAACAATGATAGCATCACCGCTAATTTTTTCTGGATTGTCTAGCACGCGATAGTCTTTTCCAGCGACATAATCAGCGGCTTGTGCGCCTGTAGTGGCAAGACCAATAGCCATGGCTAGACCAGTCAGTGTGATGACACGTTTCATACTTTATCCTTGAGATGTAGAGATTTAGGGTGTGTTAGGAGGCTTCTATAGCAATAGTTTTGAGTGTATAAACGGTATAGCGTCGAGTATAATCTAACTATAATAGCGTATCGACTATGATAATGTAAAATGTGTGTACTTGTGAATCTGATTCTTAACCAATGGTTGTAAAGCTGTGAGCTATTATTTAAGGTATATTGCTTATTGTTCTAGACACTCATTATTATTAGTTTTTATGGCTTTTGATATTGTTTTTAGAGTTTGGTCGTCTGAATGGTATGCTGCTTGAGCTTATTACCAAGGGTGGCGGCCCAAATGATTCAAAGTGATGATTGGCTAGAGTTTGTTATCACACTTCACAATCGGTGACGATGTCCTCACAACAAAATGGCTGCTCGCATGCTAATATTAAACGCATAATTGCGTACTGTATATGATAATGACAATAAAGGAAAAACGCTATGAGTTCAGCTCTATCTTCCCAGCCTTCTTTGAATGAGCAAATGAATACCACCGTCAATGATACCCATGCTAATGCTATCAATGTCGATCCTAGCGAAGTTGAAAAGTTTAACAACTTGGCCAGTGAGTGGTGGAGCAATACGGGCGCGTTTGCAACCTTACATGAAATCAATCCATTACGCTTAAATTGGATAGAAGAAAACGTTAAGCGCAGTTATCAAAGCCACGACTCTAGCAAGTCAGCTGAGACTGGATTAGCGGGTAAAAAAGTGCTGGATGTCGGTTGTGGCGGCGGTATATTGTCAGAATCAATGGCACGTCGTGGCGCTGATGTGACGGGGGTTGATTTAGGTACTGAAAATCTAAAAGCAGCAGCGTTACATGCAGAGCAGAGTGGTTTAGAGGATACTTTGCGCTATCAACATATTCCAGTAGAGAGCTTAGCACAGACGCATGCAGGTCAGTTCGATGTGGTGAGTTGTATGGAAATGCTTGAGCATGTTCCTGATCCGAGTTCAATTGTGCAGGCTTGTTTTGATCTACTAGCACCAGGTGGCGTTTGTGTACTTTCGACCATTAACCGTAACCCCAAATCATATTTGTTTGCCATTGTTGGAGCAGAATACGTACTGCGCTTACTGGATCGTGGTACGCATGATTATGCCAAGTTTATTACCCCAGCCGAATTAGATAAAATGGCAGGCAATGCTGGATTTGTGCGTAAAGACATCATTGGGTTGCATTATAATCCATTGACCAAGCGTTATTGGCTGGCACAGAATGTCGATGTCAATTATATGATTGCTGTACAAAAACCAATGGCTTAAAAATCTGATACTGTGTTCGGTTGCTTTTGTGACATCATATTTTATTAATCTTGTTATTCACCTTGAGAGTATTTGCTATGGCCCAATTTGTAAAAGCAGTGTTGTTTGACCTCGATGGGACCTTAATTGATACTGCTGCTGACTTCGTCCGTATCATCGGTAAGATGAGCCTCGAAAACAATTGGCAAGCACCACCTGAGTCGGAGATACGTGAGCAGGTTTCTGCCGGGGCCTCAGCGATGGTACAGTTGATGTTACGACATAACGAGCAACTCGATGTCAGTGAAGAAACCTTGCTTGATTTTCGTCAGCAGTTTTTGGATGATTATGAGGCAGATATATGTGTCGATAGCTGTGTATTCGCTGAATTAGAGGAAGTGCTTACAGACCTCGAAGCGAAAAGAGTGCCATGGGGTATTGTGACTAACAAGCCGCGTTATTTGGCAGAGAAACTATTAAACACAATGCAGTTGGACGAACGCTGTGCGGTGTTGGTCTGTCCTGATGACGTGTCTCGCCCAAAACCTGATCCAGAGCCTATGTATATGGCACTCGAAAAGCTAGGTATACCTCGTGGTGCAGCTGGCTGTGTGATTTATGTTGGCGATCATATACGCGATATCGAATCTGGTAATGCAGCTGGCATGCCGACGATTTTGGCAGCATATGGTTATATCCCGCCGCAAGATCAAAAAAACCTAAAGAAGTGGGGCGCAGACTACATTACCGAGACACCTGAGCAATTAAGTAAATTGCTGCTGACATCTGGTAAATTTGATTATTTATAAAACATAGAGCAAAAGTATGGATATAAATGATATCCAATGAATAACTCTGAATCAGACAATGTAAGAAAACATCCCAACCTATTAAACGATAAGCAGTGAGCAATTACATGAGCGCAAATATTGACCAATCGGCTGACCAACAAGATATTCAAAACACCAAGCAACCTTTAACTCATGATGATATTCGTCGTTTTGTGCCATCTGATAATTGTTTAGATGGTAAGACTATTTTGGTGACGGGTGCCGGTGATGGTATTGGTCGAGTCGCTGCATTAACCTACGCTCGCTATGGTGCGACGGTTCTGCTGCTTGGACGTACCAGTAGCAAGCTGGAATATGTGTATGATGAGATAGAGAGCTTTGGTGGTAATCAACCAGCGATGTTACCGATGAATCTAGAAGGCGCAACGTATGCTGAAATGCAGCAGCTCGAAGGATTGATTGGCAAAGAAGTCGGTAAACTGGATGGTATTTTGCACAATGCAGGTCTGCTTGGACAGCTGACGCCGCTTGAGATGTATGACGTTGATACCTTTTCTCAAGTGATGAAAGTTAACTTTACCTCGACGTTTATGCTCACCCAAGCGTTGCTACCACTACTTAAAGATGCGGATAATGGCTCTATTGTCTTTACGTCTAGTACAGTTGGTACACATCCTCGTGCATTTTGGGGGGCTTATGCGCTCTCAAAGCAAGCGGTAGAGGGTATGAGTGATATCTTTACTCAGGAGACGCAGAGCACCACTAATTTGCGTTTTAACTGTGTCAATCCTGGTGGTACTCGTACCAACATGCGCGCCCATGCATACCCAGGCGAAAATCCTATGAGCCTAAAAACACCTGAAGATATCATGGCAGGCTATGTTTGTCTGATGAGTGATGACAGCATCGGTGTACGCGGGCAAGTGGTCGAGCTGCAACCAAAAGATTGATGGTGTGATTATTTGCTAGGGAATGTGGTTATTTATCACTTTCATACATATCTTTTGCACCTAGCAGTAGGTTGTAATCAGTTATAAAAAACCCCATCTATCTGTTATTAAAGTGATTTGTAATAACTAATGATAATAAATAGGATGGAATTATGGCAGGTGGTTGGTCAAGAGATGGTGCTGAGCACGAGCAAATGGATGCGACCGTTAATGATGCACTGGAACGGGCACGACGTTCGCTGCCAACGGGCGATAGTGCTGAGCTGTGTGATGAATGTGGCAATCCCATTCCAGAGGCAAGGCGTTTAGCCGTACCAGGTATTCAACACTGCGTAGGTTGTCAGACAGAACTTGAACAAGAGGCACGCGCTGCCGAATTGTTCAATCGTCGGGGTAGTAAGGACAGTCAACTACGCTAAAAAGTAAAAGGGCGGACATTGCTATTTTATATCGCAATGTCCGCCCTTTTTTTGTCTATTACTATAGAACCAATGCCATTAGCTCAGTATCGTATGCTTCCCAGTCTATAGAATAAGAAAGCGCTGTCTTATCTCTTTCTTCTGAACCATCGCTTTCTACCGCTGAATCGTTGTCATCATGACTAACTTCATCCAACTGCAAGATGATTTCCAACCGACTATCAACCTGAGGACTGACCGTGCTCGTGGTCAAGCTGTCAGGGGTAAAATTAATTTGTAGCCAGCCATCAGACGTACGTACCACGCCTTTGATGCGTTGCCAGCTTGGTAGCCTTAATAGCCAACTCTGTAATTCATCAGCTTTCAATACATAGTGTGCTGGCAGTCGCCATCCTGCCAATAGTATGTCTTGCTGCGTTTCATGATAGCGGTAAGGCTGCTCTGTATCGGTAATGATCTCATCATCATTGTCTACTAGAACGTTGGACGATGGGGAAGATAACGAAGCAGCTGATATAGCGCCAACCCGAGGTTGTAAGCCAATCACTGACTTGTTAGGGCGAGCGATATTTATCGTGCGTTGTTTTGAGATCGTCTGACTCGGCTTGGTGAGTTGAATGCTTAACTCTGATAGGCTTGATTTTGATAGATGGATATTGGATGAGTCACTCGTCTCATGAGATAGCTGCTCAGACATTGTCCAAATGATGTTTACCTGCGGATTTAATTTGATTATCCACGTTTGTAGTGCCTGTTTTTCGCTATCACTTAGTTGGGTATAGCGGTTAATCACCAACACATCAGCATCGCGGACATGCGCTTGAAACCCATCATTATTGCGATATTTATCTTGTTGCCATTGCGCACCACTAAGTACGGTTATCACCGCTTGCATTTTAAGCGCTGTCTGCCAATGCGGAGCACTGAGTTGCATGATCAGCTCACGTGGATGAGCAAGCCCTGTCGGCTCAATGAGCAGGCGCTGGGGATGGTGCTCACTGAGTAGTCGGCTGATAGCTATTTGTAAAGGTAGCTGACTGGTACAGCAAATACAGCCACCGCTGACCTCACGAATCGCAATGTTCTTTTGCTCACTCGAGTTGTCTTGTGAGCTGGCTAGTAATGCACCATCAATACCAATACGACCAAATTCATTAATCAGTAATGCCCAGCGTTCATCAGTTGGTTTTGTTGCAAGCAGCTGATTAATGACAGTGGTTTTGCCAGCACCCAAAAACCCTGTCACTAAGGTGCAGGGTATGTTTTGAAAGATAATAGGGTTTTTCACAGAGATACTCATCATATTGGCACGTGTTTGTGAACAACCAAACACGGCCTATATTAAAAGAAATGACATCAGCCAAAGGTTATTCACCCTTAATGACTTCTACTTCAGCTTCGTCAGGGACGAATACATAGCCCACACCCCAAACAGTCTGGATGTAGCGTGCTTGAGAAGGGTTATCTTCGATCAAGCGACGTAAACGTGACACCTGTACATCGATAGAACGTTCCATCGCACCCCATTCACGACCACGCGCAAGGTTCATCAGTTTGTCACGGGTCAATGGCTCACGTGGATGCTGTACTAAAGCCTTTAATACCGAAAACTCACCTGTCGTTAAAGTAACAACGTTGCCGTCACGTTTGAGCGTACGAGTCGATAGGTCTAATGTCCACGGCCCAAATTCAACCACTTCAAGCTGATGGCTAGGTGCACCAGGTAGCTCGCGGTTTTGGCGACGCAATACAGCTTTGATACGGGCCAATAGCTCTTTTGGATTAAATGGCTTAGGCAGATAATCATCAGCACCCGCTTCGAGTCCTGCAATGCGATCTGCATCGCCACCTTTAGCAGTCAGCATAATGATAGGGATGTCGCCATTGTCTTCGCGCAGACGTTGGCAGATACTAATACCGTCTTCGCCTGGTAGCATCAAATCTAGTACGACTAAAGAAAACAGTTCGCGCTGCATTAACTTGTCCATCTGACTGCCATCATGAGCAGTACGAACGACAAAACCGTCGTCTTCCAGAAAGCGTTGTAACAACGAGCGCAGACGTGCATCGTCATCGACGACTAAAATACGCTGAGTCAAAGTATCGGGGCTGGTATTATCAGGCATACAGGCATCCTCTTATAAAAATTATTATTAGCAGAAAATATACATAACAACATGTGTAAAACACGTGTGAAAAATTATGAATAAAAACAGTATCATTATCTAATTACTGGTCAGAAGCAATATCTTCACATAATTGAAAACTATTGTTCAATGTATCAGAACATACCGATATTTTAGTTATTGATACTTTAGTGTATAAGATTGCACAACTAATTGCATCACTCATAAGGACAAATGCTGTATGCGTTTGTTTAACAAGGCGACAGAACCTATGATATTCGGCGATTTTTGATATAAAACACGCGATAAATAACGAAAAGATAAAAAGGATTTTTATTCATGCAGCTTTTGCTATAATGCAAAACTACATTTCTCAACGATTGATACGTATATGAGTAGCACTGATACCTTAACGCCATCTCAAACCTCGACAAATGCAAAGGTTTTGGATGCAACCACACACGCGAATATTCACGACAAGCTTGCTCGCGCGCTTGGCATTAAGACTGCTCAAGTCAATGCGTTTGTCAAACTTTACGATGAAGGCGCGACTGTTCCGTTTATTGCCCGTTACCGCAAAGAGAAGACTCAGGATCTTGATGATGCGCAATTACGAGCGTTAGAGAAGTCTCTCAATTACGAGCGTGACATGGCCACCCGTCGCCTAAAAATTACTGAGCTGCTCAGCACGCAAGGTAATTTAACTGACGAGCTACAGGCACGTATCGATAATGCGACGTCTAAACTTGAGCTAGAAGACATCTACCTACCATATCGTCCGCGTCGCCGTTCACCTGCTGCTAAAGCACGTGCTGCTGGTCTCGATGTTGCTGCCCAAGCGGTGCTAACACAAGAGATTACCCCAACAGAGGCACTAGCGGACTATCAAGTACAGTCTAGCATTACCGATGATAGTGGTAATGAGATTGACGTTGATTTCAGCGATATCGAAAAGCAATTGGCTGGTGTACAAGCCATCATCGTTGACGAATGGACGCAAGCACTAGATTTGCTAGACAACTTGCGCAGTGGTTTTGCCAAGACGGCCAGTATCGTGTCGAGCGTTGCTAGTGATGAAAAACGTGAAGTTGGTGAGAAATTCAAAGACTATTTTGAGCACAGTGAAAGCCTAGCTCGTCTACCAAATCATCGCCTATTAGCAATGCTACGTGGTCGTCAAGAAAACGTTTTGGGTCTGAAAATTGAAGGCGAAGACGCACCGTTTATCGAAAAAGCTATTAGCCATTTCAATGTTGATGCTACTGCACCAGCCGCTCGCCGTGAGTTCTTAACAGAAGCGGCTAGCAGCCTATGGAAAGACAAATGGCGTCCGCATATTGAACATCGTTTATTGACTGAAAAACGTCTGACTGCTGAAGCAGATGCGATTGATGTATTTGCAAATAACCTGCAGCACTTGTTAATGTCAGCACCTGCCGGCCGCAAAGTTATTTTAGGTGTCGATCCTGGCATTCGCCATGGTGTCAAAATGTCGATTGTCGATGCTCAAGGCCATGTCATGCTAGATAGCGAAGACAAGCCTGTTGTTTCAACCGTTTATCCGTTTGCCCCTGATAATAAAATGGGTGAAGCCAAAAAAGTCATCGATGAATTGTTAAGCACTTATAACGTCGATCTAGTGGCTATCGGGAATGGTACGGCAAGTCGCGAAACAGATGCGATGATTAAAGAGATTTTGGCAGCCAATGCTGAGCTAAAAGCCAAAGCTGTTATCGTCAATGAGTCAGGCGCATCAGTCTACTCAGCCAGTGAGCTGGCCAGTGATGAGCTTGGCAATATGGACGTCTCTGTACGTGGTGCAGTATCTATCGCTCGTCGCTTGCAAGATCCGTTGTCAGAGCTCGTTAAAGTTGATCCAAAAGCCATTGGTGTGGGTCAATATCAGCATGACGTCAATCAGACTCAGCTAGCAGATAGTTTAGACAAAGTAACTCAAGATAGCGTAAACGCAGTTGGTGTCGATGTGAACACTGCTAGCCCTGCTATTTTGGCGCACATCGCTGGTCTCAATCGCAATGTCGCTCAACAAATCGTCACCTATCGTAAAGAACACGGTGCATTCGACAGTCGTGAGTCATTGAAGAATGTCCCACGCTTGGGTGCTAAGACGTTTGAACAAGCAGCAGGCTTCTTGCGTATCCATGATGGTAGTAATCCACTTGACGCCACCGGTGTGCATCCAGAAAGTTATGCATTGGTCGATAGCTTACTTGCGCAAACGGGCAAAGCCTTGCCAGAAATCATCGGTAATGATGGCATACTAAATACTATCGATACCACTGCAATTGCTGCTAATGATGACAATATCAGCATAAAAGCAATCTTAGACGAACTGGCTAAACCAGCACGTGATCCACGTCCTGAGTTTAAGACGGCCAATTTCCGTGATGATGTAAATAGCATCAAAGATTTAGAAGAAGGCATGCAGCTTGAAGGTGTCGTGACTAACGTGACAGCTTTCGGTTGTTTCGTCGATGTCGGTGTTCATCAAGACGGTTTGGTTCATATTTCACAGATGGCCAATGATTTCGTCGCTGATCCCATGAACCGCGTCAAGCCAGGTGATATTGTGTCAGTACGTGTCATCTCTATTGATGAAAAGCGTGGTCGTATTGGTTTCAGCATGAAGCCTGAGTCTGAAAAACCAGCACGTTCAGCAGCAAAACCTACTGTTAAAGAAACTAGCTCTGATGAGAAAGTTAGTCGTCCACGTAGCAATCGCCCAAATAGCAGCCGTCCAGCTGCTGACAAGCGACCAAGCAAGCCACGTGGTGATCGTCAGGACAAAGGCAATGCTAGCAGTAATCGTAGCAAAGCGCCAAGAGCTGAGAAAACTGAAGCGCCTAGCAAGATGGGTACCCTCGGTGCACTGTTGCAAGAAGCGGGTGTAACCAAAACTAAGAAATAGCCTAATGGGCAATTAAGTTTTATAAGACAAAAAAAGGCAGCCATTAGGCTGCCTTTTTTTGTCTATCATTTATGTCATTCGCAAAAAATAAAGTATCTTAAGATTGGTTAGGTGAGTGGTCATTAATACTTCACCACTGCCCTTTATTTTTGGAAGCACAACATGAGATTACGGCTTTACGTAATTCGATATTGCTTAACTATCTGATGATAGGTTGTTGCATATCTGGTTGCTGCATATCTGGTTGTTGCATATCTGGTTGTTGCATATCTGGTTGTTGCATATCTGGTTGTTGCATATCTGGTTGTTGCATATCTGGTTGTTGCATATCTGGTTGTTGCATATCTGGTTGTTGCATATCTGGTTGTTGCATATCTGGTTGTTGCATATTTGGTTGCTGCATATTTGGTTGTTGCATATCTGGTTGCTGCATGTCTGGTTGCTGCATGTCTGGTTGCTGCATGTCTGGTTGCTGCATATTTGGTTGCTGCATATTTGGTTGCTGCATATTTGGTTGCTGCATATTTGGCTGTTGCATATTTGGCTGTTGCATGTCTGGCTGTTGCATATCTGGCTGTTGCATGTCTGGCTGTTGCATATCTTCTACTTGCGTAGCCATGCCTGCATTGCTATTGGTTCGCGCAATAGAAATCGTTTGAGTCTCACTGATTTGAAATGGGCTGGATTCAGCAGAAGCGATCTCACCCTCTGCACTTTCAACGTTAGCTTGCATCGCGCTATCAGCAGCTGCTTTTTGCATGTCTACTGGTTTCATATTTGCAGGTGCTGCCATTGCCAAACTTGGAAGAGTCAGCGCTGCACCAATAAGTAGCGATAGAGGTAAAGTACGTTTTTGCATGGATTAATTCCTTGAATTACAAATTTAATGTGCCAGTTCAAAGTAGTCTTATTAAAAACTCTTAAACTAACCAGTGTTCAATATTATTTCGTACAACTTGTTCCGTATAACATAGAGCTGTTTATAATTTTAAATATATATATTTAGTATAGTTAACAAATAATATATAGGTAAAATAAAATCATGATAACCGCTACGTTGGCTATCATGATTGAGTAAGATGATATTATTAACTGACTATTGACCAGTCATAAACTCTGTAGAGGAGAATACCAACTAAGCTCACATTAATTCAGTAGTACATAAATTAATAGTCTCACAGCTTGATGTTTTCATGTGACATCGTGCAATGACTGTATTTTTGTTGTTGTAATGGAGCATATATTGGTAGTTGCGATGTATTTTTCTCTTCCTTAAAATCGTTATGAAATCCCGATATTAAGAAACCGTACCTTGATATCAAGATACGGTTAGAAAAGTACTAAAAATCAAATTTCTTATTAGCTATCGTTATTCCAAGAGAGTTGTAAGACAAAGAGACTAGGTGAAATTGCTACAGCTACTAATTTGAGCAAACTTCATGCTATATCTCTTTTATATAGGGTTAACGACATTAATGGTCGACGACTTCGAAACTCAAGCCTGCATGCTCTTCTAAGCGTGTAAGTAACTGATCACCCATCGCAGATGCTGGTGTCCAAAAACCACCGCCAACAGTCTCTTTACTGACATCTTGTGCCAAACACAGTGCCGCTTGAGCCAGCATGCGCGAGGTGCTGCCGTAGCCAGGATCTTTATCACCTGTGACTTTGGTATTAATCGTGTCTTTCTTGGTGGTCTGTCCAAAGAGCCGAATATCAAAATAGCCGTTTTTCTGCTCTTCTTTAGAAGGGCCAGAACCTGATTTGGGCAATACGTGTTTGGATAATAATTCACGGCTCGGTGTAATCATCATAGCCGTGGCAAATCCAAACAAACCTGCGCTCAAGGCATAGCTTGATAGCTGACCCTGCAACCCATCTTTCATCCACATCGCTTCGTCATATTTAAAGCCACGACCATATTCATAGCCGAGCAGCTGATTGCTACGATGTACGATACGAGTATTGATACTTGCCATCACAAAAGGTGCAAGCCAGCGCTTATGCTCACTATCGTATTCTGGCTTGCTGACATTATCTTGGCGCACGTTTGGCGCATCTGTATCATCGTTGAGTAAATAAGGGTTTGCTACCTGCTTACGACGTGATTTGTCTTTTCCGACTTCTTCAAAAATAGTCGCCATAGAGGCAATGGTACCGCCCGACAGACCACCTTTTGCCGCTTTTACACGCATGTGAATCACATCGCACGCGTCACCGAACTTTTCTTCTGCTTTTATTTGCGTAAAGTACACACCCAAGTCTGATGGAATAGAGTCAAATCCGCATGAGTTGACGATGCGAGCACCACTTTGTTTTGCCGCATCTTGATATTTATCCATCATGTCTTTGATAAAGATGGCTTCACCAGTGAGGTCGACATAATCCGTACCATTAGTACTGCAAGATTTAATTAGCGGTTCACCATACTTAAGGTAGGGGCCAACGGTAGAGATGATGACTTGGGTTTGTTTGGTCATCTCATCGAGGCTCGCCGAATCATGACTGTTAGCAATAATGATATCTACTTTGCTTGTTAGCTCTGACTGTAGCTCATTCAGTTTTGCTTCGTCACGACCTGCTATGGCCCACGTGACATTAGCACCATTTGCGTCTTTGGCATTGGACAAAAACTCTGTTAGATAATGTGCCGTAATTTTTCCAACGAAGCTGGTTGCACCGTATAGAACAACCGCGTAAGGACGGTTTTTACTACTGCTTTGTAGTGTGTTGTTGGAGGTTTCCGTATTGGTATCCATATTTATTATCCTTAATAGGTTATTGAATGAGTCACTTTAAAATGAATGGTTTCTTGATGAATGACTTAGCACAACTAAGACTAAGCCAAATTATCTATACGAGTGAAATATTTATCTGACTACGGCTATCATAATTGGCATTTGTTTTTTTAAAAAAACTGTCTTTGAAGGTAATAATGATAAATAAAAGGTATTTGCTACTTACTGTTTATATCAGATTATATGGTGAAAATGATAGCCAATAAAAACCAACTCACTCTCTCTATACACAAGTCCTATAAAACTAGAGAAAAATGCCAGAAATCTAAGATTTGCTACAAAGATTACATAACTTGCCGATTTTATTACCAAAGTGAACGTTTTTTGAAGATGAATATTGCTAATCTAAGGTCGTAAGCAGTTATTACTAATACTAAAAATATCATTAATACTAAAAACAAAAAAGGAGACGTCAGATATAACAGGACGAATATGGATAATAGCTATTCATTATACTGGTCAGTACTTTCCAGCTTTAATTGATACTTATTTTATGAGTCTTATGTCTGATTTCTCAATAACTATTTAAGGAGAAGATTATGTTTCGTTGGGCTATTATTTTTGCTGTAATCGCATTGTTGGCAAGTTTCCTAGGTTTTGGCGGTGTCGCTGGACTGTCTGCTAATTTAGCATACATTTTCTTAGCTGTTGCTGTCATTTTATTCATCGTCGCATTCGTAAGCCGCAAGATGTAATAACTGATCATAGACTATTAAACAAAAATAAATCGTTAAATAAAAAAGTCCTCATATCATTATGAGGACTTTTTTATGGCTAATTTTTTTGAACTGTTTATTTAAATATCAAAGTATTCACATATCACTATAGGCGTTTGGGCTGAATAATATATTCCATACGTTTGGCTAGACGAATATCATGACTGGTGATGCCGCCTGTATCATCAGTGGTGAGTCGCACTTCCACCACGTTATAGGTATTACGCCACTCAGGATGATGCTCAAGTGCTTCAGCATAAAATGCTGCTTGATTCATGAAGCTCATAGCTTCAATAAAATCGCTAAAGTGATATGTTTTCACGATAGCATTACCATCACGCTGCCAGCCTGGCAACTCTTCTAGCTGCAAATCCACTTGTTTATCAGATAGACTACTCATATTAATAACCTTTATTGTTATGCTGACTTGGTTTATTAAAAATTATATTAGATAACATCTAATACAGTGCGACTAACGATACAGAATAAATGTAAAAATGCCTTATTCTATAAATTATTATAAGACATAAATCGCTCCTGTATTTGTCATCTTGCCATATATTTAAAGATAAATATACGAGCGCAGACAACAAATAAAAAAGAAGGTAAGGCTAAGTTCTTACTTAGAATATATTTGCTAGTATTGGATTACAGCAAGTCTTTATATTCTGGATGTTTATTGATGTATGACGATACAAATGAACATTGTGACACCACTTTCTTATCATTCTCACGTGCATAATTGAGTGCGTGTTTGACCAATGTTGATCCGACACCGCGTCCGCCTAAAGCTTGCGGTACGATAGTGTGGTCGTAGATCAGTTTGCCATCGCGCTCTTGATAGCTGATATAGCCAATATGACCGTCGATAGCGGTTTCAAATCGTTTGGCTTCTATGTCGTGGCTAATTTTCATAGGTTGTTCAGCAGTTTGATTACTCATAGCTACTCTCCATTATTATTAAGTGTCATTATTGTCAGTTATCGTTTGTGTCTATATTTCTACTTCTTATTATGCGTATTTTGTCATCTAATCTATAGCTCTTTACCGTAAGAGTAGATAGGCCAAATGTTAAGAGTCGTTGGAACGACTGACTATGTCTATGTTGGCGATGCCCTACAAATAAAACAATGCTTGGCGCATGACGGGGGGAAGGTATTTTCCTAACCCACGGATGACTGGAGCATCATCTTGCTCTTCTTTAGCAGCATGAGTCGATTCTGAGGCTTGCGACTGTAAATACGCCTGCCATTCCTCAGCGCTCGGTTTGCTAAAGTGACGTATACGACCGATGACCTGACGCAGCTGGCGACCAAAACGGCCAGTATTGTAGGGCAGGTTATACTTGCGGCATATGTCCTGTACTTGCGGTGATATGCGAGCGTAGTGGTTGGCTGGCATATCAGGAAAAATATGATGCTCAATCTGATGTGATAAATTGCCCGTTAAAATATGGAATAACTTGCTACCTTGAATGTTGCTCGAGCCGAGAACTTGGCGTATATACCAATCACCTTTACTTTCATTGGTATCAAGCTCAGTATAAATATGTGCTTGGTCTGTGAAATGCCCACAAAATATCACTGCCCATGTCCACAAATTGCGCGCCATGTTGGCAGTGATGTTACCGCTCAGGGTGGTCATCGCACTACGTCGACCTAACGCCAGCCCTGCTATCGTAGGAAATGCGATATGGTCTTTGCCGACCTGCCTTGCAATTTTGGCAAATAAACCACGAGATTTGGGTCGCATTATCTCTGTGAGCTGCGGCGAATCAGCATATTCATCAGCACTAATTTGAATATCATGAAAGGCGACTGCCCACTCAAACCCCAAGGCCAATACCATGGTACTGAACAGGTTATAACAGTCGCTTGGTGTCCAAGGCTGCTCGTCAGTCACGCGAATTAAATGATAGCCGACGTCATGGTCACGGCCAACGATATTGGTAAACGTGTGATGCAAGTAATTGTGCGAATGCTGCCATAGCGGTGCAGGACAAACGATGTCCCAATCAAATTTTTGACTGTTAAGATACGGATGCTGCATCCAGTCATATTGCCCGTGCATGACGTTATGCCCAAGCTCCATATTATTCAGAATTTTGCTGAAGCTCAATAGAGAAGTGCCGAGTAGCCAAGTAGTGACTATACCTCGTTTCGATGGCATACGCCCAGCCACTGCAAGTAAACTACGAGAGATAATTTCGCTATAGACCACAGTAGCATGTACACGTTGAATATAACGCGCATCATCGCTACCCAGTGAATCCATGACGCTTTGGTAGAGCGTGTTTAACTCATCGGCTAGCGCGTCACTTTGGTCTTTTGGTAATTGCGCACCCGTCAATGTTGGATATAGATTTTGTTTCGATTGTATATTCGTATCTGTCGAAAATGCAGATACGGCAGACTGTGCAGTAAACATAGGCGGTAATAAACGCATAGAAACTCCTTAACTAAGGCTATTAATATCGAATGTCATAGGGTTGGTTTCATCAGGTGTCTAGATTTTATTGGATAATTTGACTCATAGTTTCAATCATCTTATATATCTAACACCACATCTGTCATGGCAATATTGATGCAGGTTTGAATCGATTCATAGCCATCGCTACTTATTTTTCCCGTCTCAATATTTTTGACCACGCCGCTGGCTTTGTTACAGCGACACAGCTGACAGATACCTTGCCTACACCCATAACTGAGAGTTATACCTGCTTGCTCGGCACCGATGAGTAACGTGGTATTGGTATTAAATTGTCGCTGTCGACCGCGCAAATAGACCGTTTGCGTTGCTATATCATCTTTCTCGTTGTCTGTATTATGACTATTGCCATTGATAGCAAGCTCATGTGACAGACTGCCAAAACGCTCGAATATAAGATTGTCGTGCAACGAGCGTTTGTCTTTCAGTGAGTCCATATCTAATGATGTAATTGCTTGAACAGCATCATATAGTCCGGCTAATAATGCCTGCGATCCACAAACAAATATCTGCGTATCTACTAACGGCAAATTAAGTGCCAACAAGCTTTCCGCGCTTAGATGTCGCGTACCTGCCAAATAACTATCAGGGTCTTCTGTATTGATAAAGTGATAAGTAAAGTTTGGATAACTGTCTTTTAATTGCTTCCAGTGCTTCAAAAAAGGCGTCTCTGCCAGTGGCATGCGACTGTAATACAACAATGTGACCGTATGGCCTTGCGATAAGGCTTGTGTGATAAGACCTAGCATTGGAGTAATGCCGCTGCCTCCTGAAATAAACAGTAGTGATTGCGGTGCAGGTGGTAATTGGTTAGCACTTTGTGTACCAAGCTTTGCCTGTGCCAAGGTGAAGTCGCCACTGGGCAAACTACTATCGAATATGGTGCCCAGTGGTGCTTGCTGTGTTAGATAGTTGGAGACCAATCCTTGAGGTTTGATGGCAATGGTAATTATATTCGACTGTAACTGCTTATTCTCACTACTATCACTATTGTCGATATCCGATTGCAAATATAACGGTTGCTTAGGTAAACCGACCAATGAGTAATGACGCTGATGATGAACGCCGTCAATCACGACCGTTAAACCAATGTATTGACCACCATGCCAGCCATTCTGTCGATCAAATACTTGTCGTCTAAAAGCATGATTGCCTTCGAACTGAACCGCAGTCAAATCGTCATTGAGAGTCTGCCGTGCAATCAACCGTAATTTAGGACGGGTCAACGACCAAAATGGATGCAAGCGTGACCCAACAAAATCAACAAACGCACGTTGGATAATTTCAGGGCGGTAGCCAGTAGCCATAAACGCATTACCTCTTCCGATACTATTGAGCTGTCTTATTGAGTGTAACTCATTTGGTATAACATAAACTAAGTCAGGTTATCTTGTTAAGATAAGCTAATATTTTAAAGGTTATTGATTAAATTTTCATAAGGTTTGATGCTGTTTTTTGTGGTCTTTATAAAACAGTAATGAATCAAAATGTTAAGTGCGGCAGTTTGATGGTAGGTTTCGTTGTCGCTTTTCGACAGAAAGCAGGGCGCTCTTTGACAAAAACAGTAAAACAAACGCTAAAACAATCTGTTGGCTTGCAGGGTATGCGCCACAATGCGATAATGGCTTATAATTTGTAACCCTGATTTTGAGGTGCGGCACACTTGGCATCACTGCCAAGTATGATTTGCTAGCCTCTTCTATGCAGTCTATCGGAGTGTTAATGGCTCAATATATCTACACGATGAACAACGTGTCAAAACTTGTTCCACCTAAGCGTGAAATTCTAAAAAATATTAACCTATCGTTTTTCCCAGGTGCCAAGATTGGTGTATTGGGTATCAATGGTTCAGGTAAATCTACCTTGCTACGTATCATGGCAGGCGTCGACACTGAATTCAGCGGTGAAGCACGTGCACAAGCCGGTACCAAAGTCGGTTATTTGCCGCAGGAACCACAGCTTGATGACAGCAAAGACGTTCGTGGTAATGTCGAAGATGGCATGCGTGAAGCATTAGATGCGCTAGCACGTCTAGACGCCATCTATGCTGAATATGCTGAGCCTGATGCTGATTTTGACAAGCTTGCTGAAGAGCAGGGCAAGATGGAAGACATCATCCAATCGTGGGATGCGCACAACCTAAACAATCAGCTCGAAAAAGCAGCCGATGCGCTACGTCTGCCACCATGGGATGCGGACGTTAGTAAGCTATCTGGTGGTGAAAAACGCCGTGTGGCACTATGTCGTCTACTACTGTCACGTCCGGACATGCTATTACTTGACGAACCGACCAACCATTTGGACGCCGAGTCTGTTGCATGGCTAGAGCAGTTCTTGCAGAACTACAGCGGTACTATCGTTGCTATTACCCATGATAGATATTTCTTAGACAATGTCGCTCAATGGATCTTAGAGCTTGACCGTGGCCATGGCTATCCGTATGAAGGCAACTATACTGAGTGGCTAGAGCAAAAGAACACGCGTCTAGAGCAGCAAAATAAACAAGAAGAGTCATTTGCTAAAGCGCTGAAAAAAGAGCTTGAGTGGATTCGTAAAAACCAGAAAGGCCAACAAGCCAAGTCTAAATCTCGCGTACAGCGTTTTGAAGAGTTGAACTCAACAGAGTTCCAACAGCGTAACGAAACGGCTGAGATTTATATTCCGCCTGGTCCACGTCTAGGTAATAAAGTAATCGAGATAAACGATATTGCTAAATCGTTTGGTGATCGCTTGCTCTATGAAAACCTAAGCTTTAACGTGCCAGCTGGTGCCATTGTTGGTATCATCGGTCCAAATGGTGCGGGTAAAACCACGCTATTCAACATGATTACGGAACGTGATACGCCAGATACTGGTTCAGTTGATTTGGGCGAAAGTGTCAAAGTGGCTTATGTCGGTCAGGTACGTGATCACTTAGATGACGAAAAAACGGTTTGGGAAGAAGTATCTGACGGCCTTGACATTATTACGGTTGGTGAGTACACCACGCCAAGCCGTGCTTATATTGGCCGCTTTAACTTTAAAGGCTCAGATCAGCAAAAACGCGTTGGTCAGTTATCAGGTGGTGAACGTAACCGCTTACAATTGGCGAAGACGCTAAAGCAGGGCGCGAACGTACTACTACTCGATGAACCATCAAACGATTTGGATATCGAGACATTACGTGCGCTAGAGGATGCGATTCAAGTATTCCCAGGCACAGTAATGGTTGTATCGCATGATCGCTGGTTCCTTGATCGTATCGCTACCCACATCTTGGCATTCGAAGAAGAAGGTCCAGTTTGGTTCGACGGCAACTACTCTGAGTTTGAAACCTATCGTAAAAAGACCATGGGTGATGACGCTAGTCCTAAACGCGCCAAGTATAAGAAAATCACCAACTAATACGGCTGTTTAGACTATTCAAACGCAATAAAAAAGACCTCTAACTATTAGAGGTCTTTTTTATTGCTTAATTTTATTTGTTCAAGTAATTAGATAGTTAGTTCTATTCAAAGCCTAACGCTTACGCCCGAATTTACGCTGTTTTTTGTTGCTAATCTCAGTAATCGCATGGGTAATTTCAGCGTCATCTAAACTGGCGACCTGTTGCAAGATTTGCATCATGTCAGGTGTCAGCACATATTTAGCATGATGAGCGATGTCATTGATACGCTGATCAAACGTCAGCACACCTGTTTCACTGTCTTTTTGTAAATAATCGAGACGAGTCAAGGCACCGATAAAGCTGGTAAACAAGGCACGATCAAAAAAGTCAGGAATATCATCAGCATATAGCACAGATAATCGCTGACCAAGCAAATGACACAGATCAACGACTTCATTTTCAGTCAGATTACCTGAGCCTTGTTGAGCGAGTAGGGCAAGCGTCATGAAGTAACGTTCAAGGCTTTGCCCAACTGGCGTTGCGAGCACTTGTAACTGTTGATAGCACTTGCTATTTGACTCAGGCACACTGAGTATGCCATCGCCTAATTCAACGATTAGTCCGTGAGAGAGTAGGCTATCGACTTTTTTATTGAGGGTATCAGCCAAGCCATGCGCTGGATAATATAAGAATAGCTCGCTTTGCAGGAACGGATACAGCTGCTCAGCGATACTATCCAAACGACTGCGTTTGATACGGCCATTACGTGCGACTAACGCTGATAAGAAAGACAGCAGGATAAAAACATGCAAAATGTTATTGCGGAAGTAGCTGAGCAAGGCGTCTTGCTTACCTGCCACCTGAATGATATCACCCAAAATATGAGGGGTACGCTCGATAAGCTTGAGCTTAATACCATAATCAATGATTTGCTGCGGGGTCATATCCGTGATGACAGTATCATCTGAATAAGCAAGCTGCTTGGCCAAACCTTGATAAAGCTCAATTTGCTCTCGGCAGCTATTTTCATCCAGTGCTGCTTTAGGCGCTGACAATAACACCAGTGACAACAGCGATACGGGTGTGACAACAGCAGCTTTATTAATGTGCTGCATGATTTTTACACCGATGTTGTCGACCATCGCGCTGGCTTTGTCATCAAGTGGTGTGTCAGTACGGTCAGAAGGCAAGCTGTCTGCAGGTACATCAAACTTTTTCATAAATTCGGTGAGGTGTAGTGGTGTACCAAAGCTTAGATGTACGTTACCAAAGATACGCTCAATTTTGCGGCCTACTTTGAGCAGTCCAAGCAAAGACTCAGACTCTTTTGGTTTGCCTTTAAGTTCGCCAACATAAGTGCCGCCCTCCATAATACGCTCGTAGCCGATATAAGTCGGAATAAACACCACAGGCTTATTGGTTTTGCGCAGTTGACTGTGTACCGTCATCGCCAGCATACCCATTTTCGGTGGTAGCAGGCGACCTGAGCGAGAGCGACCACCCTCGATAAAGTATTCGATGGGTGTATTGCGTGTGATTAACGTGTGCATGTATTCGCGTAATACAGAGGTGTATAGGGCATTACCACGGAAACTACGACGGATAAAGAATGCCACGGCACCGCGTAGCATAGGGCCTAATACTGGCACATCAAGGTTATCACCCGCAGCGACATAAGGAATACTCAAACCACGTTTGTAGATGACATAAGATAGTAATAGGTAGTCAACGTGGCTACGATGGCACGGCACATAGATAATTTCGTAGTCGGTTGCTAGCTCTCGTACTCGTTCAAAATGGTGTACTTCTACGCCATCATACAACTGCGTCCACAACCACGTTAAGAAGCGGTCGAATACTCGAATGATAGGATAAGAGTAATCATTTACCATCTCGTTGGCATAGCCTTTTGCTAGGCTTCGTGCCTCACGGGTAGTCGTACCTTTTTCTGCAGCTTCTGCTTCTATCGCATGCTTGATAGCGGGCGAGTACACCAGTTTGTCTACCAAATTGCGTCTGTCTGACAAATCAGGGCCGAGCATGCTGGCACGTTGTTTGTCTAAATAAATCGAAAGCTGTTGCTGCAACATACGCACCAGTTCGCGATTGCTATCGGCAGTCGCTACCAACGCGTAACTTGGCGCATCGTCAGTATCTTCCTTTATAGAGGCTTCTTTGACAGAGCTATCTTGTATGTCAGTGGCTAGCGACTCAAAAATAGAAGGCCCTTCTACATCGCCTTTGAGGCTATTATCGATAAGGGTGCGCAAATCTTGTGGTGGATGAAACTGTACAAAGGTATCGCGTCCCATGACCCCAATATTAAATAACTGCTTAGTAATGCTTGGATCTTCCCAGTTATCAGTAGTTAGTAGCTTAAACAGTGAATCTTCTTTTTCTGGCGCACGTCCCCATAGGATAGAGACAGGGACCAAACGCACTTTTAGCTCTGGATACTGTAATACAGCCGATACTAAGCGTGACAAGCGCGGTGATAACTGACTGTCTTTGGCACCTGGATGATTTAAAAAGATAATAGCTGCATTTTCTTTAATATTATGCTCGGCATCGTGTACCCCGACCAATGCTGGCGGTAAATTGTGCTCTTGCGTCTGCAAATCGATCAAAATACTGTTGGAGCGGGAATAGTCTTGTAGAACATAAAATCTTAATGTCTGATCGTCAGCATCAAACTCAGGTAACTCACCTAACAGCTTGGGTTTGACAGCCACGTCGAGCATGTGACCCGATAGCTTGCGATATAGCTGATTGATCGGAGCACCCGAGTAGGACTTGGCGGCGATTGGATTGACGTCAGTACTAGAGCCGCTGTCAGTAGTGATGGGCGCTTTAAAAATCCGTTTTTTTAGGAACTTATTCTTTAAGAAACTGGGTATCATAATGGATATCAAAAGTAGTTAAATATATTGCGCTTATGATGCCATAAAAGCCATCAAAGCGATATATAGTGTCTGTATATACTACTAATATTCATACGGGCTGTTTACTATCTTGTGAGCTAGCTGCATACGGAATATGCTTAATTATTTGAAAAATAAGGTCTTTAGCATAATAATATTGTGGTATAAAATACGATAAATACTATTTCTCCTACTCAATAACTTCACTTAATGATATGAAAGTATTATGACTCCAGCAATCAATCTTGCCAAAAAACGTGGTCTTGACTACCAATTGCATGAATATACTCACGACAGTAATGCAGCCTCGTTTGGCTTAGAAGCTGCCGAAAAACTCGGTGTAGACGTCGCACAAGTTTTCAAAACCTTGATAGTAACGACGGAGGTGGGTACGCTCGCTGTTGCTATTTTGCCAGTAGACAAGACTTTAAACTTTAAAAAAATGGCCAAAGCTTTATCCTCTAATAAAATACTGCCTTGCAAAAAAGTACAAATGGCAGATCCAAAGCAAGTAGAGCGTAGTACAGGTTATGTGCTGGGCGGTGTCAGCCCACTAGGACAAAAGAAACGCTTAGCGACAATCATAGATAGCTCGGCTGAATCGCATACAATGATGTATGTGAGTGGTGGTCGCCGCGGTTTAGAGATTGAGCTGCCACCTCTGCAATTGGCTGCGACTTTGACAGCACTGTTTAGTAACATTACTGATGATTAAAAAGCATTGTCGCTGATATCAAATAAGTTTATCCTTTTGAATGTTCAACAGACCCTAACCATTTAAGTCCTACCTTCACTTATATTTTATAAGGATATATTCATGCCACATTTAACCCTGCAAGTGACCCCTAATGTCAGTGTTCCTCACGAAGAATCATTGCTTAAGTCTTTGAATAAAGCGCTATGGGATACTGGACATTTTGGTAAACCAACGGATATCAAAGCCCGCATCGTACCTCTTGAGACTTTTTTGGTAGGTGTTGAGGATGATGAACAAGCAAATGGCATGGTTTATGCGAATCTGAAAATGATGGCTGGTCGTGATATTGCGACTCGAAATCAACTTGCTGAGCTATTGATGACAACGATAGAAGAGCAGCTACGCGCAGAGCAGTCAGGGCGAGCAGCACTGCAAGTGTGCGTGGAAGTGGAAGAGCTTAGTGCCGTATATCACAAAAAAATGCTAGGTAGTTAGGAATTGGCTATTGATTAGTTTTTTAGTACGAGAATGCTGACTTCCATTAGCCATAAAAAAGCGCCTATATTTAGGCGCTTTTTTGTGAGTCATCTATTAACTTTGTAATCTTAGTCTTAATTTTAATCTAGGAAAGCAAAGCTTTCGATTGGCATTGCCATCATGCTTTCGCTTGGTGCAACCATACCTTCGGCGTGACCTGAGGTACGTGGTAATAGCTTATCAAAGTAGAATTCTGCCGTTTGGATTTTGGCTTTATAGAATTCTGGGGCTTCTACGCCGCCATTTTTGAGTTTGTCATGAGCCACTGCTGCCATACGTGCCCAGTGGTAGCCCATCATTACATAGCCTGAGTACATTAAGAAATCGTCCGATGCTGCAGAGATAATTTCGCGGTCTTTACGTGCCATTAGCATTAAGCGTACAGTCAAAGTATTCCATTCAGCACATAGCTTGGTTAGTGCCCAAACAAATTTTCGCATATCTTTGTCTAGCGCATATTCACCACACCATTTCATGATGCTTGAAGTATAGTCGCGAATAATTTTACCTTTTGACTGCAAAATCACTTTACGGCCTAATAAATCTAACGCCTGAATACCAGTTGTGCCTTCATACATAGTGGCAATACGAGCATCACGAGCAATCAGCTCCATACCCCATTCTTTAATATAGCCGTGACCACCGTAAATTTGCTGACCATGTTTGGCTGCTTCAATGCCAAGCTCGGTTAAAAAGCCTTTTAGAATTGGCGTGTAGAAGCCAAGCTTGTCATCCCATTTTTCGAACTCTTCGTCATCACCATTAATGATGCCTTGCGCCATCTTGTCCGCATAGCGTGCTGAATGATAAATCATTGAGCGGCCACCTTCGGCAAAGGCTTTTTGAGTCAATAGCATGCGGCGTACATCAGCATGATTGATGATGGCATCAGCCACTTTTTCAGGCTCTTTAGTGCCTGATAGCGCACGCATAGAACGGCGATCTATGGCATAAGGTAGGGCGTTTTGGAATGACAATTCAGTATGTGCTAAACCTTGGATACCAGTACCGATACGTGCCGTGTTCATAAAGGTGAACATAGCTTTTAGGCCTTTGTTCGGCTCACCAATCAGGTAACCGACCGCATCATCAAAGTTTAGGACACACGTTGCTGATGAGTTGATACCCATTTTGTGTTCAATAGAACCACAAGTGACACCATTACGTTCACCAATCTCGCCTTCTGCATTTGGCAAGAATTTTGGTACGATAAATAGTGAGATACCGCGAGTACCTTCTGGTGCATTTGGTAGGCGCGCTAGTACAATATGCACAATGTTTTCTGTTAAATCATGCTCACCGCTTGAGATGAAGATTTTGGTGCCGCCAAGCTTATAAGTGCCGTCTTCTTGCGGAATAGCTTTAGACTTAACCTGACCCAAATCGGTACCACATTGTGGCTCAGTCAAGCACATGGTGCCCGCCCAAGAGCCTTCAACCAATTTATGCAAGTAGGTTTCTTTTTGCTCATCAGTACCGTACTGCAATATGGTGTTGATACAACCTGTTGATAGACCAGGGTACATTGCCCATGGCCAGTTAGCCGTACCAATCATTTCAGCTTTAATTAGGTTTAACGAGGTCGGTAAATTCATACCACCGTATTCTTCTGGGTAAGAAATACCTTGCCAACCGCCTTCTACAAACTGGTCATAGGCATTTTTAAAACCTTTAGGCGTAGTTACCACGCCATTATCAAAATGACAACCTTCTGCATCAGCCGATTGATAAAGAGGGGCAAGCACGTTTTCGGCAAAGTCAGCCATGCCTTGTAAAATCATATCGATTGTTTCAGGGTCAGCATTTTCGCCATTGTCCAAATCTTTATAATGCGTTTGAAAGTCAAAAACATCATTTATCAAAAACTTGATATCACGTAAAGGCGCTTTGTAAGTTAACATAGTTGCTCTCTTTAATTTGTTGATGTCGATTTATAGGTGAGATATGCGTTAAATATAAGTGTGTTCAGAAATGGGTTGGTTAAGGCAGTTTCTTTGATGCTGTTATTAGCCGATATGTTCTATTCATTAATGGGCAGTGGTGTATAATTTTTCTTATTATAAATCTTCTTTAGCAATAAATATATGTTTCATAACTAATATTCATGAATATTATGTTTTTTAATAAAAATTAGTTATAAATAAAAAGGTTTCTTGAGGGCCAATCAAGTATTTCCAACACATTTATACATTTAGCATTCTGTTAGATGTTCAGAATTACCAACACTCAAATTTATCAGTACTCAGATTTATCAGCACTAAGAATATAATCACATACTTATTAACCGCCATTGTGTTAATAACGTTACGTTATTTCGTAAGGACAGAGTTTTATGGTTGCCTCCAAACCGATGTCGTCGCTCAGGCGATGGGTCGCTATTTTTAAAATTTTTATTACGAAATTTATCAATAGTGAGCTCACACATTTAACGACAGTCAATAAAAGCCGTCGGCCGTGGCATATTCCACTTTTTTCTGCGACCACCATCAGCTTTCCTGTTTTTGTCAGCGCTTATTTTGATGCGTTATCCGCAGGTATCATCAGCTCGTTAGGCGCAATGGTAATTCTGAATTTACCCTTAGTCGGTAAGCTGCCATATCGCTTGGTCACTGTGATGGCTTGGGGCTTTGGTATGTCGCTATGCTTTGCGCTCGGTCTGATGGCGCAGCAGATTCCTATTTTGATATTTCCCATCTTTGTACTGATATCTTTGAGTGTGGTTCTGTTTGGCCGCTATTATCAGCAGCCACCACCGGGTGGGCTATTTATTATGATGGCAGGCGCTATCGCGTTATTTATGCCTATCACGCTTGCCCAGCTACCACATACCATTGGTCTTATCATGCTGGGTAGTGCGTTTGCAGTACTGATGGCACTGCCATACTCTTTGTTTTTATTACTGACACGTGAGTGTAAACCTGCGCCAATCTATACTTATCAGGCAGATACCATTAGTGAAAGTGTGATTGTAGCAGGGTTTGTGACGTTGTCTTTGGTCATTGCGGTGATGCTGAATATGTCTCACCCTTATTGGGCGGCAGTTAGCTGTTTCATTATTATTCAAGGGATACATCTGCGGACGATATGGATTAAGCAAGTACATCGTTTGCTTGGGACCTTGGTGGGTGCAGGGCTAGCCAGTTGGATGATGTCGTGGGGGTTGTCGGTATGGGGCGTTGCTGCTTCCGTGTTGATGATGATTTTGTGTATTGAATCGTTGGTTGACCGTCATTATGGTTTAGCCGTGATATTTATCACACCGTTGACCATATTTATTGCCGAATATGGCAGTGGTGTACCGCTAGTGGAGCAGGCGTATAAACATGTAACCTACGTACGTCTGGTGGATACCGCTATCGGCTGTATGGTGGCTCTGGCTGGCGGCGTGGTGATGCACTCTACCAATTTACGTGTGCCATTACGGCGTATGGAAAACTGGCTACTGGCACGTTTTGGATAAGAGCTAGATAATAACTGAATAAGAAAAAGACGTATAAATTGAATTTATACGCCTTTTTTATTGGTAGAGCCTGTGTCTCTTATCTTAACGACCACTTAAGATCTTTGTGGCTTGCGTTACATCAACGATATGACCCGTCCAACGCTCAAAGCTTAAGGCCGCTTGTCCAATCAACATGCCATAACCCTCTGATATCTGTGCGTCACGTGCCGAAAAATGCTGTAAGAATGGTAGCGTGCGACCATACATCATGTCGTAAGCATATTGGCAGTTTAAGTCATTATCCAGTGGCAAGGTATCGCCTGACAGACCGATAGAAGTGGCATTAATAATGATATCAAACTGTCCGGTCAATTCACTGGTCGCACAAGTCTCAATACTGTGTTTACCGATAGTCTCACTCGCGGTACTCAGCTCATCTACTAAATTGGTCGCCTTGCTCAGTGTACGATTAGCAACGGTTAGCGCCCCGATACCAGATTGAATCAATGGCAATACCACGCCTCGCGCCGCACCGCCTGCACCAATGAGTGCCACACGCGCACCTTCTAATGGCCAGCCTAAGCTCGTGATATGATTGACCAGACCTTGACCATCAGTATTGTCACCATAGAGTGCATCAGCGATTGGTGCACCACTCTCTAATAGTGCTGTATTTAGCAGTAGCGTATTGACTGCGCCTGCGACTTTGGCATGTTCTGATAGACCACCACGCGTCACGCAGCAGTCATAAGCGATCTGCTTAAAGGGAACCGTTACGTTTGCACCAACGCCGCCACCATGAAAAAATGCTTCGACCACTGCGGTAAAACTGGCAGCATCGTCAGGGCAGTACTGGCGCTGATAGCTGATATCAATAGCTGCTTGCTCTGCAAATAGCGTATGGATTTCAGGGGATTTACTGTGGGCAATAGGATTGCCAATAACGATAAAATGCTGAGTCATATATGGTCCGCGGGCTATAAAAGGCAAAAAAGCGTTAATAAAAAAATCATTGAAGCGCTATTATCATAAGGGATAACGTGATGTTTGACAAACCAATGCTTTCGTGAATAAATGCTTGAATAGATAGCATTTTTTTAAGCGTTAGGTATTTAACAAATATGTACTCTCTAGGAGTGTTATCCGTAACGTAAAGGGTGGTCAAGTATCAAGCAGTTGGGTAAACTATATGACACGCCCTATGTAGTCATTCCACTATAAAAGTATGACAGCGTTAACCTCGCTTGACGTATCAGATATACATCTACACTCGTTTGCCTTGTACTACTTTTAAATTGAATCGACTATAGTGGTTATTACATTATAAAAATTGACTTTGAAAATGTGAAGTCATAAAAAAACATTATTCATTAGCAGCGGCATATTTGCTTGCGCGCTAATATTCTTTTGAGATCAATCTGAAAGTGTGAGTAAATTGCCCATGTGGAATAATAGCCTACAGACCCTTTTGGCCAGTACGATAATGGCAGTTGGTGTGTCGTTGAGTGGCTGTAATAGCAATACAGATGATGACCAAAGCGTCGATGCAGGAGCCAGCGAGCAAGTAGTCGCTGAGACTGCTTCAGCAGATGATAGCGCTGCAACGAATACTGAGGTAGAAGCTGGAAAGGCCCAGCAACGCACACAAGTAAAGTATGACGTCTCGGCATGGGGCAACGAAAGCGTAAACTCAATCAACGTCGGTGACTTGGAAGGTATCCAGTCGACCTTTGGTAAGGTTTTGAGCACTGATGAAAACAGCTTGGACTATGCCAGTAATCCGGCAGCCAAATATCGTTTTATGGATACCGAAGCACCTTATTTAGACGTTATTGATTCTGAAAAGTATCTGGAGCTTGGGTGGTATTTTGCGAATCCTACCGACTCTGATGAAGAGAAAGAACTGAGTCAAAATCATGCCAAAAAGGCCTATCAGCTCGCGCGCAAGTTGATGGGTGATGAGGGCGGTAACCTCGTAGCTGATATGCTCAATGTACAAATCATCAAAAACAAAACCATCGGTGGTCAAAAAGTAGAGCTGGCAAAATGTGAGTTCTATAGTTGTATGTTGGTCATCAATAAAGCAGATGCTCAAACAGATAATAGCTAAATAGGGCAAGTGTCGATGCCACATTCAATAGCCAGTGCCATACCGCCAAGTGGCTGGATATGTCTAGATTCATTAGGCAATACGATAGAGCCATCAAAGGCCACCATATCGTTGGACAATCGTGGACTGGCCTATGGTGATGGGTTCTTTACCACTATGGGTGTCATCGATGGGCAAATATTGTGGCTAGATCATCATCATCAGCGCCTTGTCACTCATAGCAAGGCATTGCATATTGAGCTAGACAGCCATTCACTACTGGCTATATTACAAACGTATGCCAAGCAATTGCAGCAAGGCATGCTCAAGCTGATTATCACGCGCAGCACGCAAGATATCCGTGGTTATGGCTATACGCCAAGCGCGTCTGGTAGTGCCTGTGACATTTGGCTGAAGTCTTCTGCGATGACTGTTGCGACCGCTGAGCCGCTATGTCTACCTGATGATCGCTCAATTCCTATACAGCCTAGCAGTGCTGCTATTTGCTTATCTTCGCAGCTTTCCTGCCTACCACCGCCGCTTGCAGGACTCAAAAGCCTTAATCGTCTTGATAACGTGCTGGCGAGTGGCGAGTTACAAGGTATCAAAGCTCAAATATCAAAATCTAATACGGAACAAAGCATCGGCGAGGGTCTGTTACGTGATATGAGTGGGCAGTGGGTCGAAGGTACGATGAGCAACGTATTCTATCAATTGTCAGAAGCACCACTGTCAGAATCCGAAACCACTTCTAGCGCTTATGAAGATAATGAAAATTACCTAACTACTGGCCAGTGGTATACGCCATCTATGGCTCAATCGGGTGTCGCTGGCGTCATGCGGCAAGTGATTATCGATGCTCTATCAAGTACGGAATATCCAGTTGTGACAAGGTCGCTACAAGATGAAGATTTACCTAAACTAACGCAGATTTTCTTTTGTAATGCACTGCGTGGCATCATGCCAATGAGCCGTTTGACGTTGCTGTCAGGTGAGTTTGTGGGGTTTAAATAACACTCACCTATAAGCCAAATAAAATAATCTATTCCTATCCAACAATATTAAATTTAGTGTCGATAAAATCATCTGGATATAAAACAACTTCCTCGTTTCGATACATCTCTTGCGCTTTTATCAATGCATCTTGCTTATCTTCAGCAACCACTTCCACGATATTACTCAGCGTTTCAACAATTTCTATTTGAAATTTTTGCACTGCTTTCTCATCTTTTTTCATCGTATTCACTTCCATTTCTCACAAATAACTTCAGTCATCAATGCCAACTAGATTAGCAAAAGCACTCAAAAGAAGTGATCGTCTTTTGTTACGTGGTCTTGTGTCTTAGAGCAAATCGATCAATGATCCTGTTTTTTAAAAGGATAAAATTGCATGCGCTCAGTCTATGAAGAAACTAGAATTCCACTACAAATTCGTCGCTTGATGGTTTTTGATGAAATTTGCCAACTGGCTAAAAGTAAGCCTGACGAAATTGTGCATTTATCACCTTATACCCAATTATCATTTGGTGTGATGTATTTACTAGACTTTAAAAGATTTGTCGCCTTCGGTGGTATGTTCGAGTATGCGTACACGCGAGAGGAGGTTATTGAGCAGCGTATTTCTGTCATTCCTAGTGATGAGCTAGTGATGTGTGCACTGACAGTCAATTTAAAAGCTTTTACCAAGCCTGCTCGCAATGCGGTTAATCTTTTATGGCAGTGGAATGATTATGTGAAAAATAGAATGCACGCTTACGTTGATTATCGTGAAGAGCATTTTTTCAAAATTAATGACGAGATTGATTGGAATTACCCAGCGCATAAGTTTCATCAGCGCCTTGTTGCCACTGCAAGATTACCGCTATGGGATGATAGAGATGAGCTAATTGCCGATGTATACCGTGATAGAAAAGGAAAGCCGAGACCTGAGCGCTACAACGAGAAACGTTTAGTATAACTTTCGATAGTGGCCACGGCTCACAAATTCAATAATGCCTTTATCACGTAGTATCTGTAGCTGCTGACGAATTTTATCTGGAATGTAGTTGTTTTCGGGATGTTTAAGTTTTAGCTCGTCAGAAAAAGCATAAACTTGCTTTAGCGAAAAATGAGTATCAAGTCTATCGATACACTGCCAGATGTCTAATGTCCAACCACGAGAAGCGGTAGACTGTTTTCGTAAAAACAAGGTTTTTTGAAATTGTTGGCTGACATCTTCGCGTGGTATGACTTGCTGATTTTTGACCAAAAACACTTTGCCTGATTCTGGTACTTGGCGCAAGTCGATGTTGCATCCGACCCAACCTGCGCGTTTGGCAGTCGCTGATAACGGCTTACGCTTGACAATAATATCTGGCTTAAAGAACTGCTTAGGAATAATCAAAAAGTTATTGACGGTATATTCTTTTGAGTATGTCAGGAAGAAAAAATTGGGATTGTCTGCACTATTGATGCGTTCAATCATCGTCTTATAAGCACCATCGTTAATGATGTTACTTAATTTGGACTTTTTACTTTTTAGCTCATATTGCTCACTACAATGTGCACAATAAAAATCCGCAACAGGTTTACCGTTCGTAAATTCTGATAATGGTTGAGCATTACAGTTAGGGCAGTAGCTATTGGTTGCGACCCAGTTTTCACTTAATACTCGAATTATTTGACTAGGTGATTTATAGTTTTTGGCAAGACTTTGATTAAAATGTAGGTTCATAAGATATTTTCATTGTTGGTAGATAAGCTGAGAATACTGAAAAAAGCGCCTGAGTATTAAGCCATATAAATGAGCATCAATAGCAAGATAATTCATAAGCTAAGCAAATACCATTGAAAATCACACGGTTCAGTGCTAAATTCTAGCAAACATCTGCCTCGCGAGTTGCCATGAGCACACCTACACCTGAAACGCCTCCTGAACGCCCTAATAATGAGCCATCGAATAAAAAAGATAGCAGCGTTGAGGAGCGTGTAGATACCACACTACCAGACTCGCAGCCTGTAGTGGATAAGGTGGAGGATAAGCCCGCGACCAACGTCTCACTTATCAGCGGAGAGAGCAAGCCGCGTCAATATAGAGTGGACAATCAATCGTTCTTTATGCAGCGTGGTTATCAGGTATTGCTCGTGCTTGGGCTGATTGCTGCTTTTTTCTTGGTGATGGTCTATCAGACATTGTTTGGACGTATCGAACAGCCAGCGAAGAAGGTCACAATTGAGCAGGGTCAGACTTACTATGGTCTATTGCCGCAGTGGCAGCAGCAGATTCCGCTGTTTTCTGCCAGCGTGGCCAAGCTTTATATCAAGTCGCAAGTCGATGCGCCCTTACATTCGGGCATTTACCAACTACCAGAAAATCCCACGATTGCCGAAGCGTTGCAAGTGCTAGCACAAGGTGCAAAAGCAGCGATGGTAAAGGTGCAAATCATCGAGGGTAAAACCTCTAAAGACCTATATCAGACACTGCGCGATAATGATGGTATCAAAAAAGAAGTACTGACTGCTGATAGCGACAATGCCAGTATTGCCAAAGCGTTGGAATTAGATGGCATCTTGCCAGCATCGGTTATCAATGACAGTGATCCTATCGTCAATCACAATCTCGAAGGGTGGTTTGCCCCTGATACTTATTATTATGGTGAGGATACCACTGATAAGCAGGTACTGACGGATTTGTATAAGCGTCAGCAGCAAGCGTTGACCGAAGCGTGGGAAGGCCGTGCGCCCAACTTGCCTTATAGCACGCCTTATGAGGCGTTGGTGATGGCGTCTATTATCGAAAAAGAAACCAGTGTGGCAGAAGAGCGTCCATTGGTATCGGCGGTATTTAGAAACCGTCTGAATCAAGGCATGCGCATGCAAACTGATCCTACCATTATCTATGGTATGGGCAGCCGCTATGATGGCAATATTCGTCGCAAAGACATCAATGAAAAAACGTCTTATAATACGTATCAAATCGATGGCTTACCACCAACGCCAATCGCACTGCCATCAGCTGCTTCTATCGAAGCGACCTTGCATCCTGCAGATAGCGATGCATTATATTTTGTCGCGACTGGCACCGGTGGACACAAATTCACCAATAGCTTAGCTGCGCACAATCAAGCGGTAAAAGACTATCTAAAAGTCATGCGCGAAAAGAAAGCACAAGCAGCATCACAGTAAATTAGTCCGTCTCTCTTTTAAAACCTATCATTTACTGAGCGTTATGCAATTATCTACATAACGCTCATCAATGACATAAGGTCATATCATGTCAGCACCTATGCAAGACCATTTATCTCAAACAACCTCATCCAACGAAATCCATGACACCATGCCCAATCAAGGACGCTTTATCAGTTTTGAAGGCACCGAAGGCGTGGGGAAAACCACCGCGATTGAACAGTTATGCTTACGACTAGAGGACAGTGGCATCCAGTATCTGCGTACCCGAGAGCCAGGTGGCAGTCCATTTGCAGAGCGTTTACGAGAGATACTATTAGATCCTACGACTGATATTAATGATGATACCGAGCTATTGCTACTATTTGCCGCGCGCTGTGATCATCTACAGCAAGTGATTATACCTGCGCTACAACGTGGTACATGGGTGATATGTGATCGTTTTACTGACTCAACCATCGCCTATCAAGGCTTTGGTCGTGCGCATGGTGATGAGGCAGTACGAGCCAAGATTGATGCGCTCATCGAGCAGTTTGTGCCGCAGTTACCTGAGCTAACATTGTGGTTGGACTTGCCAGTATTAGAGGGTATGGCACGCGCTAACAAGCGCAGCGCTGCAGATCGTTTTGAGCAGCAAGCGACCGAGTTTTTTACGTGGGTACATAAAGGTTTTGGTGCGCTTGCCATCCAATATCCTGAGCGCATCCAGCGTATTGATGCGTCAGGCACTGCCGATGAAGTAGGTGCGCGAATATGGACGACGGTACAGGATAATCTAGATATTAAATAGCCGTCCGATTAAGGAACTTCTAAGCTTCCAGATTTTGACTACTTTCAATAATAGGACGATTATCAAAATCACCGCCATAAAAAGCCCCAACATTACGTTGGGGCTTTTGTGTTTTTTAAACCATTAATATAGTAGGTAAATAGCCACTCAAAAAGTGGTCTTCATTGTTTATTTGCTAGCTATTTACTATTACTTCTCTTTGTTCTCTGCCTTGCTTTCTAAGCTCGTTGGCTTGGTATCATTAGCAGTTTCGATGTCAGCACTTTTGGCATTGTCTTGACCAGAGTCAGGTAAGCGATTTGGATCAAGCGCGCCTTTTTTGGTCTTGGGTGCACTACCATTACCGTTAGCATTGCTATTGCTAGATGCCTTAGTTTTGGAGATAGCGGTTGAGTTCGCTGACATTACCCCTTTATTAGCAGACTCATCTTTTGGTTCGACAGTTTTGTCAGTAGTCGTTGCTGGCGACGTTGGAGAGTCTTTAGACTCAGCATCCTTGCTTGAATGACTTGATGAGTTATCAGCAGTGTTTTGCTCAGTGCTTTTCTGCTCAGCGCCTTTTTCTTTGTTGCTATCCGTCGCTTGCTCAGCTGCATCAGCACTTTCATCGCTCGGCTCTTTCTCTTTACGCTTTTCCGGTGCTTTTGAGCTAGATTCAAAGTTGGCATCTGCCGCCATACGTGCTTGCTCTTGCTTCAGCGTTACATCTACTGGCTTTGGCTGCACTTCATCTTCCACTACTAGTGAGATTAGCTTACGATCGCGTGGTACGATGCCATCGAACTTATCAGTAATGACGTGCAACTTACCTTCTTTGTCTATGGTATAGAGCGGGACAAATTGCTTGTTATCTGCTTTATATTGTTCAAAGCTGTAGCTATCAGTGATGTTGGTAATTTTGATACGTGCTTTTTTCGACAGCATGCTGGCAAGCTTGGTATACGTCGCATCTTTGCCAAATAGCCACTGTGACTGAAAGCTTGACTGCTTGTCTTCACGTTCGCTTTTGACTTTTTCATCACTGAACTTGAGACGATACAATTTGCGCTCACCGAATTCATGACGATAATGAATCTCGGATAACGTGTTCATTTCTTTATCCATACTCATGGCAAATAGACGACCAATACCGATAAGGTCAAGGTTATGATCCGCATGGTCAGAGATAGGATTACCAAAATAAGTACGCAAACCACTCATGCGTGCACGGGCAATATTGGTATAGTTATTATGCGCAACGATGACATCGAAGCCTTGATCTTTTAAAGACGTGGCTATCAGTAGTGCGATGGGGTTTGAACCGACGATAAGAATACCGTTGGTCTCAGGCTCACGGACGCCAAGCAAGTTGCCGACCACTTTTGAGCCTAAGCCCTGAATCATAACCGTACCAATGATGACCATAAATACTAATGGTACGAGCAGCTCAACGCCTTGAATATCATACTCTTGCAAACGAATGGCAAACAGCGAAGAGATAGCTGCCGCGACGATACCACGCGGCCCAATCCAACTGATCATCAGCTTTTCGTTGGTCTTGAGGTTTGAGCCGATAGCTGATGCCCAAACAGACAATGGGCGCGCCACGAACATCACGATAGCAAGTAGCACCAATCCTGCAAAGCCCACACTCATTAAGCTTGCTAGTTCTACACGTGCAGCGAGAATAATAAAAAGCACAGAAATCAGTAGAATAGTTAAAGACTCGTTGAACTCTAGAATGGTCTCACGTGGGAATTTTGGCCAGTTTGCTAATGCCACACCCAATACTGTAACGGTCAATAGACCAGACTCATGCTCTAAATGGTTAGATATTGAGAATAGAACCAAGACAAAGGCAAGGGTAAAGACATTGCGTAAAAACTCAGGAATCATATGACGGCGCATAAGGAACGCCAGTACCCAAGCGCCTGCCATACCCATTGCAGTCGCTAATACAACGATTTTAGCAAACAGTAATATACTGCTAGCTTCGCCGCCAGAGATAATATATTCATAGACCAATACCACCGCAATGGCGCCGATTGGATCGATGATGATACCTTCCCATTTTAGGATGTTAGATATCGTCTTATTCGGGCGCACACTGCGCAGTAACGGCATAATGACCGTTGGGCCAGTCACGCAAACCAGCGCACCGAATAGTAAGGCGATCAGTGGATCGACATCAAATAGTAGATAGGTCGATAACGCGACGATAGCGATGGTAATAAGTACGCCGACCGATACCAACATCTGTACGACAGTTCCATGCTGCTTAATCTCATCGAACTCTAAGGTCAGCGAGCCTTCAAAGAGAATAATTGCCACGCCCAAAGAGATGAAGGGAAACATCAGTTCCCCCAATACCAAGTCGGGATCGAAGATACCCAGTACAGGACCTACGATAATACCAATCAGTAATAAAAATAAAATGGACGGTTGCTTTAAATACCAAGCCAACCACTGGGCGGCGATGCCAATCCCAACCACGCCAGATAATAATAGGGCGGTATCCATAAATTGATCCTTTTATAATCTTGTCATATTTTATATCTATCAATCGCTCTTTAGCACCTACCTATAGAGGCACATTTTACAAAAGCTGAATGACAACAATGGCCAAGTGACAATAATGGTTAAGTGACAACAATGACAACCATCATGAATCATAACGTGAGCCAGATATGATATATATACTATAAAGTAATAGAGACAAACGCATTCCTAGACAAATAATGCCCATCTCAAGAAATACAATTAGCAGTGTCAACCTTGCTTGTGCTACTGGCTTGGCTTACGAGCGGTAGTACCTGCACTTGTTTTACTGTTATTCAAATTTTTAGAAATGGTATAAGCGTCTCTAGACATGCAAAAGATGAAAAATAAGGGTGATGATAGCCAATTCTATAAATATATAGTCCGTAATAATAATGGCTATTAACCTACGTTTTTTATAAAGTTATTAGGCTTGCCATCATAACATGATTTTATTTCATACCTACTAAGGCTGAGCTTACCACGACACAGTTTATCCACTATGACACTGCCACATCGTCAACTATATAAAGGTATTGCTTGTACTCGGCTGTCTTGTATCGATATTATAGTGGGTTGATTGTAGTATTGAGCAACCACAACAGGGTATAGAACCATTATGAAATAACCAATCCTTGGGTTATCCTGAATTACTGAAATGATAGCAAAATAACGTGATGGTTTATCATACAGGAGCGGCATTTATCGTGCATGTAGCTTGTATCGTGAATTCACTATGAAAGAGTTGCAGCAACGGTTGTCATGCAAAGGCAATAAAATATAGATATAGCATGCAGACAAGCTAAAAAATATTAAGATGGCTTAAGCTAAAGTCACATTTTTTACCTGTCTTATAATGGCTCTAGAGAATAACCAGAACCAATTTATTAACATTGACAATAATAACAATCATGATCACTCATATGGAGGATGGTATGCGTACAGATATGTTTACAGCACAATCTAAATTGAATATGCAGCATTGGTTACAGCGTAGTGCGTTGGCGCTTGCTGTCAGTACATCGATGGTCGTTGGTATGACTGCCACGACTATGACCAGTGCTCAAGCGGCGGTCAGCACGGCAGACTTCTCTGACTTGGTACAACAAGTGACCCCAGCAGTCGCCCGTGTGAACGTCACAAAAACGATTAGTGAAGCTGAGCTTGCCAAGGCGCAGACGGCTGAGCTGCTACGTCAGTTTTTTGGCGATCGTCTAAGTATCCCTGAACAGGCTACCATGCCAGCGATTGAGCATGCTTATGGCACAGCTTTTTTTGTCAGCTCTGATGGCTACATGCTGACGAACCATCACGTGGTGGAAGGCGCAGATAAAATCACGGTCACGCTCAATGATAGAACGGAGCTGGATGCGGTATTAATCGGTAGTGATGAGCGTTCAGATGTGGCAGTGTTGAAAGTCGTGGGTAATAAATTCCCACCTCTACCTATCGGTGACTCGAATGCGCTGAGAGTAGGGGAGCCTGTACTAGCGATTGGTTCACCATTTGGTTTTGATTACTCGGCATCGGCTGGTATCGTCAGTGCCAAGTCGCGCAGTTTTTCGCGTGAGACCAGTGTGCCATTTATTCAAACAGATGTGGCACTGAACCCAGGTAATTCAGGTGGGCCACTCTTTAACCAGCGCGGTGAAGTTATTGGTATTAACTCGCGTATCTTTAGTGGTACCGGTGGTTATATGGGGCTATCATTCTCGATACCGATTGACGCGGCAATGGATATCTATCAGCAGCTAAAAACAGATGGCGAAGTGGTGCGTGCTTATCTCGGTATTTATCCACAAGATATCGATCGTAATCTAGCTGAGGCTTATAAGCTGGCTCGCCCTCAAGGTGCGTTATTGACACGTGTGTCACCAGACTCACCAGCACAAAAGGCTGGTCTAAAACCTGGTGATATTATTTTGCAATATAACAATGTGCAGATTATGCAGGCCTCAGATTTATTGAATCTGCTAAATCGAGCTAAGCCAAGTGATGCATTCCGTGCGCAGATTCAGCGTAATGGTAAGCAGATGATGGTCAGTGGCCAGCTTGCGTATGCACCCGATGACGTGAGAGCACAAGGCGGTGATCAACAGAATGACGATGTACAGTTGGGCTTACGTCTACGTAATTTGACTGTTGATGAGCAAGCTGAAATCGCCGTGGATCATAAAACAGGCATTTTGGTGACGACAGTTGACCCCACTGGGCTTGCTGCACGTTCGGGTATATTAGCAGGGGATGTCATTACCAATTTTCATCAAAAACCGATTAAGGAAGTGACTGACTTTTCAGATGCTATTTCATCGCTGCCTGAAAAAGGCGTGGTGACTATGGAAGTTATCCGTCAAGGTATCCCTGCGATTATAGGGTTACGGATTGAGTAATCAGTAAGGTAGCGATAATCAATTCCTTATGGAAGAAAGGTCACGTTAACTTTGCTTGTAGTCGCTTAGGTACATCTGTACTAGGTTGTCTTGACCTTCTTTTAAATTGAATAATTGATACGAGAGATACCATTAAAAACCGTATGAGTAAACAAATTGTGACAGTGAGCGTCGATAATTGTACTTGTCTATCGTAGAGGCTGACCTCTATAATGGCTGATTTTTTATCCCATGATTGAAAGTATGTCTTTAGCGAGATAGAAGATTGTTTCGATAACAATCATTTTGATGGGTTAAACGCTCCATATTATGGTTGTTATTACAATCGAAGCGCGCCCTTATAAACTATTACAACCTATGATAAACGTACGCATGGAGTGATTTATTTAGCAGGCCATGCGTTCTAATATAGGATTGACTATAAGCTGTTTGATAGGCTCATACCGTTACACAACCATCAGGTAATTATGACTGACCATGTTTTATATATACTAGGTATCTCTACGTCAGCAGCATTGCTAGCGTACATCGTACTGTGGTCAATATTACAAACGTTCAATGCTAATCCTACCAAGCGATTTTTGCGTATCTGGGTGAAACTGGTACTCTATTACGCAGCCTATACCATGCCCGTTTGGATCGTATTAATGGTGATAGGTTGGTCGCAGAATATGCTACCCGTATTGGCAGCGTTGTCCGTACCATCATTGCTGATAGCTATATTCGCAATGGGCATGTACTTTTATACTGTAGTGGTGCAGCCTAATTGTTTACGAGTAGAGCATCATGCTGTTGATTTAAATTTAGCAAAGCCACTTACTGTCGCTGTGCTAGCTGACTTACGCATTGGGATATATAGCGGTAAGCCGCGCCATATTCGTAAGCTTGTTGCCACTATCAATGCTTTGTCAGCGGATGCCGTATTGATTACAGGTGACTGGCTGTATTATCCAAGTGCAGATTTGGTTGGGCAGCTCATGCTGTTCAAAGCGGTCAATAAACCTGTCTATACGGTGATGAGTACGTCGGATCTGTGCTATCAATCGATTAATACGACCAAGCAAGGTCAGCCACTGTTGGAAGATACGTTGGCCAGCACTTTTGATGTACTTGATATCAGTTATATCGGTCAGCAGTGTACCTCGTTGCCGCTTAAGACTATGGATATCGGCGCGGTGAATAGCCGACCATTGAACCAAGATATTCTTAGACAGCAAGATAGTAATGCCAACTCAGTGGTCGCAGCGCTCTGCGGCTGGCAAGATATCCCTCAGAGACTCGCTGATATTGATGACTCAAACACGGCTGCAAAAGTAGCGCTTGGTGCTGAAATCGCCAATGCTATCAACCCTGTTATTATTTTGGCTTCACGGTTTGATAGTCTCAGAGACTTGCCCAAATCTTTACAGCCGCGACCGTTATTGATTACGGGTGCTGCGAAAGCCACTCAAGAGAACAGTTGGTGGGCACAAAAAACCCAAGACGTGCAACAGAGCGATGAGCAATCGACTTTGTCAAATAACAGTCGGTTGGGTAAGCAGCGAGGTTTATATCAACATGCCAGTGCGCAGATATTCGTCAGTAGCGGTATAGGCACACGAGGGCTGCCTTTTCGGTTGTATCGCCCCACTATCGATGTGTTGACAATTCGTTAATATGTGCCAAAATTCTTATAAGTGCTCATCCATTGCGCTAAACTGAATGTTAAGTAATAATGTCAGTATTGATGTGCTTTTTTGAGCATTATCTGGGCATTATGGGACAAGAGAGGCGACGTGTTATTTGCTGCATAATAACCATATTGACCGTCAATTGATTGATAGCGGTCAAATTAAAATATGCTACACTAGCAGGCGTTTTTATTATTTAATTTTTATTGCTGAATAAGCCTTATCAGTCATTGGCAAAAGCAACGTCAATACGGATTTGAGCACATCATTATTTATGTGGCGGCTGCTTTTGCAGTAGAAAAATGTTTATTTTAGAAAGATACTTATTTTAAAAGTATATTTTTTAGAAAGTTACTTAGCACTACCATCAGGCAAGACATTGCTAATTGCGTTTATGGCTGCACATAATATTATGTGCAGCCATAAGCATGAGAATTGGCTCTTGCAAACGACCTATCATGTGACAGCTTTGACAAAAGCTAGGATAATACAGTAAGGCACGGTTATGAGCACAGCATACGACGAGATCAAAACCCGACTACAAGGCTCAATGGTAGCTTTGGTAACGCCCATGCATCCTGACGGCAAGGTTGATTATAAACGTTTGGCAGATCTCATAGATTGGCAGATTGAACAAGGCACCCATTGCTTAGTTGCTGTCGGTACCACTGGTGAGTCAGCGACACTGTCTATGCAAGAGCATAGCGATGTGATTCGCTACTTTGTACAGCATGTCAAAGGTCGTGTACCGGTCATTGCTGGTACAGGCGCTAACAATACAATGGAAGCCATCAAGCTGACTCAAGATGCAGCCGATGCTGGTGCAGACTGCGCATTGCTCGTAGCACCTTACTATAATAAACCACCTCAAGAAGGTTTGTTCCAACATTATAAAGCCATCGCTGAAGCGGTAAATATTCCGCAGATGCTCTATAACGTACCAGGACGCACAGTCGTTGATATCGCCCAAAATACCGTTGAGCGTTTATGTGATATTGACAATATTGTGGCCATTAAAGATGCGACCGGCTCTGTCAGCCGCGGCGAGCAATTAATTAAAGCCGTTGGTGATAGAATGGTTGTGCTGTCAGGTGATGACGGTACTGCGCTAGAGTTGATGAAATTCGGCGGTAAAGGCAACATTTCGGTGACGGCCAACGTCGCACCGAAAGCGATGAGCGAGACGTTTACAGCTGCGCTCCGTGGTGACTTTGACGCTGCTAATAAAGTACATGATATTGTTAAACACCTACATCGTGACCTATTCATCGAATCAAGCCCTATCCCAGCTAAGTACGCCTTACATAAAATGGGCATAATCGATAAGGGCATTCGTCTGCCATTGGTTTGGCTAGCGGAGCAACATCATGCGACTATTGATGAAGCATTGGTTCGTGCTAACTTAATATAGATTCGTTTGAATTTGTTATAAAATTGAGCGCTATAAATGCTAAGTCAGTCACTGATGATAGGCTTAGCAATATCTATATGACCTCATACACACGATAAGCCAAATAAGCAATCATTGCTAACTCAGAGAGATAATATGATGAACAGCTCATCAACGACCACAAAAATATTCCCTGCGATGCTGACCTTGATACTAGGAAGTACCTTAGTATTGAGCGGCTGCCAAGCGACTAAAAACTTACTTGGTAAGCGTGATAACGGTAGCTTAGAATATCAGCAAAGCAAAAAGCTTGCGCCAATAGAGCTGCCAGCTGCTACAGAAACAGCACCTTTCGTACCCTTATACGCCACACCTGATGCAGGTGCAAATACGCTAAAACTAGCGAACGAATCTGGTAGCCAGTATAAATTACCACAGCCTCAGCGTGCTGTAAGCGGTCTTTCGAATTAAAACTATTTTCTTATTTTTACCGTTGGTTTTTTATATTCGTTAATTTAACTATTAATACCGTCATATAAAAACTAGCGGTAGCTGCGCGTTTTTACCACATAAGCTTGAACGAACAGGAATTCTCATAATGCAAAAGCAACAACTGCTGTATAAAGGTAAAGCCAAATCTGTCTATGAAACAGAAGACAATGATCTTTTGATTTTACATTTCCGTGATGATACATCAGCGCTTGATGGTAAGCGTATCGAACAGTTAGCACGCAAAGGCGTGGTCAATAACCGTTTCAATGCTTTTATTATGCAAAAGCTGGCCGATGCTGGCATCGAAACGCATTTTGAAAAGCAATTGTCTGAAGACGAAGTGTTGGTCAAACGCCTAGATATGATTCCGGTTGAGTGTGTAGTACGTAACTTTGCTGCTGGTAGTTTGGTTCGTCGTTTGGGTTTAGAAGAAGGCCAAGCATTGACGCCGCCTACTTATGAGCTATTTTATAAAGACGATGCGCTTGGTGATCCAATGGTCAATGAGTCACTATCTGTTTCTCTTGGTTGGGCAACCGAAGCACAATTAGCAAGAATGGAAGAGCTGACTCATCAAGTGAACGATGTACTAAAAGCACTATTTGATGCAGGCGATTTGATACTGGTTGATTTCAAGCTAGAGTTTGGTGTATTCCATGACCGCATCGTTTTAGGTGATGAGTTCTCACCAGATGGCTGCCGTATTTGGGATAAAATTACCAAGAAAAAATTGGATAAAGACCGTTTCCGCCAGTCATTAGGCGATGTGATTGAAGCTTATGAAGAAGTGGCTAACCGTATTGGTGTACCATTAAGCTAAGCAAATTAACTCTGACAACATAAAATAAAAGACTGAGCCATGTGCTCAGTTTTTTTATGGCATCATATTAATGTCGGTACGCTAGTGAGGACTTGAATCTTCGGCTGTGGGCTAATGGTATCAACGTTTTAACTCGCTGAAATAGTCACAGTGTACTTCATGGTGTACTTACCATACATATTCTATTCGTGATCGGTGCGCTATACAGGCATCGAACTCCTAGTATTAGCTGTAACTTCAGTAGCTATGAAATCGGTAATATGGGTCATGCAGACCTATGTATTGGGGGTAGTACAATCCTAAACGATTAATCAAACAGGCTATCCAAAATGACGATTTAGATATTTGAGGAATCAACATCAAAGAATCCATAGGTTATTGAAAATTGGGATTATAAAATGAATGAGTTTATCGACCAGTTTATGCCATACATTAGTAAAGATATTTGTTGGAACATAGATATAAATGCTATTGATGGACTTAAAAATGAAGAAATAGATGTTTATACGGAGAAGTTAAACATAGAAGCCAAAGGGGATTTCAGGCTTTGGTTACGGACTTTTGGTAAATGCTCTGGAGGCCTTTTTATGGATGACTTTTTTGTATTCAATAAATACAATAATCGTTCTGATGAGACAACATTTTTAGTTCATATGAGTATCAACTTAGGGTGGCAACAAGAACTAGTTGATGAGGGTTTTATTACTCAAAAAGATCTTGATGGTAAACCTTACTTTTTTAGTCGATTGAATGAAACGTCTTATTATTTTATTTATACGACAGATCCAGAACTACAAGTTTGGCATTACTGTGATGGTGACGATACATTTGAATGTACCGGATTTAGTTTTATAGAGTACCTTAAAAATTATCTTAGTGGTATAAAATGCTCTAAAGGTATTTGGCTAAATAAATCTGATGTACTTAGAATATCAACATCAGATTTGTTTTAGGTAATCAGCGTTTGAGCTGACTTGAACTTACTATATTTAGCCTATACCCTAACGGAACCAGTTATTTTGCCCCTCAAACCTATTAACAAACCACTTAAAATAGACTAGATTTGTGGAACTACTCAAAATAGACTGCGATTTTTATCTGTTTATCAGTAATACTTAATGATGAAATCCTCTTTATCCATAAGTATTGATGCTTAATACGCACTATCAATATTGGCCTTTTGAACACAGTTTTATAACTTAACTCGTATAAAAAATCAAACATAGCACAAACATTACCCTTAATACCTTATCTTAATTTCATGTTAATTTATTAATACTTGTTTATTAGTATTTGGTCATGTCAATTAGATTATCAAAATAAGAAAAGGTTTCGCTAATGTCTACTGCCTCGTCAACTGTCTTAGCACCTGACTGGTTTACGCGTCCAACTTGTGTAGTCGCTGCTGACTTGGTTGGCAAAGTGCTCTGTAGAAAATTGATAGATACCGATGGCACCGCGAAAATACTGCGAATGCGTATCTCAGAGACCGAAGCTTATATCGGTGAAAGTGATCCTGCCTGTCATTCGCATGCAGGCACAAGAACCTCACGTACTGAAATTATGTATGAGCAAGGCGGTGTGTTCTATGTCTATTTGACCTACGGCGTACATCATATGCTTAACTTAATCAGTGGTGCTGCAGAGTCGCCGGAGTCGGTGTTGATACGGGCTGGGTTTTTGACAGAGGATAGTGGTCGTCTATTTGATGAGCAGTTGCTTAGCTCAGACAAACAGCTTAGTCATCCCAAGCAGTTTGCTGGCCCTGGGAAGCTAACCAAACGATTGCAAATTGATCGTGATTTATATGGCAAGGTAATTGGCCTAGCGTCAGCTGTTTGGATAGAAGATGATGGGTGTCAGCCTCCAATATCACTACGCCCACGTATTGGTATTGACTATGCAGGTGATGCAAAAGATTGGCTGCTACGTTATATATGGACCGATCATCCTTCCTTGTCTAAGAAATAGCAGATTGATACTCAAAACCATTCTATGAGGTAAATCTATGTATAAATTGACCATTTTTATTCCTGATGAAGCGTTAGACCAAGTAAAATCAGCTTTGTTTGCTGCTGGCGCTGGGAAAATTGGACATTACGAGCAGTGCTGTTGGCAAGTACAAGGAAGCGGTCAGTTTATGCCATTATCAGGTAGTACGCCGCACATTGGTACACATGATAGCTTAGAAATGGTCGATGAATGGCGAGTTGAAATGGTGGTTGATGAAGCGGTCATTGAAACTGTTATCGCTGCGTTAAAAGAGGCGCATCCATATGAGACACCAGCTTACGATGTGATAAAGGTCTTAGATTTCTAGTATTTGAATTGAAGATATGCTCTGTTCTTGCATAATAAAGTGAAAAAAAAGGTCAAATATACCAAGGGCTGGTTTATTTGACCGTAGGCATCAAGAGGTGAGCGATGCCGAAATTTTATACTCGCATCTATACTATAAGATACGAATGTTGTGAATAGTAGTTGTGTTGAAATCTAGTCTTTTTTCACCTTAATGACATTTAGATTGGGATAGCCAAGTAGTATTTCATAATCTTGTGAGCCACGTCTTGCTTCGATTTCAAACACACCGCGATTATTTTTTTCTTCAAGCTCAATATCTTTTACACGGTAACCCATCGCACTAACTTTTCTGATGGCTTGTTGTTTGATGGCTGGGTAGCGGGATTCTCTTGTAATATTGCCTTCGACATCACCGTTTTTATGATGCTTACTGTTTTTATGCTTACCATTATTTTTATATTTGTCTTTTTTATCATGGTTTTTTTCGTATCTATCATCTTTTCCATTAGATGACCATGATTTCTTGTCTGAGCTGACTAGTCTTAGGTCAGGATACGTATACTTAAGCTCATAGGCTTGTTTACCTTTAGTGGCATAAGCAGTAAGTATCTGACTGCCTCGGTAATTGCTAGCTTGAATGTCTCTGACATCATAACCCTTGCGACGTAAGTCTTGACGTAGCTGCTGACTAACGCGGTTAACGTTATTGTTACTCGTATTGCTATCACGGTACACAGGGCGATTGTCATAAGGGGAGGCAATAGTGGTACAGCCGACCATCGTACCCAACAAAGCAACCGCAAGCCCCGATGAAAGAATCGTTTTTATGGTGGAGCGTTGTAGTGTTCTCATAATGAATCTTCCTATTGTTTGGTATTGCACAGCGACTGTGTATTTTTAACTTGATTTGCTTAGTTTGATGGATTTGACATCTACTATATTAGTACTCACTACTATACTGGCGAAAATATCTTGCCCAGCAGCTGCGTTCTGATAATCCAACTAATGATGAAATATTTACTTACATTATCAATCATAAGGTATAAAGCTTGGTGTTAGATGTCATTTACGTTAAGAAGTTGTAAATGAACAAAACAGTCATGCATTAGACATAGTCTCTAAGACAAGCCGTTGAGTAACATAATACAAAGACATCCAACTAATAAAATACTCAATTAATAATAAGGGAAAAAATGCCACTCAAACTTATTTTGTTTTCAGGATTTGCAGGTGCAACGGTATTTATAGGTGGACTACTGGCCAATATGTTTGACCATCATATTAAAGACAGTCCGGTCAAGGCGCAGCTGGTTCATACATTAATGTCTTTTGGTGCAGGTATTATTTTATCTGCGCTGGCATTGGTATTAGTACCCAAAGGTATGGATGAGTTGGGCGTCTGGGGCGTGATAGGATCGTTTTCATTTGGCGCTATCTTGTTTATGTTGATAGACCGAAAGCTAGCATCATCAGGCAGTCAGCAGGCAACGTTGCTAGCGATGATGATGGATTTTGTGCCAGAGTCTATTGCTTTAGGTGCTGTCTTTGCTATTGAACCACAAATGGCATTGTTGTTGGCTATTTTTATTGGTTTGCAAAATCTGCCTGAATCTTTTAACTCGTTTCGTGACTTAGTGCGCAGCGGTTTTAGTGTGCGAAAGACATTGACCATATTTTTTGGTTTGAGCTTTTTTGGTGTCATCTCAGCACTTATTGGGCATTTTTTATTGAGTCAGCACCCCAATGTTACTGCACACTTAATGACATTTGCGAGTGGTGGTATTCTCTATTTATTGATTCAAGACATCATTCCTGAAAGTAAATTAGACAATAATTATCTGACGTCACTGGGTGCATCCCTAGGATTTTTGGTCGGCGTGGCCGGTGAAATGGTCATTTAGCCATGCAAAAGCAAGACAAATTGGCTCATTATTAAAATGCGTGTAAGCATATGCTTACACGCAATGACGCTTATGCGACTTAACATCAGGTTAGGAATTGGGCATTATAGTCACACGGCATTAGGAAATGTGACTCAAGGATTGAGTTGACCGCATTAAGGATAATGACTGACTTATTAGCATCAGGATGATAATAATGAGTGAGGTAAGGACACATAACCTTTGCTGATAGCAGCAGTTAATGCTGTAGACGTAGTAAATAGGGCAGGATGCCCAGTATCACAATATGCTGAAGACTATGCAAGGATGTATAGGAAACGGTCGTGATAGGTAACATGGATAGTTAACAATAAAACCGCATAACAATTAATTGCTATGCGGTTTTATCGTGTCTGGGTGTTGAGAAACTTTATTAAGCTGAAGGACGAATGATTTTTTATCTGTCCGCTTGTCCTCAATATATTTATCTGCTTCTACAGAAATCATTAGCCAATAAAAAGCCGCATAGATTCTATGCGGCTTTTGTTTTTTATCATTAAAATAAATTAATATTTATTTTCACGGCGCCAGTCATCTACTTCGCGCTCGGCGTCGTCTTTGGCGTGGCCATAACGCTCTTGTACACGGCCAACCAACTTGTCACGGCTACCCTCGATATGCGTTAAATCATCATCAGTTAGTTCAGCCCATTTTTGCTTTACTGAGCCTTTTAGCTGATTCCATTCACCTTTTAGCGTATGTTCATTCATTGTTGTCTTCCTTATTTTATTGAACGTGCTTGAGTAAGTCTTATTTTTAACTGCTCTTATTATTGGTTGTTTTTATAATTATTTGATCACCAAAGCAGTTATTTTTTATTGTTATTGACTGCCTTGTGGTAATAAATATAATCAGTTTTGACAGTGGTGTCTGTACATCCAATGTTTATAGTGTTGCTTAATTATAATGAATGGCATAGGTCTGTTACCTATACCATCATTGTGTCAAAATCGGGCTCACTTGTGTTTGCAATACGTAGTAGCCACCAAGCATATTTTTATAAAATTATGATTTCAAAGCCATTTAAATTTATAAAGTTGTTATATTGAGCGCTTAATAAGCATAAAAATATAAATAGCAATGCACCTACAATGCGTTAAATCATACGAATAACTTTTAACTTTGATATTACTGTGTGGGGTTTTTAAGGGTAGCCAAATATGTGTGATAGCGTTTGGTCAGATTTTTTAATCGAATGCGATCAGCAATGAGTGAGAATATCGGTGAAGCATCGGGTTTAGGTAGCTTGCCTTTACCCATACGCTGCAGTTGGCGCTTGATCACTGCCATAGTAGCAACAGCGCTCAAGGTTTTATCACGCCATTGCACAACTGGATTATGAGCGCTAATGGTTTCATCTTTTTTCCAATCATTGGGTAACGAAGGGTTCATGGCGAGAGCAGTGCCCATACCAACGATATCAATCCCCTGCGCGAGTACATTTTCTGCAACGGCCAAGCGTCTAACGCCACCTGTGGTCATCACTGGCATGGTAGCTACTTGCGCAATCTCTTTTGCAAAGTCTAAAAAATAGGCTTCTCGTTGTAGCGTTCTGCCATCTGCCGTATTACCCTGCATAGCAGGGCTTTCGTAACTACCACCAGACAGCTCAACCAAATCTACCGCCAACTCAGTCATGGCTAAAATAACCACTTTTGCATCGTCTGCATCAAACCCACCACGTTGAAAATCTGCTGAATTTATTTTGACCCCAATGGCAAAATTGGATGACACTTCAGCACGAACCGCTTTAATAACGGTAATCAATAGTCGCATACGGTTCTCAATTGAGCCACCATATTCATCTTGGCGTTTATTGGTCAATGGTGATAAAAATTGAGAAATGAGATAACCATGGGCAGCATGAATTTGGACACCATCAAATCCCGCCTGTTCGGCTCTGACTGCTGTGTCTGCGAAGCGTTGAATGAGCTGTTCAATATCTTGCAGCGTCATGGCTCGGGGTTGGCTAAATAAACCAGAGTGCTTACCCAAGTCGATGGCCACATTAGAAGGCGACAACACATCCCCGCCCATGGCAGCATACACTTGACGGCCAGGATGATTTAACTGCATCCAAACGTGCGTGTTGTTTTGTTTTGCAGCCTGTGCCCATGCTGTAAAAGGAGCGATATCGCTGTATTTATCTAATACGATGCCACCAGGGCCTGTCATCGCACGACCATCCACCATGACGTTACCAGTGATCAGAAGGCCTGTGCCACCTTCAGCCCAGCGCTGATATAAGTGCAAAAGTGCATGGCCAGGAATTTGGCCTTCATCCGCCATGTTTTCTTCCATAGCAGCTTTAGCCAAGCGGTTAGAAAGGGTGGCGCCACAAGGCAATGTGAAAGGGGAAAAAACAGATGATGTCATGATGGCAACCTAAAAATTTCATTTTGTGAAGCACGAGTTCTACTATGGGTTTCACTATAGACTTATGGTTTAAATGACTATAACCTTATAGTTGAAATAATAGCTATCGGCGTGTGGCCGTCATCATCACATTTTTTCGGCGCAATAGCACTCAAGGTAAATTACTGGTGTGTCGATTTAATTATTTATCGAATAAGTAAATAAACAAGGATGCTTCTTCATTGACTGTACTAGCGCAATATTCAGATGTACCAACAGAATCTAAACGCGAGATGGCGAAAGCCAAAACGCGCCGTGCATTATTGAAAAGTGCATTAAGGCTGTACAGTTTAGAGGGTGCTCAGGGCATGAGTATGAATAAAGTGGCCAAAGGTGCTGGTATTGCGCAGCCAAGCTTTTATAACCATTTTGACAGCCTAGACGCGCTGCAAAATGAACTGAGTGCTCAGTTAAAAGACAATTATTTATCGCCCATGCGACTGGCGTGGGTCGATATGCTCAAAGATTATGATGTATTAAGTAAAGCGCAGTTCAATGAGCGCTGTCAGCAATGTTTGGTAATGATTTTTGATTCGGCGTTTCAAAATATTGCACTGTTTCAGCATTTGCTAGAGGATCGCCCACGGTTTACTGCCAATATAGAAAACCAATCTTCGTTAAACAACGGATTGGGCAATTTAGTTACCGAGATACAAGAAGAGTGGACAGAGATATTTCTTCAAGGATTGCAGCTATCCAATCGTTCTTGTGAACGCAGCGCTGTCAATCTTTGTGTTGATATTGCTGCTGCACAAGTACATGAGCTCATATTAGGCTGTCATCAGCAGCGCTACTCAAGGCAGCAAGCGATTGCCACATTGAGTACCAGCTTTGATGCGCTGTTCGCCAATTTTTTGCACGGAAGCAATAGTAGTGAATAACGATAATAAGCGAAAACTATTATCGTAAAAACTAGGATTAATCAAACACAACAGGGAGAGTTATTATGGCCACAACCATGGCTACACCAACGTTAGGCGAAGAGCAAACGCATTTTAGAACTTGTACATTGTGCGAGGCGATGTGCGGTGTTGAGATAAAACACGACGGCGAAAAAGTCTTGTCGATTAAAGGCGATAAAAACGATCCCTTTTCGCAAGGTTATATTTGTCCAAAAGCAACGGCTTTGCAGGATTTGCACGAAGACCCTGACCGTTTGCGCCAGCCAGTCGAGAGAACGGCCGATGGCTGGAAAACCATCAGTTGGCCAGAAGCATTGGATAAAGTGGCCGCAGGTATTCAATCCGTACAGCAAAAATATGGCCAAAACGCATTGGGGGTTTATCTTGGTAACCCCAACGTACACAACATGGGCGGTATGCTGACCATAAAACAACTGCTTACCAGCTTAAAAACTCGCAGTCGTTTTTCTGCCACCTCAATCGATCAATTGCCACACCATATCGTCAGTATGCACTTATTTGGCCATATGCTACGTATTCCAGTTCCTGATGTGAACCACACCCAATACATGCTCATTATCGGTGGCAATCCGCTAGCTTCTAACGGCAGTATCATGACTGCCCCGAACATGCGCCAAAAACTAAAAGACATCAAAGCCCGTGACGGCAAAGTGGTGGTGATTGACCCAAGACGCACAGAAACGGCCGATATCGCTAGCGAACACCACTTTATTCGTCCTGCAACAGATGTATTGCTATTACTTGCCATGCTGAATGAAATATATGCGCAAGGCTATGCTAAATTAGATAGCAAGGTCGCTGCTTTGGCACCCGAGATTGATCGACTTGCTCTGTTTGCCAAAGAGTACACGGCAGAATCAGTTGCTGCCATTACAGGTATTACTGCACCTGAAATCAAACGTATCGTCAAAGAATTTTGCGAAGCTGAAAGCTCAGTCTGTTATGGCCGCATGGGCATATCGGTGCAAGAGTTCGGCCTACTGAGCCAGTACCTGTCGATGGTGATCAATATTGTCACGGGTCGTTTAGATGAAGTGGGCGGATTGATGTTCCCCAACCCTGCGGTGGCTGTTGTGAACAGCTCTGGCCCAGGATATTTGGGTAAACGCCACAGCCGCGTGAGCAACTTGCCTGATTTTAATGGTGAGTATCCTGTGGTTGCGATGGCGGATGAGATGTTGGTAGAGGGCGAGGGACAATTAAAAGGATTCGTCACCGTTGCGGGTAACCCTGTGTTGAGTACCCCAAATGGTGAAAAACTAGACGAAGCGCTGTCAAAACTAGAGTTTATGGTGTCACTTGATTACTTTGTGACCGAGACTAGTCGTCATGCCAATATCATCTTGCCGCCTGTATCGCCACTAGAGCGTGACCATTATGATGTGACGTTTAATGGATTTGCGGTGCACAATGTCGCCAAATACTCGCCAGCTTTGTTTGAGAGATCAGAAGAGACGAGACATGATTGGGAGATTTATTTAGAGCTGGCAGATCGTTTGGATAAAGATGCGCCAGAAGCAACTCAAAAAGAACGTGCAGCGATAAAAGCATTTGGGCCGAAATTTGTTTTAGAGCAAGGTCTAAAGTATGGGCCTTATAAAGATGTCACGTTAGATGTACTCATGGAAAACCCGCATGGTATCGATTTGGGGCCATTGCACAGCATGTTGCCAGACGCTATTAAGCATGCAGACAAACAGATTCATCTTCATGTGGATTTTTATAAGGCAGATTTGGCACGTGTCAAAGAAATGGTGCAAGAATATGACAGTAGCCAAACGCTGCTCATCGGCCGCCGTCATGTGCGTAGTAACAACTCGTGGTTGCACAATAGCCATCGATTAGTAAAAGGCAAGTCTCGTTGTACGTTGATGCTGCATCCTGACACAGCGGCGCAGCATGGTATCGTTGATGGTCAATCTGTAAAAGTCACTTCACGAATCAGTAGTGTGATCATTGCAGCAGAAGTGACCGACGAGCTGATGCCAGGCGTGGTGAGTATTCCGCATGGCTTTGGTCATGGCCGTAAAGGGGTCAAGCAAAAAATCGCCCAAGCACACGCAGGGGTGAGCGTGAATGATTTGACCGATGATACCTTGATTGATCAGTTAAGTGGCAATGCGGCAGTTAATGGTGTACCAGTACAACTGGAAGCGCTTGAATCAGCAACGGATGACGCATTGGCTACCGCATCATAAACCTTGATAGATAGCGTAATCACTTAAGAATTGTCCTAAATTTAAAGTAAAAAGAAGGCGCTTACTATAGGTAAGCGCCTTCTTTTTTGCACAAAATCTTAATCTATCGCTTATTTGATTAAGTGCTCATACCGACAAAGTCAAAATCAACGTTAGGGGTTTCGCCTTGGATTAATAAACTAAGGGCTTTTGCAGAACCACAAGAATGCGTCCAACCCAGCGTACCATGCCCAGTATTGAGCCATAAGTTGTCAAAAGTAGCTGAGGCATTATGGCTGCCGTGTTTGACTTGACCGCAGTGCGCACGGCCAATCAAAGGCACGTTCGATGGGGTCATAGGGCGTAGTCCTGTCCAATATTGTACCGAGTTTGCAATAATGCCTTTGGGGAACAACTGCTGTACGCGTCGAGTAATGGCTTCGCAGCGAGTGGTATTCAGATCTAAGTTATAGCCATTAAATTCTGCGGTGCCAGCCACACGTAATTTATCACCCAATCGTGAGGTGACCAGCTTAAACTCATCATCAATCAAGCTAACAAAAGGCGCTAAATGCGGCGCTCGTGGGTTGACGGTATAAGTAGCCGAATAGCCTTTTGCCGGAAATATTGGCGCGTGTATACCCAAAGGCTTTAGCAATGACACGCTATAGCTGCCAAGTGCTAATACATAAGTACCTGCAGTAAAGGTTTGGGCGTTTTCACCTGCTGGACGAATGGTGATACTGTGCACGTGCGGATGCGCAGAGTCTGTATCGGTATTGAGTGCTAAAATCTCGGTATCATATAAAAACTGTACACCAGCATCAATACAGCGCTGTGCCAAACGTTGGGTAAACAGGTGCGCATTGCCAGACTCGTCACGACTGGTATAGGTTGCTCCAGTCAGCTTATGAGCAATTGGGTAAAGCGATGGCTCTAAATTGACGGCGTTATTGATATCAATCACGTAGCGCTCACAACCGAGGGCTTGCATGCGTTCGGTTGGTTCTATAGCTGCATCAAACTCTGCCTGATTAGTATAAAAATGCATGATACCGCGAGTTTGCTGTTCGTAGTCAATGCCGATATCCGCACGCAGCTGCTGTAAGGTATCTCTTGAATATAGACCTAAGCGTACCATTTGTACGAGATTGGCATCGGCTCTATCGGCGCGGCACTCTTGCAGAAACTGCATCGCCCATTTGAGCTGAGCTTTGTCAGCCCGCAAGCGATACAGAAGCGGTGCGTCTTCTTTAAACAACCACTTGAGCGCTTTCATCGGAGTTGCAGGATTAGCCCAAGGTGTGGCATGTGACACCGATATTTGACCACCATTTGCAAATGAGGTTTGCAAACCTGCTGCGGGTTCACGCTCAATCACAGTCACATCATAGCCTGCTTGACGAAGATACCATGCGGTGGTCACACCGACCACGCCTGCTCCAAGTACTGCAACATGTGTCATAGGGTTCTCTACTGTGATTGTCTAATGGCCTGACAGCAATGGGTCAAACTTCTAACACCATCTATAGGGCAAGTTTTTATTTGGCGCGGGCCACATCAGCTTGCAGGGCGGCTGGCAAGTCTAGTGGCGTCAGTAAGCTATCAACAAGGTATTCTGGACGAGTGATGACCAATGCTTCAAAACCTTCGGCATTGGCAATCGCATTGACCACTTGGATTTTATCAATCTTGTTACCTGCAGCTGGTACCTCACCAGTGCCTTTTACATAGTGCAAAAATGCTTTGGGTGCTGATTTAAAATAAATACGAGCGATAACTTCTTGACCCAGATAGCAGCCTTTGTCGTAATCCATACCGCCGCGCTGATGCAGACGCAGCTCTTGCGGTTGGAATTCACCTTGAGTGGTAGCTACGATCCAATAGTTACCAGTGGCAATACTGCATTGCATCCAAGCTTGTGTATCCTCAGTCGTATTATGATCGTCTTTATGGCTAAAAGTCGGTACATTATCAAGGACACAAGGATAAATTGGCATCGGCGCGCTGGTTTCAAATTTAGAAAATGCACCATATTTTTTAAGGTGGGCTTGTAGAGCATCCGCGCAGTCAGCACTAATGACCACATCATATTGCTTTTCTGCTTGTTTCTTAATCCAAATACCAAATTCAATGCGTCCCTTTAAATTACCAATGGCAGCAGCTTGATAGCTGAGGCCGAGCTTGGTGACATCACAGGTCAACTGTCCTTGAAAGAATTTTTCGGCATCCTCGCCTTGAATGGTTAATTGGGCAAACTTTGGTAATATCGATGCATTTGAAATTTGAGTCATTATTATTATCCTTAAACTAAATGAAGCTAAGAAGAGTACCACAAAAAACACGGTCATAAAAAAGCTCGTGGTTAAGTGGTGAGTTAACAGTTAAATTGGGCTCAGTACCCAGTTTTCAACCGTACAAATTGGTTAAAATTGTCGAGTTACGGTACAATGTTGGCTCTAGTAAAAACCTAATCTGTCATGGCTGCCGAGGAAATAATGAGCTTACCAAATTGCCCTAAATGTGATGCTGAATATACGTATGAAGATGGTGCGTTACTGGTATGTCCAATGTGTGCTCATGAGTGGACGGCGGCTGAGACCGATGCTGCGCAAGCTGAAGAGCAAGATGCAGTTATTCGTGATGCTGTCGGCAACGAGCTACAAGACGGTGATGCGGTGACTGTGATCAAAGACCTAAAAGTCAAAGGCTCTTCACTCGTCATCAAAGTAGGTACCAAGGCAAAAAGTATTCGTTTATTGCCAGATGCTACTGACGGTCATGATATTGACTGCAAACTCGATGGCTATGGCCCAATGAAGCTTAAGTCTTCTGTTGTTAAAAAAGCCTAGCGTTCCAGATATGCTTGAAAAATTTTATAATAAACAAATATAAAGCAGACGTTTAATCACAAAAAATTGTCGCTATAAGTAGAGAATAACTATGAGTACTAAAAACGAACAGCTCTTTGCACAAGCCAGCAAACATATCCCGGGTGGTGTTAATTCACCTGTTCGCGCCTTTGCAGGAGTCGGTGGTACGCCAATCTTTATGCACCGTGCCAATGGCAGCAAAATTTATGACACCGAAGACAATGCCTATATTGATTATGTCGGTTCTTGGGGGCCGATGATTTTGGGTCATGCGCATCCAAAAGTAATCGATGCGGTCAAAAAAGCGGCCGATGATGGTCTAAGCTTTGGTACCCCAACACCGTTCGAGACGACAGTTGCAGATAAAATTTGCGAAATCGTGCCTAGCGTCGAAATGATTCGTATGACCAGCTCTGGTACCGAAGCAACCATGAGTGCGATTCGCTTAGCACGTGGTTACACCCAGCGTGACAAAATCGTTAAGTTTGAAGGTTGCTACCATGGCCATTCAGACAGTCTGTTAGTAAAAGCAGGTTCAGGCATGCTTGATATCGGTGAGCCCACCTCAAAAGGCGTACCTGCTGATTTTGCTAAGCACACGATTACGATTCCTTATAATGATCCGCAAGCGATTAAAGATTGTTTTGAGAAATGGGGCGAAGAAGTCGCTTGCGTTATCTTAGAGCCTATCGCTGGCAATATGAACATGGTCATTCCAACACAAGAGTTCCATGATACGTTGCGTGCAGAGTGTACTGCCAATGGTGCAGTATTAATCTTTGATGAAGTCATGACTGGCTTTCGCGTCGGACTTGGCGGAGCGCAGGCACACTTCGGTATCGACCCTGATTTAACTTGCTTTGGCAAAATCATCGGTGCAGGTCTACCTGTTGGCGCTTTCGGTGGTAAAAAAGAAGTCATGTCTTGCATCGCCCCACTTGGCGGTGTCTATCAAGCGGGCACGTTATCAGGCAACCCACTCGCGATGCGTGCTGGTATTGCGATGTTTGAAGACTTAACGGCAGACGGTTTTTATGACGAATTAGCAGCGAAAGTTGATCGTTTAGTAGACGGTTTCCAAGCAGCGGCTGACAAGCATGGTATTAACCTTCGTACCAATAAATTGGGCGGCATGTTTGGTATGTTCTTCGTTAGAGACAAGGAGACTGCTGTGCCTCAGAACTTTGATGACGTGACAGAGTGCGACATGACTGTATTTAATACCTTCTTTCATGGCATGCTAGATCGTGGTATCTATCTTGCACCCTCTGCTTATGAAGCAGGTTTTATGTCAATCAAACATAGCGATGAAGACATTGATGCGTCAATCAAAGCGGCTGATGAGATATTTGCTGAAATGGCCAGTGCTTAATTTATTCTGACTCAACGTCATAAGTAGCATTGATCAAGGCAATCAAAGCCATAAAAAAACCAGTACCTTAAGAGGTGCTGGTTTTTTTATGGCTACTTATTTTCTACAGTCATCTATTTACTTTTGATGTTCTTAATATCGGCATCTAATTGTACACGTCGTTGCTGTGTATAAGTGGTCAAACAACCATTGAGCGCCATTGGGTAAGCACTACCGCCACGAACTGAACTGGCAGAAAACTGGCAAGCTTTGTCTCTAAAATCAATCCATGCCAATTGCACCGTTTTTAATTGCTTTTTCTCAGAGCTATTAAGTAAACGCTGAAAATCACGGTAAGACTGGTTCAGTTTTTTGTCTTCTACGGCCAGCTCAGCTGCAATACACTTGTTAATATCGGTCTGAGTATAGGCGTTATCGCAGGTGTTTTCTGCAGACGCTTGGGCACTGACAAATAGTCCTGTTGACAGTAAGGCAAGACAGCCGACTTTTTTAATATGACTCATGATAAACATATAATCTCGTTACTTGTGTGAAATGGCATTTAGCATAGCATAGCTATATTCCGCATATATCTTGAGTTTATGAGGGGTTTGGTACATGTGTATTTTCGATTATATCTATATTTTTTAAACTAGTCGAGCTGAGTTTTTGTTCTGTATATTGGTCATAAAAAGCGATATATATAAACCAAAAATACTACTAATAACTGACCTGATAAAGTGACTCAGCCGCTTAAAAAATCATGATTAGAGTATGCTATGCTGAGAAAAATATACTCAGCAAGGACGCTAACTCATGACTACCAGCACCAATGATATGCCTAGCAGTAATACACCACCGTTATGGCAAGCCTCGTATGAGAAACACGGACTAAGAAATAATCTAGATGTGTTAGAGGGCAAGCACAACCTGCTAGAGTTACTGCAACCCAAGATAGAACAACATAGGGATTCTGTGGCTTTTAGTATGGGGCCCGCTACGCTTACCTTTGCACAACTGGATATTGCCAGTCGCCGCTTTGCTGCTTTTTTACAAGCAAAAGGAATCAACAAGGGCGATCGTGTCGCGGTACAACTACCCAATATATTGCAGTATGCAGTCGTGTTGCTTGGCTGTTTGCGCTCAGGCACCGTACTGGTAAACGTCAATCCAATGTACACCCATTATGAATTGGCACACCAACTGACGGATGCTCAAGTTAGCGTGCTGGTTGTCCTTGATGGGATGACCGCCGCTTTCGATCAATTAGACGATGCAGTGAAATCGCAGCTGTCACTGGTGGTACATTGTTCTGTCAATCCGAATGCTGAACCTGCGGATAACGACATTGCCTTACTTACCCAACTTGAAGCCTCAGCTGATACTACTCGTCAATTCAATCAAACCAATCAAGCCAAAGCCGATAATGCTGCAAATGATATCTCAGAGCAGAATGTCAGCTTTGCGCATATTATGAATACATACCACGCTGAGCAGTGTCAGGCTGTGACGATTACACGTGATGATTTGGCCTTATTACAATATACAGGTGGCACGACAGGCAAACCAAAAGGCGCCATGCTGACACACTATAATGTCATGGCCAATATCTGCCAGTGCTATGCGATGTTTGGCATGGCGATTGAAGCCGGCCGTAGCGAGCAGATCAAGATACTGAATCCTTTACCGCTCTATCATATTTTTTCATTCACTGTTTGCGGTTTGCTCGGGATATATGGTGGGTGGGAAGATATATTGGTTACCAATCCACGTGACATCGATGGGCTAGTCAATACTATTGAGCAGCATCGTCCGCATGTCATTCCTTCTGTGAATACCTTGTTTATTGGTATGCTCAACCATCCAAAATTTGCTGGCCTTGATTTTAGTCGACTGGCCTTATCTATCGGTGGTGGCACCGCCATCATCAAGGCGGTATCTGATCAGTGGCAACAAGTGACAGGCATGATGATTCATGAAGGTTATGGAATGTCTGAGACGGCACCAGTTATCTCGTTCAATCCACCCGGGATTACGAATTTTAATGGTAGCGTTGGTCTGCCGTTAGCAATGATGAATATCAAAATTATTGCTGAAAATGGATACTCCTGTGCGATCGGAACACCTGGAGAAGTCGGCATCAAAGGACCACAAGTGATGCAAGGTTATTGGCAGAAAGACAATACAGATACCTTTACTGAGGATGGTTATTTCAAATCTGGCGATATTGGCGTCATGGATCACGATGGTTTTTTGACACTCGTCGATCGTAAAAAAGACATGATATTGGTCTCAGGATTTAATGTTTATCCTAATGAAGTAGAAGCTGCATTAACTGAACATCCAAAAGTGCTAGAAGTGGCCGTCATTGGTGTCGAAGACAAACACAGCGGTGAAGTTCCCAAAGCTTTTGTGGTCAAAAAAGACCCAAGTTTAACGGCTGATGAACTGATGACTTTTGCTATTGAGCGTTTGACTGGCTATAAGCGTCCGCAGTCTTATGTGTTTATCGATGAGTTACCGAAGACAGCAGTCGGTAAAATATTACGTAAATCTTTGCGATAAATGAATACGTCATTTCACTAATGAATGTGGAATGACACGAATAAAATCCTCAAAACGAATAAAAAACTGGGCTGCTATTTTAAGCAGCCCAGTTTTTTAATGCGTGCTGTATGTAACGATTGAATTTTATCGTGATTTATCAAACTTGCGATCTCTCAAGCTTAAGTTGCCGCGCACCACATCGCCATACATTCGGAAGTCGCTAGCAAAGCTTTTTAACGGAAACTTAAAAGAGGCAGGTTTATTTTTTTCAAAGAAAAAATGACCCACCCACGCACAAGCATATCCTGCGGCAATACCTTTGAGTAACGGTTTGGGAGAACGGGTTTTGACAGACTTGGCCAATCCTAATAATCCAAAACTACTACCTGCGAAGTGCAAGCGACGGCACGCCATGTTTTGATGCTCATCCAAATAGAAATCATAAAATTTCTGCTTAGTCGGCGTATTGGTTTTGACTATTTCTTTTTTTGCATTGCTATTGATCTGTGTATCAGCAGTTTTGGCCATGTTCTGTGTGGCAGTTGCATTCATTTTTAGCTTCCTTGCTAGTGGTGTCGTGTATGCCATATAAATTAAGGCAGATTTTAACACTGGTGAGTAAATTTCTTTCTATTGAGATGTGGATTATAGGTGATAGCCTATTTATAAGCTGACACCAAGTCACTGTTATTTATTATAATATTGGTGGCTTTCAATGTAGCAAACCCATATTATTAACACAAGCAATAGATGCTGAGTGTGCCTCGTTTACTGTATATATGGTTTCATGACGCGTGCGCTGTGGTTTTGTGCCGCTTGCGAGTGTTTGGCATAAATGCTTTAATGGCAAAAATAGCGTCTATTCGTGTCGATAGTGCTATCTTGTGTACTCAGAATTTTTGTACAGATTATTTACCTGATTTTTAATAAGTATTCTTTTTCCCTTATCTAACATGGTAACGACTTCCCCTATGCCTATTGACTACCTTACGAACCCACCGCTTGCTGATGACGAAATGATGGCAGCCATTGATATTGGCTCCAACAGCTTTCACCTAGCCATTGCGCGTCTCGATCATGGTGAGGTGCGAAAAGTAGTGTCTATGTCTGAAAAGGTGCAGCTGGCCGCCGGATTAGATGAAAATAAGATCCTAAGTGCAGCAGCTGAAAAGCGTGGTCTTGACTGTCTGAGTCGGTTCGTGGCGCGCTTGGACTCAGTGCCTCCAGAGCGTATTCGTGTGGTTGCGACCAATGCGTTGCGACAAGCCAAAAACGCAAACGACTTTATTGCACGTGCCAATAAGATTTTGCCCAAGCCTATTGAGATTATTGCAGGGCGCGAAGAAGCTCGATTGATTTATTTGGGTGTTTCGCACACCAATGCCAGTAGCGATAAACGCTTGGTGATGGATATCGGTGGTGGTTCGACAGAGTTCATTATTGGTCAAGAGTTCGATCCACTATTGACTGAGAGTCTACAGATGGGTTGCGTGGCTTTTACGCAAAAATACTTTTCTGATGGATTGATTACTAAAGAAGCTTTTAATAATGCTATCTCAGGCGCACGCAAAGAAGTGCTCGCAATCAACGGCCGTTATCAAAAGACTGGCTGGAGTAGTGTGGTTGGCTCTAGTGGTACGATTAAAGCAGTGCGTAATGTCCTTGTCTCAAAAGGCTGGGCTGATGAGCAAGAGCGAATTACTTATAAAGGTGTCAAAAAACTAGAGAAGCTGCTGCTCAAGATTGGTAACGTTGATGATATTGACTTAGAAGGTGTAAAAGAGCACCGTAAAGCAGTATTCCCAGCGGGTGTTGCCGTATTGCGTGCGGTGATGAAGGTACTGAGCATTGAAACCATTGCTTATTCAGATGGTGCGCTACGCGAAGGGGTTATGTATGACATGCTCGGACGTTTTGCTAGTGAAGATGTGCGTGACCGCAGTGTATTGGCACTGATTAAACGTTATTCAGGCGATAAGAAACAAGCCAAGCAGGTGGTCAAGACCAGCCGTCATTTGTTTGAACAGGTCATGGATAAGCTTACGCTCAGTAGCGATGATGGTGACTTGCTCAGACGTGCAGCCTTCTTGCACGAGATAGGGCTTGCGATCAGTCATAGCAGCTATCACAAGCACAGTGCGTACCTGCTCGAATATTCAGATATTCCAGGATTTTCGCAAGTCGATCAAAAACGTATGGCGCAGTTGATGCTCAATCATCGCCGTAAGCTCAAGGCTGATATGCTTGAGCAGACGTGCACTATCGGTGGTGATCAGCTCGTTTATCTCTGCTTACTATTACGTCTGGCAGTGTTGGCGCATCATAGCCGCAGCGATTATGAGTTACCAGAATTAGAATTAAAGGTCATGGATGATAACTGTTGGCAAATCACCGTTATTGATAGCAGTGAACACTATGCTTTCTTATTGTCTGATCTCCTGACGGAAGCGGATCAATTTGCCAAGTGGGGCGTGAAGCTGAGTGTGGTTGAAGCTTAGTGCTTATAGAAATTACCGTTGTAATTATTAAGCTAAAAATTCGCGTAACAAAAGCTGCTCTGTCGGTAATGTTATGCGATTTAAGATGTGCTACTATAGCTTCTATTGAGTTTACAACTGTACTTTTATTATTTACAAACCCATTATCTACAAACCGATATCGACGCTATTGTTAAATATAATTATTAAAGGGAAAGGTCTATGAGCACTGTCTGGGATAGTGTGCAGCTTGCACGACACGCCAAGCGTCCATTATTTATGGACTATGTTAATCAGCTGTTTACCGAATTTGATGAGTTGCATGGCGACCGTGCTTATGCCGATGACAAAGCCATACTTGGTGGCTTGGCTCGTTTTGACGGTATGCCAGTAATGGTAATTGGTCAACATCGTGGTCGCAGTACTCGCGAGCGTATTGCTCATAACTTTGGTATGGCCAATCCTGAAGGTTATCGCAAAGTGATTCGTTTGGTCAAAATGGCTGAGCGCTTTAATATTCCTGTGATGACCTTTGTCGATACCCAAGGCGCATATCCTGGTATCGGTGCTGAAGAACGTGGACAAGCACAAGCCATCGCGGAAAGTATCGCGGTGTTCTCTAGCCTAAAAGTCCCTATCATTGTCACCATTATCGGTGAAGGTGGTTCAGGTGGTGCATTAGCCATTGGCGTGGGTGATAAAGTAAACATGCTGCAAAACAGTATTTACTCAGTCATCTCTCCTGAAGGTTGTGCGTCCATCTTATGGAAAACCGCTGAAAAAGCACAAGATGCTAGTGAAGCATTGAAATTAAACGCCATTAACCTATATCAAATGGGCTTAATCGATGCTGTTATTGAAGAGGGCGAAGGTGCTCACGTGCAACCGCAGCCAGTCATGACCGCATTGAAAGCACTTATTGCTGAACAGTTAGATGAACTTAAAGACTTAGATGCGCATGATCGTTGCGAGCTACGCTATGAAAAGTTAAAAACGTTTAACTCTGAAGTGATGTTGCCTGCCTAGTCGGCTCATATTGCGCCAACCTAATATTACACGTCACGAATATGTTGCTTTTAATATTAGATGTTGAGCTTAGTGCTAAAATAAAAACGTGTCATTTAATGGCACGTTTTTTTGTGGCTGTTACTATTAACGTATCAATATCTGACTACTCAATAAATAAGGCTGACTATGACCAGCAGTGCGATCCTTTCTTACTCTATTGAGCCAATCGATGAGTTGCCAGTTGATGATAAGCTGGCTGCAGCATTATTGAGTAGTATGTCTGAGTATGGCGAACAGCTGCATGGTCGTCGTCTTTGGCTGGCATGTAGTGGTGGGCGTGACTCACTGGCATTAGCAGCGTTATGTGTACAGCTTTATCGACAAGGCAGATTGCCATTTTTGCCGCAGCTCTTACATGTGAATCATGGTTTGCAAGCGGATAGTAACGCTTGGGCAGCCCATGTTGCGGATTGGGCAGCGGTGCAAAAAATACCGTGTTATATATTACGTGCGCAAGTAAACGGCCATGATGAACAGGCAGCACGACAAGCTCGCTATGAGGTAATGCGCGCGCATATCAATCAAGGTGATGTTTTGCTATTGGGCCATCATGCTGACGACCAAGCGGAAACCGTATTGATGCGATTAATTCAAGGCGCTGGCGTGAATGGTCTATCGGGCATGCAGCCGTGGCGCGTACAGAGACAGGGTGAGCAGCACAATATACTATGGCGGCCTTGGCTAACTATTCAGCGTGCCCGTATTAGTGCCTATGCTCAGCGTCTACAGCTGCCGTATATTGACGATCCCACCAATGACACAGGCGATAACGTGCGTAGTGGGTTACGCCGTGACATCATGCCAGTATTGGCATCATATAATCCCAACGTCATTGATAATATTGCTCGTAGCGCACAGCTATTGAGTGACGCACAGGCAAGTGTCAGTGCACAAGCAGCTGCAGATTTGCAGCAGACAGCAGTTGTTCCATTACAGTTGCTATCTGCACAGCAAGTCCTAAATATTGATGAATTACACAATCTACCACTGTATCGCCAACGTCAATTATTACATTACTGGTTGGGTCAAGATGAGCCATTACCACCGGCTAAGCAGCTCGTAGATGACGTACTACTTCTAAGTCAACGTGATGACCACGATCATCAGACGGAACTATTTTGGCAAGGTCGTAAGCAGTCTTATACTATTCGTCGTTATCGGCAGCAGCTTTATCGTCTAAGCAATGAGTGGCTGACTTGGCTGAAACTGCCACTTACTGAACAGACGGAAATGCTACCTCAACCTTTTTCACATGAATCTAATGCAGCTGACGAACAGCCTGTCTTGACTACCTTACGTAGTGACAATGACTTCACTTGGCAGGTGCAGATTTTGGCAAATGAATTGGCGGGATTATTAGACCATGACCAACACGAAGCATTGCTAAAATCATCAAGAACCGCAATGTTAAAGGTAGCACCATTGGGTCGCAAGCAGCGTGTACAAACAGCACTAGCGTCACGCCCACAGTCTGGCAAAAAGCTTTACCAAACTTTGGGTATACCTTCATGGTTACGTGATAGCTTAGTAGTGATCAGTGTGGATGTTATAGATGAGAAAATGACCGAAAATGAAAGTCCGATAGCGTTGCCTATTTTATTGCTGTCACCTTTTGATCGTTGGGTATTAAGCGCTGATAATTTGAAAACTGACACTACCAATCATCAGCTCGCTCACCTTATTAAAAGTAATCTAAGTCCCAAAAAAGGTGCAAAAAATAGAGCAGATTGCTTGTAATTTACTAGATGCTCCTAAGTTTGATGGCACTGTGGTCGGCATGAATTTATCAAACGGTGCTGGTAGCAGTATGGTAAACTAAATGTCATTTTGTATATGCATATGTTAGTTTGAATAACTTTGAATTTTTGTGTAGGAGACAAGTATGTCAGTATTAGATAATAAAAAAATCAGCTTTATCGGCGGTGGAAATATGGCTCAGGCCTTGATTAGCGGGCTAGTGAGCTCTGGCGTCAATCCTGAGCTTATTACCGTATCAGCACCTAGCAAAGAGACACGTGATCAGTATGATAAGCAGCAAATGAACACGGTTGATGCCAGTGAAAACCCTAAAGCTGCTGTGATTGGCGCTGACATCGTCGTACTGGCTGTTAAGCCGCAAGTAATGAGACAGGTCGTTGGCGAGTTTGCTGACGCTCTAGACAATCAGTTGGTAATTTCAGTGGCAGCAGGTCTGTCGACGGATCTGTTGTCTGACATGTTGGGTGGCTATAGCAACATCGTACGTGCAATGCCAAATACACCTTCGATGATTCAAATGGGTGCGACTGGTCTATATGGTACAGATGCCATTTCAGCTGAACAAAAGCAGCTAGCAACCGCAGTCGTAGAAGCCTCAGGCTTGGTCGTATGGGTTGATGATGAAGCGCATATGCATGCTGTTACAGCCGTGTCAGGCTCAGCACCCGCTTATATGTTTTACTTCATCGAATCGATGGTTGATGGAGCCGTTGCTTTAGGTTTGGACAAAGAAAAAGCCTCAGCACTAGCGATGCAAACCATGTTAGGTGCTGCGAAAATGGCGATGAACAGTGATGACACGCCTGCAGAATTGCGTCGTAAAGTCACCTCGCCAAAAGGTACTACTCAAGCCGCAGTAGAGTCTATGCAAGCCAATGAAATCGGCCGTCAAATTAGCGAAGCGATGAAAGCTTGCTCTGATCGCAGCCAAGCGCTTAGTGAAGAGATGAGCAAATAGTTAGACAAAACCCAAAAATACGATTGCCGGTGTCCAGATTATTGCAATCTACAAATTGCCGTACTGACACTCGTATCACTGGCTCATTTTATTTTTGGTAATATAGTTGGCTCCATATAATTTGGATACAAGGAAGGCGAGTGAAAGTACTACAAGTAGTAGGCTAAGCGAGACTGACACTGTATCCAATTTATAGAGGGTCGACTACACTAAGTATCTGATAATGACATTCGTCATCCTAGAACCTGTTAATAACGTCACATTGAGTAGCACTTCATGAACAACATGTTATTTCAAATCTTTGATTTGGTCACCACCTTTGCGATGATGTTGGTGTTTATTCGTTTCATGCTGCAGTTTGCAGGTATGGATGCGAGTAATCCAATGATAGCCCCTGCTTATAAAGCGACCCATATCGTCGATGTTTTTGGACGTATTTTTCCAACGGTTGGTCAAGGTCGTATCAGTATTGCAGCGATTGTACTGATGTTTTTGATTCGTCTGATTGATATCTCTGGAAAGGCAGCACTGACCCATAAAGGCATTGCACCTGTACCGTTATTTTTCACTGGTACTGTCAGTTTGATTTTAGATTTTTTGCGTATGTGTCGCTACTTGGTTATTGGTTCAATTATCGTCAGCTGGATTGTCGTGTTTACGCAATCTCAGCATCCGATTATTGGCATCATTATGAATCTTGCGGAGCCAATTTTGGAACCGTTTCGCCGTATCACGCCAAACATGGGTATGCTTGATTTATCACCGATGATAGCCTTTGTTGCTTTTATTCTGCTAGAGATGTTTATTGGTGGTTTGGCAGCGAGCTTCTTGCCGATGTTAGGCTAAGTCAAGTTTCTTAAGCTAAAAACCACTTGCTGAAATTCAATGTATAAAAGAGGCGCTCTATAAGACATAGAGCGCCTTTTTTTGTCGCTGATAAAAGTCATCGGTATATAAAGGTGTCAGCAAGTTAAAATCAAATAAAACGATTGGGTATCAATTGGGCTTGAGCATTATCAGGGTGCGGCGCATCAGCAGCACGCAGCGTTCGAGTAATCCAACTATCCGCTGCTTTGACTGCATCAACAAGTAAATCTCCCATCGCTAAACGCCCAGCGATAAAGCTAGCCAGTGAGCAGCCTGAGCCGTGAAATTCGCCTGCTAGACGCGGCAAAATGCTTTGATGTACCATTTCACCTTTTATATATAGATACTGCTCAATATCACCGCTATCGAAATCATGTGACGTTTTTACCAATACGGCATGAGTACCTTGAGCACATAGCTTCTGCGCGCCGATGTGTAAGTCCTGCTCACCGCTTAATGCACGAAGCTCGTGCGTATTCGGTGTGATTAGAGTGGCGTAGGGGAGAAGCGCCTTAAATGCCGTTACTAAGGTTTGTTCATCACCTAGGCTGCCACCGCTATTGGCAACCAATACTGGGTCTAATACAAAAGGTGTCTCAGCAGCGATAACTTGCTCAGCAAACAACTGGGTCAACATCGCGATATTATCAGTCGTACCAAGCATACCTGATTTGATAACGCTAACAGGCAGATCATCGAGCACTGCTGTGGCTTGGTCTTTTACCAAGCTCGCGGCACAAGCCTCAAAGCCAAATACTTGTTGCGAGTTTTGTACGGTGATGGCAGTACAGGCAATGGCAGCATGAGCACCTGCTTGGCCAACGGCTTCAATATCGGCTTGTAATCCAGCACCACCTGAGGGATCCAATCCTGAAAAGCAAAGAACCACTGGTCGCATAACACTTCCTTTGATATATTTTAAAATGAATAATAAATACTATAGCTATCCACTGTTGAAAAAGCCATAGTAAGTGAGAGATTGTATCGTTGAGCTCAAGTAATTTCGATACAGGGAAACCGAGTACAAGCTATACATTAGTATGGTTAGCGAGGATGACGATGTAGATGTAGCGGATTGATATAGATTGGACTATATATTGAAAATTAATGCATCGATCAAATGTACTGATAAATAGTAATTAACCGCGTATTGATTGGCTCAGACCTCGTTTTTTCTGGTTTTTAGAGATACTTTACTCGTTAAAAAAGGCATAAGACGATATAAATAAATAAATATCATAAAAATTGCATTAAATAGCTAGACAATGCTTGCAATTCTTTTTGGTTTTGCTATAATCATCGCCCACGGGATAAGACGTATTATCAGCAATAATACTATTTTTTAGAACTTAAAAAGTCTTACGTCGTTTGGTGAAGTGGGTGAGTGGCTGAAACCAGTTCCCTGCTAAGGAACCATACGTTTGCGCGTATCGAGGGTTCGAATCCCTCCTTCACCTCCATTTATAGTGTTGTTTTTAGAGTAGCATCGCAAAAATTAGTTGTTAGTCTTTATAAGTTAAAAATTAATTATATTTTAATGAATAAAGATGTTGACACAAGCGATATTATCTATATAATGACCAACCTAATTTACTGTAATTGTTATTAACAACGCAGTGGATGATGTGCAAAATACGCGCCTGTAGCTCAGTTGGATAGAGCACTTGGCTACGAACTAAGGGGTCGGGAGTTCGAATCTCTCCAGGCGCACCATTTGCATACTAGCTTATTATATAAGCTTAAGAAATACCTAAAATAATCGCCTGTCTTATGACAATTTGGCGGTTTTTTTATGTCTGTTACTTTTGTCTTTATACTTCCTGCGGTGATTGCATGCATGACCAGATAGCATCTGAGGATAATGTACGATACAACCGTGAATTACGGTACAATGGAGACATTATTCACTGCTTGCTATGAGCTTGTACCATGTCAAAAAGTTTATCTAAACGCACATCTAAAGCAACCACAAAATCAAAGCCGCAACGTAATGCTCCTATGCAGAAAATACCTGATGAAGAGCCGACGATCGCTAAGCCTACCACACGTGTCGTGGCGGTACTCTATGATGGTATGTTGATTCTGGCATTGCTATTCTTAGTGGGGACGATGCTGACCGTGATTGGCACATTACTGACCATGAATACAGGTACAGACTCTTCTCAGGCACAGTCGTTGCCCACTTGGTATCAGAACGTCATTATGACGCCATCATTTGTACTGACGTTGGTGGCGTTCTATGGATTGTTTTGGCGTCGTGGTGGGCAGACATTGGGTATGCAGACTTGGCGATTAAAAACTGTGAATAACTCAGGTCATTTACTGACATGGGGACAGTCATTTAAGCGTATTTTGGCGGCATGTTTGATGCCATTACTGTTTGGTATTATTGGTAGCTTAATCGGTGGGTCACGTGCGATATTATTGACCAGCGCCTTATTAGGCTGGGTTTTTAATTACGCCTTTTGTTTGTTTAATCGTCGCGGCTTAGCAGTGCAAGATATGTTATCTAATACCATAACCCTAAAAATGCCAAAAGTCGCACACGAAGGGTTATGGCGTGGTTTTAGAAACCGCAAGCAGTCACAAAATAAACCTTAATATATAACCATGATATATATAGCTACGTATGACTTATTATGTATGGATATGTGCGAGCAATCACGTCAACACTTTATAAATTGACGGTTTGAATCAGCCATCCGGTATAGCCCACAAAAAATAGCATTAACATGGCACCAGAGGTTCGTCCAAATGGTCGATTGGTGACAAAAGCAAATCCACAAAGTACCACTAGTAATACCGTAATCAGGCCCATGGCCATCACGTCACGTGAAAAAATCACTGGGTTCACGGTGATAGGGGCAATGACGGTTGCCAAGCCAACCACGGCAAGGGTATTAAAAATATTAGAACCAATAATATTGCCCAGTGCCATGTCATGTTCACCTTTACGAGCGGCAGACAAGCTCGATACCAGCTCAGGTAATGAGGTGCCGACTGCAACAATCGTCAATCCAATGACCAACTCACTCAGTCCCCAAAATGTTGCGACCTCAACTGCGCCCCAAACAATGGCTCTTGAACTGGCAACCAACATCAACATGCCCAAAAATAAACTGCCCAAGCCTCTTATTACACTCGGTTCTTCATGGTTTGTACTCGCATCATCTTCTGTTATGACATCGTCATCATGTTCATGATTGCCTTCTCGAACGCTCAATACGATTTGAGTGGCCAATACTAATACCAATAATACCAATAGTACGATACCATCCGCTTGGCTGAGTGAGCCGTCACGCAGCTGCCATGCTGCAACAGCCGTAATCATCAGCAATATAGGCAAGTCACGCTTGACGATGGCCTTACGGATGATAATGGGGCTTATTATTACGGTTGCACCCAGTACCAACGCAATATTAATAATATTAGAGCCATAAGCATTACCAAGTGCCAACTCAGGGCTGCCTTCTAACGCTGCTAGTACCGATACCACCATCTCAGGTGCTGATGTACCAATACCCAAAATAAGCACACCAATTAAAAAACTGGGTACTCGAAATTTTTGTGCCAAGGCTGTTGCGCCATCAATAAAAACATCAGCGCTCCAAACCAAAATTGCTAGACCAATCAAAATTGCAATGACTGCCAACCACATTTAGATAACTCCTTCGTTAGGGATAAAAATAGATATTGGGTTTTGAATAAGCTTACATCATATAAAAATGGCATAAAAAAAAGCTGAATCACAATCTGGATTCAGCTTCGATATAAGTACAAGTATTTTAATGGGATTTTGACAACTACAGCAACTGTATGATTAGGTATTTACTCATACTTTATGTAACAAGCTTTTAAGTAATTTCCTTAAGCAATGTTCTTAAGCCACTTGTACAGGAATGATGTTTGCTGTGTCTTTTACGGTGTTGTCTTCATTACAGTAGACCAGTTTTGGCTGATAAGTTTCGGCTTCAACCTCATCAAAATGAGCATAGGCACAAATAATCACGATATCGCCCAAATCGGCCATATGAGCAGCAGCGCCATTCAATGAGATGATGCCTGAACCTGCTTCAGCACGAATCGCATAAGTGCGAAACCGTTTGCCATTGGTAACGTTATAGATATCGATAGATTCATTTTCGCGCAGACCTGCAAGGTCTAATAAATCGCCATCAATACCGCAAGAGCCTTCATAATGAAGCTCTGCATGTGTGACGCGGGCACGGTGCAATTTGCATTTAAGCATATTAAGTAGCATGGATTGCTTCCTTAGCGTGATGAAAGTGATAAGTTAATGGGGGCAAATCTACCCAAAAAAAAGGTAGTATTACCCAAACCCGTAGCTGAATGAACAGTTGTGGGTAAGTTGTTGATTAACTGGACAGAATTGGGATCAAAATACATCTGCCAGAATAGGCGGTATCATACCGTGTTATTCGGGTAGTTTGAAACCGTTTATCTGAGAACGCGCGCGTTCAATATCGCCATCTAGCAGTAATGGTAGTGCTTCGAAAGCAGCCGTTAAGGCGCTATCGATACCAATTTGCTCATCAGGAGAGGCTTTTGAAAGGACATGTCCACTAACTTTAGATTTATGACCAGGATGACCAATACCCACGCGTAGACGATGAAAATCGCTACCAATATGCGGCGTAATATCACGCAAGCCATTGTGACCACCGTGGCCACCACCTGTTTTTAGTTTAATGCTGCCAGCAGGAATATCGAGCTCGTCATGAGCAATGAGCAACTGATCATTATCAATGCCATAAAAATTCACCATCGGCACAACCGACTCACCAGACTTATTCATAAAGGTGAGAGGCATCAATAAGCGCACATCATGCCCATGAATTTGCCCGCGTCCTGTGACACCATGGAATTTTTTGTCAGGGCTCAGGTCAATATTGAACTGCTGGGCCAAATGATGGACGAACCAAAATCCTGCATTATGACGCGTAAACATATACTGCTGACCAGGATTACCAAGACCGACAATAAGCTTTATGGCCATAAAAACATCCTGCTTGAGTTTAATAAATGAGTGGTAAGGCTTGCGTATCAAAGTATCGAATTATAGACGTATCGAATAAAGAATATTACTTTTATACCCAAACCGTACTTACAAAAACAGCAGGAGATATTCATCACCTGCTGTTTTTTTGACTAAGCGCACCAGTAACTATATAACAAACGATAGGTCGCTATATAGAGTTTGGTTATTACTCGCCGTCTTTCTTGTCTTCAGACTGTTCAGTAGCAGGTACTTCAGCTGCGTCAACTTCTTCAGCATCTGCATCAACTTCTTCAACTGTCGGTGGTAGCATGTTAGCGATAGTACGGTCATGGCCGTCTTCTAGCTCAAGCTCGTTGATAACAACGCCTTCAGGAAGTTTGATGTCTGATAAACGAAGCAAATCACCGATTTCCATACCAGATACGTCTATTTCTAGATACTCAGGTAGTAGTGATGGAATGCAAGAGATTTCGATATCAGATACTAGCGTTGACAAAACACCAGCTTTTGCTGTGCCTGGCGCTTCTTCTTTACCAGCAAAATGAACAGGAACGTTCATAGTGATTTTTTGACCTTTCACAACGCGCTGGAAATCAGCATGCATTGGAAAGCCTTTAGCTGGATGACGTTGCAAGTCTTTGATAACTGCTTGATGCTCTACGCCGTCAACATTGATAGTCAAGATGTGTGAGAAGAACGCTTCAAATTCAAGCGATTTTACCAACTCGTTGATTTTGATAGAGATAGAGGTAGGCTCTTCGTTGCCACCATAGATAATAGCAGGAACTAGATTCTGCTTACGTAGGCGGCGGCTCGCACCTTTACCTTGTTGTTCAGCAGAACGATCAACTGCGTTTAGCTCAAAATGGTTAATGCTCATGGATATAATCCTATAAAAAGAATGATGAAGTGTCTGGTCATAAAAAAGTGGATTTGCGACCAATCCACTAATACGTGATGATAGCTAAGCATTGTCAGTGATAGTTACTACCAAAAACTCTACGCTTAGCCATTTGCTTGTCATAACGATTTTTATGATAATTATTATCACGGTTGTCGTTACTTCACAGCATGATCAGCACTTTCGATAATACCAACCTGATTGAATAAAACAAACGGGCGGCACAGGCGCGCATTATACGTGATTTTGTAGTAATAATAAAGACCTACGAAAAAGGGCTGTGTAAAATTATTAAGCAAAAAATAGCGCCAAGTAATGAAACTTGACGCTATTTTTATGACGAGCACCACTGTTAAGTGTTAGCCATCAAACATTGCACTAATAGATTCTTCGTTATTGATACGGCGTAGACTTTCAGCCAGCATTGGCGCGATGCTTACTTGGCGAATTTTGCTACATGCTTTTGCCGCATCAGACAATGGAATCGTATCAGTCACAACCAGCTCATCTAACGCAGATTCGCTGATGTTTTTCAATGCATTACCAGATAGAACAGGGTGAGTAATGTAAGCTAACACGCGACGTGCACCGTTTGCTTTCAATGCTTCAGCGGCTTTACATAGTGTACCTGCAGTATCAACCATATCATCAACAATCACGCAATCACGGTCGCGAACGTCGCCGATGATGTGCATTACTTGTGATTCGTTGGCACGAGCACGGCGCTTATCAATAATTGCCATGTCGGTATCACCCAACTGCTTGGCCATGGCGCGTGCACGCACAACACCACCAACATCAGGTGAAACAACCATAATGTTGTCATAATCTTGTTTTTGTAGGTCATTCAATAGCACAGGCGTGCCGTAGATGTTGTCTACAGGAATATCGAAGAAGCCTTGAATTTGATCTGAGTGCAAATCAACAGTCATTACGCGGTCAATACTGACGATGTTTAGCATATCAGCGACGACTTTAGCAGAGATAGGTACACGAGCTGAGCGTGGACGACGATCTTGACGCGCATAACCGAAATAAGGCATGACAGCTGTGATGCGACCAGCACTAGAGCGACGCAAGGCGTCAGCCATCATCATGATTTCCATCAAGTTGTCATTGGTCGGTGCACAAGTAGGCTGCATGATAAACACGTCTTTACCGCGCACGTGCTCTTTGATTTCCACGGCAATTTCGCCATCAGAAAAACGCGTGATGTCAGCTTTACCAAGAGGTATGTGAAGATGATCGGCTACGGTTTTTGCTAATTCTGGGTGGGCATTGCCCGTAAAAATCGCCAAATAAGGCATGACAGAAGTCCTATTGATTGACTCAAGCAGAGACCGCTAAGCAGTGTCAAACTGCTCAAATTCAGAAAAGAGTGGTGAAAAGTTTTGATGACTACTATTACAGTAAAAAATGGCAGGGGTAGCTGGACTCGAACCAACGGATGTCAGGATCAAAACCTGATGCCTTACCAACTTGGCTATACCCCTGTAATGTCTAGGCTGTGTACGTCCGATTTCTAGCAGTAACTTTTAATAATTGTTACTTCTAGAATGGCGTTACGACCTTTCAGTTAACTACAAAACGGATAAACCGTTTAATATCTAACTTCCCCTAGCGGCGTTCATTGCGAACTATACCGAAACTGGGATGGCGTTGTCAATGGTAATACCATAAGTGACGATTTATAATTCACTTATAATGTATACATATCAAACGCTTCGAACTTAAAAATGGCAGGGGTAGCTGGACTCGAACCAACGGATGTCAGGATCAAAACCTGATGCCTTACCAACTTGGCTATACCCCTATTTAGGCGACCTATTATAAGTAATTTTTCAGATTTTGCAAGTCATTTGCGCCTTTTTATGGCTTTTATTCGTAATGAGGTAGGTTTGAGAGACTAAAGTTAAAGCTGATCACTGAATTAAAGCTAATTGCCTATGGTATTTTGAAGTATTGAGATTTTTTATTGGATAATAAAATACTTTTTAAAGTTGAATACAACAGGTAATGTTTCTAATCTCTTAGATTACAGTTAAAACTATAAGGGTATGGGAGTAATAATAAAAAATTATAAACTCCCAACCACGTATCCCTTACAAGGTGCTTCCGCAATCCACTTGGCTAAAAGTGCTTTGTCAGTAGTCACGCTTGCATCCAAAGGTAAAAACACTGCGCTACCAGAGCCAGTCATTCGTGCTGTACCCATCGCGTGCTGCTCTAACCTTTGTAAGTAACGTAAAGCCTCTTTAACAGCAGGTGCGAGGCTCGTCACCACTGGCGTAAAAACATTGTGATAGGGCGCAGTGAGCGTTTGTACATAATCAGCGTATTGGTTTTGAATGGTTTCAATCGATAGGGGCGTGATGCCTCGCTCTAGTTTTGGATGAGCGAAAAGTGTGGCAGTGTTGACGTGTGCATCAGGTGTCAGAATCAAATATTGCTGTTCTGGTAAATCAATGGCGGTCAGTTCCTCACCAATACCCATCGCAATCGCATCTTGCCCAAAGATAAATATGGGCACATCAGCGCCCACTTTTGCACCGATTTTTATAAGCTCATCACAAGTAAAGCCAAGCTGCCAAATCTCATTTAATACCAATACGGTGGTGGCAGCATTAGAGGAGCCACCACCCAATCCTGCACCCATTGGTAAATGTTTATCTAAAGTGACATTCACTGATGCTAACTGCTTAGGTAGCTTGTCAGATAGTACTGAAGCAGCTAATAATGCGTATGCTGCTTTAAAAATGAGATTGTCTTCTATGCTGGTCGTTATCGCTTCTGCGCCATTTAGTGATAGTAATTGATGGCAAAGATTCGTAGCTTCTAACGTGTTATCACTAGTATCAGCGTCGACATCACTGTCTATTGAAAAATGTAAATAATCACCCCAATCGAGCAAGCGAAAGACCGTTTGTAAATCATGATAGCCGTCAGCGCGCTTACCAGTGATATGCAAAAACAGATTAATCTTTGCAGGGGATAAGCGTGTGATAGTAGAGGCAGACGATGCGGCTATATTTTCAATCATAATGTACAGTCATAAAGTTTTCAGCCATAAACGGCTAGCTTAGTAAGCAACGGTGGCTTGATGGGTCATTGCTCTAACTAGTGAGTGATGTAATGAGCGATAGGTTAGTGATTAATCGTCATCACGACCTTGTTACCTTGAGGCTGCACAGCGCTGATTTTACTCGGTAGCTTATCAGTGCCCTTATAGGTGAAGCTAGCAGTCCACTCACCGTTAACTGAGCTGATTAAGCGCTTTTGGGCATCCATTTCTGGCGCACTGTCTGAAGGTGCTGGACGACCAGATATCCAATAAGGCATTTGTGAGATAGGAGCCTGCCAGCCGGTTGCTTTTTTCAATAGAGTCTCAGGATCATTGGCTGTCAATGACCCTGTTTTTTCACTGACTAGCGTGGCGGTTTGACCATCATATTCGATATTGGTTTTACCGATACCTAGCGCGCCAATCAGCTCGATAGCAAAGCGGTCTTCTTGTTGTCCCCACGCATAAAAGGCACTGCCACCTTGAGCGCCTGTGGTGTCGTTAGCAGGCATCGTTACACCAATTTTGCCAGTAATATTAAAGGTCTCAAGCTTTTGTGGTTGCTCTTGTATAGTTGTGGTTGGTTGGTTGGTAGTCGCACTCGCTGTTTTTAATGACTGACAACCAGATGTTATCACGAGCGCTGCTGCCATGGCCGTGAATAGAGTGACTCTATTAAGCTTATAAGAAGTAGTAACTACTGACATGATGTTTCCCCAATAATGAACAAATTTACAAAGATATTAGCTTAAGTGTTATTTGTTACTCAGTTATGCGTGGCTGTTAGCTTCTTATAAGTGCCTTGTAATTAAGTGCTCAGCAATCGTTGAACTGCTTTACCTACTATCAAAATGGATTATTGACCATGTATTTAATACAGCTGTATGCGATCATTAATATTATGCTGTCCGAATGAAAAGCGTTTCTGCAAGTCTGTAAGTAGTGTCTCGACTCTTTCATTATTACCTAGGCCTTGATACGCACGTAACAGTAAAGCACCTGAACGTAGCGTAGGCAACACGTCATAAGGTGTCTGTAGGTAGTCGATAACTTGCTGGTAGTTTTTGTTAGCCAGCGCATTGCTTGCTAGGATATTGAGTGCTTGTAGATGTAGCTCATTATCGTAACGTGGGTCATCATAGTGAATTTTAATGATCGCTGTCGCAAGCGCAAGACCTTGCTCAGAGCTGCGTTCGTTGGCCAATAGTAGCTGTGCATAACTGAGCTTATAAGACAGATTGCTAGGATCTAAAGCCTGTAAGTGGTTGAGTAGGGGCCGTTTTACGATATAGTCTTCTTTGTCATCGAGGAGCTGGGCACGTGCAAACAAGAGCATTTCATTATCAGGATAATTACGCGCAGCTTTCGTTAATAGGCTCAGCGCTTCGTCAGGTTTGTTTTGCTGCCATAAGATATCGGCTTGCATCACAAACGTGTCAGGTGCAAATACTTCAAAGTCTTTACGCAGCTTTTCTAAAACTGACATTGCCGCTTTAGTATTGTTATTGAGTAATTCAAATGCGACGACTTTTCTACGAGCTTCTAGCACTAAGTCTTCTTGCATGACGCCATTGAGATAGTATTTGGCTTGTTCAAATTTCTGCTGGCGCTCGGCACTGATACCGAGGTAGTAATAAGCCTGATTAAGATAAGCGGGTGTCTTTGCCAGCATATTGAGTAACTGATCGGCATTATCGTATTTTTCGATATCCAAGCTTACTAATGCTGCTAATAAAGTAATCTCAGCATCATCATTGAAATGCTTATGCGCTTCAATCAATAACTCCCATGCTTTTTGGCTTTGCTTTAAGTCCAGCAAATAGCGGATTTCATACAAGTAAAGGTTCTTACTGTCTGGATTACGCAGTCGTGCTTGGCTGACATAATTGATTACTGTCTCAGCAGTAACGATTTTGCGCAATATGTCGGCCTTTAACGTAATAAAAGGCACATAGTCTGGTTGGCGTTCTAAAGCACGGTTGATATGGATAATGGCATTTTCAGGCTCATTAAATTGGTAAAGCAAGCCTGCTTTTAATACGGACAATGAAGCATTTTGCTCGCTATCTAGCGGCTGTAGCGCGGCAAGTAATTCGCGCTTATCTTCATCATCGTTTGGATAAATACCGATAAGGATTTCGCTTAGGTCTGCTCGAGGATCGTAACGCAAGATACGATTCAATGTCTCGCCAGCTAGCAAATAGTCGTGTGCTCGTAGCGCCAAATGCGCCACATAAAACCAAGCAGGCACGTGATCGGGGTTTTGGTCTTGCCATGTTTTGGCAAACTGTAATGAATCCTCAACTCGCTCATTACGTAAGGACAAGCTCAGTGCTCGCTCAAAGACTGCCGTTGCATCCTCTTTAAAAGATTGCTGCTTGTAGATAGTAATCGCGCGCTTTTTGTCATCACGATCTGCTGAAAATTCCGCATCTAGCAGCGCATATAAACTTGGCTCTTCGAGCTCAGGTTGCCATAGGCTTGCTGGGGCTAGGCCATTAATATTGGCAACCTTTCCTGTGGGCTGTATGCTTGTGTGAATAGTTGTTGTAGTATGACTCGTCGCGCGGTTATTTGATGCGTCGTTGCTGTATGAATTGTCATCTGCGATAGCTGCTGACACGCTAGGTTCGTTTGTCTGTAATAAAATATTGGAAGGGTTTGCGTATACAGAAGAAGATCCTAGGCACAGACAGACGGCCAACGATAATGTTAGCTTATAGTGTTGCCATAGACGTTCAATAATGTCATGCCATAAAGCATGAAGATTCGATTGGGCGTCATGCGCAAGTTTTGATCGAAGTAATGACCCGAAAAAAATCATAGATAACCGTATTTGCCCATTATTTATCTATATAGATAAGTAAGCTATGTTTTAATTATTTTAAACTGAATGTTGGTAACGAGTACCTATAACGAACATTATAAGAGTAGATAGCTGGTATAAACAATAGTGACCGTGTTACTCGGACAGTGGCATTAACTATTCTAACAATAGCTGTTGCGGGAAGGCGTGATTCTCTGACTATTTATGCCGATAATTCGCTATCAATATTGGTCAGAATATTATGAAAATATAACAAGTTAATGCAAAGTAAGCGAATAGTTTGTAAGCATTTTTTAAACATTTGCTCAAATTCGAACATTGGCTTTACCAATCGTATGAGTAGTTGATTTGTGACATACGCGCCCAGATACAAGCAAATAGTTATCATCGGTAGGCGAGTGTTAATTAAAGCTGGCAATAATGATATAATAAGCGGTTTTCAGATTATTTCTTTTAACGCTGTCGTCCAAAACTGTCTTTTAAAAATAATAAGATAGAGCGGTTGGCAGATAAGCATCATTTTTATGGTCTATCAATAATGAGATTAGTGGTCATTGGGGTCAATCACAAAACTGCACCAGTCGCTCTACGAGAGCGCTTGGCGCTAGTAGGTGACGATGTGAATGTCGCGCTCAAACAGTTAGAAGCATTCACAGATGGTAGTGTGATTGTCTCTACCTGTAACCGGACTGAGATTTACGCCCTTGTACCACAAACCTTAGCATCGCAAAATTCAACCTTACCGTCGTCAAATTTAACATCGTCGTTAGATTCACAATTATCAGAATCCCAAAAGGCCGAGTCTACTGGGCAGGAAGTGGCTAGTAATGCTTTTACCAGTAGTAGCAAGCTCTCATCTGCTACCATCAGTGCTCATATTATCAAAATTAAAAGCTGGCTCGCTACTTTTAAGCAACTATCACTCTCTGAGATTGACTCGTATCTCTATGTGCATCGTGATACGCATGCTTTAACTCATTGGCTCAGGGTCGCCGCAGGGCTAGACTCTATGATATTGGGTGAGCCGCAGATACTCGGTCAAATTAAGCGCTCTGTACACCTCGCACAAGAGCAAAAAGTATTGAGTAATCAGCTCGGTTGGGTCGTCGATCAAGTGTTTGCGGCTGCTAAGCGTGTGCGTAATGAGACCAAAGTAGGTGCACAAGCGGTATCGCTCAGCTTTGCGGCGGCCAAACTCGTCACGCAAATATTTGATGATTTGCCTAGCCGAACTCTATTGGTTGTGGCAGCAGGCGAGATGAATAGATTGGTCGCGACGCACATTGCGGGGCTTGGGGTCGGGCGGGTTATCATTTGCAATCGTAATCCTGAACGGGCAGAAGCACTGGCGGCTGAGCTGCGCAACCCTAATCGCCGTGTGGAAGTTAGAACACTGCCAGAGCTACCGCAAGTGTTGGCAGAGGCTGATATTGTCAGTAGCTGTAGCGGCAGTATGGATTTGTTGATTGATAAAACCATGACGTTGCAGGCGCTCAAGCGTCGCCGCTATCAGCCAATGTTGATGATTGACTTAGCAGTGCCGCGCGATATTGACTCCACCATTAGCCGTATAGATGATATCTATCTGTATTCTGTCGACGATCTGCAGCACGTGATTGCTGGTAACATCGAGCAGCGCAGACAAGCAGCCGTAGATGCGGAGCTACTGGTCAGCCAACTTGTCGTTGAGATGGATCGTCGTTTTCAAGTGCGCCAAGTCGGTAAAGACATTGAGCAGTATCGTGCGCGTACTCAGGATCAAGTAGACAAACTCCTGCATGAATCTATCGCTCAGCTACAGCAGGGTGATGCCAGTCCTGAAGATATCCTCACCGAGTTGTCACGCCGTCTGACCCAGAAACTCACACATGCACCATCGAAGCTAATGCGTAAGGCTGCCCGTGAAGGTGACAGCGAACTGTTAGACTTTGTGGTAACAGGCTTGAACGAGTCACATCGCGGCCGTCGATAGTCGCCATTCCTTTATCAAAAAATCATAGATTCGCCAGTGCACGCATTGCGCGAACATATCGTTGTCAACCTGCATTATCAGTGCTAATATCGAGCTGTCATAAGCATATTAAGCGATGGTAATCTGTCGGTATACGCTGGCCATTATTCTATAAAAGCCTTAGCGCACTTATGCTGGCTCAGTATCTATTCATGTCACGCATCATTCGCGACCACTGTAATGAGTCTACCACTGTAATGAGTCTACCACTGCGTAACATTTATATCGGTGCATATGCTTTGTATGATTTCGTCTCAAGTTAATAAAATCAATGCATGCAAGACACAATCATCAACGGCAATAGCACTAGGATAAAGCGCTATATCGTCAACCCTGCGTCGTACTTTCGATTATTACTCGATATTATATCCAAATAAATATTAGCTATAGTATAGTTATTCCACTATAAAAGTATTACTGCTTTAACCTCACTTGAAGTATTAAACATACATCTAAACTCGGTTGCCTTATACTACTTTTAAATTGAATCAACTATAGTCTCTAGCAATAGTGCTATTTCACTATAAATAGTATTTGGCTAGGTTGGCATTTAGATTTTTGCACTTAAATTCTAGTATCGGGATTCTAGTATCGGAATTTTAGTGTCTGGAGCTTGCTGTAGCCACTGCTTAAGAATTATTAAATCATCTAACAATAAACTAGGAGCGCCCTATGACTGCATTACGTCAAGATATTGATCCAAACGGCTTATTAGAATACTCAGTGGTCTATACTGACCGCGCCCTCAATCACATGTCGAAAGTCTTTCAACAAGTGATGAATGACCTATCTAGCGACCTAAAATCAGTCTATAACGCTGACGCAGTCGTGATTGTGCCGGGTGCTGGTACCTATGGTATGGAAGCGGTTGCGCGTCAATTGGCAAACGATGAAGATTGCCTCATTATTCGTAATGGTTGGTTTAGCTATCGTTGGTCGCAAATCCTAGAAAAAGGCAAAATTGCCCAATCGACTACGGTCTTGACTGCTCATCGCGAAGAGGGTAATTCTCCAAAGCCGTTTTCACCTGTCGATATCGATGAGGCAGTTGCAAAAATTAAAGCAGAAAAACCAGCAGTGGTATTTGCTCCGCATGTCGAAACCTCATCAGGAATCATTCTATCAGCGGACTACATTAAAGCTTTGAGCGCTGCCGTGCATAGCGTTGGTGGTTTATTGGTTATTGACTGTATTGCCTCAGGCTGTGTTTGGTTAGACATGAAAGATTTGGGAATTGATGTTCTTATCAGTGCTCCGCAAAAGGGTTGGAGTAGTACGCCGTGTGCGGGTCTGGTCATGCTAAGCGATGCTGCTATCCAAAAAGTAGACAGTACAGAGTCTGACAGCTTTAGCTTAGATTTGAAGCAGTGGTTAAATATTATGCGTGCTTATGAGAATGGCGGTCACGCTTATCATGCGACCATGCCAACCGATAGCTTACGTCAGTTCCGCGATACCATTTTAGAGGCTAAAAAAATCGGCTTCGATACATTGTGTGATGCGCAGTGGGAGTTGGGGAACCGTATCCGTCAGGTATGTGCAGACAAAGGTATCGAGAGCGTTGCCGCTAAGGGTTTTGAAGCCCCAGGCGTTGTCGTAGCTTATACCGATCGTGATGATATGCATAAAGGCAGTGCTTTTGCGGAAGCCGGTATGCAAATTGCCTCTGGTGTGCCGCTTAAAGTAGGTGAACCTGATAACTTTAAGACCTTCCGTTTGGGTCTATTTGGTCTAGATAAATTGACTGACGTTGATGGCGCAGTGACGCGTTTTGAGTCAGCACTTGATAAAGTATTGGCTAAATAATATTTAGCACACGCCTTAGCTAAAAGAATACTGAGCCTGTTTGATATGGGTTCAGTATTTTTTTACCCTTTTATTATATTTTATAATATAATGTATTTTTATAAATTAATACTTAAGCACGTATTTAATAAACTTAATTGGGTAGTCCGTTATGAGTATACAAATAGACTGGCAGGCCTTTACACCAATCTCCTTAGCGGGCGGCCTAATGCTAGGTATGGCGACCGTTATACTGCTACTGGGTATTGGGCGTATTGCGGGTATTAGCGGCATCTTTTCAAGCCTGCTGAAGCCAAAGCGTGTTGAGATGTGGCAGATACTGTTCATTGTTGGGCTGGTCATCTCACCAGTACTATACAGTCTGGGAAAACCGTTACCCGATATAGATATCAGCACTTCTTTGCCGCTATTAGTCGGCGCGGGATTATTGGTTGGTTTTGGGACGCGTTTGGGATCTGGCTGTACCAGTGGGCACGGTATCTGTGGCAATGCACGCTTGTCTCCGCGTTCAATGGCAGCGACGGCGACTTTTATGTTCTTTGGTATTGTGACAGTTTATATCGGTCGGCATGTCTTAGGCTTTATTTAAACAGCTCGTTGCTAAGACAGCGTTGAGTACTATTTATAGCAGCTTGAATTAACATATTAGGTGTGAGAAAAAAATGCTAAAAAATATAATTGGTTTGTTAGCAGGGCTACTATTTGGCTTTGGACTGCTGATATCTGGTATGACCGATCCTGTAAAAGTCCAAGGGTTTTTGGATGTCTTTGGTGCATGGGATATATCCCTGGCATTGGTCATGGGTGGTGGATTAATCGTGGCAATCCTAGGTGTGCAATTGGCCAAGCGTCAGCAGAAGAGCTGGATTGGCACATTAATAGAGATGCCAAGCAAAACCGTTATTAATAAAAAACTCCTTATCGGCGCGATGCTGTTTGGTATTGGTTGGGGATTGGTTGGTATTTGCCCAGGACCAGGAATCGTACTGCTCGGAACGGGGCAATGGCAAGCATATGTATTCATCCCTGCCATGATAGTTGGCATGTTGGTCTATCAATGGCTTGAGCCGAAGCTTGGCTGATATAGTTAGCTCTCTATAAATTGGATACGGTATCAGTCTCGCTTAGCCTACTATAGTCACAGAACTCTAAAATGGGTACAAGGCAGCCGACTGCAGATTGTACAAGTAGTACATCTAAGGAGGGTAACACCGTAGCGGTTTAGTAGTTCACCGACTATATTTGTAGTACTTTTACTCGGCTTCCTTGTCTCCAAATTACATTGAATCAACTACAGTATAAATAGGCTAGCGCTCAAAAAAGGGTCAGCCTAATTTAATTAAGCTGACCCTTTTTATAAAAGACATTTTACTTATCAGGAATGTTTTACGCTTTTAAAAGCCTATTTCGCACTGACCATGACTTTTGGGGTTTCGTGTGCCAATGATTTGGCCGCTTGTCGTAGCTCAAACTTCTGAACTTTGCCCGTACTGGTCTTTGGTATTTCAGCAAAGATAATATATTTGGGTACTTTAAAGCCCGCTAAATGCTGCTTGCAATGCGCCATCACGGTATCGCGCTGCAAGGTGCTACTAGCATGAATCTCGATAAAGGCAACAGGAACTTCGCCCCATTTTTCATGTGGTGCAGCGACCACGGCGCAGCTTTGAATCTCAGGCATTTTATATAGGATGTTTTCTACCTCGATACTAGAGATGTTTTCACCACCTGAGATGATGATGTCTTTAAGCCTGTCCATGATTTTAATATAACCATCAGGGTATTTGACGCCCAAATCACCCGTGCGAAACCAGCCATCAGCAAAGGCCGCTTCGGTGGCCTTACGACTTTTGAGATAGCCTTTCATCACCATATTACCGCGTAATGCCAGCTCGCCCATCTCTTCACCGTCGGCGGCAACAGGTTCAGTTGTACCTTGCTTAAACACCTCAAACCCAGTCATCAAGTGTGAAGTCACACCTTGTCGTGATTTCTTTTGCGCACGTACGGTGACATCTAGCTCATCCCATTCTGCTTGCTCGGCACAGACAGTCACTGGCCCATACACTTCAGTGAGACCATAGACATGAGAGATGTGAAACCCCATGGCTTCCATGGCGGCTAGCATAGTCTCAGATGGCGGCGCACCAGCGACCCAACCATTGACTTCGTGAGTAATCGCTTCTTTGTATTCAGACTTACCGCCTGCAATCATATTGTGTACCACAGGCGCTGAGCAATAATGGCTGACTTTGTACTTAGCAATCAGCTGTAAAATCAAATCTGCATCAATATTACGTAAGCAGACGTTGATACCGGCACGCTCAGCGATGGTCCATGGAAAGCACCAACCGTTACAGTGAAATAACGGCAGCGTCCAGAGATACATAGGGTGCTTCGGTAGATCCCAATCTAGGATATTGGACACAGCATTGAGCGTGGCACCGCGATGGTGGTAGACCACACCTTTGGGTTTGCCTGTGGTGCCAGAGGTATAATTCAGTGCAATCGCATCCCATTCGTCTGATGGTTTTTCCCAGTTATCCAAACTGTCTGAACTGGCAACCAATTCCTCATAACTCATTTGCCCAAATCGATCGACTTTGAGTGCCGCATCTGTTGAGTGAATAACAATTAGGTTAGGAAAGGTTTCATCAATAATCTCGGCATACTCTGCAAATTCACTGTCCAAAACCAGAACTTTAGCTTCGGAATGTTGTAGACAAAAGGTGAGGGCGTTGATATCTAGTCGGGTATTCAATGTACAGAGTACGCCACCTGACATCGGTACACCAAAGGCGCATTCAATCATCGCTGGCGTGTTCGGCATCATCACTGCCACGGTATCGTTTTTATCAATACCCAGTTTGCGCAGCCCATCAGCTAACTGCCTGCAACGATTATAGGTCTGTTGCCATGTTTGGGTGAAGTTATTATATTTTAGGTCGTCATAAATGATGGCGGTCTTGTCAGGGTACACCTGCGCACTGCGAATAATAAAATCAATAGGGGTAAGCGGCTGGTGGTTGGCTGCATTCTTGCCAAGACCAGTATGGAAGTCTGTCATTGTGATAATCCTTTATCATATATTTGAGATTCTTTGAGGTAATACTTTAGTCGATCGACTTTATCAGGGCATGTCATCAATTGAAAGTATTTGTATTTTTACCCTTATAATCTAATCGATTAATCCAGTCGATGCTACGTCTTAATACCTAATTATTATAGACAGTCGTCATTGATAATTGGACTGGTTTTGTCGTGTTTGTTTAACCGTATACTAGGAAGTCAGCTATTAAGCAAAGCCATTTGGTATGGTCATTAATAAATGTCCACTCATCAGTCGTTTGTCTGCGTAGCTGATGATAATAGCGGTGTGGTACGATACCAGTAACGTTAAACCCCGCAAGCCATTCATAAGGAAAATGATATGACCGCCAGCCGCACTGCCGCGCCGATTGAAACTGCCACTACCAATGAACATTACCCGCATTTATTTGAGCCACTTGATTTGGGTTTTACTACGCTCAAAAACCGTCTAGTGATGGGCTCTATGCATACTGGTCTTGAAGATCGTTTCTATAATTATGGCAAGTTGGCGGCATATTTCGAAGAGCGTGCCAAAGGCGGCGTGGCGATGATGATCACTGGCGGTATCTCGCCCAATCGCGAAGGGTGGTTGCTCCCTGCGGGCGGTACCATGAATACAAAGGCCGACGTCATCAATCACCAACGCGTGACCCGTGCTGTGCATAAACATGACAGTAAACTCATCATGCAAATCTTGCATAGTGGTCGTTACGGTTATCATCCATTCGTACTGTCATCAAGCCCGATTAAATCGCCAATCTCACCATTTAAACCGCGCAAGATGAGTATTAAAAACATCGAGCAAACGGTAAAAGACTATGCTCGTTCAGCCAAACTTGCCAAGCAAGCAGGCTATGATGGTGTCGAAATCATGGGCTCTGAAGGTTATCTACTCAACCAGTTTTTATCGAGCCATGTGAATAAGCGTAAAGACATTTATGGTGGTGATATTCACGCTCGTATGAAATTCGCCGTTGATGTGGTTAGAGCCGTTCGCGAGGCGACTGGTGAAGACTTCATTATTCTATTCCGCTTATCTGTTATCGATTTGGTCAAAGACGGTAACGTCATGGATGAAGTCATTACCGTGGCAAAAGCGCTAGAAGAAGCGGGCGTAACCATCATGAATACGGGCATTGGCTGGCATGAAGCGCGTGTCCCGACGATCGTGACCAGTGTGCCACGTGCAGCCTTTGTGGATTTCACCGCTGAAATCAAAAAGCACATTAGTATCCCAATGATGGCAGCCAACCGTATCAACATGCCAGAAACAGCAGAAGAAATCGTCGCGACTGGTCAAGCAGATATGATTCAGATGGCACGTCCATTCTTGGCTGATGCGCACTGGGTCAATAAAGCCAAAAATGGTCAAGCAGACCGTATCAATACTTGTATCGCCTGTAACCAAGCGTGTCTCGACCATACTTTTGAAAACAAACGCTCGACTTGTTTGGTCAATCCACAAGCATGCTACGAGACTGAACTGGTCTATAAGAAAGCGAAAAAGCCTAAAAAAGTCGCCGTCATCGGTGGCGGTGTCGCTGGTATGTCAGCCGCTCATGTGGCTGCCCTACGTGGTCATGAAGTGACCTTATTTGAAGCCAAAGACGTGTTGGGCGGTCAGTTTAACTATGCCAAAGTCATCCCTGGTAAAGAAGAATTCTTTGAAACCATTCGCTACTATATCAATGAGCTTGAGCACTTGGGTGTCGACGTACAACTGAATACCAAAGTCGATAAAGACATGCTTGAAAAAGCCAAATTCCACCATGTCATCGTCGCAACGGGTGTCGTACCTAGAAGTCTAGCAGGTAAGCTTGAAGGTGCAGATTTGCCACAAGTGATGAGCTACGCTGAACTGCTATCTGGTGAGAAATCAGTTGGCAATACAGTTGCTGTCATCGGTGCTGGTGGTATTGGTTTTGATGTCAGTGAATATCTCACTGCCAAACATGGTCAGCCACTTGATGAGCTAGATCCTGAGACATTGAAAGATCCGAGCTATCGTCCAAAAGCCCAGTCGATTAGTGAGTGGCGCGAAGAGTGGGGCGTGACCAATGATGTCAATTATCAAACGGATGGCGGTCTGGTGAAGCCTGAAGCCATTAAGCCTGTTCGCCAAGTTTATCTCATGCAGCGTAGTAAAGGTCGCTTAGGCAGCGGACTCAATAAAACCTCTGGTTGGGTGCATCGCGCTCATATCAAATCACATGGCGTCATCCAAGTCGCTGGCGTGCAGTATGACAAAATCACCAATGAAGGTATTTGGGTGACCAATGGTCAAGGTCAAAGCCAGTTACTACGTGTCGATAGTGTCGTCGTCTGTGCCGGTCAAGAGTCTGTGGTAGAGCTGATGCCAAATGTTGGTGATGCGCCAGACGCGCAATATCATCTAATCGGCGGCGCTAAGCTCGCAGCTGAGCTGGATGCTAAACGCGCGATTCGTGATGGGGCTGAGGTTGCAGTTGGGATTTAAAGATTAGATCAAAATAAAAAGGCGGCGAGGTTGTTTACCTTGCCGCCTTTTTTGTATAAAAAATCTGCCTATTTGGGAGTATTCAGCAAAGCCTGTTTTTTAATGAGAAAACCTAACTCACATCACGCTCTAATATAATACCGTCAAAATACCCTCGCATACCACAATGCAGCCTTCTATATTGATCATCCATGTCTCTTAATAATAATTGAGTCTGGCCTTTATAAGTCGCTGGATATAAACGCAGCTCAACGTTTTTATCTGGTTGATCATCATTGATGACCCAATGATTTTCTGACCATATGGCTTTACTCTCTCCCAAGTCACAGGTATGAGCATTGGTAAAAATCAAAACGCCATCGATAATGGAAAGATAAGATTTATTAGCGACACTATGAATCGATACCGTGTTTTTTGCCTCTCCGGTATCCTCCCAGCGCTGAGTACCTGAATTATATATTGAGATTTGAGAGGTTTGAGAAAACTTACCAAAGGCACTTTTTCTCGGTAAATCAGAAGGACTTAACTCATCTGAAAAATTCCAAGCCACACCGTAACTGCTTTGCTCTTCGATATACTCTTTATACTCACGTATCAGACATTCTTCACTTTTACAGGTATTACGCTGAAACGTAAGCCATGTGCGTTGATTAGCAATGAACCTATCTTTAAAAGCTTTGCTGTCTTCATAGTCAGGAGCAGCACTAAAATTGCTTTTATATTTTTTTGCCATTGTGTCATCAAGCTTAGAAAGCTCAGGACTGTCACAAACGGTTTTTTCTACCCAGCTAGCAGCTTTGTTGCAATCAAAACTTGCTGAATTTGCATAAGTGGAAAGTAGGCAAGTGCCTAAAATACCGATCGTAGTGATGCATAACTTTTTCATATTACCCTCATTTTTTAGAGCTTGATTGTATTTTAAGAAAGCTATAACTGTGATATACGTGTCATCATCACTTTCTGCAAAAAACAAATCAGCCTAGTCAGCCTCACTCACCTACCAACTGCCAATATTTTCCATCGAAATCCAAGGCTCAATAGGTTCTAAGTCTTCGCCATTTTGTAGCAGCTCAATTGAGATATTATTAGGGTCTTTAACAAAAGCCATATGGCCATCTCTAGGTGGTCTTAATATCTCGACCCCTGCCTGTATAAAGGTGTCGCACAGCGTGTATATGTTGTCGACTCTAAAGGCAAAGTGCCCAAAATTATCGCCATTGGTATACTCTTTTTCATCCCAGTTGTGTGTCACCTCGATCTCTGGCACACCCTCATGCGTTGCTAAAAAATATAAGCTGAATCTGCCTGATTCAGAGTCTCTCTTTCTTAGCAGTTGTAAGCCCATAAGGTCACAATAGAAAGATAACGTTTCTTCTAGTTTGTTGGTTCTAATCATTGCATGTAAGTACTTCATAAAAATGCCTTAATATTTATTATTCATAAAAATGGAGTAATGGTAGGCTGCTTGTTATGCATCATTAATATACAAAATATCAAATGGCGTATGTATGATATCAATACCATTAACTATATAAAGCACATTTGTGTCAGTAACTTTTTATCAAGCAGTGCAAGCGGCATACCCTGCAATACTTGCTAGATTAAATTTGACGTCGCAAAATCTAACCTTCCATCTCGCTAGTCAACCACTCAGATACGTCATTCACTTGCGCTGCTACATCAGAATGGGCTGTGCCTAGTTCATCGAGCTTAGTTTTTACGTCACTGTGATTGTATTTGCTATCAGTCAGAGTCTCTTTTAACAGATCAATCAATTCAACATTTAGTGCATCAGAGAAGATAACGACTTCACGAATCACTGCTTGCTTTACATCAAGGTGCAAATCGATAATGCCCCAATCAAAGCGTGTCTCAATATGGTGAGTAAACTCAGGGGTCTTGCCAAAGCGCCAATCCCAATCCGCCATTTTTTGATAATAAGTGTTTAGAGTAGGCTGCTTAGCAAGGCTGGCTTCATCTAACGCTTCTACTGGCGCAGTCTCTCCATGATACTCACAAAACGCCCCGATAATCGCATCAGACAGCGTGTCATGATTGATTTTTTCATTAAACTCAACCAAGTTAGCGACGCGCGCACGCACGGATTTGATGCCTTTGGCTTTTAGCTTGAGTGGGTGCGGATTGAGGTAGTCACCCAGCTTTTGCATATTGGCATTCACTAATAATGTCCCGTGATGAAAGCTGCGATCCGCTGCATGTTTAAAGGCGCTACCTGAGATTTTTTTATCACCCACTTGCATGTCATTACGACCAGATAAATCAGCATCTATGCCTAGTTTTTTCAGCGCATTGATGATGATGGTAAAGTTCGCTGCTTGATCGTAGTCATCTTTGGGTGATAAAAAAGTAAAGTTGGTATTGCCCAAATCATGAAACACTGCACCGCCGCCACTTTGACGCCGTGCCAAAAACACATCGTCGGCTTCCATCTTATCGATTTTGCATTCCACCCATGGATTCTGTGAGCGTCCGATGACTACAGTCTCAGAATTACGCCATAGAAACAGCGTGTGCGAGTCTGGGTCGAGTGCTTGAAATATCCAGTCCTCGGTCGCGAGGTTAAACCAAGGGTTGGTCACAGCAGATTTTAGGATGCGCAGTTTCATTATTTATCCTTTTTCTCGAGTGGCTTTTATAAGTAGGGTTTTATCAATAGAGACAGCTATTCTTACCGATGCAGCGTTGAAATTCAATGTGGTGTGGTGGTGTTACATAATGTTTAAAGATTTGAATGCTGAGAAGGGACGGTATATTTTTATTCTAGTTCAAGTAAGTAGTTTGAATGCTTCTTGAAACGTGGTCATATGCGAGACCTAATACTTATGAAGGTAAATTTGTAACCCCGTTTATTCATTGCTCTTATATCAGGCTGAAGTAGCTTCTTAAGTTACGTATTTATATTTTCAATTGAACTTGTAACAGAAGTTTAATTTGGTATAAAGTTGGCAGTAGTGTAACTTACAGATTGATATCAATGTAGAGAATAATTTAAACCTTCATCAATAGTATTACTTGAGTTCAAGCGAAAATATCTAGAGCCATTAAACTATTTTGATGTATTTTCAATTAATAAAGAGGAATAAAATGCAAACTCAAACTCTAGATAGCTTATTTCAAAATAAAATATTTCGTATACCTGACTATCAAAGAGGATATGCTTGGAGTGAGCATCAAATAAAAGATTTTTGGGAAGATATCCTACAGCTTCATAAAGAGCGTATGCACTATACAGGAGTTATTACTCTAGAACCTTTAGAGAAAAAAGAATGTGAAAAGTGGGTAGAAGATATTTGGTTAGTTAAGAATAGAGGTTTTAAACCGTATTATGTCGTAGATGGCCAACAAAGATTGACTACAGCGTTGATATTGATACAGACGATTCTACAATCAGTACCTAAAGAGTCTAGCTTAAATTTTTCTTCAATTTCAAATATTGAAGAAAAATTTATTATTACTCAACATAAGACTGAAAATGAGTTATTTCAAAGTTATATATTTGGATATGAAAAAGATAACCCAAGTGATGAGTATTTAAGAACTAAAATATTTAATAGATATTCCACTTCTAACAATCATGAATTAACTCTTTATACTAAAAATTTGTATAAAGCTAAAAAGTTTTTTTTAGGTGAGCTAGCTAAGCTAGAGCATAGTGATATTGAGAATATTTTCACTAAGTTAACTCAGAAAATGAAGTACAGTATTTATGAAATTGAAGATGATATAGATATCAATGTTGCATTCGAAACAATGAATAATAGAGGGAAGCCATTAACTACTTTAGAGAAACTAAAAAATAGACTTATCTACTTAACAACTTTATTCTCTAATCAGAATGATAATGGCAGTTTGCGTGAAGATATAAATAATGTATGGAAGACTGTTTATGAGTACTTAGGAAAAAATCAAGATCGTCCTTTAAATGAAGATCAGTTTTTACGTAACCATTGGATAATGTATTACAATTACTCGCGTAACAAAAAGAATGCATATATAGATTTTTTATTAGATGATGCATTTACTTCAAGGAGAATTTTGAAAGATAAAGAAAATCCTTTAAAAAGAGAAGAGATAGTTAAATATATCTATAATCTTCAAGAGTCAATAAAATATTGGTTCTATATTCATAACCCAACAATGCCATCAAAAACTGTTAAGGTAACGAGCGAGCAATCTAAAATTCTAGAAAGACTCAATAATATAGGATTTAAAGCTTTTAAGCCTTTAATACTATCAGCTTATACATCTAATCAAGAAGCTAATAAGATTGCTAACCTTCTTACTGAAATAGAGCGCTACAATTTTTGTGCATTTTCTCTGAGTAGACGTCGTGCTAATACGGGTGATACAGAGTTTTACAGAAATGCTAGTGAGCTTCTTTCAGAAAATAAAAGCATTGACTCGGTTATTAGTAATGTCAGAAATTGGTCTAATGATTACTTTAGTAAAGAAAAATTTCTATCTTATATTCAAGATAAATACGACCTTCACCATAAAGAGGGATTCTATCGCTGGGACGATATCAGATATTTTTTGTATGAATATGAACAATATCTCAAAGATAAAAGTAAAACTAATGATAAAAAGTTATCTTGGGATGATCTTAATACGCGTAAGGCAGATTACATAAGTGTAGAACATATTTATCCTCAGACTGATACTGAACCTTACTGGCAAGAACGGTTTAGTTTTTTCAACTTTCACCAGAGAAAGTGTCTAACTCATTCTTTAGGTAATCTACTAGCTTTATCGCGTCAAAAAAACTCTTCTCTACAAAATATAGGTTTTGATGAGAAAAGCAAAAGAAATAGCAGTTTTAATAACTCAGTAGAATATTCAAATGGATCATTTTCGGAAATAAATGTATCTAAATATAATGAGTGGACTTCTAACGAAATATTGGATAGAGGTATGAATATGTTGAGGTTTATGGAGGAACGATGGTCTATAGAATTGGGTGATGATAACTTTAAAAGGAAATTACTTCATTTAGAATTTCTGAATGAATAGGTGAATATATATTAATGGATTTGTTAAGAGTTTTTTATCTCAAGTAAAATAAGATATGAAACTCTTATCAAAATTTTTTTATCTAATCCATATTTACAAACTATAAGGAACCGCACAAAATATCCTTTTCGTATAGTCGATATACTGTATTTCTCAAGTCCAATGCTAATGCTAAATATCTTATAAACGGCACAAGTGGTCAGTCTGTGCTCAATTAACTCCATAGTAATACTTGATCTTATAGAGAAGTTGCCTTAGAATTTGTTTCAATGTACTAGAACGTAAATACAATAAATTTATAACTAAAAACTCATCAATAAGTGATTAAACATAACAAGGTTCAAATATGAAAACAGAAAATACAGCAGCTGGTTACGGATTACATCAATCAATCCTGCCTAACGACGATGGTCTATATGGAGAGTTCGGTGGCAAAATTGGTCATCCTGAGCTGGCCAAAGCCATGGCGGAAATCGAAACAGGCTTTCGTGAGATTATCAAGGATGATGACTTTATCGCTGAGATGAAGCGACTGCGTGAGACATATGTGGGTCGTCCAAGTCCTATTTATCATGCGCAGCGCTTAAGCGAACATTGCGGCGGGGCACAGATTTATTTTAAGCGTGAAGATTTAAACCATACGGGCGCGCATAAAATTAATCACTGTTTGGGTGAGGTATTATTAGCCAAGAAATTAGGCAAAACCAAAGTTATTGCTGAAACTGGTGCGGGGCAACACGGTGTGGCACTAGCAACAGCGGCTGCGCTGATGGGTCTGGCGTGCGAGATTCATATGGGTGTCGTCGATATTGAAAAGGAGCATCCCAATGTCAGCCGCATGAGAATTTTAGGAGCCAATATCGTTTCTGTATCACGCGGGGCAGGGACATTAAAGGAAGCAGTGGATAGCGCTTTTGAGACGTATCTCAATGAGCTTGATACCAGTATGTTTGCCATTGGCTCAGCATTAGGGCCTGCACCCTATCCAGAAATGGTGAGCTATTTCCAATCCGTTGTCGGGCATGAGGCACGTGCGCAATTCTTGACTACGACAGGTAAATTACCTAATAAAATGGTTGCTTGTATTGGTGGTGGTTCCAATGCTATCGGTATGTTTAGCGGGTTTTTTGATGATGCAGGTGTAGAAAAAATAGGCGTAGAGCCAGCAGGGGAAGGCTTAGATACGCCCAATCATGCAGCGACCATGTCGTTAGGGGTCAAAGGTGAGATTCATGGTTTTAAATGCTATGTACTGCTCGATGAAAAAGGTGAGCCAGCCCCCGTGCATTCGATTGCGTCTGGTTTGGACTATCCTGGCGTTGGTCCGCAGCATTCACATTTACGAGATTTAAAATTGGCAACTTATGAGTCAGCCACAGATGCAGAGTGTCTAGAGGCGTTTATGGCATTGTCTCGGCTTGAAGGTATTATTCCAGCTTTGGAGTCTGCACATGCCATTGCCTATGCGATGAAAGTTGCTAAGACTATGTCAGCGGATGAGACCATTTTGGTTAATTTATCAGGGCGCGGTGATAAAGATATCGATTTCATTTTAGATAAAGTAAATTTGTAAACAAAAGTGAGTGATGAGTATAGAAAAATAATCCCTTTTGAGCGATTAAAAAGTTATCATCGTGGTCTTTTTTTACGATTTAACCTTTTTCACGACTGGGACCTTTTATAACGGTACATTTATCATAAATGACCATTTTTTATAAATAGGAAACAGCCGTCCCATGCTTGATAGGATTTTTTCATGACTAACCGCGACCTCATTATTTTCATCACGCTGTCCTTTATGTGGTCGCTGTCTTTTATATTTTATCGTGTGGGCGTGCCGGAGTTTGGCTCGTTGACCTTCGCCAGTTTACGGGTCATATTTGCTGGATTGGTCATGCTGATCTTTGTATTAATTAGCAAGAAAAACAGAGAAGGCATCCGCGAAAATTGGAAAGTGTTGGCGCTTGTTGGATTATTCTCCGCTGCCGTGCCATTTATGCTGTTTTCTTTTTCAGCCCAATCTGTAAACGCTGGTGTGTTGGCAGTGCTCAATGCTTCTGTACCGATGCTGAGTGGATTTATCGCCAGTACGTTCTTTAAAGACAGGCTGTCAAAAAAGCAAATTCTTGGCCTAATCATTGGTGTTATCGGTGTGGTAATTTTGATGAGTGAGAGTTTGTTTGGTGGGCAGGATTCGACGTCGGATTCGAGTCTGTTGCCGATGGGTTATGGGTTATTGGCCTGTGTTGGTTATGCGCTAGGGGCGAACATTACTAGGAATTACTTGAATGATGTCTCTCCAGTGGCGATTACCGCAGGGTCACTCATTATTGCCAGTGTGATTATGCTGCCGGTTGCAATATATGAGTTCCCTTATGGCAAGAGTATTAGTGCCCAGGCTTGGGTTTCTGTTATCTGTATTGGTGTGTTTTCTACCGCCATTGCGCTGATTTTTATGAATCAATTAATCAAAAGTATCGGCCCTATGAGAGCGACGAGCATTACGCTAGTGATCCCAATTTTTGCGATTATTTTGGGTTATTTATTACTGGGTGAAGCGTTGGATACACCTGCCATTATCGGTTCGGTAGTGATATTGTTTGGGACGTATTTGTCTTTAGAATTGTCTGTTACTAGAATGATAAAGTCGTAAATTATGTACGGAATAATGTGTGTATTTTGGCTTTACTGAGCGTTCTTATCCACACAAATAATGCCATTCAAACAATTTCTATTTTGAGTGACGGTCCATGGCGACGATAGGTCTAATGCTTTATGCAATTGATAGGGTGTGATGTTTCGCTCATCTATTTCACGACCGTTTTCATCTTTGTCAGGTATAGGGTATCGCTTAAGACGTTCGGTATCGGATTGATCCATAAATATTAAAAAATTTTGCACATTTTTAGCCAGTTTACTATCAGAGCGTTGAGTCAGCTGCACCATCAGTTGTTCGTTATCTGAGTCATAGAATTCGCGCATTTCCTCATCTGTCCATTGGGTATTCTCTGACCCAAAAAACAGTAGATAACGATACATATTGAATAACACGTTAGCATCGTTATAAAAGATACTCTGTGGATAATGGTGCATGAAATCTTCCCAGAAGATGGTACGCTCTACCAACTCCTCAAAAGAAAAATCTACCGCTGCATCAAACCAAAATATTCCTTGGTTATCCTGAGCCATTCGCTGGATAAAGGCCGCTTGATCCTCTGGTAGATAGGGGCTGAATATATCTGCCATAGCCGTTAGGTCGTGATGAAACTCATAATCACCTTCCCCCAAATAGCGCACACTGACGTCAGACCTACTCATGATTAAACTAACCAAATATCGAACATGAGGGTTCACTGCTTTTAACTGTGTCACCGAAACCTTTTTACCTTGTTCAATACTACTCATCAGGTCATAAAATGCGCTGTCATCTATAGCGCTATCAACATTCAGAAAACGTGCATACATCTCCTGATACTCTGCTAGCCATTGCAATATTTCAGCGTTATTGGCCACTGGTAAGCAAGCGGTTAACTGGTGCTGAACCGCGTGAATGTCTTCGATTTCATTTTTATTATTGATAGCATTTATCGTGTCATTAAGCTTACTACAAATCAGCCGCTCTTTTAATGTTTCTTCCGATAGCTCCACCAATGCCTTAGTGAGTTCTTTCGGTGTCTTTGCTTCTGCGACAGGCGTTGTGCTTTGAGAGGTTGTTGATTGTGCTTCTGATGAGGTCGCTTTATCTGAGGGAGGCTGGCAAGCGGTAAGGGCAAACACTAAGCTTGCACCTATGATGAGCGGTAGCTTTTTATTTTGGATAAGTGATAACGACTTCATTTTTTATTTCTATACCCGTAGCAGGAAAGAGTGAGTAGGACAGCTCCAACAGTCTAACAGACCCTAATAAAACAGCCATCTTGTATTTTATTCTAGGGCAAGCTCACAATCTTCTAAATTCTCATACACGTTTTTGTATACCTCTCTGTCGCTATAAATATCAATATTTGCGTTCTGGTGTCAATCAAGGCTGAGGTTACATTCAAACTGCGAATACTCTTTTAGATTTGAAGGTTTGCAGCTTGACGCTTGCTCGGTAGATTCGGTGTCGAGATAGTAGGTATCGTCCTTTATTAAATAAATATAAAGCAGTGTTTCTGTTTGTAAAGTTTACTTGAATAATAACGGACACTCCCTATAAAGATAACGGTCGTTCAATATGCGTCTTTGCTTAGCAAATAGGCAACGATATATTCTATTGACCCAGTACTATTGATTCAATGGCTCGCAATTTTTCACAGTTCTAAGCCAGTTATTTGTGAGGGCTTTAATGAATAGTTGAGAACTCTAATGAATAGTCGAGCACTTTAATTAATAGTAATGAACCTCATAATAAAGAACACCAACTTATAACGACAAACATAATAAGGCATAACATGGCACACGATAATTTATTTGAACCTGTAAAAATGGGCACGCAAACGCTAAAAAACCGCATCATTATGGCACCGTTGACGCGTCTGCGTTCAGTAGAACCTGGTGATGTACCGACTGTACTTGCTAGCGAGTATTATTCACAGCGTGCTAGCTCAGGGCTTGTGATAACCGAAGCGACGCAGGTTTCTTTTCAAGCGAAAGGCTATGCAGGTGCACCTGGCGTTCATACCCAAGACCAAATCACCGCATGGAAAGCCATCGTTGATAATGTCCATGCCAAAGGTGGCAAGATTGTGGTACAGCTATGGCATACTGGTCTGGTCTCGCATGAGAGCGTACAGCCGGATGGCAAAGCACCAATTTCTGCCTCTGATGTCCATGTCGGTATACGTACCTCGTTGCGTGATAGCAATAACCAAGCCATCCGCGTTGAAGCAACGACACCACGCCCAGCCACACTTGATGAAATCAAGCAAGTCATCGCTGACTTTGCACAAGCGACCAAAAACGCCAAAGAAGCGGGCTTTGATGGGGTTGAGATTCATGGTGCCCATGGTTATCTATTGCATCAATTCTGGGTTGAGCAAACCAACCAGCGTGAAGATGAATATGGTGGTAGCCGTGAGAACCGTGCGCGTCTAACATTAGATGTTATCGATGCTTGTGTGGATGCTTGGGATGCTGATCACGTTAGTATTCGTATCTCACCGCTTGGAACATTTAACAATGTAGAAGCTGGCTATAATGAAGATGAGAATATCTGGCTAATCGAGCAGATTAACAAGCGTGGCTTGATGTATCTACATCTGTCAGAGCCTGATTGGGCTGGTGGCACTCCTTATAGCGATGGATTCCGTCAACGTGTCCGCGCTGCTTTTGATAACTTGATTATAGCTGCTGGTGGTTATACTGCCGAAAAAGCAGAGAAAAATGTTAAAGCCGGATACATCGATGCGGTTGCTTTTGGTCGTGATTATATTGCCAATCCTGATTTGGCCGAGCGTATCCGTGAAGGCGCTGCACTAAATGAGCAGCATCCTGACAGCTTTTATGGTGGCGGTGCTGAAGGTTACACCGACTATCCGTTTTTAAACCAAGCGTAATATATAGTCGGTGAACTACTAAACGGCTACGGCGTTACCCTCCTTAGATGTACTAGTACAATCTACAGTCGGCTGCCTTGTACCCATTTTAGAGTTCTTTGACTATAGTTATCTCTATATAACTGACAATCGAAAGCCACCAGACGATAATCGTCTGGTGGCTTTTTTATGCATGATGATACATAGGTTTCGGCTACTTGAACTACTTCAGCTAATTGAGTTACTTAATAAAATTACCTGTCTGATAATCTCGAAACGTTTGGCGCAGTTCTTCTTGTGTGTTCATGACAAACGGTCCATAACCTGCTATTGGCTCACCAATAGGCTCACCGCTGAATAACAAAAGTTTGATAGGATTTAGTGTTGATTCTTCAGTGGTGATAATAGAGCAGTGTAGCTCAATGGTGTCAGTAGTCAGTGCTTGATCATCTTGAATGTCAGCACGATGTTGCGTGGGTGCTTCAAACTGGATCAGATTTCCTGCACTCACAGGCATATCATTTACCCGTAGTTCGCCTTCTTGCACTAGCAGCAGTGTATTGTGCGTGTTGGGTATTTGCAGTGTCGTTGAACCAGAGGCATACAGCTCGATATTCCAGATATTAATGGATGTAAAGGTACTGGCTGAACCTGTTACTCCTTGCCATTCGCCAGCGATGATAGCAGCTTTGCCAATAGTGGCTTGATTGCTACCGTCACTGTCGTCGCTGTTATCTATCAAGTCAACGAGAGGTATCTCTGCACGTTTGATGCTTTGGTATTTTGGATGGGTTAGTTTGTCTGCGCTCGGTAGATTGACCCACATTTGCACCATACTAAAGACGCCGCCACGCTGCCCAAACGCTGCTGAATGGAACTCCTCATGCATAATGCCGCGTCCTGCGGTCATCCACTGCACATCACCTTCTAGGATATCACCGCATCCACCGGTCGAGTCTGCATGGCTGATTTCGCCCGAATAGGCGATGGTGACCGTCTCAAAACCTTTGTGTGGATGCTTACCGATGCCGTGCGGTTCCGTCTGGTAATTAGGGTTCGGCTCAAAGGTGGTCGGTTCGCCATAATCGAATAACAGAAATGGATCAGTGTGCTCATAGTTAAAGTCAGCATTTTCTTCGAGATGGTTGATGAAGGTTTTTACATAAAAGCCATCACCGACCCAATGCGGTGCTTTTTTACTATGAACGTTCTCAATCGGACGCATGTATTCCCCCATAAAATGAGATGTATAGTCAATCCTCTATAAATTGGATGCGGTGTCAGTCTCGCTGAGTCTACTACTTGTAGCCCTTTCGCTCGGCTTCCTTGTACTCAAATTATATTGAACCAACTATATTATTCTAATTTTTATTGTTGCTTTTCAAGCGTGAACACTAAACAGCTTCACTTTTGTCATGCTTCTTATTCTAGCAGTTATCAAACCTTTATTGAGTTAAAAATCAACTTAAGTAGAATAAAAAATTAAACATAGATGGTTATAGCGTGTTCAGAGTGCTCTAAAAACACGCCCTAATGCATCATCAAAATCATTGAACACGACTGATTTTTAAATAGACTAATGGCTAAACAGATGAGTTATTAAAAAATGAATCGTTAGACAATCTCGCCACTGACGAAACCGCTTGCCCACGCCCACTGGAAATTATAACCACCCAGCCAGCCTGTGACATCGAGCACCTCACCGATAAAGTACAGACCCTCTTGCAAATTACTCTGCATGGTTTTTGAGGATACTTCATCTGTTTTGACGCCGCCGCGCGTGACTTCAGCGGTACGATAGCCCTCGGTACCAGAGGGCTTCAGTTGCCAACCATTTAGACTCGCACCAAGCTCTGCCAAACGCTCATCTTTAATATTAGCAAGCTCGGTATCTTTTATGTCTTCCCACAGGTGAGTCTGCAGCGCAGTCAGCAGCTTTTTGGGTAATGCATTGTCTGTATAGTCAGCCAATACTGTACGAATCAGCTGCTTGGGGTGTGATTTTTTATGAGCCAATAATAGCGCTGTCGTATCTGTCTCTGGTAGCAGGTTAATGCTGATGGTTTCACCCGTATGCCAATAGTTGGATAGTTGCAGCATAGAAGGGCCGGACAGTCCACGATGGGTGAACAGCAGCGGTAACTTAAAGGAAATGCGCTCATTACTGGCAATGACTGGCAAGCTAATGCCTGACAATGCTCGAATCAGTTCACCTGTTTTATCAGTGAAGGTAAAAGGCACGAGACTGGCATCAGTCGGTATGAGTGTATGCCCAAACTGCTGTGCCACCTCGTAGCCCAAGCCGCTAGCACCCATCGTTGGTATAGATAATCCGCCAGTGGCGACGACTAACGACTCACAGCGATAGCCTGTTTGTGGCAGCTTGGATAGATTTGCCGCCTCTTTTCTCTCTTGCTTTTCTTTTTTACTGAGTTGCTTGGTAGTCAATAATTGAAAACGAGCATTTTTATCATTTTCGACATTTTGAACACTTTCAATTTGAGCATTCAATTTTACTTGTACGCCTGCTGCTGCACACTCATCAAGGAGCATGCTCAAGATATCTTGTGCAGAGTCATCACAGAACAGCTGACCGTGCTCACGCTCATGGTAAGGAATTTTATGCGATTCAACCATACCGATAAACTCCCAACTGGGATAACGGCTGAGGGCTGATTTACAGAAATGTTGATTGGCACCAAGGAAATGCTCAGGCTCGACGAAGTAATTGGTAAAGTTACAGCGGCCACCACCTGACATGAGGATTTTTTTGCCCGCTTTATTGGCATGATCCAATACCAGTACGCGGCGACCACGGCGACCCGCAGTGAGCGCACAGTATAACCCTGACGCGCCAGCACCGATAATAATGACATCGTAGTGGGCGTATTGTGATGTATTGCGTTGATTGCTCATTGTGGTCTCATAAAATGATAGAGCCTGTCCACTATAAAATCGCTACAGGTATCAACCTCGCTCACTATCCAACCGTATCGTGGGCACTCAGTTTGTTGTATCGATAATAGGGTGAATTGACTATAGATATAAAATAGTAAAAATAAAGCCGATTGCTTATATTTAATAAAGTCGTGCTTGAAAAGAGTCAGTCGCTCTTAGCGTTCGCTTTAGAGTAGCTATTGTCCATATTTTATTTAAGGTTACAAGGATTAAATAGCTTATTGCCTTGTCCATAAATTTTATCATGTATGACCAATTATACAGCTGTACAGTGATATTGTTATGAATGGCAGTTGATGCCTTGCAACCATCCGGCTTATTTGTCAAACTAACCTTACGTGTCACGCATTATGGAAGATGGCTCTTATTACCTGTACAGACGGTCGTTATTGACGATTGGTACAGGTCATAATAATTAAAAAGGATGACTATTATGACTCAGAAATCATTTCCCCTTGCAGCCGAGTTCATCGCTGCTGCCAATACGACAGCCGAACAATACCGCACCGACTACCAGCAGTCTATCGAATCCCCTGAGTCTCATGATGCCTTTTGGGCGAAGCGTGCCGAGCTGATTGATTGGATAAAAAAACCAACCAAAATCAGCGACGTTAATTATGATTTAAAGGATTTTCGAATCAAGTGGTTCGAAGATGGTGAGCTGAATATTTCTGTCAATTGCCTAGACCGACACCTGCAAAATAATCCTTACAAACCAGCGATTATTTGGGAAGGCGATCATCCTTCCTTACATAAAATTATCTCCTTTAAAGAACTGCACGAATCGGTCTGCCGCTTGGGTAACGCCATGCGTAAGCTGGGGGTCAAAAAAGGTGATCGCGTCACCTTATATATGCCGATGATACCGGAAGCGATGGTAGCGATGCTGGCATGTACGCGTATCGGTGCCGTGCATTCAGTGGTCTTCGGCGGGTTTTCTGCTGAGAGCTTGGGCAATCGTTTGATAGACAGTCGCTCAAAACTGGTTATCACTGCTGATGAAGGTTTACGTGGTAATAAACGTACGCCGCTCAAGGCGAATGTCGATCGCGCGCTCGATATGGATGGCACTGACAGCGTGACCAACGTCATCGTCGTCCATCGTACTGGTAACTCTGTCCCGATGAGTGGTCGCCGCGACCTTTGGTATCATAGTTTAATAGACGGTGAATCGCAGTATTGTGAGCCTGAAGTGATGAATGCCGAAGACCCGCTGTTTTTACTCTATACATCTGGCTCGACTGGCAAGCCTAAAGGCGTGTTGCATACGACTGGCGGCTATATCACTTATGCGCTTTCTACGTTTCGAGATGTTTTCGATATCAAAGATGACGATGTCTACTGGTGTACAGCTGATGTGGGCTGGATTACGGGTCATACTTACTCAACTTATGCACCGCTCGCCAATGGGACGACGACAGTGATGTTCGAGGGTGTACCAGAATATCCGACATGGGCACGCATTGGCCATATCATTGATAAGCACAATGTGACGGTCTTATATACCGCGCCGACCGCTATTCGAGCGATGATGAAGGAGGGAGATGCTTTTGTCCGTGAGTCTAATCGTTCTAGCCTGCGCTTGCTCGGAACCGTGGGGGAGCCAATCAATCCCGAAGCATGGGATTGGTACTATCATGTGGTCGGTGACGGTAAGTGTCCAATCGTAGATACGTGGTGGCAGACGGAGACTGGTGGCATTCTAATGGCTCCGATACCCGGCGCAGTTGCACTTAAACCCGGTGCGGCGATGAATCCTCTATACGGTATAAAACCAGAAATCGTCGATAGAGATGACACTATATTAGAAGGCTCTGCTGAAGGTAATTTGTTAATTAACAGTAGCTGGCCGGGACAAATGCGGACCATTTATAATGACCATGAGCGCTTTTTAGAGACTTATTTTAGCGATTATCCAGGCTATTATTTCACTGGTGATGGGGTACAGCGCGACGAGGACGGACATTACTGGATTACAGGGCGTGTCGATGATGTGCTCAATGTCGCGGGTCATCGTCTGGGTACAGCCGAGATTGAAAGTGCCGTGGTCGCACATCCTGCGACGGCTGAGGCTGCTATCGTCGGTATGCCACATGAGATTAGAGGGACGGGTATTTGTGCCTTTATCATTCTAAAGTCAGGTGAAAAAGAGACAGAGTCACTGAAGGCTGAGCTGAATCGACACGTCCGCTTTGAGATTGGCCCCATTGCCAATTTGGATACTATCCATATCGTCAATGTGCTACCAAAAACGCGCTCAGGTAAAATCATGCGCCGTATCTTGCGTAATCTAGCGGCAGGGCAATATGTCGGTTTGGGCGACTTATCCACCCTTGCAGACAGTTCTGTGATTAATCAATTGGTTGAGGTAGTCAAAGCTGAGCGTGGAGAATAGTCACTCCACTATAAAAGTGTTACTGCGTTAGCCTCACTTGAAGTATCACATATAGATCTACACTATCCTTGTTAGGCAATTAAAAGAAGCCATGTTATAGAAATAGCATGGCTTTTTTACGTAGACGATATTGATATGAGTAAGTTTTAAAGGTTCAATGCTATTTAAAAGTTGAATACTATTTAAAATTGTATCGACTAAAACAAACCGTTATTTTTATAAATACTATTTTCTGACCACATACCCTATAAGGCTTATTGTCATTATGACTCATCATCCTTTAAACCGTACTGATACTACTTCACCTAAAATCGCTATCATCGGTGGTGGTCTGACAGGACTATTTACTGCCACATTATTAGAGCGTGCTTTTAGCCAAGATAATGATAAAACACCAGTCCTTAATATTACGATTTTTGAAAAGTCGCGCAGTGTTGGACGTTTAGCTACTCGTTATCGTACCGACAGTCAAACGGGTAAAAACTGGCAATGGGCATTTGGGGCACAGTTTTTTACGGCTAAAACAGCCAGTTTTCGGCAGTTCATTGCGCCTTGGCTAGAGACAGGTTTACTGCAACCATGGTGTGCACAAGTGGTCAACCTAATGCCAGAAAACGATAGTATTGAGTCATCCGACATCCAAAGCAAAGAGCAATGGAATACCACGCAAGCACGCTATATCAGTACCCCCAAAATGACCAGCTGGGGACGTGAATTGGCGGATAAATTGCAGCATACCACTATAAAATTTAAAACCCGCGTTGCACCGTTAGATCAATATGATAGCGCTATATCAGAAAAGGTTGATAAAAAAACGGAGCTGTTTGACGATACTTGCGCAAGCCTAGGTCACTTTGACTGGGTAATTTGTACCGCTCCCAATGGTCAGGCAGTTGAGTTGATGGCAGATAGTGGTTTTGATGCCCAATCAAAAATTGCTGAGCCACAGATGCAGGCTTGCTATACATTGATGTTGGGGTGGAGCGATATTGCCACATTACCGAAAGCCCTAAGTAAAGATGTTCAACCAGAATGGGATGTCGCTTATCTGAGTGATTCTATTCTCGATAGAATATTTATTGAGCATCAAAAGCCTGCTCATGATGACCTGCTACCCAGTGTTACCATTCATGCCAGCAATCATTGGTCAGAGCAGCATGTCGATGATGATATCGAGACCGTCCAAGCACAATTGCTACAAGCCGCACAGCAAGCACTGAACTGGAATGAGGAAAGCGCACCTAGCCAAATAGACAGTCATCGCTGGCGTTATGCTGCAACGGTGGTTAATGACAACAATGATAAAAGTGCGTCAGGTATTTTAGTCGATGAGACGCATCAGTGGATTGTCAGTGGTGACTGGTGTGGCCAGGGCAATATCGAAAGCTGCTATCAAATGGCACAACAGACGGTCGAGGCTATCTATTATATTCATAAAGTTGTCTGATGGGAGATGAGTCGTTCATTATCTCGTAGGGTCTGATCAATGATAAAATGTATCTGAAATGTTAACAAACTAATTCAAACCGATTCTACAAAAGTAGAAGAGTAATCAATGATGTGTAAAGTCGAGAGAGATTGATTTGCATATAAATAATCAATATTTGTGTATTAAATATCGACTTTAAGTTACAAATAACACTATTAAAATCTCTAATAAACCGATATATTTGCTTTTCGTAATATATTAAATAGTATGAAGCTAGAGGTGGATAAAGTGCTGATAGGAAGTGATTTAACTCGCGTGATGCTCGAAAATGGTTGTCAGGAGATATGGTGTGCGGTAGATGATAATAGCGATGAAGATGCTATGAGAGATCAAATCGAGAATGATTTTACAGCGAGAATCGTATCTTATGATGATGAAAAATTCTACTGTACCGCAGGTATAGCATGGTTATGTGCTGTGCCAATCAAAGTGTTGCCAATGACTTTGAGTGATGTGAAATTCGAAATGTCGTAATTTATATTGTATTAGCTCAACAGGTTTACAATCTGTATCAAAAACCCACCGCTGAGTGGGTTTTTTAATTTAAAGCAAAAATGCTTTCATAAGGTTTTAACAATTAAAACGCTCAGGTGAGTATAAAAGGGCATTGTAGTAGCATAAATGATGAAATATTTATTGATGAATAAATGTAGACAAAAAAGAGCCCACAAAGGAGGAACTGTGGGCTGAGGAAACTGAGCGTGTAGTAATAACTATGATGACTACAAGGGCAGTGATTAGGCGTTGTTGTTATTATAAAATTTCTACTATTGCTCTCTAAGATTAGAGTAGTAGCGGTTAATTCAATAGGCAGATGTAGTTACTTACCTATTTAAGTGTACAAGTGTTTTATTGGAATGGCTATCATAGCGTAAACAGTCACAGTTTGGCTGTTTTGGTTACATGATATTACGTTTAAAAAGACATTTAGAGGAGGTATTTGATAGAACATATACGTTAGTATAATGTCGAATAAACATGAATGATTTTGTGATTTTATGCGCATTACTAATAAATAATGTTAATACTTCATAGTTATATGATGATTACGGATGGATTTTAATATAATTGGTAACTTAGTAGCTAAAGAGATGGCATGACGACTTGCCCGAAAAATGCTAAGCTATCTGCCATTATTATGTCTATATGAAACTGGGTTTGCCATGACTGAGAATACGCATTTGCATACGCAGGAGCCACCAAGTACGCAAAATACTAAGAGTATTTTTAACTTGCCCAATAATCTGACTATTGCGCGAATATTAATGATTCCGCTATTTGTCGCCATTGCTTATTGGCCACCTTCTATGGGCATCGGCATGCCAGCCATCTCAGACAATGTGATTGCGCGGGTAGGCATGAGTGAGTTTAGCGATAGCTTGGTACGTCATTTATTATTGACGGGCGTTTTTATTATCGCTGCGATTACCGATTGGTTAGATGGCTACTTTGCGCGTAAGCTTAATGTGATGTCAGCCTTTGGACGATTTTTGGATCCCGTCGCTGATAAACTGATGGTCGCTGTAGCCCTAATTATCTTAGTGCAGTGGCACCCTAATATCATAATGGCGATAGCAGCCATCGTGATTATCTCGCGTGAAATCGCGGTATCTGCGTTGCGTGAGTGGATGGCAGAGCTAGGCAAGAGTACCAGCGTGGCAGTATCTTATGTCGGCAAGTTAAAAACGACGTTTCAGATGGTGGCAATTACGGTGCTTCTTCTAAACTGGGAGTCGCTTGAAACCATTGGCTATGTGTTGATGGTTGCAGCTGTTGTTCTGACATTATGGTCGATGATGATTTATCTAAGAGCCGCTTGGCCATATCTCAAGCAGAGTGGTTAAGCCATATTATTGATTGTAGTATCATAAAATTTAGATAAAACGTCAGTCGCATTAGCCACTGGCGTTTTTTATTGTCTAGTATTCCCCTACTGGGCGGTAGATTTATTTTACTCTTTGATTGTATGTATTGTTGATATATACTCAAAATTAGTAAACAAAATACAAGAGAATTGGCCGAATTATGATAAGAGGTCATTCAAATAAGGAAATAGGTATGGCATTACATAAGAAACAGTCAGTCGCTGCCGTTATGTTAGTTGCATTGCTGACAGGGTGCTCTTCAGGCTCAAATATGCAAGAGCAATCCACTTCAGCTATTCAGCAAGAAAAGTCTATCCAAACAGACTCTAGTGCAGATCGTTCTACTCAGGATGCTGCTGAATCGGAACGCTTGGGGACCAAATGGGGAGATGATGTTAACTCAGAGGTCACTACTGTTGATTTGCGCCGTACCAATCCTGAGCCTATTGAGCAGATGCAGGTTCGTTATGCAGACAAATCCTATACTGGCCGAGCCGTCAATAGCATGTCATTATTGGCTGGCAAGGTTGATTTTTCGATGGAAACAGATACGGGTGCACTATTACTTTATCGGGACTCGGGCAACTACTATGTCCAAGGTCAAGCAGGTCAGGCATACCGCTTGGTGTATCATAATAACAGCGCCAATACTTATGAGATCGTCGCTAGTGTCGATGGCATAAATGTCCTCAATGGCAGTGCTGCCAGTCGTTATGACAGCGGATATGTATTGGAACCAAATGACGATTTGGTGATTGAGGGCTTCCGTAAGAGCCAGAGCTCAGTGGCATCCTTTATTTTTAGCAAGCCGGAGAGTGCCTATGCTGCCAATACCAGTTCGGGCTCTATCAATAATACGGGTGTAATCGGTACGGCAGTTTATGGGCTGTATGATCCTACTAAGCCAAAGCCAGCGCAGCCACAGGCTTATCCAGCTGATAATGGTTATGCGAAACCACCACAGTAATTATAACTTTTATTCTACTGTGAAATAAGAGACAAAATACCAAACATAAAAAACGCCAGTCGCATTAGCCACTGGCGTTTTCGTATTCTACTATCTTGCTTTTAAATAACGGTTTCTTATAACATTACTAATTTTTATAAAGTCACTGAGTTATTTTCACCCAAGTTAGTCGCTTTCTTACCATCCATTACGGCAGCGGTGGTCATTTTGAACATGTTGACGACTGAGCTACCGCTGAGCCAGTATTCTGCACCGTGTGGTACGACTTTAATCAACTGGATATTCTTATCTTCTTTACCTTGCTCATAAAACGCATTGTAGATCGGCGACCATAGCTCATCTAGCTTTTCTTGGTCTTCGACCAGTTCTGCCTTACCGTTGATAGAGACATAATTCTTAGCATCTTGACTGACGTAGGCCAAGTTGACTTGCGGATTTCTTTCGATATCTTTGACCGTTTCAGTGGTCTTATCACCGATGAACCAAATTTCTTTTGCGCCAATGCTGGTTTCACTGGTGGTCATTGGGCAAGCATGTAGATGGTCTTCGTGAGTGCGAGTGGTCATCATGGCAAACTTGATGTCTTTTACCAGTTCTTGCACCTTATCGATATGGTCTTGTCTACTCATAGTAAATTTCCTTTTCTTTATAGTATTTGATTAATAATTATGAAGCTTTTGTTAGTCAGGTTTTTATTTATTACTTTTTAGCTTTTTGACAATTCGTATTTAGAATACCGATAACCAGAGGTCTATTTATATAGGTTGCCAGTAATACGATGTGAGAGTTTGTAAGGAGTATAAGGGTTAAGTAAAAATTGTGACGTTATACTCATTTCACTATAAAAGTGTTACTGCGTTAACTTCGCTTGAGGTATTTAATGTACAGCTACACTCAGTTGCCTTGTACTGCTTTTAAATTGAATCGACTATAGGCGCTCAAGCTTTCTGCTCTGAAAAAACGCTATGCAATACGATGTCACAGATAGAAGCCTAAAGAGTAGATCAGGGGGAAGGTCAAAGGGAAGAACAAGGCAATTATTTGCTAACCGTTTGCGAGTTCAATAAATGCGTTTTTCGGCAATTTATCTTGGTTTAGACCTGCTTATTACAGGGCTTCTTGTTATAATACGCAGACCATTTACTTAGCATGGCAGAGATGCCTTGATCTTACGGATTATGCCTTTATGATGACCATCGCCGGACAACCGTTTCTTACCGATTTTCAGACGCAGCAACTCATCAGTCAGTTTCAGCAAAAAACCGAGCTCAATGTCAGCCAAATCAATACCCAGCAAGTGTATGTGTTATCACGCAAGCTCGAAGGTGATGAGTATAAAAAAGCGCTAGACTTACTTGCTGTCGATAGTAGCAATGTCCTTGCCGACCCACAGGCCAATCAATTACAAGTTATCGTTGGTCCACGTTTTGGCACGATTTCGCCATGGGCAAGTAAAGCGACTGATATTTTTAATAACTGTGAAATTGAGATCAACCGTGTTGAGCGCGTCGTTGTTTATACCCTAACAATCGATGGTGAAGCAGGCGAAAGACTACCAGTAGACGCTGAGCAATTATTGTTTGACCGTATGACCCAGAGCTTGGTCTATGATTTAAATGATTTGAACAAATTGTTTGATGCCGAGCAGCCAGCATCATTGAATCATATTGATGTCATCGGACAAGGTCAGTCAGCGCTAGAGTCTGCCAATACCCAGTTTGGTTTTGCATTATCAAATGAAGACATTGATTATTTGATGAATGCTTATGTTAATGAGCTTAAGCGTAATCCAACTGACGTTGAGCTGATGATGTTTGCACAGGCAAACTCAGAGCATTGCCGTCATAAGATTTTCAATGCTGAGTGGACAGTTGATGGCATTGTGGCACCAAAGTCACTGTTCCAAATGATTAAGAATACCTACCAGTCGAATCCACAAGGTATTTTATCTGCCTATAAAGACAACGCTGCTGTGATGGCAGGGTCTGACGGCATGCGTTTTTACCCGATTCCGACTGACGCGATGGATGCAAATTCTGCCCATCCTTATGACTTCCATCAAGAAGAGATCGACATTCTGATGAAAGTCGAGACGCATAACCATCCAACGGCTATCGCCCCGTATGCGGGTGCAGCGACGGGTGCTGGTGGTGAGATTCGTGATGAAGGCGCAACAGGTCGTGGCGGTAAGCCAAAAGCAGGTCTGACGGGTTTTCACGTATCACACCTACATATTCCAGAGCTCGCTGAAAAATGGGAGCAGTCAGGTCAGTTGAGTACTCAGGCTTATGGCACGCCAGATCGTATGGCAACCAGTCTTGAGATTATGACTGAAGCACCACTCGGTTCAGCCAACTTCTCAAACGAGTTTGGTCGTCCTAATCTATGTGGTTATTTCCGTAGTTTTCAGCTGGACACCTCAGCGGCAAAAGACGGTAGCGAAATGCGCGGCTATCATAAGCCAATCATGCTGGCAGGTGGTTACGGCAATATCAAACGCAACCTCATTGAAAAAAATGCCATTCAGCAAGGTGATTTATTGATCGTCCTTGGTGGCCCTGCCATGCAGATTGGTCTGGGCGGTGGTGCAGCATCTTCTGTTGATAGTGGTTCACTTGATGAAGGCTTAGACTTTGCCTCAGTTCAGCGTGACAATGCTGAGATGGAGCGTCGTTGCCAAGAAGTGATGGATCGCTGCTGGGCACTAGCCGGTAATGATGTCGATGCCAGCAATAATGGCAAAGACGGCAACCCTATCGTGTCATTGCATGATGTGGGCGCGGGCGGTATCTCTAATGCAATGCCTGAACTGGTCAATGACCACGAGATGGGCGCCGTACTAAATCTGCGTAAAATTCCATCGTTAGAAGCTGGCATGTCACCAATGGCCATCTGGTCAAACGAAGCGCAAGAGCGTTATGTCCTCGCGATTCGTCCAGACAGCGAAGCCCAATTCGATGCGATCTGTGCGCGTGAGCGTTGCCCGTATGCCATTTTAGGATCAGCCACGGATGTGCGTCAATTGGTTGTTAATGACGAGTTGCTAGAAGACCAACCTGTCGATATGCCGATGCAAGTATTGCTAGGTGGCACGCCGAAGATGAAGCGTAGCTTTGAGCGTCATGACACCAGCTTACCTGCATTAGATTTAAATGAAGTCAATTTAGCTGAGTCTATCAAAGACGTCTTGCGTCACCCAACCGTCGCTAGCAAATCATTCTTGATCAGCATTGGTGACCGTTCTATCACTGGTATGGTCGTGCGTGATCAGTATGTGGGTCGCTATCAAGTGCCTGTATCGGATTGTGCTGTGACAGCATCAGGCTTGATTGCGCTAGATGGTCAGGTGATGAGCGGCGAAGCCATGAGTATCGGTGAGCGTACACCAGTTGCCTTAATCAGTCCACAAGCCTCAGCACGCCTTGCAATTGGTGAAGCGATTACCAACATCGCTGGTGCGCGTATTGCTCAGTTGTCTGATATTACGATGTCAGCGAACTGGATGGCTGCCTGTGGTGATGATGCGGAAGATGCAGCATTGTTTGACGCGGTATATACAGTCGGCGAAGAGCTGTGCCCAGCACTAGGTATCGCGATTCCAGTCGGTAAAGATTCGCTATCGATGCGTGCCAACTGGACTGACAGCAGTGAAGCAGGTGAGACGGATAAATCAGTCGTATCACCAATGAGCCTAGTGATTACCGCCTTTGCTCCTGTGGTTGATGTGGCAAAAACGCTAACCCCTGAGCTAATCAATGGCGATAGCGCGTTTTACCGTATTGATTTGTCTAAAGGCAAGCTACGTCTAGGCGGTTCAATCCTTGCGCAAACGCTGAGTCAATTGGGTAACGATTGCCCAGATTTAGCACAGCCAAGCGACTTGGTCGACTTCTTTAACTTTGTCCAAGCGGGTAACGCGCAAGGCGTCATCAGCGCCTATCACGATATCGGTGATGGTGGTCTGCTGGCAACTATCGCAGAGATGCAGTTCACTAGCCGTCAAGGCATCAAACTGTCATTGACGGACGATAACTTACTCGGTCAACTGTTCAGTGAAGAGTTGGGTGCAGTCATCCAAGTATTGCCAGAAAACGTCGCTGCTCTAATGCAATTGGCAGAAGAGTTTAACGTTGTTGATATGCTGAGCCTCGTTGGTCAAAGCTCTGAAGAAGATAGCCTGCTTATCCAAACGCCAACGCTTATGGGTGATGACACCTTACGCTTCAGCCGTACTGAATTGCAGCAAGCATGGACGCAGGTCAGTTATCAAATCGCGCGTCGCCGTGATAATCCAGCGTGCGTACAGCAAGAGTATGACTTGATTGCTGATACGAGCCATAAAGGCCTAATCGCTGCGCCAAACTTTGATTTGAATCAAAAAGTTGAAGAACCATATTTAGCCAGTCGTGAGAATAAACCAAGAGTCGCTATCTTGCGTGAGCAAGGCGTCAATGGTCAGACAGAGATGGCAGCAGGCTTTACCCAAGCTGGCTTTGAAGCAGTTGACGTTCACATGAGCGATCTATTGAATGGCCGCATCAATCTACGTGACTTCGACGGTCTGGTCGCTTGTGGTGGCTTTAGTTATGGTGACGTACTGGGCGCTGGCTCAGGTTGGGCGAACTCTATCTTGTTCCATGATGAGCTACGCATGCAGTTTGTCCGCTTCTTTGCCCGTCCTGATACCTTCTCATTAGGTGTCTGTAACGGTTGTCAGATGATGGCTCAGTTAAAAGACCTCATCCCAGGTGCAGATAACTTCCCACGCTTCATCGCCAACCAATCGGCACGTTTTGAAGCGCGTACGGTCAATGTGAAAATCGAGCGTACCAAGTCTATCCTGTTCAAAGGCATGCAAGACAGCATCTTGCCTATCGCTGTGGCGCATGGTGAAGGCTATGCCACACTAGACAACAACGAAATCGAAGGTATGGCAAAACACGGTCAGCTTGCGATGCGTTATGTCGATAGCCAAGGTCATCCAACTGAGACGTATCCGCTCAATCCAAACGGTTCTGTCGGCGGTGTCACGGGTCTGTGTAGCACTGATGGTCGTGTGACGATTATGATGCCACATCCTGAGCGTAACCTAAAAGCCTACAACCACAGCTGGAAACCAGAAGAGTGGGATGAGGACGGCGCGTGGATGCGTATGTTCCGTAACGCCCGTGCTTGGTTGCGCTAGTCGCAAACCTAGATGCTTGATTAGCTTCGTCAAACTTGCTGAGCCTACGACATGTAGTGCTTGCGCATGTTTTCCTCGCTACTCAAACCTCTAGCAATTGCTTATAGTTTTAGATAGTTGTTTTTGAAATGAAAAGGTGGGCTTCGGCTCACCTTTTTTGCGTTTGGGATTTGAAGATTGAATTTTGAGTATTTAGGGTAGGTTGGTGTGGAGCTTTCGACACCCAACGATTTTAGGGGAGCTATTTCCCGCCTTCCACTTGTATCTGCCAGTCTGGGCGCGGCGATGGCTACGGTTTGGGTTGTCGCTTACTTCGCGTCGCCACCCCAAAACCTAGCCATCGCAATTTGCCCAAACCAGCAGGATACCGCTACAGTCGGGGCTAAACAGCGCCTCAAGACAACTATTATATCTAAGTAGAGGGTTTATGTAATTCATCTAAAGAGCTTAAATCTATTGATCTAAAACTCTGTCCACGCTCATATGCTTTATACCATTCAGGGTAACTGTTTTTAGCTTTATTGAGAATTTGTTTTTTGATTTCGTTATATTGCTTGTCAAATTCTTCAAAACTTATTTCTAAAAATGAATTTATTAAATTAAATGACATTGTATTCGTTATTTCAATAACCTTTTCATTATTCTCTATATATGGAAATAAAAATATCTCTTCATCATGTTTAGTAAAGAATAAGCCATCGTAAGTTGAATTTTTTTGTTCATTAAAAAGAGCATCTATGAATTCTCTAGCTGAAACAAGAGGTTCTATTTTATGTGGAAAAAATGGCGGATGTACATCTAAGTCAAAAATATAATCTAAAATATATTCATTCTCATCCTCGTCCTCTTCGCTATCTTCCCATAGAGTTATAATATTTTCGAAAAGGTTACTATCTATTTTATTTTTTGAATATAAGGTATTTCTTATCGAATATGCTCCCGAATAACTAGCATCTTTAAAGATATAGCTATGAAAGCCACTTTCTTTAATGGATTTTTGTAAGAACTCTGAATTATCTACTAAAAATTTCATTGTTTCAGAGTCTATATGGTTACTTATGTTAATATTATCTGGTAACTGTTTTATTGTAGTTGGGCTCCAGGTAATAGTAAATGAACTGAGATGTAGTATATCCTCTATAGTGTAATCATCAGAAATATTTAGTTTTTTCCATTCATCTGTAGCAGGAAAATTAGTATAGTAATTTTCATTGAATAAATTTAGTAATAGAGATAGGTGGATAGGATTAGAAATCATAGTTGATATATCGAATTTATTTTCAGTAATAGCTACTTCTAAATACTTCAACATATTTTCAAACCTATCTAATAGAGTTTCTTTATTATGTATACTATCCCTACTGAGGGTTAGGATTTGAGAGGCATTAATATCATACATATCTAAAGAATACTCTATAAATGGATATTTTAAGAGGCTTGAGTTATCTGAAGATTCCCTATCTGATGTATATAGTGAATCTATATATTGTCCTTTATAAAATATTTTTAAATTTCTAGAAGGGAGTTTAGAGAAAGAAAAGAAACTATTTTCATAGTCTGTTTCATTTAATATTTTTATTTTTAGCCCCGATTTACTTTCCAAATTCCAAAAAACCGGTGAATCTATAATTTTATTGTTATGTTTGAATTTATTTAAATAAGAATTTGATTTTTCTATAATAGTTTCTATTTTCTTTGACAAATTGAAGTTAACTACTGGGTTTGATATTTTTTCGAATATTGAGGAGACTTTCTCTAAGGCATTATAGCTTCCAAGCTGATAACTATAAAGTGCACTTGGTTGTATATACCCAGAGTATGAAAGATTTTCATCTTTCAAAAATTTTTTAATATCTTTCTCAAAAATTTCATTGATTATTAATTTAGTCCCATATGTTTTTAAGTCGTTTACTTTCGTGATGAAGCAGTAACCTGCTTTATCTGATAGAGGTGAATGTAATTCTAATCTCAAACTCTCATGAGTAAGTCGACTTTTAGTAAAAATAGTAATTCTCTGTTGTTCTATGGGTAAGTCTTTCATAAGAAGAAAGGCACTATGCATACCTATTCCGAATTCTCCCGATGGACGCATCCACGGCGGCATCTGCCGAATAATTTTTTGCTTTTCCCTGTTATTCTTTGAACCTGCTATTTTCTGCATATACTCAAGGTCTATGCGCGAGATACCAACACCATTATCTTCAATACTAAACTCCCATAAAGTTGAATCTTTATTATCAGCGATCTTTTTACAATCTAAGGTAATAGGGTAATCTGCGAATAATTTACAAGTTTCTGCGTCATAAGGATTAGCATTTTCAGGCAATTTCCTAATACTGTGTTCTTGTCCATGCTCTAACCACACTCGAATCATCGTAGCATCAATAGCATTTTGAATCAGCTCACGGTAGATACTCATATCATCTTTATATAAGTTATTACCTTGCAGTAACTCAATAGCACTGCGCTCGTCAAGTGAGAACTTCATTGGCTTGTCATTGAGTAGAATTTTTTTGTCAGTCATCTCAACATTAAGCTTATTAATGGTTGGAAGTAACCCGAAGTCACGACTAGGGACGATATTTTTCCATTGTGACATCTGATTTTGAATTTCTTCTTTAATCCAGTCAAACCAGTTACGACATTCAATATATGCCATCTCAGTACTACATACAGCGGTAACACTAACTGTCTCATTATCTAGCTGAAACTCACGAATCGCTTGATGCTTATGTTTATGCGTTTCACTAAACGACGGCATATTACCAACTTGCCTTGCCATGACTGGACAAAAGCGGTTGTCATCTATATCGAATAAGTCGCCTAGACGTAATAGGCATGCAACAAAACGAGGGTGACAGTCTTCCGTACCCATACCTGTTTGGCGAAAAGGTAAGTCTTTCATGACGTAGTTGAAACTTTTGCCATGAGATAAACAAATTTGAGCGAGATAGCGATAAATACGATTTGGAAGTAGTTCAGTACGTGGAGAGCTAATATTCAGTTTTTCAAATGGTTTTAAAACAACTCTTTCGGAGTTGGTGGGATGGTCACGACGATACCATTCGGCAACCATTTGACGATATTTTTCAACGCCTTTATATGGGTTATCATAATGAACAAGGGCAGCTTCCCAACCGTCGTTATGCCAAACCTTGGCAAACTCATGTAAGTCTTGAACATTGTTATTAGCAAGCTCTTCAACGTAGTCTTTGAAATGATCATTTTCAATTACATCTTGAACTTCATCGGCATTAAATAACATACCGATATCATGCCAGTAAGCCGCTTCTAGAATTAACCATGTGTCTGTCGCTGTCAGCTTTTCGATATTACTTCCTAACAGACGTTCGATATTGACGAGTATTTGCTGAGAGTGTGATTCGTTGTGACTACTAAAATGTGGGTAATAACTACCCACATTCTCAAGCGACTTACCGACGAGCTTTTCATCAAATTCCCATTGAGACATCAATATTTTAGTATTGCTGTCTTCATCAGTCTTCTTTCTTAGATGTTTGATTAATCCTGCGCTCATGGTAGATGCCTTTTTATTTTTAAACTTAATCGTTTGATTTTATATAACCTATCAACATAGGTTGATTCTACCGTAAACGCACGATTAACGGATAAAAATATTTCCATCCAACTATTCATCCTTTGAACGCTTTTTAGCCTCAGCAATCAACTCATGAATCTTAGCACTTTCCTTTAGCACACAAGCATCATAGGCGGAGAGTGGCTCAGACACATGCTCTTTTTCCTGATCTTGTTTGGCTTTTTCTTCTAAATACTTTTCAAGTTTATCGGCTTCAGAATCACCCATAGCTTATCCCTCATATGATTTTCACCCTATAAAAAACGGCACTGAAATCAGTGCCGTTTTATCAGTCGTGATAATTTAAAAGTTAACCACGACTTCTCAAATGCTGACGCACCATGTTATCAATCCCAGCTTAAAATCACCTTACCACATTGCCCACTTTCCATGATATCAAAGCCTTCTTGAAAGTCATCAATGTGCATGCGATGGGTAATGATGGGCGACAAATCAATACCGCTAATCAGCATTTGCTCCATCTGATACCACGTCTCCCACATCTCACGGCCATAAATACCTTTTAGGGTTAACGCCTTAAAAATAATCTTGCTCCAATCCACCGTGGTAGTGTTAGGCAAAATACCCAAGAGAGAGATTTTAGAGCCGTTATACATATTACTAATCATCGAATCAAAAGCCTGAGGCGAGCCTGACATCTCAAGCCCAATATCAAAGCCGTGCATTTTTAACTCAGCAATGGCGCCTTCGATGGTTTCACCCTTGGCTGGGTTTATCGTCATCGTCGCGCCCATTTTTTTGGCAAGCTCTAGACGATAATCACTGATATCACTGACCACAATATTACGCGCTCCTGCGAAGCGGCAAATCGCTGTTGCCATGGAACCAATCAGCCCTGCACCCGTAATCAGCACATCCTCACCAAGGACAGGAAATGAAAGGGCAGTATGAGTGGCATTACCAAAGGGGTCCATAATGGCTGCCATCTCATCGCTGATACGCTCATCGAGTTTGATGACATTATCGGCAGGTATCACCAAATATTCGGCAAACGCGCCATCGCGGTCGACGCCCACACCGATGGTGTTCTCGCACACATGGAGCTTACCACGGCGGCAGTTACGGCAATGCCCGCAAGCGATGTGTCCTTCGCCAGTGACTCGATCACCCACTTCAAAATGCTTCACACCATCGCCCATTTCACTAATGATACCGACGTATTCATGTCCGATGATCATCGGCGTCTTGATGGTTCTTTCTGACCACTCATCCCACTTATAAATGTGCAAATCTGTACCACAAATGGCGGTCTTTTTAATTTTAATTTTGACGTCATTGATGCCAACCGTAGGTTCTGGCATGTCTTGCATCCAGATGCCTTTTTTGGCATGGGCTTTAACCAGTGCTTTCATACTTTTCTCTTATTTAACGGTGTTGTGCTTAATGGTTGAATCTAGCGAGTGAATACCGAACAAATACCGAACGACGCTTAATCAATCACTTTCATTTGCTTGGCGACTTTGATGAAAGCGGCGATACACTGGTCGAGCTGCTCGCGAGTATGGGCGGCAGAGAGCTGGACACGAATGCGAGCTTCATTTTTGGGTACGACAGGATAGAAGAAGCCGATCACATAAATGCCTTCTTCAAGCAGTGCGTCTGCCATCTGTTGCGAGACATTGGCATCATAAAGCATAACCGCACAAATTGCCGATTCGGTGGGCTTGATATCGAAGCCCGCGTCTTGCATTTTCTTCACAAAATAGGCGGTATTTTCATGCAATTTATCTTGTAGGGTATTGTCTTGCGACAGCATCTCAAACGCTTTTACCCCAGCGGCCGCTACCATAGGAGGAATGGAGTTTGAAAACAGATACGGGCGTGAGCGTTGACGCAACATCTCAACGATTTCTTTTTTACCCGTGGTAAAGCCGCCAATAGCACCGCCAAATGCCTTGCCTAAAGTACCCGTGATCAGCTCAATGTCACCACGTAGATCAAACAATTCCGTCACGCCGCCACCAGTGTGACCGACCACGCCTGCTGAATGCGACTCGTCAATCATCACCATGGCATCATATTTTTGTGCCAACGCATAAATCTCATCCATTGGCGCCACATTACCATCCATTGAAAACACACCATCGGTGACAATTAAGCGAAAACGCTGTGCTTGCGCCGCTTGCAATTGCGTCTCTAAATCTTGCATATCCGCATTGGCGTAGCGATAACGCGCGGCTTTACACAGGCGCACACCATCGATGATTGAGGCATGATTTAACGAATCAGAAATAATGGCATCTTCGCTGGTTAGTAGTGGCTCAAAGGCACCACCATTGGCATCGAAACAGGCCGCATAAAGAATGGTATCTTCGGTATTAAAAAACTTAGAAATCGACGCCTCTAATTGCTTATGCAAATCCTGCGTCCCACAGATAAACCGCACCGATGACATGCCATAACCTGAGTTCTCAATAGCCTCGATAGCCGCCTTTTTAATCTCAGGGTGATCAGACAATCCAAGGTAATTATTGGCACAGAAGTTAAGCATCTCACGACCATCGGCGATCTTGATGAGTGCATCTTGCGGAGAAGTGATAACGCGCTCGTTTTTATACAGGCCTGCCGCACGGATATCGCTGATTTCTTGTTGTAGGTGTTTCTGAAAGTCTTGATACATAAAGATTCCTTTTTTAATATTATTAGCTTTTGTATTGATAATGCAGATATTAGGACTGCTGATAAAACCAAACTGTAGTCATTTTAAAATAAAATTGATACGCCCATATTGCCGTGCTACTGGTATAAATTTTACTTGCTTGCTGTGTTTACGCTGACAGAGGCTGCATAAAATATATCCCAGCATCACCGCATCGAGTGTAAAGTGAATAGACTATTTGCTTATTAGTATGGACTACCCACAAATCGCCAAATACTGACGCACGACATTATCCATGCCTTGTTCCAATGATTCAATCGTAAAGGCATGACCAATTGACACCTCAGCGATATCACTCAGCGCAAGCAGATCAGCCAAGTTATCTAAATTCAAATCATGACCCGCATTGACGCGGATACCGTTTTGATTGGCTAGGTTGATACAATCGCTAAAGCGTTGCTTGACCTCATCGAAATCAATATTGTCATCGCTCTTACCATTACTGTAAGCGCGCGCCCATTCTTCGGTATACATCTCGATCGTCTGTACATCGCTCTCGATGACTGCTTTGATTTGTTCGATATCAGGGTCGATGAATACCGCACAGCGTGTACCGAACGCTTCCAGCTCTTTGCTCAATGTTGATAAAAATTCATGATGTGTGATGATATCAAAGCCATGATCTGAGGTCAGCTGATCGTCACTGTCTGGCACGAGCGTACATTGATGCGGCTTTACTTCACGGATAATCTTCAAAAACTGCTCATTTGGGTTGCCTTCGATATTGAACTCAATCTCTGGATAGTCTTTTAAGAATGCACTGATATCATAGACATCTTGGTATCTGATATGACGCTCATCGGGTCTTGGGTGTACGGTAAAGCCTTTGATCCCTAGGTCAATCAGCTTCTTCACAAAGGTCAACAGGTTAGGGTAGTCAGTACCGCGAGAATTACGGATTAAAGCCAATTTATTCAAATTTACGCTAAACAATGTGCTCATAGTATTTCCTTTCTCATTGTTGTTATGGATAGATTCTTGGTTGTTAATGGCTAATAAAAATCGTTGGTATCAGCATACTTCTTATTCAATGCCTTTAAAATAGCATAAGTCTCTAAATCTATTTCGCCCGTTGGGTTCAGAGGTCGAAAATGTAGCTGAAACGCATAGACGACATCACGACTGGCTTTGTCCCACTCGTCACTATTATTGATCTGATAGCCATAATTTCTGAATTCTTGCTTCAGCTCAGGTATCGTGGCCGCTACAAATGCGTCTGTATCCATAAAAGCAACCTTATCAGCGTCATCATACCAAGCGCCGATACCATATTGCTTATACAGCTGTTGCCAAGGGAACTTAGCACCGGGGTCTATCTTACGTGAGGGTGCCATATCAGAATGACCGATGATATTCTTTGGTGAGATGTCATATCTGGCGGTGATATCTTGTACCAGCTCCGCGACCTTTTTAATCTGCAACTCGTCAAAAGCGACATAATGGTCATAAGGATGATACGCCAGCTTGCCGTCTTTTAGGGCATTTTGATACTCAGGTGCAATTCCTGTATTGACGATTTCTATACCGATAGAAGTATCATTTAATATCGTCCGTCCTGCAAAACTGCCATCACCTGCATGCCAAGCGCGTTCATTTTCTGGTACGAGGTTATAAATTTTATCATCGTCATTATCTAACACCAAATAGTGGGCGCTGACCTTGCCTGTGGTCAGTGTGTTGATAGATCGGTCATTGTCTGAGACCGTATAGTGCAGCACAATGGTTTTGATGCGCTCACTTTTGCCAGTGGCTTGGTAGGTTTTACTGTCCACGATGTAGCTCTTGGTGGTCGCTATTGGAAAGGTCGTGGTCACGCAGCCTGATAAAAATATCATGCCAAGAACAGTAGTAAGAAAGACGGTATTTTTTATCATATTATGTTTTGCTTAGAATAAATGATTTCATACATTTTAGTATCAGCCATTATGATGACTAAGGCGTGGTATTAAATCATAGTAGATTTTTGAATTGACAATATCTGCTACAAAAAATCCGCTAGGACTATAATCCGAGCGGAAACCATGATAAATCATTTTAAGTAGTTTGAGCGATGCACTAAATGAAAAAAGTGCTCGATACACGTAGGCTTATCTTCTTCTAAGAGTACCATCTGCACCTTTCGATCCATCTCTATCATACCAAGCAAAGCTTACCGTGTTGGTACCAGTCTTAGTAATGACTGTATCGCCATTGTCTACACATGGGCCATAGGTTATCTTTTCCCTGAACTCCATCTTATTGGCAGTTGTATTTAACAGCGTCAATACTCCGCCACATTGCAATGATGGATAGTCAATTTTATATTGACCGCCGACTATTGCAATCTTGATAGTCCAACTTTCCTCAATGTCATATTGATAACCTTGACCTTCCCATGTACCTTGAAAGCTATTGGTAGCTGATAAGGCCTGTAGATTTGAGTTCGCCTTAACCTTAGCAGTGTCTGACATCGCGGTTTGGCTACAGGCGCTTAATGCTAAGATGGGGATGGTCAGTAATAGTTTTCTATTAAACACTGATGGCTCCATAATAATGTTGACGTTCTATACAAATAATAATGAAACCCCTAGCAGTTGTATATCAATAATATTTTGTCATCATTCATAAAATGAAAGCTTGGCCGTATTTATCAGGGTCAGGTTTTAAGTTTTTTGAATCTTCTTAGCCAAGACCTTTTTCCAACTCTCTTCCAAACACTCAATCGCGAGCCATGGCTCGATCACATCAGCATTGTATTTCTCTTTAGAGTTGGCCAGTTGCCACAGTGTCTCAAGTGTTGCAAACGGATAGGGGCGTTCTATCAAGTAAACTGGTAAACCTGCATCAATCAGACCGTCACGTACGACTTGGAAATACCAGCCAGAGATACCTTGTTTGCTTACCCATGCTGCGATATTTGGCACTTTGGTAAACTGTCCGATTTGATCGTTAATCTTGTAGCAGGGGCGTCGCGGTTGAACGATACGTAGCTGAACGCAATCGCCATCATTACTATTGTCTTGACCGTTCTCAAAATGTCCACCATATTGAAAAACATCACCAATGCAAACCGTAGACTCAGTCATTTCCGGTAGGCCATTGACAGATTCGGTCGTAAGGTTTTCGCCCAATGTACCGACGCGTACCTTTAGGCCAAACTCTGTATTGATTCTCTCATAAGTCGCAGGCGCCAGTTGATGCACGGCTTTTAGCGGGCCGCCATGATGTTTACGATCGGCTTGCTCATCAGTGATCAAACCCATGAAATTGACCGCGACAGGCGCTTTGATTGGCGCTTTGTCAATGGCACTCAGTTGCTCACGGGTGAATGGCATAGATTTGCCAGCGCGGACGCAGGTTAAGTTGGCGATATGTAGTGGCAGGTCTTGGTTAAAATCTGGCTTGCTTTGTGCCGTTGCTGGTAGCGTAGATATCATCGGTTCTGTGCTCATAAGCCGCTCTGATGGTTGGTTGTTTTTTGAGGCAGTAATGCTGTCTGGTTGCTGATATCTTAGCGTAATCTTGAACCATTTTCAGAATATTTATCAGTGCGTGTACTAGACACAGAACCGCTTATTTTTACATAAAAAAAAGACCAGAATAATCATCTGGTCTTTTTGGTGGTACGTTTTTCAATGTTGAACAGATATCGTAATCAACAGTCTTATTTGTTTTTGTTACGACGACCCGCAGTTTTCTTTTCACGTGGCACAGCGACCAGCTCAGCCAACTGCTCTGGTGATGACCATAGGCCTTCTAAGTCATAGAACTCACGAGCTTGTGGCGTCATCATATGGACGACAACAGCGCCCAAATCGATCAACGTCCAATCAGAGTCGATACCGCCTTCACGGCCAAGTGGCATAAAGCCAGCTTGCTTGGCTTCAGCGCCGACACTGTCAGCCATCGCGCGTACGTGGCGCTTAGACGTACCATCAGCGATGATGATGCGTTCTGTTACGTCAGTCAAATCTTCTACATTCATCACAGTGATGTTTTTTGCTTTCATGTCGTCTAGAGCAGTTTCAACAACGGCTAAGCATTCTTTTAAGCGTTCTTCGGTCATGGTGTTGGTCATAAATTTTGATCTCTTGAATCGTAAATATTAAAAATAAAAAGGTAAATCGTCAATTTGCATGCGTTGGCATTGTCGAATGAACTAGATGTCGCCCGTCACATATACAGACAGGATAGGCAAAGTGACAAAGATAAGGCGATTTTAACGGAATTGAGCAGCAGAATATAGCTGATGGGCGATAATATATTGATAAACAGCAGGATTTAGCCATTTAGCTAATGGATTAAGTTCAGTATTGCACATGATATCATTTATTGGTTGCAAAGATGCGATTTGCATTTCGGCAGTATGCTTTATATTTAATATGTGAGGGATTTTCTGAAGTTTTTGACGTACTTGCGTGCTGGATACGGCTGTCACAGGGCGCGGGTCTATATAAATGTAACCTTGATAGTTATTTTTTAGAGCGCTGTTATTTACCAGTGCTTGAGCGTTGGGCATTATCAATTCATTCGGTGAGTCGATTACTAGACATTGCAGCTCCGCGGGTAGTTGTGACTGCAATTTGGTCACGTCTTGCGCTATGTGGTTTTCGTCTACTAATTTTTTCGTATTTTCGGCAAAACTGTTATTTTTAACATCAACATCAGACAGGCTATCACGATTAAAAATCCACAGATTGACATAGTCAGTCAGTCCAAGCCCTTCTTTCCATTTGCTTAAACTCAGCGCACTGTCCATGCCGATGATGAATATCAGACTGTCATGCGGATAGCGCTGCCGTAACGCGCGTACGCTATCGATGGTATAGACAGGTGGCGCTTGCCACAGTTCAAGCTCATCTATCTGTATGGGTGTATTGATTGTCGCTAGTTTTAACATAGCCAAACGATGCTTGGGATCGGTGCTTTGTTGTTTAAAAGGCGAGCGAGCATTGGGCAATAGTGACACATGCAACTCATGATTTAGCTGCTTCGCTAGCGGTAATAAATGCTGATAGACGTACATGGCTATTTGCAAATGACCTTTATGCACAGGATCAAATGAGCCACCAAGATAAGCACGGATGGCAGGTGTAGGGTGTTGAGTCTGTTTATGGTTAGTCATATTAAGCATAAATTGTTGGTCATATTAGATATAAATAGGTCAAATGGCTGGTAAGAAAAACGTGATAGTGGATTCAAAAGAAACGATAGCGCTATTGTAGTGGGCGGGTCAGCTTCTGTCATTAAAACGGTAATAAAAAGCCGACTATCATAGTGACAGTCGGCTTAGTTGTATATTGCTAATCACCAAAATTTTAATCAGCAAATTTCTTATCAATAAACAGTGTGACGATTAAATCAAATCGCTATGTGCCTGAATAGCGGTCAGTGCGATGGTGTAGACAATATCGTCAACCAATGCACCACGTGACAAATCGTTTACTGGCTTATTCAAACCTTGTAGCATCGGCCCAACACTGATGACGTTGGCACTACGTTGTACCGCTTTATACGTGGTGTTACCCGTGTTTAAATCCGGGAAGATAAAGACGTTGGCTTGTCCGGCAACGGGTGAATCAGGTGCTTTTTGTTTGCCCACACTCATGACCGATGCGGCGTCATACTGTAGTGGGCCATCAACGGCAAGCGTTGGCTCACGTTCACGAACGATTTGGGTCGCTCGAATGACTTTTTCAACATCTGCGCCTGTACCTGATGAGCCAGTAGAGTAGCTGATCATTGCTACTTTCGGTTCGATACCAAACGCCGCCGCAGACTGGGCAGACTGAATAGCAATTTCAGCCAGTTCTTCAGCTGTTGGATCAGGGTTGATGGCGCAATCACCATACACCACGACTTGCTCAGGTAGCAGCATAAAGAAGATAGAAGATACCAATGAATACTGTGGTGCAGTCTTAATCAACTGGAATGCTGGGCGTACGGTGTTGGCAGTCGTGTGCACCGCACCTGAGACCAATCCATCCACTTCACCCATCTGTAGCATGATAGTACCTAAGAACACGGTATCTTCAAGCTGTTCAGCAGCGACCAATTCGGTTGTTTTGCCTTTACGACGTTCAACGACAGCAGCGATATATTTGCTCATATCAAGCGTGTCAGGATCCATAATCTCAATGCCTTCTGGCAAGATTAAATCGCGATTTTTGGCAACTTGTTCCACTTCGCTGCGTTTTGCGAGCAGTACGCAATCAGCGATACCGCGGCTTTGACAGATACAGGCAGCTTCTACCGTACGTGGCTCAGCACCTTCTGGTAATACGATGCGTTTTTTAGCGGCTTGTGCTTTTTTGACCACTTGATGACGGAAGGCGGCAGGCGATAGGCGCGGCTGATGGTCATGGCTAAAGTATTCTTTAATCCAGCTTAGATTTAAGTGCGCGGCCACATAGCGTGTGACTTCTTGTGCACGCTCAATATCATCGTTTGGAATCTCAGCACTCATGTGCATCAAGCTCTGTACGGTCTCAAAGCTATCTGTTTCAACACTCATGACAGGAATACCTGTTTTGAGTGCAGATTGCCATAGCTCAGCGACAGTTGCATTTGGTGAGACGCCACCAGTCAGTACTAGACCTGCTAACGGGATACCGTTAATACAGGCCAATGCGGCGGCGAGTAATAAGTCATCACGATCGCCAGGTACGACGATGAGCGTACCACGTTTGAACACTTCATCAACGCGTGCGACTGAGCGAGCTGTCAAACTAATATGATTGATACGGCGTGTCTTTGCTTCACCGACATTTAACCAAGTGGCATCCAGCTCTGCGGCGATATCCCACGTACGGGGTACTGACAATGAATCACTAAAAGGTACCACGCCGATTAGGCGGAATCGATCGGTATCAAAATGCGGTGACAGACGCTGCACTTCTTGCATAAAGCCAGCATCCAAGCTGACCATAGCTTCGCCCGGTGCTACTGGCTGAGTGTCAAAGGTATTTGGCACATCGTGCACACGCATCAAGATGCAGCCTAAAGTACGCTCATGCGCGATACCGCCAAATTCACGAGCATGCACATCGAGCTTATCGGCTAAATGGGCTGGGTTTTTGGTATCGACCGTACTAACAAAGATGATTTTGGCATCTAAAGCGTGGGCAATAGCACGGTTGATTTGTGATGCATAAGAGGCTTCAGTAGTGGGTACTAAACCTTCACAAATCACGACGTCTTGGTCATCACCGATGCTATGGAAGTTTTCGATCACTTCTTCCATCAATTCATCAAGATTGCCATCACCAATCATACGCTCAACGCGCTGACGGTTGATAGATTTAGGCGGTGTCAGACCGAATGCATGCATGGTTAATGCGCTTGAGCTGTCTAGGCTGTTTTGCTTATCGAGCGTATCATCTTGCAAAAATGGCTTCATAAAACCGGCTTTGACGCCGTTATAATCGAGCGCACGAATGAGACCTAGCGCTGCTGATGTCAGGCCGATACCGCGACTAATAGGTACAAGTAAAATGGTTTGCATAGCATATCCTACTATTTATTTTATTATATCCGTGAGAGAGGTGTTGCTGACTGGCTAAAATGATGGCTGCTGCTTTCGCTTGCAGTGATTGGTCAGTAGAGCCGTTACTTAAAGGCTTATGTCATATAAAAATATTTATACGACATAAGCCCCTAAATAAGCATCACTGTAATAGCCGAGCTATTTTCTATTTTAGACCTAATGCTTGGCGGGTTTCTTTAGCGATTTGGCATTCTTCATCAGTTGGGACAACCCATAGCTCGATGCTACTACCTTCATCTTGGAAGCTGCCTTCTGCACCGCCGACTAAATCATTATTCTTTTCAGCATCAAACTTGATACCGAAGTGGCGCATAACGTCTAAGATGCGAGCACGTGTGGTTGCTGAGTTTTCACCAATACCACCAGTAAAGACGATACCAGTAAAGTCAGGTAGCGCACAGCTTAGGCTGGCTAGGTATTTACCAACACGATAGCAGAACATTTCGATGGCGAGTTGAGCGTCTTTATGGCCTTCATTCGCTGCTTGCTCGATCGTACGCAAATCATTCGACAGACCTGAGATACCCAATAAGCCACTTTCACTATTAAGCATGGTATCGATTTCTTCTAGGCTCATACCCAGTTTACGCTTGAGATGAATGTGCAAGCTAGGATCGACGTCACCACTACGCGTACCCATCATCAAGCCTTCAAGCGGCGTCAGACCCATACTGGTATCCAAGCTTTCACCGTTATAGACGGCAGTCGCTGAGCAACCATTGCCTAGATGAGCGGTCAGCCAACCATGTGGACCTTTAGCATCTGTAATTTCGCTGGCACGCTCTGAGACATAAGCATGTGAGGTACCATGGAATCCGTAACGACGGATTTTTTCTTCTTCGTATAGTGCTTTTGGAATTGGATAGCGATAGGCAACTGGCGGCATCGTTTGGTGAAATGCAGTATCAAAAACGACCACTTGTGGGATGTCAGGATAAATGGCTTCAACCGCTTCAATACCCAAAGCGTTTGCAGGGTTGTGTAGAGGTGCTAGGATTTTTAAGCGTTTTACTTCATCAAGTACATGTTGGTCAACACGGACGGCTTTTGAGTACTCACGACCGCCGTGAACCACACGATGTCCTACAGCGACGAAATGATATTGCTCAAGTAGTGCTAGGATTTTTTGAAGCGCTAACTCATGACGACCACCAGGGATGGTAATCTCAAGTTTTTCGCCGTTTAAAGTAGTATGTTTAATACGAGCGGTATCAAGCCCCAAGTTTTCGGCAAGACCGGTAATACGAGTGGATTCGTCTTCGCTGATTAGCGCATATTTGATAGAAGATGAACCACAGTTGAGAACCAAAGTAGGGTTGATAAGTTTTGATCTGCCAGTATTACGATCATTAAAGATGGGGGTGCTATCGCTCATGCTCTATCCTTAGATTATGTTTTTTGACAAGGGGTGAATCATAGCGGATTAATTTCCGCCGAACAAACAAAAATCAGCAGACCTTTCATAAAAATGAAATAAGCGATATCACGCTTACAGGTCTACCAATAAATCCCTACTCGTCACTTTGTTTGGTTGCTTCTAGCAATCCATCAAAGCGATATTTTCGGAGTATAATGTAACACAATTAGTATCTTATACCACAGTAACTATAAGGTTTAAGATTGAACATCGTCAAGCATTGTTACACCTGTGCACCGAATATAGCCATCAAATAGTAAGTGCTATAAAGGCAAGATTGCCCGCAATAAAAATTGTAAGAAAGTTTTTCAAAATGTGTTTAACCGTGTTTTGCACCATAAAACCGTGTTTCACACACAACAATTGCCATATAAATTGTGTCGGTTTTTCACAATTTACCAAATAATACGTATCAATTATTATCGTCATAAGCCGTATTTATAAATCATAAAGTTAGCAAAATTATTGGTCAATCACCCTCAAGAGGCTTACTGCTTTACTGATACAATGCTATGCTTACATAGATTATAATATTTTGAATATTTCAGTCGTAAACGTCATGTTTTCAATCATATTCACACTGCTGCAAGGTTATTTGCCCTATGCTTACTATACGCCGTGTTTCAAACACTGAGTGCAATTCTCATTTATCTATTAACGCCAGTTGCCGAGCCATTTCTGCATTGATTATCGGTAGTGCGGTCATGTTCGGGTTAACGGGCTGTGGGCAAAAGGGCGACCTCTATCTAGCCGATTCCAATAGCTCAAAGGCGGCAGGGTCAGAGATGCTGTCTAATGCTGGAGAGTCAAACAATGCAGCATCGGCAAGTAATGATAAACAGAACGCTCGCTATTTAGAGCAAGTACTATCAGATGTGAACGAAGATTCTAACGATTATTAATCGTATAAGAGCATCAATAATTCCGAATAAATTTACCTGATTTAACGAGAGATATAACCACAATGACTACAGTAACGACCCAAACAGAACAAGGGCTATATATCAACCCTGAAGCCTTAACTGCTCATTTGCCTGCGCTGAATTATCGCAACGATGCCTTACATATGGAGCAGGTCAGTATAACTGAATTGGTCGATTGCTATGATACGCCATGCTATGTCTACTCAAAGCAGGCGATATTGGATGTTTATCAGGCTTATACCGATAGCTTTGCCAGTCTAAAACATCAGGTATGTTATGCCGTTAAAGCTAACTCTAATCTTGCGGTGCTCGGTGTTTTGGCTCAGGCAGGTGCAGGATTTGATATTGTCTCACGTGGTGAGTTGATGCGAGTATTAGCTGCAGGTGGCGATGCTGCACGCGTTGTATTCTCAGGTGTTGGCAAAACTTATGGCGATATCGAGTATGCACTTACCCAAGGTATCGGCTGCTTTAACGTTGAGTCTATTAGCGAGCTGGCTTTAATTAATGAAGTGGCACAGCAACTCGATAAATCAGCACCGATATCTCTACGAGTTAACCCTAATGTCGATGCCAAGACTCATCCCTACATCTCAACCGGTTTAAAAGACAATAAGTTCGGTATAACCCACGAAGACGCCGTCGCTGTCTATGAGCAAGCTGCCGCGTTGTCGCATATCGATATCGTCGGTATTGATTGTCATATTGGCTCACAGTTGACGGAAGTAGAGCCATTCGTTGCTGCACTAGACAAAGTAATTGAGTTGATACATACCCTTCGTGAAAAAGGTATTGAGCTGCGCCATATAGATTTAGGTGGTGGCTTAGGGGTGCGCTATATCGATGAGACGCCAGTGTCTATGGACGAGTTTGCTGCTGCATTATTACCAAAACTAAGCGAGCTTGGATTAACGGTATTCTTTGAGCCGGGCCGCAGTATCGTTGCCAATGCGGGCGTGCTATTAACGCGTGTCGACGTGTTAAAGCCTACCGAGCATAAGAATTTCGCTATCGTCGATGCAGCCATGAACGACTTGATTCGTCCTGCACTGTATCAAGCAGAAATGGCAGTGATTCCAAGTGTGTTACCGAGCAAAGGTATCGATACGGATGGTACGCAACCATGGGATATCGTTGGTGCAATTTGTGAAACCGGAGATTTCTTGGCAAAAGGTCGCTTGTTAGCATTGGAAGCAGGAGATACATTGGCCATCACTGGTGCCGGTGCATATGGCTTTACCATGAGTAGCAACTATAATTCGCGTCCACGTGCTAGCGAAGTCATGGTGTCTGATAACCATCATCAGTTGATTCGTCCGCGTGAAACGATTGAATCATTATATGAAAATGAAACATTGTGGCAGGCGCAGTAAGGCGATTAAAGACGAGCCAAAACGGTCGCAGGATTTGATGATTGAAGAGAACCCATTGTGATAATGACAATGGGTTTTTTTATGACTGGATTTTGAGGAAGTTGTTTTTTAATTAAAGCTGTCTCTTAATTGCAGGCATGTCTTTAGTGGAAAGCAATACCATTCATAAAAATTAGAGTAGCAAGGAAAACGAGTGCAAGTACTACTCAGTACAAGCACTACTCACTGTAGACTAAACAAATTTGACACCGCTAATCGTATTTTTTGGGATTGGTATTATTATGATTGTATCTGACAGCGTGCTAAGATAAGACATACATAAAAATAGGATAGGATATCAAGGGTATGCTAATAGAATTTACTAAGATGCATGGTCTGGGCAATGATTTTATGGTCATCGATTTGGTGACTCAGCGCTTAGAATTAACCAAGGATTTGGTACAGTTATTGGGTGATCGTCATTTGGGTATTGGTTTTGACCAATTGCTCGTAGTTGAGCCACCTATGCGTCCGGATGTCGACTTTAGCTATCGTATTTTTAATACCGATGGCACAGAGGTCGAGCAGTGCGGTAACGGTGCACGCTGTTTCGCTCGTTTTGTACAGGCACGCAAACTGTCATTTAAACAGCGTCTACGTGTTGAGACAGCGAGTGGAATTATCACGCTGACCACAGACCGTTATGGCTGGGTAGAAGTCGATATGGGCAAACCCAAGTTCGAGCCAGATGAGATTCCATTTAGCCCAAGAGCCACTACCAAAATCCAAAACGCCTACCATTTGGATGTTAATGGAACACCCGTGCAGCTCTATGTCGCGAATATGGGCAATCCACATGCAGTTATCAAAGTCGATAATGTGCTCGATGCTGAGGTTGAGACCTTGGGTAAAGCCATCGAATCACATCCTGCGTTTCCAGATCGCGTCAATGTCGGCTTTATGCAGGTGATGAATCAACGTCATATTCGTCTACGGGTATTCGAGCGCGGCGTTGGTGAGACTCAAGCCTGTGGTACGGGTGCATGTGCTGCAGTGGCGGTTGGCATACGTGAAGGCTGGTTGGATGAAGGCGAAGAAGTGCGCGCGCAGCTGTATGGCGGCAGTATGATTATCAAATGGCAGCCGGGTTATTCAGTCATGATGACAGGTCCAACGGCCTTTGTTTATGAAGGCGTGTTTAGTCCAGACGGTCTAATGGCGCAAGCGGGTATCAAGCCTAATTCTGAAGGCTAAACTCGGATGGCGAATGGATAAATGCTATGGTCATCTTTAATAGGGCTATGTCCAATAAAAAAGGTCAGATAGAGCCAGCATCGGGTTCAGAAGTACAATCAGCAGCTTGGCTGTCAGACACACTGGCAGCCACGATAGAGTCGGACAAAGCGTTACGTGAGCTGTTAGCACCAGTGCATCGTTGGTTAAATACTTTATCGGTACGTAACCACTCGCCGCATACACTAACGGCTTATTTTGCTGGCTTGAACCAACTGGCGCTATTTTTACGTGGCAAACGGCTGACATGGACGCGCTGTGACAAGCGCCAATTAGCTCAGCATATCGGTCAGCGTATCGATGAAGACAAGCTTGCACTTGCCAGCGTCCAGCAAGAGCTGTCAGCGATTCGTCATTTTTATGGATGGTTGATTGAAGAAGGGCTAGCACGTATCAATCCTACCACTGGCTACCAGCTTAAGCGTAGCCCTAGACCCTTACCGTCTATCGCAGACGTAGATTTGCTTACTCAATTGCTTGACCAAGAGATTCCTGATACGCCTGAGCAAGCGCGCTTATGGTTACGGGATAAGGCCATGTTTGAGTTGCTCTACAGTAGCGGCTTGCGTGTGGGTGAATTGGTAGCACTAGATATGGCGGATGTAGATCTATCAGACCTACGTGTACGTGTAACAGGTAAAGGCAATAAGACACGCTTAGTACCCTTAGGGATAAAAGCAGCAGAGGCAATTACGCGCTATCTACCGCATCGTAATTTGTGGGTAGAGCAAATGGACACGGCATTGTTTATCAGTGAGAAATTAGGTACGCGCTTATCAACACGGGCAGTGCAGCAACGTCTAAAAGTTGCTGCTACTCGTGCTGGCATCTCGCAAAATATGTATCCCCATTTATTGCGCCATTGCTTTGCATCACACATGCTGTCAGGTAGTGGTGACTTGCGCGCCGTACAAGAAATGTTGGGTCATAGTGATATCAGTACCACGCAAATCTATACCCATGTCGATTTTGCCAAATTGACTCAAGTCTATGATCGCGCCCACCCGAGAGCAACTCATGCTCAACGCGACGATGACTCAAATCAAAAATAAGGTGTGTCGAATATTCAACACACCTTAATCATAACTTACGCTAAACGATGACAGTCAAAGATAGGCATTTTTTGGCGTCCTTGCTGTTGGGCGTGCTGATCTAATGATGCCAATACCATGGCGTAGTGCTTGCTGTCTTCCTGATTAGTAGCTTCATTCAATCCACTATCATCGTAATGGTTGATAACTGTACCATCATAAGCGGTAATCGCCGTGTGTCCCCACGTCTGACGTATATCACCATTCTTGTAAGTATGATCGCCACCTTGTGCTGCACCAATGACCATACACTGGCTGTCCAACGCACGTGCCTGTAGCAACAGCGACCAATGGGCTTGCCCTGTTAGATAGGTAAATGCTGACGGGGCACTTAATATGTCGGCACCTGCTTGACGTAGACGCTGTGCCAATGCAGGGAAGCGCAAATCAAAGCAAACCATCATGCCTAATTGATAGACCGTATTATTTGCTTCGAGTGGTGCAACTACAGTTTGTGTTCCTGGCTCAAAAGTGGCTGCTTCATTATAGCTACCGTGTTTATCCGCCACAGTGGCTGTGAACAGATGAATCTTGTCATAACGTGCCACTCGCGAGCCATCAGGTGCAAACAACTGACTGACTTGGCGTAGTCTACCATCAGGGACCACAATGCCGTCAGGTCGATAAGGGCAGGGTAGCGAGCCTGCTAGTACGTAGACACCATAAGTGCTGGCATAGTCTGCTATCGTCATCGATAGATCGTCAAAGCGCTCTGCAGTAGCAAACTGCTCGCCCATGCTACAGCAGTTCTCTGGTAATACGACAAGCTGAGCTCCTTGCGCCCTTGCATCAATAATCGCCGCTTTTATATCGGCTAAGTTTTTTTCAATATTCTGTTGGCTATTCATTTGGATGGCAGCAGTGGTCAATTGATTGTTCTGTGTACTATTCATGGTTGCGGTCTCAGTTATTTTTAGGTTAATTCGATTTGGTTATTTTGCAGTCGTGTATTTCATGATTTTTCTTATAAATTTTATATGATGATAAACCGATTTTTGATATTAATTATTTAGCAGTTAATGCTGAAATGCTAATATTTATAGGCTTTAATGAGAAAAGCGTAACAATTGTATCTGGCTAGAGTGTAAATTATCATAGCAAAATTGCGCCAAAAAATGCTATCGTCATGTCCTAATAACGTTAAACCACTGGTTTGACCAAAAATATTTGTAGAATATTATCACTACCGGAGTGTAATAAGCCGCCCATGAGTATGTCGTTCGGATTGGCGACCACGCTAAGCACCTCACAGAAACTGACCCCGCAGATGCAGCAAGCCATTAAATTGCTGCAGCTCTCTAGTCTTGAGCTCGCGCAAGAGGTTCAGATCAAGCTGGATAGTAATCCACTGCTTGAACGTATCGAAGATGATGACGATGAATACGAGCATGGCGGCGACGATATTATAGACGAGCTGAGCGACTCACTCACATTGGATAGCTGGAATCAAAGTACTGGCACTGAGTCATTTACTGCCAAATCCGACAGCAACACGACTACCTCTGACTATGATAACGAACTTGGTGATAGCTTTGATAAATTGCAGCAAGCCAATATCGATGATGGTGCCATAGACAATCATGCAATGGATAGTGACGACTATAGTAGTTTTGATAATAGTGCTGATAGTAGCAATTATGCATCGGCGGCTAGCAGTTCAGGGAGCAAAGGTGACGATGACTTTGATAGCTATCAAGGCGGCACCTCTGCCACTATCCAAGATCATGTGCGTTGGCAGCTGAACTTTAAACATCTATCAGAAGCAGATATGTTGATTGCCACCTATCTGATGGACTCTATGGATGATATGGGTTTTGTTCGGCTTGATATCGATGAGTTGTTGCAGAGCTTTGAGACCATGGCGAGCTTCTATCAATGGGATGAGTCTGTTGAGCAAGATGAGGTAATGGCTGTCTTGCGTATTATTCAATCTTGCGATCCACTAGGTGTTGGGGCACGAAATCTCAGTGAATGCCTAGCGATTCAGCTGTCCAAACTTGATAGTAATACCGAGTCTCTAAAAGAAGCACAAGCGCTTCTATCTGCCAGTGAATACTTAGTCAGCAATAATATCAAAGCACTGACCGAGCAGACAGGGCTCGCAGCTGAGAAAATCACACCTGCATTAAATTTACTACGCAGCTTAAACCCTTCACCAGGCTTATTATTCCATAGTAGTCAACCGGACTATGCACGGGAGCCAGACAGTTATGATATTCCTGATGTGCTGGTCACGCCTGTTCGTCGCCACAGTAGTAATACCACTGCAGGGAAAGATGCGCAAGAGGATGGCTGGCAGGTACGGCTCAATCCTGACACGCTGCCGAAGCTAAGAGTCAATCAAGAGTATGCCAACTTAGTCAAACGCGGTGATGATAGCCCTGACAATCAATATCTGCGTGAAAACCTCACTGATGCTCGCTTGTTTATTCGTAGTATCGAAGAGCGCAATCAGAACCTACTAAAAGTCGCCACCAGTATTGTGCGTTATCAGCAAGAGTTCTTACAACATGGTGCGACTGCCATGCAACCACTTATCTTAAAGGTCATTGCAGAAGAAGTTGATTTGCATGAATCCACGGTGTCACGTCTGACCACCAGCAAAACTATCCTGACACCACAAGGACTGTTTTCGCTAAAGCATTTCTTTTCATCACATGTTAGCAGTACAGATGGTGATGTTTCATCGACCGCTATCAGTGCCATGATTAAGCAACTCATCGCCGATGAAAATCCGAAAAAGCCATTATCAGACAGTCGTATCAAAGACAGTTTGTTGGTTGAAGGCATCGATATTGCCAGAAGGACTGTCGCCAAATACCGAGAAGCAATGAATATCGGATCGTCTACCCAACGTAAACAAAAATATTAAATGATGTAATTCAATAAGTTATAAGCACGCTTATATGTTGACCAATATATTTCAGACAGAATATAAAAAATAAAATTTTTTGATTATATAGAAACATGATAGAAACAACAGGTATTGTTACACTTAATTACAATTTAATGGCTTGCTACTATCTTAATTTCATGACAAATTAGAGTCATACCAACAACGCAATCTAAGTATCGATTTAGCATATTTACAATAGCAATCAGGAGATGATAAAAGGATATATCGGTATTTTACTGGATGTACTGGCTATAAAAGATAGTAGAGCGATTGTTGGTAAAGCAGGGTGATAAAAGCAGGAATGCTACTTCATCTGTTGACTGTAAGTACAAACAAAAGGACAATAATATGAATGTTTCTATCAGTGGTCACCATATCAGCGTTACTGAAGCTATGGACAAGGCAGTTCGTGAAAAGCTTGAAAAAGTAGAGCGTCACTTCGATCAGATACAAAGTATTAAAGTGATATTATCGTTAGATAACAGCGGTGCTAGTGATGGCGGTAAAAAAAGCCATAAAGCTGAAGCGATTATGCGAGTCTCAGGTCAAGAAATGTTTGTTCAAGCGTGTGAAGATGATATGTATAAAGCCATCAACGAAATGGCAGACAAACTTGATAGACAAGTGCGTAAATACAAAACCCGTCAAGAGCGCAAAAAGACTCAGGGTGCTGGACGTGATGAACGTTACGAAGACTTTACAGTCGATGATGTAGCACCAGCCGTTTAATTTGATGAGGTTTGGTAGATAAATATTTGTAGATATGATAGGTAATGAGTACTGGCTGACCAAATAATAATAAATAGTATAGACAGCCATATGATTTATATTTGATTCTACTGAACTGAAATCATAATACACAAAAAGGAAAAAGGCCTCAAACGTATCATACGTTGAGGCCTTTTCTAGTACTAGTATCAAGAAAGGAGAGTATCAGTAAGTCTATTCATTAATCAAAACTACTGATAATCTTTTTGAAAGCTTGGTTATAAGCCAAATGAAACCAGGATTCTATTCAACAAACTAAGCATATTACACTCAGTCTATTTAACCTACGATAAGTAAAGTGCAGTGACTAGCCGCCACCAACGGCTTGTACTACTTCGATGTTCATGCCCTCAACGATACGTAGCTGACTCAACTCACTCTTTGGAATAAGCTCACCTTCGACTTCTACGGCATAACGGCCTTGGCTAAGTCCAAGCTCATTAATAACCAATTGTACCGTCTGATGAGTGGTCTGTAGATGTTTGCCATTGACACTGATGTTGCTCATTGTATGCTCCTGAATGATGTAAAATTCTTTTGGACAGCACAAGTATCAATCACACTACACCTGCTGCTTATTCTATTTTTGATTGTTTATCTTAAATGCTGATAGCGCCAGACACAACCAGCCTACGATCATTAGCACACCACCGATAGGCGTAATCGCTCCAAACCAAAGTGGTGCGCCAAGTGTCATCGAATACAGACTACCGGCAAATATTATAATGCCAATCTGTAAAAGCCAAGCGGTCGTTTGAGTGATATATCTGAGGCGTATCAATAGTCCTACTAGCAGTAAGCCGAGCGCATGTACTAGCAAGTACAGTGTTGCCGTATGCCACCATTCGAGTTGCTGAGGACTGGCTATATTTTTCAAGCCATGCGCACCGAATGCGCCTAGCGCAACGGCGATAGCCATATTAATCGCCGCAATACCTACCCAATTTAACATGGCACACTCGTATTATTTAAAAGCGGTCGCTACTATAAAATAACGGCTATTGAATATCATCTGGCAAAATCACACTATCGATAGTCATTGCATCACGGATTTTGTCCATGGCATTTTTTTCGATTTGGCGCACACGTTCTGCTGAGATAGAGTAGACGGCTGCTAACTCATGCAAGGTGGATTTTTGCTCAGAGAGCCAGCGTTGCTCAACGATATCACGTGAGCGATCATCTAGTGTGCCCATTGCCGCTATTAATGCTGAAGAATTGTTTTCTTCCCAGTCGGCTTCTTCTAACTGTTCAGCAGGATCAATACCATCTTCTAAGAACAATTGCGGTGCATAGCGTCCATCGTCGTCATCACTCGATTGCGCTTCAAACGAGGCATCATAGGATGTAAGTCGTGACTCCATCTCTAACACTTGCTTGCGCGTGACATTCAAGTCATTTGCAATCGCATCTGCTTCTTCTAGCGTCAGTTGATTGTTGGTCTTTTTAAGACTACGCAAATTAAAGAATAATTTACGATGTGCTTTGGTAGTTGCAACCTTCACGATACGCCAGTTGCGAATCACAAACTCGTGAATCTCAGCTTTAATCCAATGCACCGCAAAGGATACCAAGCGCACGCCTTTGTTGGGATCGAAGCGTTTTACTGCTTTCATTAGCCCCAAATTACCTTCTTGAATTAAATCGGCTTGTGGCAGACCGTAGCCTGAGTAGCTGCGTGCAATGTGAATCACAAAACGCAGATGTGACATAACGAGCAGACGTGCCGCCTCGACATCACCTTCATCATAATAGCGATGCGCCAGCTCTTGCTCTTGTACTGGCGTCAAGATCGGAATTTGATGGACGGTATTGATATAAGCACCCAGATTGACCCCAGGCGCTGATAGATGCGTTGGCATTGCTGGTACCAAATCACGAGTACTGGTATCACCTAGCGCATCCGCATCATAAGGTGGTCGCTGTGCCGCAGCTTTCAAAGCTGCATCACGTGCTTCGTTTTTTACAGGTGCTGCATCGTCTTTTTTACTCGTTTTTGCAGCATCATTAGCAGTGTTAGCCATATTCTTGACCTTGATTAAATAGTGACGCAAATAGTAAGATAAAAATATTTATAGTTGTAATTGTAAAGGATAGCGACGCTTAGTTGCTATCAGTTTTGGTAATGATGAAGTGATATATTGTATCGAAACGCTGTGATGGTGTGCTATCTGTTGTCTGTTGACTGGTAACACTATTGATGGTCAATAGCAGTCGATTGGTCGTGTCTGTTTGCTTACTTTGTCGACAGAAAGCAGCGATATCCGCTTGTGAATTGGCATCAGTTGCGACCACATACAATGATTCACCAGCTGCAACATTGCGTAATGCCACTTTGGTTTTCAAAAGCGGCATTGGACAAGCAAGCCCACGTCCATCCACGAAACGTATAATATTGATAGGGGATTGCTTTGCATCTGCTTCGTTATTTGAATCAACATCGTTCACCGACAGCAATGCCAATAGGTTATTAATATTTTGTTGCTCAGTACCAGAAAATTTTTCTGATAAGTTTATGAAGTCAGGTGCATGGATGATGGTGGACTGGCTATCAACAGACATAAAACAACCCTTATAAATACCAATACTGTGGTTTGTACTACTATTTGTATTGTCAATAGTTCGCTTTCAAGCATCGTTAATTTTAAGAATTTTTATTGAATACCTTGTGCTCGATAGCGACGTAAACCTATTGTTGTAACTGCCATTATAGCAAATAGCTAGGGTCCAATTGAGTTGAATATAATCAACTCAACATTCGGTTCATTAGAATTACACAGTCATGTTGCGCAATAGTGACACGCCGCTTAGTTATTGGTAGTCAAACCTATACTAAAATTGACCTTATATGCACAAGCTCGTATAGTCGAGAGGATGTTGTCATTACTCACCTGCATAGGATAAGCATTTGTATCACTCCAATAGACAGTCGATTCTTGATAGCGCAGCCATGAATCACTCAAATAAATATGTGGTCGCCACACCTTCGTTTGGGCGGGTGTCGCTGTTGTGCGAGCGAAAAAAGAGCGCTCTGTCTATAGCGGTATCGAGCATGTTTATATTAGGGGTTTCAACAGCATTATTGATGGCCACAACGGTTGCCAATAGCAGTGAGTGGAACAGTAGTAATAGCAGCAGCCAAACGTCACAATACAATTATAACTCATGGCAATCCACGGACTCCGAAGATTTAGACTTACCCAACTTGCGGGGTCAGGGCTTGAGCTTCGCTGAGCAGTATCAAAATAAGCTGCTAGGCGAATGGTCACTACGAAATATCAATGGTGGCGTTAAGATGGAGCATGATCCTTGGATTCAAGAAACGCTCAAAGACATGACGTGGCGTTTGAATGCTCAAGCACGGCAGCAAGCGTTAATGGGCTTGGTGCTTATTGATAATCCGAGTATCAATGCTTTTGCAGCACCAGGCGGTGTCATCGGTCTAAATACAGGCACTATATTGGCCGCCAGTAGTATGGACGAGCTTGCTAGTGTGGTAGCGCATGAAGTGGCACACATTAGCCAGCATCATTATGAAAGTGGTGTGGATGATCGAAAAAAAGCATTGCTCATGCAAGTAGGTGGCATGCTAGCAGCAATTGCTGCATCAGCAATCGATGGTGATGCGGCGACAGCCGTTTTGATGGGTAGTCAAACCGCTACGATGAACAGTAGCATGGCATTTAGCCGCAGTAATGAGCGAGAGGCTGATCGAATAGGGATGCAAATCATGACTCAAGCGGGTTATGACCCAAGAGCCATGCCGCGGTTTTTTGCCACCATGAATCAACGAAGTCAGCTCAATAAAGTTGAAAACCAGTTTTTGCCAAGTTTTATTATGTCCCATCCACTGAGTAATGAGCGTTTGAGTGATTCACAAAGTCGCGCGCAGAGTTATCCTTCATTATCATTAAACCAGCAGCAACGTCATCAGGCATTGTTTGATTTGCTCTATTGGCGTGTACAGATTACTGGTAAGCATGCTTCTGAGAACGTATTGACGACTGCTGCAAAGAATAGCGTCGGTGCCAAATTGGCTTTGATGCACTGGTATAGTGAACAGCAACGTTTTACAGATGCTAACAAGCTACTGGCTGAAATCGATGCATTATCAGCGACACAGCGTCAAATATTAGAGCCTTTATTGTCAATTACTCACAGCTATATGCTAACAGAACAAGGTAAGTGGTCAGAAGCTGCACAAATTTTAGAAAGCCAGCAGCGCATCTATCCTGAGCGTCGTGATCTACGACTTTACTTAGCGGAAGCACTCACCAATAGCAACCAGCCGACACAAGCACAAGCATTGCTCAAACCACTAACCGAGCAGCAGCCAAGCGATCGTTATGCTTGGCAAAGTCTACAACTGGCCAATGAAAAGTTGGCCAAAACCACGACTTCACCACAGCTGGCCAATATTGCCACTATCAATGCATTGCGTTACCGCAGCCAAGATCAGCTATGGAGCAATCGCTACGAAAGTGCACTCATATCGCTTACACAAGCCAAGCAACTGACGGAACAATTGCAGAATACACCGCAAGCCAATAGTGCTCGGCCGCTTTTAGCCAATATTAATGCAGAACTCAAAGCAGTAAAAACCGCCAAAGACTTTAAGCCTTAGGCGGTTGTTTTTACAGACAGAGAGACAGACCTACCAATCAATAGTAAGTGCTAGCCTTGTAGGGCGTCTTTTACCATCTTAGAGATAAGGGCTGGATCTGCACGGCCTGCCGTTTTGTTCTTTAGTACACCCATCACGCTACCCATATCACGCATAGACGTTGCACCTTGCTCAGCGATTTCAGCATTGACTAGAGCAGCAACTTCATCATCGTTCATTTGCTTAGGCATAAACCCATTGATAATATCAATTTCGAACTGCTCTTTGGTTGCTAAGTCATCACGATTGTTTTCTGTAAAAATAGTGAGTGATTCTTGACGCTGTTTCAACTGCTTTTGTAATACCTCTAATACTTGTGCGTCATCTAGCTCTATCCGGCGGTCAATCTCAATTTGCTTGATGACTGCTTGTACGTTACGCAATACTTTAACGCGCTCAAGCTCACGCGCTTTCATAGATACTTTGATGCTGTCTGATAAAGTTTGTTTGAGTTGACTCATTGTTATTATCCTTATTCGTTAAGAGTTATTTATTCAGATTTTGAGCAATAATAAAAATTGTAGCATAAAAAACGCCACTGATATCAATGGATAACAGTGGCGTTAATGTAGCACTTGTACTTAACTAATCTTATTATGGATTAGTACATACGAGTAGTACGAATAGTTTCGCGTTGTAACTTCTTTTTATAACGCTTTACGGCAGCAGCTTTTTTACGCTTGCGTACTTGCGTTGGTTTTTCATAAAACTCACGCTTACGTACGTCTGACAATACACCAGCTTTTTCACATGAACGTTTGAAACGACGGATAGCGATATCTACTGGTTCGTTTTCTTTAACCTTAACTGCAGGCATGAAGACTCCTCGATTAGGATGAGATATAAAGGCATTAGTTTGGCTGTGTATTAGTATTTAGTCGTAATATCTCAAGATTACAGACATCAGCTCAAACTAGGATAATCTTGTACATGAGCACAAGGGCAGGTATTTTAATAAAAAATAGCAAGTAAGTCAATGAATTTGTTATATTAATCCATATTTATCATTAAGTTGCACAGTTTTTGTTGATATAGAGTCAGTTTATTAGACAGCATTAATGGTTTTAGTTAAATAAGAGTGACTATATAAGTGTGCTAGAGAGCATCATTATAAATAAAAAACCCTACTGTCTATAACGGTTTAGGTGGAGTTTATGCTATGATAATTCCCATATTATAGTAAGCCTATGAACCGTTTTGTGTGTATTTTATTGAGGATGTTTGAATGAAAAAGACAGTATTAAATACAGCGTTAAGCAGCGCATTTATCGTCGCTTTTAGCTTTGGTGTTAGCGCTTGTAGTGGCGGCGAAGAGCATGAAGAAGTAATGGCAGTAGATCGCGTTGAAGAAGCGGCTGCACTTGCGATTGAAAATGCACCGGAAGCTGAAGACATGAAGTTTCCAGAAACAGCACCGATGCCTGCGACTGATGCAACTGCTACGGAAGCTGATGGTACAGCCACTGCTGAAGCAGGAACGGCTGATACTGCTATGGCAGAAACAGCGACTGCAGCGGATAGCACCGATGCTGACGCAGCTGCCACTGACAGCGCCGAACCTGAAGCTGCTGCTGCCGCTGAATAAGTATTGATTCAATGGTCATTTGGGCTGCCAAGAGTGGTAAATAAGCTTTATAGGCAGCTACCAATATAAAATATAGTATAGAGGTGTGATCATGATGAATAAACGACAGCGCATAAACAAGTTTACCCTTTCTGTTATCGGTATTAGCGCATTATTAGCACTGAGTGCTTGTAGTGGTGATGATACGAGTACAGAAGAGGTATCTACTGCCAATGAACCTGCTGATACCACTGTAGCGGTCGCTGACACACCAGTGTCTGAGTCTGAAGTGACTGAGTCTGAAATTGCTACGCCTGAACCAGAGGTTGAATTAGAACCTGTTGAGGCGCCTGTTACTACGGAAGAGTCAGTAGCAGAAGTTGCTGCTGAGCCTGAAGTATTGGCTGCGGATGCAGGCGCTAAACTATATGAATCAAACTGTCATGTTTGTCATGCTGCAGGTTTGCTCGATGCACCAAAATATGGTGATAAAGCCGCATGGACAGCGCGCCTTACCAAAGGCAGAGATACGCTACACATGCACTCTGCGAAAGGCTTTAATAAAATGCCAGCGCAAGTCACTGATAAAGTAAGTGAAGCACAGGTTTATGCGGCTGTAGATTATATGATTGCAGCGGTTAGCTGATATTGACCATTGAAATTTGCTAAACTGACCGTCATTGTGACTGACAATGGCGGTTTTTTTGTGCACGTTTTTTCGCACATAAGCTAAGGCGAAAAACGCTGCAAAAGATGACACGCAGACAAAAGTATAAAGGTAAACGTATGAAAGTATTGGGCTTAGAGACCTCTTGTGATGAGACTGGTCTAGCGATTTTTGATAGTGAGCAAATAAATAGCGACAACCAAGGTTTGGTCGGGCAAGTACTGTACTCACAAATTGAGCTGCACGCCCTTTATGGCGGCGTCGTGCCTGAGCTTGCCAGTCGCGACCATATTCGCAAACTGGTGCCTTTGCTCAACGAGCTGTTAGATCAGTGTGATATGAAAAAAAGCGAGATTGACGCGATTGCTTATACCAAAGGGCCTGGACTCATTGGTGCGTTGATGACAGGCGCATTATTTGGGCGCAGCTTGGCGTATGGTTTAGAGATCCCAGCGATTGGCATTCATCATATGGAAGGACATCTGTTGGCACCGCTGATGGGTGCAAACCCTCCCGCATTTCCTTTTGTGTCATTGCTCGTTTCTGGTGGACATACTTTGCTCATTGCTGCACGTGGGGTTGGGCAATATGAGATATTGGGTGAGTCGATAGACGATGCGGCGGGTGAGTGCTTTGATAAAGCGGCTAAAATGCTAGATCTGCCTTATCCTGGTGGCCCTAATATCGCCAAACTGGCTGAGACAGGCAATCAAAACGCTTATAGTTTACCGAGACCGATGCTACATCGTGGTTTGGACTTCTCCTTTAGCGGTATGAAAACAGCCGTGCATAACCTTATCAAAGACACGCCACTGTCGGGTGGTTCAGGCAATAACTCTGATAGTAATCCGCAAGTTCGCGCTGATATCGCCGCCAGTTTTCAGCATGCAGTGGTCGATACATTAGTTAAGAAATGCGTCAAAGCACTCAAGCAAGCAGATATGAGTCGCCTAGTGATTGCAGGCGGCGTCAGTGCCAATACCCATCTGCGCGAGACGTTAGAAGCTGAACTGGCTAAGATAAACGCAACGGTTCACTATGCACCGCCTGCGCTATGTACCGATAATGGCGCGATGATTGCTTATGCAGGTTTTGAACGCTTGCAAGCTGGGCAGTCTGATGATTTGGCTGTTAGCTGTGTGCCACGTTGGCCGATGACAGAATTGCCTGCGGTATAAAGGTGCTATTGATGGGGCCTCATGTCCATGTTGATGCTCATGACAATTATCTAAAGTAAGGATGAGCTATGCAGTGGATTGCGATTGGTTTGGGCGCCGCATTTGGCGCATGTTTGCGAGGGTGGCTGGCGCGCTTTAATCCGCTGCATCATTGGATACCGCTTGGTACATTGGGCGCGAATGTCTTGGGTGGACTATTAATAGGGCTAGCTTTAGTATGGTTCGGAAGGATGGGTACTGGCTTATCTGATAACGTGAGACTATTCGTCATCACTGGATTTTTGGGCGGACTGACGACATTTAGCACTTTTAGCGCGGAGGTCTTTACCTTCGTCAATGATGGCCGTTTGCTGGCAGGATTGGCGCTCATCGGTTTACATGTTGGGTTAACATTACTGGCAACCGCGCTGGGGTTTTATTTCTTTAAGTTGGTTTTGTAGCCGTTGATAAATATTAATCGTTCAATGGTCTGTTATAGGTGGTTCCATGATAGCAGTCTAGTTTAAGTGGTTTATTAATAGGTTTAAAGGGCAAAATAACTGGTTCCCTTGGGGTATACTCAAATCAGGATTTAACGAGACTTAACTGTACGAAATAAGATGATTATGACGACATTGAAATTCATAGGTACTTTCATTCTAAGTGCTATAGGAATCTTAGTAACCGGATGTACAGAGCCAAAAAACCCAAATGAGCTAGTTACCGCTTATATACCAGCAGAAATATCAGATAAGGTATTTGTCGCCACTTTTCCACGTTGTAATAATAATAATGATGCTGGTGACTTTAATGAGTTTTCGACAAAACATTTGAGACTAAAATTTCAAGCGAAAACATTCTCAGGTAACCCCTCGAATAGTTATCACTGCCCTTCAGAAAAACTAGGTATGGTTTTTTATACAGACTTGAGACCACTTTACAGATTGATTGATTCAAATAAAACTGATGGTGAAATCGTTGAAAAAGTAGTTAGGGGTAAAGACTATTTTTATAATACTTTCCCCCCAGAGTCGCTAATAGAAAAAACGTTAAACATTGAGCGATTTTATGCCGACTCTACTCAAGAAATGTTAGTAATAGATGGTATGCCAAACCAGACTAGTCCACTGAAGCTAATGTTTACAACTTACGGAGAAGGAGGGTTAGGTAATTTTCATAACTATTACCGGTTATCAACCCTATTAGATGATGATTTCAAACTACAGTATAAAATTAGAATCATGAATGATGACTACAACCAAAGATTTAATCTAAGCGGCTACAATACGCAGTTTGCACAAGATTTCCAAAATATCATAGCGGTTAATGGTCGAGTGCTAGATCACCCCGAGATTATTCAAGGTTTTGTCGATAATAATGAGCGAGTCATAGAGTTTTTTAAAGCTCATAGACAGATTGTTACTAAAACCGAATTTAATAAGATCAACGATGCTGATCACACAATAGAATAGTTTTCGAGTAATGGCTTTGAGCCATATTAAACTCATTTACCATAACATTCGTTACGATATGAAAAAGTGACTAATATTTTATAACTATAAGAAAGTAATCAGTAATGAACCTACAACGGCTTCACTATCCCTTCCAATAAATTCGCAAACCCTTGCATATATGCTGTGTCTTGACTTGATGTGCGCGTCGCTGCATACAGCTGACAATGCACACCTGCACCCAACTTCCGCGAGACGACCCAGCCTTTTTTCTCATATTCCGCCACAACCCAATCAGGCAATGCAGCAACTCCGCGCTCACTAGCGACCAGCTGAATAAGCATCGCTGTCAGCTCTGTAGTACGCACATTCTCAAAGCTCACCTGTGCAGGCGTCATAAAGTTGGCGATAATATCGAGACGCTTGGCCTCTACTGGATAAGCAATTAAGGTTTCTTCAGTCAGATCATTGGGCTCAATAAATTCTTGCGCTGCCAAATCATGCGTGGGTGACAGTACCAAGCGACTCTCATACTCAAACAGCGGCTGATAGCTTATACCGTCTATGGGTAAATCACTGGTCGTAATCAATAAATCAATATCACCTTCCATGAGCAGATGATGCGGCTCAGGCTCAAACCCTGTGGCAAAGTCTAGCTCGACATCTGACCACTCACGGCGATAATGATTGAGTATCGGCATCAGCCAATCAAAACAACTGTGACACTCTGATGCTAGGCGTAATCTGCCCGCTTGACCATGCGCTAGACGCTTAAGGTTGGATTTAGTGCGGGTGACTTGTGGCATTATACTATCTGCCAACGCCAGTACTGTCTTGCCAGCGGGAGTAAAAGTGAGCGGGCGCGTACGACGATTGACCAAGCTGATATCGTAGTAATTCTCTAGCTCTTTCAACTGATGTGATACCGCTGAAGCCGTAACATGCAGCTCATCGGCAGCAGCAGCGAGTGAACCATGCGCCCGTAGCGCGGTTAGAGTATTGAGGTGACGGAGCTCTAGCATAAGGTAACCTAACCGCGAAGGTGAGAAAAATTCATTATAATAGATATAGCGCTGACTTTCATTCAAAGCTTGCTATTAATAAACAGTGCCAATAATAAGCAGTGCCAAACTAGCGATGTCAGATTGGCAGCGGTAAACTAGCGCCGACGTAATAGCAGCTGCGAGATGATAACCAATATTAAAGAAGCAGCCAGTAGCAATGTACCGATAGCGTTGACTTCTGGTTTGAGTCCTACCCGTACCATAGAGTAAATACGTAACGGTAAAATCTCATAGCTTGGACCTGTGACAAAGGTTGAAACCACCACATCATCCAATGACAACGTAAAGGCGAGTAACCAACCTGCCATCACCGCTGGTAAGATAACAGGAATGAGCACGGTACGTACCATCGTTGACTCATTTGCACCCAAGTCGCGTGCCGCCTCCATCAATTTCTCATCTAGACTGCTTAATCGTGCAAAGACAGTGATGACCACAAACGGTAGACAGAAGGTAATGTGTGCTAATAATAGCGAGACAAAGCCTAACTGCAGACCAATTAATAAGAATAACGCCAATAATGAGATGGCCAATACAATTTCAGGCGACATCATCAGTACGAATAGCAGCCCGTTTAGCAAGCCTTTACCACGGAAATTATAACGGTGTAGCGCTAGAGCAGTGAGCGTACCTATCAATGTTGAGACGGTCGCAGCAACCAACCCTAATACGATAGAATGCCAAAATGCATCTAGCATCGCTTGGTTATTAAACAGTGACTCGTACCACTTTAAGCTAAAGCCGCCCCAGTTGTAGCCAATTTTTGATTTGTTAAATGACATTACTACCAAAACAATAATAGGCAGATATAGCAAGGTATAAATTAGGCTGAGATAGCCTTTGGCTGCGATACTGCCAATTTTCGTTGTACGCGAATGAGACATTAGGCCACCTCACTGAAATCAGTTTTGCCAATGCGGCGACTACTGGCACGATAGGCCAGTAACAGCACGGCCATAGCGAGGGTCAATAATACGCTGGCTGCAGCCCCAAATGGCCAATCGCGCGCATCCAAAAACTGGTTTTTGATGATATTTCCCACCAGTAAATTGCGTGAACCACCTAAGATATCAGCAACGTAAAACATCCCCATTGCTGGCAGCAAGACTAAGAGCACCCCTGAGATAATGCCTGGTGTCGTCAATGGTAGTACGATATGCCAAAAAGTCTGTGTCTTGGATGCACCCAAATCTTGTGATGCCAGTAGCATGTCCTGACGCAAGTCAGTAAACACGGCATATAACGGCAATACCATAAATGGAAATAGTAAATACGTCAGACCAGCTATCACCGCACCTTGCGTATATAGGATATCGATAGGGGTATCGATAACACCTATCGCAAGCAGTGATTTATTAATCAAACCATTATTCGCAAACAGCAACTTGAGTGCATACGTACGCACCAGAGAGTTGGTCCAAAACGGCAGTATTAATAGCATCATCAGCAGTGGTTGCCAACGGGGTTTGGCTCTAGATATGAGCCATGCAAAAGGGTAGCCAAGTAATAAGCAGATGATGGTCGTGATGCCTGCCATCCATAACGAATGGATAAATACGCCGAAATAGAGCGGATCAATCATGCGTGCATAGCTGTCGATGCTGACGGGTAAGCTGATAAACGCACTGCTATCGCGGGTCAAAAAACTAACAGCGATGACCAAAATATTTGGCAGTAGCGCGAATATCAGTAACCAACCCCAAATGAGCCATAGCGTTGCGGTACGAAAAGGACTTTTGCTGCCTAAGCTGTGACCTGTCATTAACTGACATCCTTTTGTACGCTTGTATGGTCTCCACCTTTATTTGGCTCAGTAGAGTCTTCTGGCAATACCCATTCCCAGCCGTCTACCCATGAGACTTTGACAGCTTCATTTAGCTTATAATCAAAACTTGGGTCATCTTCGTCAAAGAATTCAGAGGCTTTAATAATATGGCCGTTTGCTAGCTCAATAATCGAGTCGAGCGTGCTGCCTTTGTAGTTACTTTCGATCACTCGGCCAAACAGTCCAACATGCTCGTTATCTTGTGGATCGTAAACTCTTAAGTCTTCTGGGCGCAGGAGTAAGTTTACGATGTCGCCGACTTGCACGTCATTGGCAAAATTAGGCCGACGTAAATTACGTAAGCTGGTTGGACCATCTTGAGCTTGTGCCTCGCAAACTTCTACTTCGATACGCCCATTGGTGACTTTACCATCACGATCTGGCTGATTGGGATAGACCCCTTTTACTTCTGCTTTAAATAGATTGGTCTCACCGATGAATTTGGCTGTGAACAAATTAGCAGGCGTTTCATAAATCTCGATAGGCGTGCCGATTTGCTGAAAGGTACCGTCTTTCATCACTGCGATACGGTCCGACATCGAGAGTGCTTCTTCTTGATCGTGGGTGACAAAGACAAAAGTGATGCCTAACTCACGTTGTAGGCGCTTAAGCTCAGACTGCATTTGCAAACGTAGTTTATGATCGAGCGCAGACAATGGCTCATCGAGTAACAGCAGTTTAGGACGATTAATCACGGCGCGTGCAATGGCAACACGCTGCTGTTGACCACCCGATAAATCTTGCGGTTTACGATTGGCCAAATGTTCTAGCTGTACCATCGCGAGCATCTCGCGTACCCGTGTCTTAATCTCATCTTTCGGTATTTTTTTGAGCTTAAGACCGTAAGCTACGTTTTGCGCGACGGTCATATGAGGAAACAACGCATACTGTTGAAACACTGTATTGACCGGACGCTTATCCGCAGGCAACCCTGCCATCTGTACACCATCTAAATGAATGGCACCAGCGTTTGGCTGCTCAAAGCCTGCAATCAAGCGTAGCAAGGTTGTCTTACCGCAGCCTGAAGGGCCAAGCAGTGTCAAAAACTCACCATGCTGGATATCGAGGTTGATGTCTTTTAATACTTCAGTTTGATCGTAGGTTTTTTTTAGACCAGTCAGTTGCAGCAGCACCTTATCATCATTAGGTGATGCAGAGGTTTTGTGCGTATCGGGCAGCGGGATGGTCATAATATTTTTCCTAAGCATCTAACATCGCAGTATGGCCATTCATTTAGGATACTGTGGTCAAAGTCATTTGGTGTGGGTGTAAGCTATGGGGATAGACTTAGTCTGGTTGCCACGTATTATAACAAACCCTTGATATAAATTAGTGCAAGTTAATCATAAGTTACGTGAGAGACAGTACTTGAGAGACAAAGGTATAGTCAATCCACTATAAAAGAGTGATAGCGTTAATCTCGCTTAAAGTATTACATATACATATACATCTGCACTCGGTCGCCTTGACTCTCTTTCAGATGGAATAAACTATAGGATAGGAAGGAGTTTTTATTATGAGCTTTTCAGTTCTAGTTTTTGGCAAACCTATTTAGGACATTTGGCAAGGGGGTTCATTTCTATGATTTGGGGCAGCTAGCAATAATTACGTCATATAGCGACATTAATACAAAGTTTTTTATCATTTTTTAGGTGGTATTCCTATACAATTACTCTGTGATAGACCAATATAACTGGCCTGTCAGTACCTAATAGTGACTAGTCAGTTATTTAGTCGATTTGTGTTTGAATATAGCCAGTGAAACATGACTTGGATACTAGAGATGTGAGCAAAATTACTACAGATAGTAGACTGAGTGAGCCTAATTCTAGATCCAATTTAAACAGCTTATAACTCTAATATTATTGATGATAAAGGATATCTTATGCCGAACAATACGCGCCCAAAAACAGGTCAAGAAGCCCTCGAGCTTTTGAAAGAAGGAAATGCACGCTACGTTGATAGCTTGAGCAATACTGATCCGATGATGCAAAGGCGTCCGGAGTTGGTCAAAGACCAAGACCCTTTGGCTATTATTTTGGGTTGTTCGGACGCACGTGTACCGGTTGAGATTGTATTTGATCAAGGCTTAGGTGATTTGTTTGTGATTCGAGTCGCTGGTAATGTAGTAGCACCATCACAGATTGGTTCGATTGAATTTGCGGCCGAAAAATTCGGTACCAAGCTGGTGGTCGTGCTTGGACATTCACATTGCGGTGCGGTTACGGCCTGCGTAGAAACCCTCATTAACCCTGAAACAAACTACTCGCCCAATTTGCAGTCCATCGTAGACCGCATCCGTCCAAGTGTTTATAACCTGCATGAATTGGCGACTGCTAATGGTCAAGACGTCGATGCCGACGAGCTAGTTGATCGCTCTATCCGTGCCAACGTACGTATGTCGGTTAGCCAACTGAAGCATGGCTCACGTGCACTAGAAGACTTGACCAATAGTGGTCAGTTGCTAGTCGTTGGTGCAGAGTATGATTTAGAGACAGGCAAGGTACGGTTCTTAGACAGCTAATAAATCATCTAAATCGGCCACATCAAATAAGCACTATTACAAAATCCTCTCAATCCTTTCGTGATTTTTTATTATGATAAGAGAGTCAAGCGGGTAAAAAGCCTTTACGCGCTTGTTTTTTTAACTCTATATTTTGTCAATATTAGGATAATCATGTCTATATCAAATAATGGCTCAGCCACCGATAATAATAACGAATCACTTATAGCCCAGCCTACTAGCAGCGTAAATACCGATGGTGTTCAGCCTATTTCAGGTCAGACGACTGGCTTTACGTTTAACCATACGATGCTACGGGTAAAAGATCCTGCCAAGTCCTTAGCGTTCTATACGGGCGTCCTTGGAATGACGTTGCTAGCAGTAAAAAAATTCCCTGACATGGGTTTTGATTTATACTTTTTGGCCAAGCTAACGGAGAGCGAGCGAGACAACCTGCCTGCTGGTGATGATTTAGAAATCTTTGCATTTCGTCAGCGCGGTATCTTAGAGTTGACTCATAACTACGGTACCGAAACCAAAGCTGATTTTAGCTATCATGATGGTAATCAAGATCCACAGGGTTTTGGTCATATTTGCTTTAGCGTGCCGAGTCTGGATGAAGCGGTGGCTTGGTTTGATAAAAATAACGTCGAATTCAAGAAGCGTCCAGAAGATGGCAGCATGAAAAATATCGCCTTTATCAAAGATGTAGATGGCTACTGGATTGAGATTGTACAAGCTGACTTGATGGGCTAAGTTTTAAGCGTTTGAAAGCTTTAAATATTTGATAAGTATTCGTTGCGAATACTTATCAGTAAAACTAATGATCAATATGACCAACCAAAGGAGTGACACCTAGATGCCAACCTCTGAGGCAGAAACGATAACAGGTACAGAGCCAACGACCGCTGCACTAACGTATCAAAGTATTATTGATTCTGCGAATGGCATATTTATTGGTTTTGTCGATCGTATTCCGTATTTTGTCGCTTCGATTATCGTTGTCCTGATTTTTTGGTTTCTGTCGATACTCTTCAAAAAAATCGTCTATAAAATATTAGGCAGTCGCAGACGGCATCAGAACTTGGTCAAAGTCTTTCAGCGAGTAGGTGGTGCTTTAATTATCTTCGTAGGCTTTATGATAGCCATGGTGATAGCTGTGCCGGAGTTCACCCCTGCCAAGCTAATCGGTGCACTCGGTATCGGTTCTGTCGCTATTGGTTTTGCGTTCAAAGATATTTTTCAAAATTTGCTGTCTGGTATTTTGCTACTCATCTCAGAGCCATTTCGTATCGGCGATCAGATTGTCTCAGGAGAGTATGAAGGTACGGTTGAAGACATTAAAATTCGTGCAACCACCATAAAAACCTACGATGGTCGGCAAGTCGTTATTCCAAACTCTGACTTATATACCTCAGCGTTGACGGTCAATACTGCCTATAAGCAGCGCCGGTTACAACTGGCAGTGGGTATTGGTTATGAAGATGATATCGAAGCGGCAAAAGCTGAGATTTTAAAAGCGTTAGATAGGGCAGATAGCGTATCAAAGAAAGCTGAGCCGAGCGTGATTGCGACAGGTTTTGGAGATTCAACGATAGATTTGATGGTACGTTGGTTTATTGAAGATGGCACGCAAGCCAATAAAGTTACCTCGATTCATCAAGTATTTGTAGAGATTAAACTCGCGCTAGATGCAGCAGGCGTAAATATTCCATTCCCAATTAGAACGATAGACTTGAGTGACTCATCAGTGATGACGATTGTCGATAATCTCAATGAGCAAAAAAACATCAATGTGGAAAAAGCAGCAGTAGAGTAATCAAGCTATCATTAATATACATAAACGCTAGTTCCCACAATAAAAAAACCGCCATATCAAATGATGTGGCGGTTTTTTCATGCTGATCTACTGACTATCAGTATAAAGATTTATTCATCTTTTGCTCTAAAGTCTGTATGGCATGACTTACAGCTCGCACCAACTTGACTGAATGCAGGCTTGATGTCATCCATGCTAGTAGCTGTTTGAGCGGCAGCACTTAGTTCAGCAGTAACTTTTTGGAAGTTATCAGCTTCTGCACGGAAACCATCAGCATTAGACCAAACAGCTTCAGTCGCATTACCCATATCTTCTTGGTTTTCGAAATGGCTCCACGGCATACTAGAATCTTCTGCTAAGAATGCCGCTTGTTCTTTAACAACATCAGCATCAAAGGTATCTGGTGCTTTGGCCATATCACCCATGACGCCCATTGCGTCGCCCCAGTTTTTCATGCTGTCTTGACGGGCTTGTATATCAGGGCTAGAGCTAGACTCAGTTGAAGTGCTACAGGCGGTTAGACCCAAGGCTGCTGCCATTAAGGTGATACCGAAGATAGATTTCAATGATTTGTTAGAATGAACCTGTGCCATATAGATTACTCCTTTAAATTTGGCTAATAGTATGCGTATTTGCAGACGGTGGCTTTGATACTGTGGTCAAAATCAACTCATAATTACCTGAAAGTATGTCCGCTTATCAGTGATTTTTTAGAAATTTAATCTGTATTGTAACCATTATTTGCGTAGCTATGGTTAAAATAGTTGTTATATCATCGTAATATTCAAAGTGATGATGATTATCTAAACCATATCATTGAGTTGACTGACATGCGATACATCGTGGTTTCAATCAACCATATTGAGTTCAAATAAATGGCAGTTTATATCGCTGTGAAGGTGATAAGCCCCATATGATAAAGGTCAGCTATAGCAGCTGACCTTTATTTAAATCCACTAGACAATAATCTAGTAGACATTGCTCACCTTTATTATATTCACATAAGCTATAGAGTCAACCACTCACGTGGCTTTAGGTAAACGTCAGTCAACTCAAACTCCGGTGAGCCTTCAGTAGGCTCAAAACGATAATGCCAACTCGCCAGTGGTGGCATACTTACTAAGATAGACTCGATACGACCATTGCTCTGTAGTCCAAATAGCGTGCCGCGATCGTAGACCAAGTTGTACTCAACATAGCGGCCACGACGATACAGCTGAAATTCACGCTGCTGTTCAGTAAAAGGCGTGTCTTTACGCTGCTCAAAGATAGGTGTGATACCGTCAAGATAGCCGTTACCCACTGCCTTCATAAAGTTAAAACAGGTCTCAAAGTCCCAACCACGACTCTCAGTATTGACATCATCATAGAATAAGCCGCCGATACCGCGCTGCTCGTTGCGATGACGTAGGTGAAAGTACTCATCACACCATTGCTTAAAGTCAGGATAGACGGTATCACCAAACGGTGCGCACAGATCGTGGCAGACTTGATGCCAGTGGATGCAGTCAGCCAGTACTGGGTAAAATGGTGTCAAATCAAACCCACCCCCAAACCACCAAATCGGCGCTTCGCCCTCAGCTTCAGCAACGAACAAACGAACATTGGCATGGCTAGTAGGGACGTTCGGGTTTTTGGGATGCACAACCAGTGACACGCCCATGGCTTGAGCTTTGCGGCCAGCGATATCGGGATGGCGCGCTGTTGCTGACGCTGGCAGGTTGTGTACATGAATATGGCTAAACATCACGCCTGCTTTTTCAATCACCTCGCCATCTGCTAGTACGCACGAGCGACCACCGCCACCTTCTGGGCGCTCCCAGTCATCAGGGACGAAGGTTGCATTGCCGCCACCATCGCGCTCTTGCGCTTCTAGTGCTTGGCAGATACGCGCCTGCAAATCGACTAAAAACTCACGCACTCGTGTGATGTCATTATTGGTCGGTGTTACCACTGACTCTGACAGGTCTGACTTATTATCTATATTTGGAATACTCATAAAATATCTATTTATTCAGGTGTATTGCAGTATTGAAATCTTTATCTAATAGATGTCCCATACGGTCACGCTTGGTCGCGAGGTATTCAGCATTCATATCATTGACCCCTACCAATAATGGCACGCGTTCCACGACATTGATGCCATGCTCAGTGAGATAAGCAATCTTGTTAGGGTTATTCGTAATGAGTCTGACCGCATCAATACCGATATGAGCGAGCATCGGCCCACACATGTCATAAATACGTGCATCCGCAGGCAAGCCCAACATCAGATTGGCATCTAACGTATCATGACCTTGATCTTGAAGGGCGTAAGCGCGAATCTTATTGGTGAGACCAATGCCGCGACCTTCTTGGCGAAGATACAAAATCGCACCACAGCCAGCCTCTTGTATGGCTTGCATCGCCGAATTAAGCTGCGGACCACAGTCGCACTTCAATGAGCTAAAAGCATCGCCAGTTAAGCACTCAGAATGAATACGAATTAAGGGAGCCGGTCGCTCTGATGGCGTCGCTGTATCTGGGTCGACCACAGGCAGTCCGACGGTCAGCATCACATGCTCTTGACCGTCTTCGTTTTCAAAGATATGAATATCAAACTCGCCATAACGAGTCGGTAGTTTGGCACTAGTAATAAATTGATATGACATTAATGTCCTGCATAAGCCGGTAATTGTGGCAGTAAGGTCTGTATTAGCAGTAATAACGCAGCGATGTCATCCTAGCTGTATTATGATAGTTAGGATGATAGCAGTATAATCTGTTCGTAAAACATGCGTGCTGATTGTCTTTATTATAAAAACACACAAAGTTCACAGACGATGCACGATGATTAAAGCGACCATTAAAAAAAAATGCTATTATGCCATACTATTTTGACGGATACAGTGACAAGTCTTTACCCTTACATTACTATGTCGTCACGAACATTCGATATTGATGCAAAATAATAAGGCATAATATCAACCCCTAGTATGGAAGCGCTGTCTATTATGACGGCGTGTTTGTTGTTAGGCGCCGCGTAGGTATAGATACGTAGGCATTGCATGAATAATTATATGGTCAGTTACATCAATAATGATGTAGATATTATTGACGTCGCTTAGCTATAGTTATCTTTATACTCTAAAGCACGTCTTGTCAGCAGATTGGTAGGTATCGTACGGTTTATGCAGCAGTCACCTCATTCCCCACAGTCTCAGTCCGTATCTGCGTCAGCCATTGAATCCGCTGCCCAGCTGTCAAATTTGCAGCAGACTTACGCTGTCATTCCGCGTGTGCGTCCAAATACGCCACTGCTTGATAGTATTGATACGCCGTCTGATCTAAACGCGTTTACCACCAATCACCTTATTACCTTGGCAGATGAATTACGACTGTTTCTGTTGTATTCAGCCGGTCAGAGTGGCGGGCATTTCGGTGCCAATTTGGGCGTGGTTGAATTGACCATTGCGCTACATTATTTGTTAGATACACCGCAAGATCAGATTGTTTGGGACGTAGGTCATCAAGCCTATGCTCATAAAGTGTTGACTGGTCGTCGTGAGCAGTTAGGTACTATTAGATCTAAAGAAGGATTGACGGCCTTTCCTGAGCGTGCGGAGTCTGTATACGATACCTTTGGCGTTGGGCATTCATCGACTTCAATCTCAGCGGGTCTAGGCATGAGCTTAGCGCTGCGCTATCAAGGTCGTGCACAAACAGTGGCCTGTATCATTGGCGATGGTGCGATGACAGGCGGCATGGCATTTGAAGCCATGAATGATGCAGTACAGCAAGACGCTGATTTGCTAGTTATCTTGAACGACAATGATATGTCGATATCTTGCTCTATCGGTGGATTTTCGCGGCATTTAGCGATGCTTTGGGAATCAGGATATCAGGTCGATATCTCTGAGGCAGGCGAGCCTGTTCTATGTCATCGTCCAGATATGCAAGGATTTGATCGCCGTAAGCGTCACAAGGAAATGCGTGATGTCCCGCAATTAGAAGACAACTTATTTAAAGCGATTGGTTTTACCTATTTTGGTCCATTTGATGGCCACAATATCCCTGAGCTGTTGCGGGTATTGTCATTGGCAAAACAAGTATCAGGTCCAGTATTGGTTCATATTTATACCACCAAAGGCAAAGGATTTGCGCCAGCTGAACTAGATCCAGTCGGTTATCATGCGATTAGCAAATTGCCTGTCGAAGATGACGAAGCGAAGATCAAAGCAGCTGATACTTCAGTAGCAAAGGCATCAGTAGATAAGCCAGCGTTAAAATATTCTCAAGTGTTTGGCCAGTTTTTGTGTGATAAAGCCGCTGAAGACGACAAACTGCTTGCCATTACGCCTGCTATGGAAGAAGGCTCTGGAATGATCGACTTTGCTCGTCATTTTCCAGAGCGTTTCTTTGATGTAGCGATTGCTGAGCAACATGCAGTCACGTTAGCAGCGGGCATGGCAACTCAAGGTGTCAAACCGATTGTCGCGATTTATTCAACGTTTTTGCAACGTGGCTATGATCAGCTGATTCATGACGTTGCGTTGCAGAATCTAGACGTAACGTTCGCTATCGACCGAGCTGGTTTAGTCGGTGAAGATGGCGCAACCCATGCTGGCGTATTTGATTTTGCATTTTTACGTTGCGTGCCTAACATGTTGATTGCAGCGCCAAAAGATGAAAACGAATGTTACCATTTGCTTAATACTTGTTATGACTATCAAGGATGTACGGCTGTACGCTATCCACGTGGTGTGGGTACGGGCGCCGTTATCGAACAGCCAGCACAAATTTATAAAATCGGCGAAGCTGTAGTGGAGTCAGTATTAGGCCCTAATAATGCGCCGAAAAAGCTCGCATTATTGGTATTTGGTACGATGATGACCACGGCTCAGCACGCAGCAGAAGCTATCGTCAATGGTAATACAGAATCAGAGTATCAAGTGCATGTGGTGAATATGCGCTGGGTAAAACCTTTAGATACTAGCCTATTAGAGATGCTATTGGCAAAAGGCATTACTCATATTGCGACCCTAGAAGAGCATGTAATTACTGGCGGCGCAGGTAGTGCGGTCAATGAGTATTTGCTCAATGAGTCAGCTGCTTTTAAGCGTACTCGTCCAGTTATTGCTAATATGGGTATTCCTGATCGCTTCATTGCGCACGGTTCCCAAGCTCAGCAACTGGCTGATTGCGGTTTGAGTGTCGACGGTGTGAGTAAGCAGCTTCAGCAGTTATTGTTATAAGTCGTGTTGTTATAAATCGTATTGCTATAAGCCATGTTGTTATAAGCAACGTTGTCATAAATAGTATGGTCGAAATTGATTTAGAATCAATAATGTTAGTTTGAACAGATAAAAGCTCGATAGATAGAGCTAACGCTTACTTAGCCGTAGGTGCTGACTTTTTTACAACTTGCGCAGTTTGTGATGACCACCAAAATATGGGCTGGTTTGGCGAACGTAATGGTTTTTTCGTTTTTATCGAACAATTTTAGTATAATGCGATTGTCATTTATAAGTTTTCATCTATAAAAGACACGTTTTTTAAATCGCATAGATGTGGTGTGATGCGGCTAGTCTAATTGGCATGTTGTGGGCACAAAGTTAGTCTTATTTTTTATATTCATTCATCAAGCAAATAGGTTATTTATGGAACCCATGGTCGTCATCGCAGCGCGTACTGCTGAAAAAGTTGGTAAAGAGATTTTATATGCGCATCAAAACCGCCACAAAATCGAATTGGATATCGAGTCGAAAGGACTTGATGGATTGGTCACACGTATTGATCGTTTCAGTGAAGAGCTGACGATTGAGACGCTAAAAGCCAGCTATCCGAATCATTCATTTTTGGGTGAAGAGTTTGGTATGCAAGAAGGTCGCGGCGAAGACGCTGACTGGTGCTGGATTATCGATCCGCTCGATGGCACCAAAAACTTCGTTCATGGTGTGCCGCAGTTCTGCGTATCGATTGCTGTACAGCATAAAGGCGTTACGCAACATGGCGTGGTCTATGATCCAGTCCGTGATGAGATGTTCTCTGCTAGCCGCGGTAAAGGCGCGCGCTTGAACAATCGCCGTATGCAAGTGAGCGAACGAAAAACGCTTGATGGTGGCCTATTTACTACGGGTCATCCGCTTGAGCGTAAGCGCAATGGTGAAGTGATTTCTTATGCGAAAGAGCATTTTGAAAGCCTACAGAAAGTCTCTGAAGCGGGTGGTCAAATTCGTCGTTTAGGGTCTGCAGCATTGGATTTATGCTATGTAGCTGCTGGTCGTTTCGATGGTTATTTCGAAATGTCTATTAAGCCGTGGGATATCGCTGCTGGTGAGCTTATCGTCACTGAGGCACGTGGTGTGGTTGTCGATCATACAGGCGCGCACAACTCAATGACTTCCGGTTCTATCTTTGCTTGTAACATCAAGCTGTTAAAGCCATTGATGCAAGTAGTCGTTCCTAGTTGGGGCGAGGCTGTATAAGTAGCAATACTTAAAAGCATTGATAATAAAAAGCTGGTTCCGTTAAGGAGCCAGCTTTTTTGTTGCTTTATCACTGTCACTGCCAACGGTTATACCCTGAAATTCAAGCGTCTTACTGGTCGTTTCTAACAGCGTCAATTCTTCTTCTATCAGCGCGAGCATGTCTTGTACGTGAGGCAATGCCTTACTGCAAGCCGCAATACCGAATTCAATCTTATCCAAATAACTGGCTAAGGTAATATTCATCGCTTGACCGTTGAATACGATAGAAGCCGGATATAAAGATTGCAAGCGCGCACCATTCCAATATAGAGGTTTCTCAGAGCCAGGTACGTGGGAAATAATGAGGTTAAAGGCTTGTTTCTTCGGGAATAAACCTGTCGCTAGATTGATACCTTCCCAAGCATAGGCGATAACGCTGTAGTTGATCACTTGCGCTTGGTTCATACGGCGGAAGCGGCGCTTGCCACTGTTCATACTACGATGGATGAGCTGTATCCGACGTAATGGATCATCCAAATGTGTGCCTAGGTTGGCCAATACAAATGACAGCTGATTACCCGATACGCTATTATCTGTACGCAGTGACATCGGTACAAAGGCAATTAATGGCTTACTAGGCAGCGCATCCATCGATATTAAATAGCGACGGATGGCACCAGCGCAAACTGCCAGTACCACATCATTTCTACTAATTTTTAGTCTATCGGCAATATCATTAAAGCGCTGAATATCATAAGACTGCGCTGCGATACGCCGTGACGCAGAGATACGTTTATTCAAAATACTCATGGGTGCATCAAAAGTACCGACATAGCCATCATCCCCAGAGTTTTTGAGGTTGTCTAGCAATTCTGTAAACACAGGCTTGATGGTAGATATTTGCTCTTTAATGATGCGTCTGATAGATCTTTTCGAAGGGAGTATGGCGTTGACGTGGTTGCGATGACGTGCCATTAAAGACCAGATTGGCAGAGTTACGGGCTCAGTGGGTGACTGCGATAAAGATTTTTGAACGAGGCGCATGGCAGCAATACCATCTACCAAAGAATGATGAATTTTGAAATACAAAGCAAAACGCTCAGGATCGCCTTCGTTTTCTGGCTGAATGCCTTCAATCACGTGACATTCCCACAAAGGCATCGCGCGATCCAAAAGACGTCCATGCTCTCTCGAAACATACATGAGCAGTTCGCGTACCCGTGCAGGTTTTGGTAGTGCGACATGATGAAGGTGATGCTCGACATCAAAGTTTTTGTCTTTTTGCCAAAACGCCATATGCTCCAATACTTGATTAAAAGGGAAGCTTGGCGGTACATCAGAGTCTTGCATCTGCTTGACCAGCTGATAGACAAAGTCGCTGTCAGCTGTATCTGGCACTTCAAATAAAAATAAACCACCGACATGCATAGGTTGTTTACGCGACTCAAGAAGCAAAAATAATTGGTCGACTGCTGTGAGAAGTCGCATAATAAATCCTTTTATGACGATGTGGTTGATTCAATTTAAAAGTAGGACAAGGCGATCAAGTATAAGTGTATAGGTAATACTTCAAGTAAGGTTAACGCTGTCATACTTTTATTGTGAATTGATATACGTTGAATGAGAAACTATCATTGGTAGGTATTCAATTAAGCCAAGTATTTAATGAAGCTCGGTATTCAATGAAACAGTGATTAGGTTATGTCGAACATCTACCACGGGTCGCTGCCAATAGGAGAATGTTCAACAAATCCTAAATGCTTATTTACGCCTGACGTCATGTTTCTTATTATTTTATCACTGACTTTTATAATGGTGTGTTGTTAGACATTTTACTGAAAAAAGTATCCGGTCTGTGGCGAGCTAGCAGTCGCCATTTTGCGTACCGGCATACGCCCTGCTAGGAATGCTGCGCGACCAGCCCACATTGCATGCTTCATGGCATGTGCCATCATGACTGGGTTCTGGGCGTTAGCAATCGCAGAGTTCATCAGTACACCATCACAGCCGAGCTCCATCGCAAGTGCTGCATCAGAGGCAGTGCCGACGCCTGCATCTACCAATACGGGTACTTCAGCGTTTTCAATAATCAAGCTAAGCGTATGACGATTGAGCAGACCAAGACCCGAACCAATCAAGCTACCTAGCGGCATAATAGCGACACAGCCCATGCTTTCTAATTCTTGTGCAACGATAGGATCATCTGACGTATAGACCATCACCTCAAAGCCATCATCGATCAATACTTTGGCGGCTTTTAACGTTTCCATTACGTTTGGATAAAGCGTTTTTTCGTCGCCCAATACTTCAAGCTTAACCAAGTTATGCCCACCCAATAGCTCACGAGCCAGCTTGCAAGTACGAACGGCAGTTTCGGCATCGAAGCACCCAGCAGTGTTGGGCAATATGGTGTACTTATCAGGTGAGATTACATCCAGCAAGTTCGGCTCATTACTGTTCTGACCGATATTGACTCGGCGAATAGCAACCGTGACAATCTCTGCTTCTGAAGCAGCAATAGCAGCGCCAGTTTCGGTCATGTCTTTATACTTACCAGTGCCAACCAACAATCGAGAAGAAAATGTACGACTGCCTACAGTAAACGTATCTTGTGAAAGTGGTGTAGGGCTGGTAGTAGAAATAGCGGCTTGTTGTGACATAAGGATAATCCTAATAGCGGGCGAACGAAGGTGACAAACGAAGATTTGGTTCAATAGTAAAAGTTATTCATCGTAGGCCGTAGTCTATGGCAGGCGACAGCTTCTCATCATGATGGTAAAGACCAGATAGGGAGCATCCAAAATCGGAGCCTTGCTACTCACGAAAAACGAAATGTTATTATAACAAACTCATGCGCGCTTACAGACAATCTTTACCCAGTTTAACGATTTAAGCAACCAGTCTCTTTTGTCATCAACTTTATCGAGGCATACGACAAGATATGCAGAGGTAGCTATAGTAGTGGCATCTATAGCAGTGATACATATAGCAACGGTATTTATGAATCATACGTTGCGACGGGCTATGTGCCGTAATACTGTTGAGTAGGCGTTAGAAGGGTGTACATGTCAGAAGGTTTCAGTGGTTGTTCGATATGGGCTACAGAATGTTCTAGAAGCGGATAAGACGTTAGAGGATCTAAGTAGAGAATATTGTTGCTGGTTATATAAGTGTTAGCCCTAATCAACTACTAAAATGATGCGCTGTACGGATATAAAAAAGCGTACAGCGCATTATGTCGCATTAACTCTAGATGAAGGACTGGCTATTTAGCGGCTTCGTCATTTACCTCTTGTTGAGTATCTTGCTCTGTTTCTGCCGGAGACTCTGTAGCAACTGCTGCAGATTTTTCATTCGCTTTGCCTTGACGACGGGCCTCTAGCTCAGATTTAGGTATCCAAGCCCATGTCATCTCAACGACGATTGGGTCACGGTCGCTGTCAGACTCACGGTCATGAATCACGCAAGGAATAACCATTTCACCTTTTGGAGTGTTCAAGATATCTAAGCGCTGCTCATCAGATAAACTGGCCACCGCAGCAATTTGACCTTTTTTGATGGGGCGATAAAAGTTAACCGAATAAGACTTAATTAATAGCACGCGGTCAGAGGGTAGGTTTAAACCCAAGATAAACCCTGTGGCCGTTTCAGCCAATAAGGTAATGGCCACTGCATGGATGGAACCAATGTGATTCTGTACAGCCTTGGTGTTATTTAAACTGACAACCACTTGATTGGGATTGACCGTTTCATAATAGACGCCTGTCGTGCCGACATATGGCACGACCTTGCCAAAGGCTTTGGACAAGATGCTCGATCGTGCACCGGCAGGCAAGTATTTAGTCACTGATAACAGTTTGGTGAATTGGTTGCTGATGGGCTTGAGTGTGCTGGTTGGCTTTTCGACTGGCAATCTTGTGTTGTCAGATACTTTGGCTGGTAACTTATTGGTCAGCTTGGTAGGGAGTTTTTTTAATAATCCTGACATACAAAATTCCTTAACTTAGATGCGTTGAATGAGATTTTGAGTAGTAGCGTGTATCATCATAGCGGAAAAATACGGAGTATTATGCAAGCCGCTATACTCACTATGTTACATTAACTACCGCTGTCCGACCATTATTAGAATGAACTGATGCGCTTATAAAACAACACTGATATGGTGATGTCTTGGACACTAGAAATAGTTTAGCTCGTAGCCGTGTTGTTCAAAATAATGCCGTTAGATGCCATGTGAAGCGTCACGCTATAATGACGGCGTTTTAGCACATTTTATTTATTTTTCTCACGAACTCCTTATCTGCTGGATGACGCTATGCCCGACACATCAACTCATAAGCCTACCAATATTATTTATACAGGTGTGGCTGGTACGGGTAAGACTTATCGATTGCTACAAATTGCTAAGCAATATACCGACTACTTACCTAGAGCCAATCCTAATGATTTACTAGCACAGCTGTTGCAAGCGCTCAGCTGGCGAGATGTCGTCTGTCTAGCATTTTTAGATTTACAATCCAAAAATCAAGACTTGGTCAAGGTGCCTGAAATTGTCAATCATGAGTTTTTTGTTGCCAAGGCATCGCAGAATGAGCGAGAGAAACACTTAAGTAATACGGCATGGTCTGTGCTGCAAATGCATACTCCTACCAGCTCAGACACCGTAAGTTATAAAAATCGTGCTGGCCAAGCTTACTTTGATAAAGACAACAGTGGCGCATGGTATTTATTACCAGAAAGCATGGCATTGTTAACGGATTTATCGCAGCAACTAGAAGAGTTTCAGCAGGCAAAGCGAGACAATGACACTAGCCAAAATCAAGCTTTCAGTCAGCAGCGTTTTAGTATGGTGAGCTTCCATCAGGCTTATGGTTATGAAGAGTTCGTTGAAGGCATTCGCCCTGTGATGGTGGCTTCTGGTCAGTCAAATAATGCTAATAATAGTCCGTCTCAAATGAGTTATGCCATTCAAGATGGGGCATTTTTAAAACTATGTCAGCGCGCGGCAAACAATCCCAAACAGCGTTATGCCATGCTGATTGATGAAATCAACCGCGCGAACGTGTCACGAGTATTTGGCGAACTACTCAGTCTGATCGAACCCGATAAACGTACGGGTATGGCAAATGCCATGACAGTGAATCTGGCATATTCTGGACGGACCTTTAGTGTTCCTGACAATGTCGATATTTATGCGACTATGAATACTCAAGATCACTCTTTAGCACCGCTAGACATGGCACTACGCCGACGTTTTCGGTTTATTGACTGTCCACCACAGCCGGAACTACTACCAATTATCAATCTTAGTAAAGGCTCAGAAACGTCTAGTACAGCAGAACATAATGAAGCAGAAACCATAGATTTGGCCAGACTATTAACAGGTTTGAACCATCGCATTATTCAGACGTTAGGGGTGGATGCGCAATTGGGTCATGCATTCTTATTTTCAGTAACGACTCTTGAACAGCTACAAGACGTATTAATCGAACAAATTATTCCGCAATTGGCGCAAGCGACTGGCGGACAAATTACTATGCTGCAGTATATTTTTAAAGATGAGCAGCAGCCAATGAGCACACAGTTTATTCAAGATAGCCAAGCACTGATGACAAACGAGTCAAATGTTCAGATAGATAATAAAAATAATTTAGCTGCACAAAATCAGATGTTTTCAGGGCATCACTTATTTCTCGATCAGTCAGTCAATACAGATAGCTATAGAATCAATAGCGACCTTATTGCCAAGATAGGCGAGTTTATAAAACCTGCCGTTTTCCAGCGTTTATATTAATTGGGTTATTGAAAATTGATAAATAGCGATGGAAGAAATCAGAGTATCACAAGCAATAATATCAATCGTAGTGGTATGGGTGCGCCTGATACTAACGTTATCACTGTATTTGAGCATCAACGCCTAACGGTTGACAGTTTTTTACAGATAGCTGATTTTCATTGGTTGATGGCACAAGAATTCTCGGTGTTCAGCATCAAACGTCAGCAAGGACAGTGGCAGCTGAAAGTCGGGCACTATATCGGTATCATTCTCCTGCCTAGTGGTATCGTACTAGAGATATTGCCAAAGCTTAATCCATCTATTCAAGACAGCGATCTCGCACAAACCCGTCAATGGGTGCAAGGCATGATGTCTGATTTGATTGGTAATAGTGATCGAACCCGCAATAAACTGCCTCATACAAAAAATTTAGGCCAGATTAGTACTCAGCTTACGTCATTACCGATAGCTGTATTGCCTTTATCAGATTGGCTGGTCACGCAGTTTTTGCAGCGATTGGCACAGCAGCAACCGACCAAGCATTACCAGTCGCAAACTCACAACCAAGCATCGCTACAAGGTCGACTACTCATCAAAGAGCAGCTGCGCCATAACAGTATGCAGCCGCATAAGTTCGTCTGTGAGAGCAGTGTGCTGAGCCAAGACATGCAGGGTAATCGACTAATTAAAAGTGCTCTGATGTTATTAAGCCCACTATTAAGCCAATCAACGGCCCCTAAATCTTTGCAAGCGTGGCAACCAATACCTGTGCTCAGCCAACATGAGATGCAGAGGCTCGACTCGATATATCATCAGGCAAAGCAACAACTAGCAGTGCTGCCACTTCACATGCAAAAATTACAGACGATGCAGCAGCTGGTGGACTTGGCTTATTGGTTATTGCAACAGTCAAATACCGAAACGGGTCACATGATTGATCCCAATAAAGCATCCAAACATAAACAAGCATCACCACGATTGTGCCTATTGATTGATATGAATCAAGCCTTTGAGCAATGGGTTAGTCAGCGTATCGCCTCAATGTTTAGCCAAGTAAGTCCGAATTATAGACCCCTATATCAATCGCAGAGTGTCTGGCTGAGTGATACAGAAGGGCAGGCCTGCTTGTCTATACGACCTGATTTACTTATATATAAGACAGCGATTGATACTGATACTCATGCCGATACCCATACCCATACCCATACCCACCAAGGTCAGGACAATACAGAAGCAGCTTCTCACATTAACGTGTCAGGTAACTATAGTCATGTCATCGATATTAAATGGAAGCATTTATCTCATGCAGCGAGCATTAGTGCCAGTGACGCTTATCAATTGACCAGTTATGCGCAGGCTTACCAAGCAGATCAGGTCTGGTTGGTCTACCCTGTACAAGGTGATGAGAGACAACCGATAGCACTTAGTCAACGGTCTCTGAATGGTCAAGATATTGATAATAATATGAATTCTGCTCAGTTATGGCTCATACCATTTAATGTCTTTACTGGAACGATAAACGAGCGCTTGTGTTCGGCCTTGAATCGAGTATAATGGCGCTATCGATGGTTAGCGCCGTCGTAGGAAAGACTTTTTGTTTAAGCTGTTTTGATGAAAAGTAGGTGTTTTTGAAATAATTTAGAAATTTTTTAAATTAATCAAAAATAAGTGTTGACACTACCACCGTTTCCGCTTAATATGTGCACCTCGATAGCGAGGAACATTAACGAGTTAGCAGTATTTCTGATAACAAGTTAAGCAACAAACTATCGTGATAATAGAAATTTTCGGAGTGTGGCGCAGTTTGGTAGCGCATCTGGTTTGGGACCAGAGGGTCGTAGGTTCGAATCCTATCACTCCGACCATCTATTTTTTAAGAGCCTTACAGGCTTTTTTTTATGTATAATGGTTTAGTTTCTGGTATATTTAGAACTGACTTTAATGTATAAAAGTCCTCTAAGAGCGCCTGTAGCTCAGCTGGATAGAGCATCTCCCTTCTAAGGAGGTGGCCGCAGGTTCGAATCCTGCCAGGCGCACCATTTAGCCTGCAAATTTTGTCTTATCAGGCAATAGTTATGGCGGTTGTAGCTCAGTTGGTAGAGCCCCGGGTTGTGATCTCGGTTGTCGTGGGTTCGAGTCCCATCAGTCGCCCCAATTTTTTCTGCATTACCTCTTTTTAGTATCTCTAGCGTTACCTCATTATAAACTCCTTTATAAATAATCAGACTCTGCCACTTTTGGCGATTTTTTGCGTCTATACGATTTGTTTTGATGACAAGTCTTCTGTATAAGCGACCTGTCTCTGTACCTTCTTCATTATTCCTTAATAGCTATTATATGAGCCAATAAAGATAAGCTTTTAAGTTGTGCATCATGATAAAGTTTTAAAGACGGTTGGTATAGACGATTTATTCAATACAACATCAGTTATAGTCCATCTTCTATAAATTGGATACGGTGTCAGGCTCGCTTAGTCTACTATTTGTAGTACTTTCACTAGCATTCTTTATATCCAAATTATACTGAACCGACTATATCAAATAAAAATAGCTAGAGCCATGTCGTAGTCATAGCAAGCTTAGTGCTGCCGTACATAGATTTTGCTTGCTTATAGTATGGTTAAATCTATATTAGTCTAGAATACTACGTACATATCGTATATCAAGCGACGCTACTATCGTGGCGATATCATAGATATTGGACCATATGATGCGACTAATCTTATATTATCGAAGGGGCAACTGATGGATGCATTGAGTGTACTGCTACAAAATGTGCATTTGTTCGAAACCAAATATTATCGCCTGAATGGTACTGGCAACTGGTCTTATTCCATCACTCGGCAAGATACAATTTTGTTTTACTTGGTTATGTCTGGTAGTTTTTGCATTGACGTTGGTAATGGTCTGCGGCAGGCACATGCTGGTGATATGATTATGATTCCTAACGCGCATAGGCATGTCAGCTACGCGTTGAACCATCATGGTGATGGTGCAGAGTCATTGGATGATTTACTACCTAATTGTAAAAGTAATACGCTTGAAATCAATGGTAACGGTGATCCCAATTCATCTTTGATATTGATTGAATGCAAATATGACAAAGAAATGATACGTCCTTTGCTATCTGTACTGCCTCCGATTTTGCCTGAAATTAATGATGCCTCTGAAGGTAGGTTCGAAGTTATCGATGTCGAGATTAAGCTCTTAACACTAGAAGCTGAGCGTGAACGCATGGGTAAGACTGCTGTCATCAATCATTGGGCAAGTATTATGATGATTGAGTGCTTACGTGTGTATATTGAAAGTCTGCCTGAGGCCACAGAAAATTGGCTAAAGGCGATGAAAGATCCATTTCTGACCAAAGCATTGGCCGCGATGCATGAAGATCCAAGCCAAAGTTGGACGATTCATAATCTCGCCGAGGTAGCGGGTATGTCACGCTCAAGCTTTGCACAACGTTTCAAAGATACAGTTGGAATGCCACCATTGACCTATCTAATCGATTATCGTCTACGCTTGGCGGCACGTTATTTGCGCTTACAGCAAAACAGTATCAGCCGTATTAGTGAGCTGGTTGGCTATGCGTCAGACTCAACATTTAGCCAGGCATTCAAGCGTGTTTATGGCGTGTCCCCTAAAGCATATCGTCAACAGTATCAAAAAAGAATAATGGCTTAGCTTGCGTTCAACACACTTATCTATAAAAAAAGCGTTAAGGGTGCTACTGTGCCTTTAGCGCTTTTTTTATTTTTAGCAGTGATATATAGTCAGTCCTAAATAAAACAGATACAGATGTAACCATGCGATACTGGCATACATTTTCCTTGCTTGCTGTGCCTGCGCAGACAGAGGCTACGCAAAATGCACCCAGTATCATTGTATTTATTTTATAGTGGATCGACTATATGAGATGTCGATAGAGACTTTTTATCTGACTGCCAGCACCACGTTTGAATATGCGCAACTCCCAGTATTTTGATGATGTATGGCTGACAATGTGCTCGTGTTAAGGTACTATGGGATAATGAGTTATCTAGGCATGCGTGCTTATTTTTAGCGTATGATATTTCACTGTATGGCAGAAATATCATATGGTCTAGATGATATTTATTTTTGCTGCTGATGGTATGTTATGACTGAACCGACCGCAAAGCTGAACGCACAAGCCAATAACCAAAAAGGCTCTGCTACGTCTGCCGAAAAACAAAGCAATATGGATACAAACAACGCTACAGACAAGGTTGAGAGTAACCCATGCCTTGTAGAAAGTACGGAACCAGATAGCATCGCCGAGCCACTTGATAAGGCGACATTGCTAGCGCTGTTTACCTTACCAAATTCAGAAAAAATGATGGCTGAAGGCTCAGAGACAGAAGTAACCTCTAAAACTTCGTCTACCGGGCTTTCTCACAGCCATTCGACTACGCAAAAACCTGCTGATAACCAGAATAATATTGCTGAACAGCGAGTGGCGCTTTATCAGGCTCAGCACGAGCGTACTCGACTGTTATATATGGCTTCTGCTAGTACACGTCCGACTTATCTGGTACAAACGCTTAAGCTACAGTTTGCAGAACATCAGCAGTATCTACTCGCTCAGCAGCTCGATAAGCGCGGTCTGATGGATACGGATGGGTTAGAGCGCCTTTGGCAGCAGTTACATGTGGTGGATGATATCATTGCCGATATTATCCGTCACATGCCAGCCCAACAACCAGCAGGGTGGCAGCTGACTACCCAAGATGGTCGCAACCCGTTATGTTTTGCGACTGTGGGTAAGCTAAAGTACGGTAAACCCATCCGTGACCAAGGCAGTCTCAACAGTTATGTGCTTGGCCACTTTGGTGTGAGTAGCTTTACCTATGACCGCGGCTATTATATTGGGCATGTCGTTGGTTACTTATTTAGCTGTTATTTCTGTGCTCATTTGTCTATCAGCTACGGTGTCACGGCTCTTAGTCAGCCGGTCGTTGCAGACTATGACTATGCCAGTCTTGAGACCCCGCATATGGTCAGACTATTGCAAGGGTTAGATGGCTATTGTAAAAAACGTATTTATCAACTGGCAGTGATTTGTGCGCGATTGAGCGTATTTGCCAGTGATAAGCGCATCGAGAGGATGTTGATTGCAGAGGTAAATGATTTCGATAAAAAGCTGCAACAGCAGCATTTAGATGTTTTGCTATTGCAAGGCTTAATGCCAGATAGTAGCGACTCTACACCACTTCTTTAGCTTTTGAATGCTCTCAAATTGTTGGTTAGATACTATTATTGTTAGATATTATTATTGAGTATGGCTGTATTGCCCTTCAGGGCTCTATCTTGCCTAATATCGCCAAAGATTTTGAATGGTTGGAGCGAGAGTTATCATCGATTACCTGAGCTGTTCTTTCATTGTCCCATATCTACTATAGCTGCTTTTCTAAACCTTACCTTAGCTTTCTTAATATTTGCTTACTGTTGTATATTATTGACTGAGTCACATTTTTACTATGGTAAAACCAGTCATCAAGCTATAGTGAGCTTTGTGTGAGAAGTCAGCATTATCCAAAAGCGGTTCTTATAAAACTAACCACCATGCTATTCACTCTTATTAAGAGTAACGTATATAGTCTCTGAAAAAAGTAACGTATAGACGGTGTGCTTGGTTATTTAAATGAGTTATCACTCAAAATCGATCAGTAAGACAATTATTGGTTTAGCTTTCCCCAATAGTCCTTAAGAGTAGCAATCAAAGGTAGCCATTCATGTCAATCCAAACGTCAACATCAGCTGCAATAGAGAAGTGTGCGGCTAAAAAATCTTACGTGCTTGCACTTACTGTGATAAGTGCTTCGTTAATGGCTAGTTTGTCACTGACATCCATGAGTGCGCAGGCAGCTGGTTTGGGTGAGCTGTTTGGTAATAAGAGTACTAAATCAAAGTTTTTGCCTGTTGATGAAGCCTTTCAAGTGGTTAGTAACACTAAGGCGACCTCTAAAGGCACGCGATTATCGATCAATTTTGATATCACACCAGGCCACTATGTTTATAAGAACAAATTAACCTTAAATTTCCCTAAAGGGGTGAGCGCCACACCATTTACTTTCAATCAGTCTCCTGTCTCCATTGATGATCCAACCTTTGGTAAGGTACCTGTGTTTACGCAAAGAAATATGGTGGCCACTACGATACTGACCACGAATAATGGCAAAAGTGCCAAAAATGTGCCAGTTGTGATTGGCTGGCAAGGCTGTGCCACCGCAGGGTTGTGCTATCCGCCAGAAAAGGTAAAAACCACGGTCGACATTGCTGTTAGGTAGGTAGTAACTTGGTAAGTTAGTAAGTCGATTTAACTCTTGGTCATAAATAGAATATTGGTAATAAATAGGTAGCCATTCATGTCGATTAAGGCAAAAGAAAAACCCTCATCGCTAACGCGAAGCCGCGCTGCTAAGAAGTCCTACCTACTGGCATTTGCGATAAGCGGTAGCTCGTTATTTGCAGGACTGTTGCCCACTGGTCTAGTAGCTACTGGATTGACAGCAACGTCTATGACCACGCAAGCGGCCGGATTGGGTGACTTATTTGGCAATAGTAAGAGTGATGCAAAGCCAAAATTCCTACCAGTCGATCAAGCATTTCAGGTCATTACTGACACTAGCGCTACGGGCAATGGTACACGCTTAGCCATTAATTTCGATATCACGCCTCAGCATTATGTTTATAAAGATAAAATCAAGCTAACGCTACCTGATGGGGTGTCCGCGGCGCCGTTTACCTTTAGTCAGAAGCCTGTCTTGATTGATGACCCTACCTTTGGAAAAGTGCCAGTATTCGATCAAATCAATATGGTCGCAACCACTACTTTGACCAGTAATAGTGGTAAAAGTGTGGATAACGCCGCAGTGGTCATTGGTTGGCAAGGTTGTGCTAAAGCAGGACTGTGCTATCCACCTGAAAAGGTTAATACTACTATCAATATCGCAGCAACACCGCAGCAGGCAGCAGAAAATAGCACTAATACTTCTAATACTGATGTAGCAGCTAACGCTAGTCTAGCAGATGATGCTCAGGTGTCTGAGAATGACATTAGTACAGATAATGTTGAAGCAGGACAAGCACAGGTAGATGACGACGTTATCGATTATGCCTTGCTAGATGAAGACTCGCTAGACGGTGAGCTGACAGCGACTAATACGATTTCTGGTGCAGATGGAGAGACACCGACTAACATTGCGCAAAGTGATACAGTAGCGTCTGCCAATAGTGTCGTCGATAGCGATCCTTTTGGTTTAGGAACGCATCCTGGCTTAGCACTTATTTTACTGTTTTTAGCAGGTCTGGGTTTGGCCTTAACGCCATGTGTATTACCGATGCTGCCTATTGTCGCCAATATCGTTGCTCGTGAGGAAAAACCAACGGTCAAACGTGGTGTGATCTTAACCACCAGTTACGCTATTGGTGTGGCGACAGCATATGGGATTTTGGGTGCTGTCATTGCGGTGTTCGGTGAGTCATTGGGTATTATTGGTTGGCTACAAAACCCTATTATTCTAATCAGTTTTGCGATCGTCTTCGTTTTACTGGCACTCTATATGCTAGGCGTGTTTAGTATCCGATTGCCACGAGGCATCAGTAGTAAAATGCAGGGGTTGAGCCAAGCAGGTGATAGTAAGCTTGGTAGTACAGGTGGTAGTTTGGTCGCTGGTTTCTTGTCCGCTTTAGTGGTATCGCCTTGTGTGTCTGCACCATTATTTGGTGCGCTACTTGCCGTGTCTACGATTGGTAGCCCTTTGCTTGGTTTCGCTGCTTTATTTATGCTTGGGTTTGGTTTGTCTGCCCCGCTTATTTTAATCGGTGCAACCCAAGGCAAAATCATGCCAAAAGCTGGCGAGTGGATGAATTGGGTCAAGCAAGGCTTTGCCTTATTACTCTTTGCTGTAGCGTTATTATTAATTGAACGAGTCTTTATATCACCAGTGATGCTACTGGTGTGGGCATTATGGTTCATGGTAGTAGCGACATGGGCGTGGAGCTGGTTGGGTAAAGGTCGCATGCTCACACAAGCATTCGGTTTACTCGCAGGTATTTGGGCGGCTTGTTTGATGGTAGGTGCCGCATTAGGTAACGATGATAGTTTACATCCGCTTGCATCATTGAGTGCGGCGCCAATGACACAGTCGATGACGAACCCATCAGCTGCTAATAATGTAACCGATCAGACCATCACTACGTTGGCTGAGTTAGATGTCATTATCGCTGCCAATCCAAAAGTCATTGTAGATGTCACTGCAGAGTGGTGCATAGAATGCCGCATTATGGACAAGAATTTATTCCATAATCGTCCTGTACAGATGCAAGACTGGCAATTGGTTAAACTTGATATCACTGAGACGACTGATGACTCTAAAGCTATTTTGGCACGCTATAAATTATTTGGCCCACCTGCTTTACTGTATTATCAAGAGGGTCAACTGGTCAACCAACAAGTGGGTGAAATTGGTCGTTCAGAGTTTGAACAGACACTGACGATGCTTAGTAACTGATAACTAATAGTTCATACTTAATGACTCATACCTAACGACTCATACTTAGCGACTTATCATTAATAAATCCTACTTAACAACATGAGCAAGTCTTTTGCGAAGGCTTACTAATCTGAAAGAGCCAACATACTATAGTAATAGTATGTTGGCTTTTTTAATGTGCTTAAAGATTATCTATCATAATGAGACTAAGCACTTGGTTTAACATCTTTTATTCCTATCTACATTTGTATTATGAGGCGATAACGCTAGTATAATATCCATATTTTCATTACAATAAAGCAACAATGCTAAAGACGCATTTCCAATGACAATTTTGGATATTTATATCCGAATATCATTGGTCTTGTTCTGTTTTAGCGATGACGCTAATGGTCAACTTCATTACTTCATATACTTGCTGGCGATGGTGCCAGTGAGACAAAGGATACTTATGTTTCCCCATATCACTGCACAGCGCCCATCTATGCCTATTACCAAAGCGAGAAAAAATATCTTACTTCAAACAGAGAAACATCATCTGAACATTGCTATCGGAATAGCGTTAACTTGCTTTACAGTGCAAGTGAATGCTGCCGACAATACGCAAACTTACAATGAGTTGCCAATACCAGAGACAGCATTCGAATATGAAGATTACGAAATGCCACAAGGTACGGATGAGTCGTCAATAAAATCAGATACAGCTGAAACAAATCGCAAAGTAGTGAGCAAAGAGTTTATTGCTGAGCAGGCGAAGTTGTTTTTTGATTGTACCCAAGTACATACCAGTGCGGCACGTTTGGCCTGTTTTGATAAAGTGGCGGAGCAAGGTAAGACACCGAGCTACACCACGACTAAACAGCCATTAGATTTGGCAAAAACCTTTCAAAGTACCATTTCAGGCAATCCTCAAGTAATATTGGCTGAGGCTGAAACGGCTATGAGTGGTACATCGGTTGAAGATGCAGATACTATTTTAGTGAGTAATCAGCGAATTGCAAAAAGCAACTTAGAAAAAAGCAGCAGCTTAGAGACAGATGATGATACTAAGAGCGAGGCACAGATTTTATCAAATATAGGTGTCACTCAGACTGATATCGAAAAATATACACCACTGAGTTTATCTTATGATTTGGATAAGAACAGTGAGCGCGGGACTTGGACCGTAAGACCGTATCGACCGACTTATCTATTACCACTATTCTATACTTTTGATCCTAACTTAAACCCAAGCACACCAACACGGGATACAGAGTCTTTCACTTCTAATGATGTCAGAGAGTCTGAGTTAAAATTCCAGATATCTTTGAAATCTAAAGTTGCAGAAGATTTATTCGATAGTAATGCTGACTTGTGGTTTGGTTATACGCAAGAGTCGCATTGGCAGGTCTATAACGAAGATAACTCACGTCCATTCCGTGCGACTGATTACCAGCCCGAAATATTCCTAACTCAACCTGTCGCCGCCAATCTACCATTTGGCGGGCGTCTGCGTATGTTGGGTGCTGGTGCCATTCACCATTCTAATGGACAAGACGATCCTTTATCGCGTTCATGGAACCGTGCTTATCTGATGGCAGGTGCAGAGTGGGGCAAGCTATCGATCGTACCGCGCTTATGGGCTCGAGTAAATAACGAGAGTAGTAGTACAGATGATAACCCAGATATTGAAGACTATATGGGCTATGGCGATATCAAGTTCTTATATGATTTGCCTGATCAACAAAGCTTGAGCGGAACCCTTCGCTATAATCCAGGCACCAATAAAGGCGCGGCGCAACTAGATTATATTTATCCATTGTCAGAAAATATCAATGGTTATGTGCAGCTTTTCCAAGGTTATGGTGAGTCTATCATCGACTACAATCATGAAAACACCTCTATCGGTTTCGGTATTGTGCTGAATGATTGGCGCGGTTTTTAATAGCTTGTCTACTTACGTTAATTTATGCGGCGATTAACGCCTTACCAAGCTGGATTATGGCTGGCAGAGTATCTAGATATACGTTGCCAGTTATGCCGTGTTTATCGTAGCTCACCACAGTCTCAGCTATTGCAAAGCCAATCAACGCTACATAGTAATGATGCTCTAAATACCAATACAGTATTTAGAGCATCAAATGATAACTCCCTCTCTGCTAAGTTGATCCAACAGGCTTATCACCTCTTAAATAGAGGGCTACTGTGTGCTCACTGTCATCATAGTATAGCGTGGTTACCCAAGCCTTTCGAAGTTGATATTTCTGCTGGTACTTCATTGTCTATTCAGGCTGCCACCTATTATGACTATCCGATTCGTCAAGCCATTAGAGCCTTTAAAAATCACGAAGATATAACCAAACTGCCAATACTGCTGCATGCCATACGCCAGTTACCGCGACCGCATGGTTGTCATCAGGGTAATAGCGTGATTGTTGCAATGCCAACGACTAATCAACGACTGGTCAAACGTGGATTCGATCCAGTGAGTATCTTATCGGCACAACTGTCCAAGCATTGGCGGATACCATTGTGGCACGGCGTCATGAGAGTTGATAATACGATCAGTCAGCAAGGACTCACGCGTGCTGAGCGCTTAAGTAATTTAGACAATGCCTTTGTATTGATAGAAAACCCACCCGTCAAACGTTTATTACTATTCGACGATGTTGCGACCACAGGTGCCAGCTTACAGGCATTAGGACGTGTACTGTCTGTACCAAAAGCAACCACGTTAGATAACCAAAGTCATAGCAATTACCTGCTGTCCGCCTACGCTCTGGCACATGGAAGTCAGCCTTAGTAGCGATTTTCATCCACTCAAAATATACTAATATGTTGCTAATTTGTTACCTTAGCGCTATATTGTGAAAACTGTATATAGTAATTTGTTTGCTATCAACGAAACGTTTCTCTCACCGCTGAATTGAATAATACGATAAAAATGATAAGTTCTAGATAGCTTGTACTATTTACGCATCTGCTATTACTTCGTTATTAGAAAGCAACTAAAAATTGTGGAATAAAAATTGCAGGTTTTATGTTCTATAAACATAAAAAGTTTAGCGAAAACACTATAAAAATATGAGTCTATGATTAATGCTTTCAGCGGAGTTTAGCATCGCTATCAGACAGACAACGGCCGTTATAAATAGGGATTTGATGTGAACGCATCTACAAATAGTCTACCAATCAGTTTACGAATGAACAGCTCCGGATTTACTCTAATTGAGCTGATGGTAACCATTGCCGTGCTTGCCATTATTGTTAGTATTGCGGCGCCTAGTATGAATACTCAGTTTGCCAATCAGCGTGTGAAATCTACTACTTCGACACTACTTACTGCATTAAAAGAAGCTAAGGTCGAAAGTATTATCCGCCGTCAAGATATAACGGTTATATATGATGACACTGTTAGCCCTCAGACGATTACACTGCAAGCTAATAATGTCGATATATCTAGCTACGATATCAGTGACAGGAGTACGGTTACTCAGACGATTACACCGTCTACTGTAAGTAACATTGTTTTTAAACCAAATAAGACAATAGATAATAGCGCGACAGTCCTATATACAATCTGTGATAGCGGGTCTGATGATGAGACACCTAAACAAGTAGAACTCACTACAATTGCTAATGTTAATACTATGAATGCTGGGATCTGTTGATGAATACTAAAAGCACGCAAGCAGGCGTAGGACTAATAGAAGTGATGGTGTCATTACTGTTACTAGCTGTGGCTGTTTTAGGATTTAGTGCCATGCAAATGTCAGCGATAAAAGCAACAGACGAGAGTCTAATGCGCACACGATCTTTGACCATCATGAGAGGTGGTGCTGAAACGATGCGCCTTAATCCAAGTGGTATTAGTGCTTTTAAAACTGCTATAAATAGTTCTTCGGATTCGATAAGTATTGACGGTGTTAGTATAACTAAGGACAGCTGCATAAAAAATACAGATACTGTTCCCGTAGCAGCAGACAGTTGTACTATCGACCAGCTTGCAACGCGTGATGGATTGTTGATGAAATCTTATGCAGCCCAAAATGATATTAATGTTGGTATGGTTCCAGGCGGTTGCCCCGATACATCGGGTAACCAAGAACGTCAGTGTTTTGTAGCTAGTTGGGGGGACACAACCGTTGCGTTAGATAATACTGCAGAAGATGCATGCGCCAACGCAAATGGTACTTATAAGAATGGTGCAGAGTGCTTTATTATGGAGGCTTACTGATGATATTTTCTCATAACCGTGAATATAGCCATTACAATCAGGCAGGTTTTACTTTAATAGAGCTAATGATCTCCTTAGTCCTTGGTCTAATAGTATCTGCTGCTGTTATTCAAGTTTATATAATTAATGTAAAAACCAGTAGTATCCAAGCGAGTGGCAGCGAGTTACAGGATGCAAGTGTATTTGGACTACAGCAACTAGAAAAACACATGCGACTAGCGAATCTTGGCAATCCCTCTACTCAGATTGATAGTACTACTGTAAACGGTGGCATTGTATTAACAGGTGCTAATCTTGGTATTACAGCAGCGACTTATAACGATACTGGTTATTTGACGAGACGAGCTGGTGATAGTACTAGTGGTACTAATGGTTGGACAGGCGTTTCAAACACTACTGTGGGCAGTGATCAACTAACCATTCAATATACTAATATTACAGGCAATACCTTGAGTGACTGTGAAGGATCAGATGTTGCGGTGAATGACATTGTAGTGGAACGTTATTTTTTACGTCAAGCGACAGGTGCGAGCAGTACTGGAATTATTAGAGACTTAGTCTTAGCCTGTGATGCAGGACGTGTTAATCAAGCTGGTGGCATAGACACGACACCAACGGACTCACGTCGTTTCGGCCAAGCAGGTCAGGAGTTCATCGTTAATGCTGATCAGTTTAAAGTTTTATTAGGTATACAAGAAGTTAGTGGCGCTAATGCCGGACAGGTGATGTATCTACCCAGCAGCGCATATCTAGCTATCACGACAGATAGGCCAGCAATAACAGCTCTTAAGGTAGGCATTATTGTACATGGAAGCACGGCTGTATTAGGTAGTGCTGACCAAGATGAATTTATTTTATTAGGTCAAGACAACAATCTAAAGACAGATGCTAATCGTACGAGACAAGTGCGTTCGACTTATGAGGCTACGACCTTACTACGTAATGCACGTGTAGTAAATGTCAGCACTAGCTTATCACCCTGAGTAGAGAGACCAAAAATGACTCATTACCACTATCCATCAAATTTGAAAGCAAAAAATGTCGATATTAGCTTGACATATCGAAGTACTGAGCAAGGTGCAACGCTAGTAGTGGTTCTACTATTTCTGGTTCTTATAATGTTGGCAGGGGCTATAGCGGTTAGACAGAGTAATACAGATCTGAAGATTGCTACCAGTGATCAGATTAATACTGTCTTATTACAGTCGTCTGATAGTGCTAACCAAAAGTTAGAAGCGATGATTAATGGTAGTTCAACATCTACTGAGTACCTAGATGTCACTAGTGTGGCAGGAGTTTTTGGTCACTTCTTATTAAATGAAGAAAACTCAGAAAATGAGTTTATCTATTGCTTTAATCCTCGTACGAAAAAATATCTGACGGCAAATGCGACAGTGAGACAAGCTACGGGTGGTTACTGGAGTAGCCTAAATAATGGTATATGTGATTACACAAGTGCAGATGGATATACTAGCGCAAGACAAACTGTTGTTACGCAAATAAGTGTAACAACAACTCCTACTGCTGCTGATGCAGAAGCTTTTGGACATATGGTTCTTGGTAAAGAAGTTGAGGATAGAACAAGCAAAAAGTATCAGTTTGATATTCGAGCTACTTCTGCTTTGCCATCTTATAGTGAGCCTGTAGATACAGAGGGTTCTTGTTTTGCAAAAACAAGCATTAGCGCTAATGTAGCGTCAGGAAAAAACTCACTAAATGACTGCATGCTAGCGGCTACTACACCAAGCAAAATGCTATACGAGCAAGCGGACGTTGAAAACGTTTCTTCTTCTACTTTATGTATTCCATTTGGTACAGGATCAGGATCATTGGATACTCAATGTGTGCTCTCAACCACACCTTAGTACGATAAATCATTAGCTCTATCTTATATATAAGGACAAAAGTCATGAAACGACTTGACAACGTACTGCCATTATCCAACAAGCTTGAGTTACCACTAAAGTACTTAGTCGTCGTCATGGCATCTATGATGGTGATACCTGTATCACAGGCAGATGTAGCCGGCAAAAAAATCGGTGATTTAGAGATATATAAAGCGGCTGAAGGTGGTAAGACTACTATTACTATGATGCTAGATACATCAGGTAGTATGGCTGCCAATGTTTCGACAGGTGCTTGTGATATGCCTTCAGGAATCTCTTCTAATAGTGTTCAAACTGAAAACTCTTCTACTTCACCAAGCTATACTAGAAGATATTGCTCAACTAGTAATAGGTATTTTTATCGCTTATCTCCTGCTCCTGAAAATCAATGGTATCGTTGCGGAGATAGTGATGGTTCTGGTGATAATGGTTACAATTTCGCTATCTGTAGTACAACAATTGCCAATCCTAATATTGGCGACGAGTACAGCTTTGTAACTTCTAGTAGTGGTAACAAGTATTACTATAAAGATAAGTTCTATGACCGATTAACTCGCCTAAAAGATGCGCTATTTACATTGATGAATAATACTCAAATAGATAATAGTAAGGTATCTATTGGGATTGGTCAGTTCTCTAGCCAAAGTGGTAGCAACAACACTTATACAAGTGCTGATGGTACTAGTGGAAAGATATTGGTACCAGCAAGACTGCTCGATCAAACCCAACGTAATGCGATCAAAGCAGCTGTTGCACCTTTGATCGGTAGTAATGGTACACCAACAGCCAATGCCTATGCAGAGGTCGGTGCTTATATGCTAGGTAAGAATACTTCTGCTTTGGTTGTTTCCTTTAGAGAAGAGTATGTAAAGATTAACGGCAATCAAAATAGATACTACCAGTGTACAAGTTGGAGTAACAGTGGTCTAAGTTGTTCAAATTACAATAACAACTCTTATATAACAACTACTTTTGGTTCTACTGTTGCACCATGTCAAAATAATAGCTCTCTTACCTGCCTATCTAGAGAATATACACAAACTACAGAACAGTTAGGTTATAGCGGTTTTGCTAAATCTGCCACAGATTCAAAATTGATCACTGACTATATTAGTCCACTTTCTTCGCCTTCTAGTTGTGATGGACGAGGAATATATTTCTTAACAGATGGTGAGCCAAATAGCTCTCCCAATCCTTTACCTTTGATGAAATCTGCTTTAGGTTCTACTACATTTACTATACCAGCAACTACGCTACCAAGTGGCAGTCAAAGTAGTAATGGTATGCCTGAAGTTGGCGCATTTGCTAAAGCTTTACGTGATCCGACGATTAACCCTTTAGGCACGGATAGAGAGATTTATACTGCAGTCGTTGGCTTTGGTTCAGTGTTTGATGTTAATAAAACCACAGATGCAGCTAAGCCGATAGGAAGTCGAGTTATTCGCAATCTATCTTATGCTAACCCAACAACTGGTGTTACAGCCAATCGTGATTTTTATAATTGTGAAAATATCACAAACATAGATGCAAAAAATGCGTGTAACTGGGGTGAAAAGTCTCATAATGAATTGCCTGGTGTTGGCGGCTTCGGTGAAGGTGGGTTTTACTCAGCACAGTCTACAGATGATATTGTCAATAGTATTATCGCTTTTGTCAGTGACTTGAATCAAGAATTACCATCTACTCCTTCAGGTACTATTATCATTCCTGATGATCCATATCGTGCTGATAGCCAGCTCGCGGTTGCTTATTATCCAACCTTGCAGTCCAAGGTCGCTGAAAATTCAGTAATCTGGAATGGCAACATGAAAAAATATAGCTTAAATGAAGGTACGCTGTATGGTCAAAATAACAGAAAGTTGTTCGAAAATGTAGCAGGGGAGTTAGATCCAGCAACTCAAGATCTATGGTCAGATAGGGATTACCCTAATGCTAATAACAGTGTGGAATCTGGTGGGTTTTATGCACGACTTAATACACCAACGACGGGCGTCTCTACAGTCAGAGCTCTATATGTAGAAGATTTGAGAAGTACGACTGTTAATACTACCGATGCTGATGCTACGGTATTGAGAAAATTCGGTGTGAATAATGCAGGGAAAGTGACTTTAGATAATACGCCTTTGTCGAGTACTACGTTTAATGACTCAGCGACTTACTCTGAAGATACTTTAAGAAAGTTACTTAACTTTTTAGGATTTGATACCCTTCCTAGCACAGCGACGCTTGTCAAAAACATGACATTGACAACTGCTAATGCTTCAGTACCAATCAAAGTTGTTGGTGCAACAGTACATTCAACACCAGCATCAGTCTCCTATTCTGCCACTTTAGATGCAGATGGCAAAGTCACCGACCAACGTGATGATTATGTACTATTTGGTTCTACTGAAGGTGGTCTACATTTAGTAGATGCAGACGATTATAGTGCGACAGGTGATGGTGGCAGAGAGAGATTCGTTATTATCCCAAGAGAGATACTAAAAGACTCAAGCAAATCAGCTGGTCTCGTTAAAGATGCAACGAAGACTGATATAGGGTCACCAAATTTCGGTATCGATGCGCCATGGCTAGTGACTGCTGATTATAAATATGATTTCCCCAACTTAAGAGTTGATATTGATACTACTAATGATAAAGGCCTTTTTGCTTATGGTGGCCTACGTCTAGGTGGTGAAGCTTTTTATGGCATAGATCTTCATGATCCAGACAACCCTAGTATGCTGTTTTCTATCACTCCAGCGACATCTAACTTTAGTCGAATGGGGCAAATTTGGTCAAAGCCTACTGAAGCAAAAATAAAAACCAGCGAGACTGATACTGGTACAGATGTATTGGTGTTTGGTGGTGGCTATGATACGTGTTACGAAAATGAAAGTTTTCAGGTTGGCGTCATCGATACAGCACTAGGTACTTGTTCGAATAAATCTTCGGCCAAAGGCAATGCTGTTTATATCATCAATGCCAATACAGGAGATTTGATATGGTCTGCTTCTAGTGACAGTACTGCATCAAGAACAGTTAGTAGTATGACAAACAGTATCGTCGCTGGTGTTACTACCCTAGACCGTGATAATGATGGTTTTATGGATCATCTCTATTTTGCAGATTTAGGTGGTCAAATATTTCGTGCAGACTTTACCAATGCAGGTTTTGTTAGGCCTGTTACATCAGGAACAGCATCACCTGAGAGCTCGTTTACTAATACAAGAGTTACCCGTGTGCTAGCCAGTGCATACACAGGCAATGATACAAAATACAATTATCGTTTTTATGAGCGTCCTGTTGTGAGCTTTTATCGTAACTCGGTGAACAATACATTATTTGCTTTAGTGAATGCTATTTCAGGCGATCGCAGCTCACCTTTATCTAAAATACGTGATACTACAAAATCTGATCGACTATATGGCATCATCGATAATGATGTGACCAAAGCGGACGCTATCTTCTATGCAGGTGATTTTGCGACGACAAGTGGCAATCAGGATGTCGTTGATTTAAATGATGCAGCATTAACTGCTTTGCCATCTGCTATAGGTGCTCAGCCAGTAGATGGTTATACATCTGCTCAGAAAAATGCAGTGATCGATACGATGAGAGCGGGTGCAAGCCAAGGTTGGTATTATCCACTTAACCGTTTTGATGGTTATAACAATGTTAGATATACCAAGGGTATTGGTAAATCAGAAGTGATCAGTAACTTCCTATATACCACCGTATATAATCCAGATATGAGTTATGGAACCACAGATTCTTGTACAGCACAAATCGTTGGTGGCTCAGAGCGACAACTTTACTGCTTGCCTTATGGTATCTGTATAGATGACACGTCTGAAAACGGTACAGGCGGATTCGCTAGAGCAGGTCAAGGTATCCAAGAGTTAACACTAGGCCCTCGTAGTTCAACATTGTCTAATCAGCGTTTACTTATTGGTACGCGGACATTAACTGAACGTACCCAAGATAGAGTTGATTTTGGCACTGATTCGAGTAAAGGTGGTGATAGCCCTATTGATGAAAGTCAAAGCCTGAACGCTTCTGATCAAATCCTCGGTGATGGAACAGCTGGTGAGTACATATTCAATGATCGCTTCACTCTACAGCCAAAAACATGGTATGAAGTAGATTAATAGGGGGCATCGCATGAATATGAAAATATTAAAAAGTCAGTCTGGATTTACCCTTATTGAGCTGATGGTAGTCATTATGATAGTGGCTATTTTAGCCGCTATTGCCATTCCGTCTTATCGACAGTATGTGGTGAGAAATGCTGAGTCGCAAGCGCAAGCGAGTATGCAGCAGTTAGAAATAGAACTAAACCGTTGGCGTGCTACTGCACTGACCTACAAAGGCTTTCAACCAAGGAAATTGGCAAGTGACGGGTCGATCAGTCATGGCTATGATGATACAGTTACTAATACAATAGTATATGTCCCAGAAGGCAGTGATAATCTAGACTTTGATTATCGGATTACCCTCGTAGATGGTAGTACAGGAAATAGTTTGGCACCTACGAGTACGGCCTACTCTACCGCAGGTAACTCATGGCGTATGTTGGCAGAGCCAAATGCAGCATTTGAAAACTCAAATGCTCAAATTATTATGACTACGAGTACAGGCGTACAGTGCAAAAGCACAGATAGAACGGTTACTAGCGCATCGACTGACTGTGGTGTTGGTGAGGAAAAATGGTAATGTTTATGGTCAATAAAACATCTAAGTACTCTTTGATACAGCAGCGAGGCTTTACTTTGATCGAGCTGATGATAGTTGTTGCTATCATTGGTGTGCTAGCTGCCATTGCTTATCCAAGTTATCAGCAATATGTTATCAAAACAAAACGCACTGATATGATGAGTGAGATGCAAAATATCGCCTCAGAGATTGAGAGTCGTAAACTGGCTCAAGGCAGTTACAATACCATTAGTGCTGATATCCGTACAGACTTTGCTATCGAATATCCTAGACAAGGCACCGCACTATACGATGTTACTATCAACCCGGATCCTTTAACAGCCCAATGGTTAATCACTGCTACTCCAAAAGTCAATACTCAGATGGCTAACGATGGTAGCCTTGATTTAAATAACCAGGGTATCAGATGTCGTGTGATTGGTGTAGATGCAAAATGTGGTACAGACAACAGTTGGAACGAATAAGTTAGTAACGTACACATGGTTGGCTTCAAAGCTTCAATAATTTTACCTAATGCAAATAAGTTTTACTTACGATACTTTACGGGCTGCCCTAGAAATTTTTTCTAGGGCAGCCTTTTTTGTATTATGTCATCAATGATATAAAGTTTGCTCTTACTCTTTGACAAAAAACGTCATGCTTACTTACCTCATACAACTAAATATCAATTAAACTGACAAATTTCAGCAATTTAACTGTAACAATAATGAGTAGACAAAAATTGTCACTAGCTTAATATACCACTTTATGGCTGCTACCTACAATATTAAGCTCAGAGTAAATTGCATTTAACACTTTGTTTATTATACCTTCGCACACTGGAAGTTAAGCGATCACAAGCTATAGGTAATCGATATTTGTAAATGGATTTTAATATCAGTAGCAATATTTCTATAGTAAAAGATAAATACAAACTAAAAAGTTGGCACATTACCTGCAACAATAATAATAAGACAGTCAGTAGGATAAGTTACTAACTTAGACTGACACCCACATTATCTATAATAGATAGCAGATAGTGATACCGCATAGCGTATCAATCGATTTGTTATCACCTTACTCTAAAGGACGTACTATGAACGCTAATATCCAAAAAGGTTTTACCTTAATCGAATTAATGATCGTTATCGCTATTATCGGTATCCTAGCAGCGATCGCTATCCCTGCATATCAAGATTATACAGGACGTGCGCAGGCATCAGAAGGGTTATCAGCAACCGCCGGAACTCGGTCAGAAGTTGGTGTGGTATACTCAGAAGATGCAGCATTCCCTGCTGCAGGGTCTACAGCTGTAACTTCAGCCTTATTACTGGAAGGTAAATACTTTCCTGCAGGTGGTGTAGTTTTGACTCCAGACACTGGTGTTATTAACGTTACTTTTGATAGTGGAGTTCATAGTGGTGATACTATGATTTTGACTCCCGATGAAAATGCTGGTAACACTCAAATTGCTGGTTGGACCTGTAGTGGTTTAGATGTTAAGTATCTTCCAACTAGCTGTCAGTAATAGTTAGTATAATTTGCTAGTACTCTAAATGAAAAAAAGCCCTAGCCATTATTGCTAGGGCTTTTTTTTAACAGACTTTCTTCAATAAAGGGGCCATCATGACACATGTAACAGGTTATACTCTAATTGAGCTAATGATTGTCATTGCTATCATTGGGATCTTAGCTGCTATTGCGATACCTAATTATTTGATTCATGTAGGACGTGCACAGGTAGTCGAGGGTTTTATGATATCAGACAGTCTGCGTAGTGAGATTGGCCTACATCTGTGGGAACATAAACGTTTCCCCAATGCAGCTGATGTTGCCGTTACAGGTGATATGGGTCAACAGGCTAACACTCTTGATGGAAAGTATGTCGCGACAAATGGGGTAAGTATTACAGCAGATACAGGTGTTATCACTGTCAACTTTGATGCGGGAAACGTAGCAGGTAAAACATTGGTAATGACGCCTGAAATAAATACTGCTAACGATCAACAAGCTATGAAATGGGTTTGTAGTGGTACAGTGGGTGTAGATAAACTGCCAGTTAGCTGCCAAGATTAAAACAGTTAATACTATTTCCTATCTGCTTGGAACCTTCATAAATTATTTATGATGATTCTATTTCTAAATTATTTGTGCTCAAAATATCGATATAAATCATGTTAAATTCCTCTCTAAAATTTCGTTTTAAAGTATTTGGTCTTCACTTAGTTACCTCTGTCTTGATTGCTTTGGTAAGTCTATATCTAGTATTTATAGTATGGCATCCTGCACCGCTAGCCAAAGCGGTAGGTGTGACTCATATATTTATTATGATGCTAGGTATTGATGTCATTTTAGGGCCTCTATTAACCTTTATTATTGCCAAAAAAGATAAGAAATCCTTAAAGTTTGATTTAGCCGTCATTATTGTCTTGCAGCTCGCTGCATTTATCTATGGCATATATAATATCGCGATTAGTAGACCTGTATATATCGCCTTTGATACTATCCGTTTTGAAGTGGTACAAGCTAACCATATCCCTGTAGAGAGCATAGAGCAAGCATCAGCTCCTTATAATACATTAGGATGGGGAAAGCCAAAATTTGTAGCGGTTAAACCTATAGAAAATATTGAACAAAAAAATGATAGATTATTCGTAGAGCTCGAAACAGGTGTTGCACCAAGTATGCAGCCAAATCTATATGAACCCATGGCTGATCAATGGGAAACTATCAACCGTCAGAGAAGCGACTTTAGTAGCTTATATAAAACTAATTCTAAAGTAAGTGTTGATACTATAACTAGTAAATATCCATCTGCGAAAGCATGGCTACCGCTAAAAGCTTATGGGCAGGATATGGTCGTATTAATAGATGATAATAGTATTGTAGATATTGTAGATTTACGCCCTTAGTAAGAAGTAAATAGCAAGCCAATAAAAAACCACCTAACAGCTCTCTTATTTGAGGGTCATTAGGTGGTTTTTTATTTCTTCAAGACAGATGAAGCTGTCTTGAAGAATCAGTTACTTCTCTAAATACTGAATCTTACCTTCCACACCATCCCACTTTGCAGCTTCTGGCAACTGATCTTTCATCTCAGTGATATTCGGCCATTTTTGTGCCAACTCTTCATTAAGTTGGGTAAACATCTCTTGGCTTTTCGGTACTTCATCCTCTGAAAAGATGGCATTGGCAGGACATTCAGGCTCGCATAGCGCGCAGTCGATGCACTCATCGGGATCGATGACGAGGAAGTTTGGACCTTCATAAAAGCAGTCCACAGGACAGACTTCTACACAGTCGGTGTATTTGCAAAGGATGCAGTTATCTGTAACGACAAAGGTCATAGTGATGTCTACCTGTTATTGGCTTAGGGCTAAATAGAATAGATTAAAATAAAGCGTATTTTAACGCCTTTACGCCTAATTGACAATTCCCTTTAATGACTAATGATTTTCTTTAGATGATAAAGTAAATCGTGTGCTTGCTTGGGTGTTAGGCTGTCAGGATCAATTGTGCGCAGTTCATCCTGCAAGCTAAACAACTGATTTTGTTGTGAAATAACTTCTAGGTTTTTAGTTTGCATGTCTACCTTGTCGATTTCAGCACTATCAATACTATTGTAATGTTGTTCACGTTTATCCTTTACTGACTTAGCTAAGTCATTTTTATCATCAATAGGTTGTTCGTTTTCTGCTTTTAGATCATCTAACTTTACATTATCTGCCGTTAAGTTATCTAATAAGTAGCGTTTAGCATCATTCAGCACTTGAGTGGGGATGCCAGCCATCTTTGCCACATGCAGTCCAAAGCTAGAGCTTGCTGCACCTTCACGGATTTGATGGAGTAGTAGTAACTGACCATCGATCTCACTGGCCGCAACATGGACATTGCGTATGCTAGCTTGACGTTTTTCAGCATTTTGCGCCAATTGCGTCAGTTCAAAATAATGAGTGGCAAATAATGTCAGGCAGCCAATCTTGACTAGGCGATTGACACAGGCGTGGGCGATGGCCAGACCGTCAGTGGTGGCCGTACCGCGTCCGACTTCGTCCATTAATACCAACGACTTATCTGTCGCCTGATTGAGAATATTAGCGGTTTCGATCATCTCCACCATAAAGGTCGACTTACCGCCCGCCAAGTCATCAGCTGAACCAATACGGGTAAAAATACGGTCGATATCGCCGATATGAGCACTCGCCGCTGGGACGAAGCTACCACAATGAGCGAGTAGAACAATCAGTGCTGTTTGGCGCATATAAGTAGACTTGCCACCCATATTAGGACCAGTAATCATTAGTAATCGCTCAGCGTTTTCATTGCTGCCTACTGTTTGACCAAGAATACAATCATTGGCAACGAACTGGGTAGCGTGTTTTGCCTTACTTTGAGTAACGCTATTCATTGGCTGTAAGGCTGCTTCAACGACGACATGACGACCTTGTTTGATATCGATACTGGTCTGATTGCGAGTAGCTATAGTGTGTTCTGAGTCGTTACTCATCACTGGACGCTGCCAGTTATAATCCAAAGCGAGCTGCGCCCAATTACTCAGCACATCTATCTGCGCGATGGCGGCGCTAAGCTGTTGCAGTTCGGCTAAATGACTGCTCAAGACGGTTAATAGCTCTTGATACAACTGTTTTTCCCGAGTTAATGCTAGCGTCTGTGCGCTTAGGTATTCGGTTTCGACTTCTTTTAATTCATCCGTGATAAAGCGTTCGCTGCTTTTAAGCGTTTGCCGACGAATAAAGTGCGCTGGTGCATTTTTCGCCTGCATTTTGGGCAACTCGAAATAAAAGCCGCTGACTTTATTAAAGCCAACTTTTAGACTGGGCAGTTGGCTATCTTGACGGGCGCGCTCGACCATTTCATCCAAAGTCACTTGGATATTGTCATGTAAATGGGTCAGGCGATCAAACTCTTCATCATAGCCAGCGGCGAGCATGCCACCATCTCGAATATGGGCAGGTGGTTCTATGACGATGGCTCGCTCTATCAGCTCTGCTACGGATTGTATGGCAGGTAACTGAGCTGGCAGTTGTTGCATAAGCATCGGTAATAGACCAGCATGCTCATGGCTAATACCTGATTCATTGAGTAAGGTCGTCAGTTGGTTGCTACTGGCAATGCCATCAGCAAGTTTACGTAAATCGCGGGGCTTAGCGCTCATCAGACCGATGCGACTACTGATTCGCTCAACATCGCCGATGGCATGTAGCGTCTCGCGTAAGTTTGTCACCAGTGAGCTATCTTTTGAGCTTTGAGCAGGTTGGGTTGAATGACCCTCTGTATTCAATAGAGATGCTATCGCGTCCAAACGCATATTGATACGCGCATGTTGACGGAGTGGGCGCTTCATTTGTTGTACTAGCAATCGTCTACCCATTGGAGTCTGGCAATGATTTAATATGGATATCAATGAAGTTCCGTTGCTGCTAACAGGCGTAAACAGCTCAAGATTCTGTTGGCTATTGGCATCAATAATCAGATAGTCGTCGTTGTATTCTACGATTAACTGATTGAGTTGTGGTACATGGCGTTGCTGCGTTTGCCGTGCATAATGAATGAGCGCTGCACAGCTAGATTGAGCCAGTGCTGCATCACTAATACCCAATCCATCGAGACGTTGTACCTCAAATTGCTGGCATAAGGTCGAGCTGGCATGCTCAGGATGAAAGTCATTGGCAGCGACTTCTATAATAGGGCAGTCAAGATTTTGACGTAACCATAATATCCACGCTGCATCAGTATCGCCAATACTATCGCTGAGTGCTTCACTAATGATGCATTCACTAGGAGCAAAGCGTGCGAGTACCGTCAGCATTTGAGTTTGCAAACCTTCGATATCATCGTGATCCGCACTGAGGGTTTGCGTGGTCAACGTTCCAGCAGCCAAGTCCATTTGGCTAATGGCAGCTTGCAGAGGCTGTTTGCTATTCGCTCTAGGTATGGCAATATCAATGGCGACGACAGTAGGCGTATGATTTGGCGCAATTAATGCATCATCAGTAATGGTTCCTGCTGTCAAAGTCTTAACCACTTCGCGGCGCATGATACCGCCAGCAGTAGATTTGCTTTTGTCTTTCTTTTGCTTATCGCCTATCGTAGGGGCATTGGGTTTGTTACTCGTACTGTCAGTGGTTGATTCGTCAATTTGCTCACAGACGACAACTGTCTGCCCAGCAGCGATTAATCGTGCCATATAGCTATCGGCAGCATGGAACGGCACACCTGCCATGGCAATTGTGTTGCCAGCTTTATCCGTACCACGGCGAGTGAGCGTGATATCTAATATATGTGCTGCGCGCTTGGCATCATCAAAAAACAGCTCATAAAAATCACCCATCCGGTACAGCAGCAGCGCTTGTGGATAGTTGGCTTTCATGGTTAGATATTGCACCATCATCGGCGTATGATCGGCCAAGTTATAAACACTATCGCCTATCATTAAATGGTCAGTAGTTAATGGCTCAGAATTATCTTTAGAGCCACCTTTCTTTGAAGCAGTATCTGTTGATAAATTAAGTTTTGAGGTATTAGAGTTTTGAACGGATGGTTTAACGGTCATGCAGAGTCTCTTATAGTTTTAAATATAAATGGTGCTTAAACATTAAATGAATTTTTATTGATGATTTTCAGTAAATGAGCATTAGATAAGCAGGATTAAATATTAGATCTAGGTATTACATCAAAGAATAAATGAAAAAAGTATTAGATAATGAGTTCTTATGATTTTGGTTGAATCGTACTAAAAGCCTTCGTTTATAATGGGTCATAACGGGTGAATTACACCCTAATAAATTCAATAGATTTGAGTGTGCAAGCATCATTTTAACACGTCCTACTGAGCTTTTATGTTGGCAAATATCTACTCGTTGCCCTTGTATCCATCAGCACCATAACCATATATAATGGCGTCACACTTAATTGGGCAATACTTCATTAGGCGATACTTCATTGAGTGGTATAGTCAGAGAACCACTAAATAGCTACGGCGTTACCCTCCTTAGATGTACGACTTGTACTATCTGCAGTTGGCTGTCTTGTAGCTGTTTTAGACTTCTTTGACTATAGTTAGCCGGATAATGACAAGGCAGCGAGCTAAGCGTTGGCTAATGCGCACTAATTATCGAATATTTCCATAGGTCAAAAAATTATGTTATCAAAGATTATAGGCAGTGTCGTTGGCACTAAAAACGAGCGTGAATTGAAACGCATGCGTAAAGTGGTCAGCAAAATCAACGCACGAGAGGCCGAAATACAAGCCCTGTCTGATGAGCAATTACAGCAAAAAACCGCAGAGTTTAAAGCACGTCATCAAAACGGTGAGAGCTTAGATGCATTATTGCCAGAAGCTTTTGCCGTCTGCCGCGAAGCATCACTACGTGTCAATGGTATGCGTCACTACGATGTGCAGCTGATCGGTGGTATCACCTTGCACGAAGGCAAAATCGCTGAGATGAAGACTGGTGAAGGTAAAACCTTGATGGGTACCTTGGCTATGTACCTAAACGCCATCAGCGGTAAAGGTGTACATCTGGTCACGGTCAATGATTACTTGGCTGCGCGTGATGCTGAATTAAACCGTCCGTTGTTTGGATTTTTGGGTATGACGGTTGGCGTTATTTATTCGCAGCAGCCACCACAAGAAAAAATCGCCGCTTACCAAGCCGATATTACTTATGGTACCAATAACGAATACGGTTTTGATTACCTACGCGATAACATGGTATTTAAGTTAGAAGAGAAAAAACAGCGCGCGCTAAACTTCTGTATTATTGATGAAATTGACTCTATCTTAATTGATGAAGCACGTACGCCGTTGATTATTTCAGGCCAAGCCGAAGATTCGTCACGTATGTATGCGCTAATTAATACGATTATTCCGGTACTTATTCGTTCAAAAGATGAAGAAGCCAATAAGAATAACGAAGAAGAAGATTTCTGGATTGATGAAAAGAACCGTCAGATTGAGATTAGTGAAAAAGGCTATGAAAAAATCGAGCGTTTCTTAATCGAAGTCGGTGAACTTGGCGAAAATGAAAGTTTATATAGCCCAAGCCGTCTGCCGTTATTGGCTCACGTACAGGCAGCTATTCGTGCCCATCATGTGTTTGTTAAAAACGTTCATTACATCGTCGATGAAGGCGAAGTGGTCATCGTTGATGAAAATACTGGTCGTACGATGCCTGGTCGTCGCTGGTCAGAAGGTCTGCATCAAGCGGTAGAAGCCAAAGAAAACGCTGAAATTCAAGCAGAAAACCAAACGCTTGCGACCACCACATTCCAGAACTACTTCCGTCTGTATGAAAAGCTATCAGGTATGACGGGTACTGCTGATACTGAAGCGGCAGAATTTAAGTCTACATATGATCTAGATGTCATCGTCATTCCAACGCATGAGCCGATTGCTCGTATTGATATGGATGACCAGATTTTCTTAACCAAGTTAGGGAAATACAAAGGCATCATCCGCGAAATCAAAGAGATTCAAGCCAAAGGCGCACCAGTATTGGTTGGTACGGCGACGATTGAAGCCAGTGAAGAGTTGTCTTATTTATTGGATCAAGAAAACGTCAAACATAACGTCTTGAATGCCAAGCAGCATGAGCGTGAAGCTGAGATTATCGCACAGGCAGGTAGCCCAAAATCTGTCACTATCGCGACCAACATGGCAGGTCGTGGTACCGATATTATCCTTGGTGGTAACTGGCAGTCGTTTATTGAAGATATTGATTCTGTCAGCCCTGAAGAAATGCAGCGCCTAAAAGCCCAGTGGCAAGTTAAGCATGACCAAGTGGTAGCAGCGGGTGGTTTGCATATCATTGGTTCTGAACGTCATGAATCACGCCGTATTGATAATCAGCTACGTGGCCGTGCTGGTCGTCAGGGTGACCCTGGTATGTCGCGCTTTTTCTTGTCATTAGAAGATGATCTCATGCGCATCTTCGCAGGCGATCGCGTGGTCAATATGATGCGTGCGATGGGTCTCAAAGAAGATGAAGCCATTGAACACAAAATGGTGTCCAAATCAATTGAGAACGCGCAGGGTAAAGTAGAAAGCCGCGATTTTGATGCTCGTAAAAACTTGCTGAAATATGATGATGTTGCCAATGAGCAGCGTAAAGTTATCTATGGTCAACGTGATGATTTATTGGCAGAGATGGATTTGCTTGATGCTCTTGAAGTGATGCATCGTGAAGTCTACAACGCGATGATCAATCAGTTTATTCCGCCGGGATCTATTGATGACCAATGGAATGTCGACGGGTTAGAGGATGAGCTAGAAGACGAGTTCAAAATCTCAATGCCGATTAATGATTGGCTTGATGAAGATCGCCGCTTAGATGAAGAAGGTTTGCGTGAAAAAATCGTCCAAACAGCGTTAGAGCGTTATCATGGTCGTCGTGATCAGATGGGTGAACAAGACGCAGCTCAGCTTGAGCGCCACTTTATGCTCCAGAGTTTAGATAAACACTGGAAAGAGCATTTGACACAGATGGATCAGCTCCGTAAAGGTATTCATCTACGTGGCTATGCACAGAAAAACCCTGAGCAAGAATATAAGCGTGAATCGTTTGAGTTATTCCAAATGATGCTTGGTGCTATTAAGTCTGAAACTGTACAAGACTTATCACGTGTACATATTCCAACCAAAGAAGAGTTAGAAGCGTTAGAGATTCAGCAGCGTGAAAATGCCGCTCATATGCAAATGCAGTTCGAGCATGATGGTGTGGATAACCTAGATAGCAACGAAAATAGAGCCGCTGGTCAGGCTCAAGCCCAAAGTAGTACTCTAGGTGGCGGTGTTGCAGCAGCTGGTGTGAGTGGTGCTATAGCAGGTGATGATGAACCAAATCCATATGCTGGCTCAAATATCAGTCGTAATGCACTTTGTCCTTGTGGTTCAGGCCTCAAGTACAAACAATGTCATGGGAAAATATAGTTTCGATTATCCATAAATACATATCAAACATGGGTATTTGAGCATTAGTAGTGATGTATTAGTCGCGTATTATGAAATGCCCTTATCTGAAGCGGATAGGGGCTTTTTCGTAGCCACTAGTATCATTCTATAATTTTTCGATAGTAAAGCTGACTCTATTAAAATTCTCAGTTATGCTGTATTGATTGCTTACAAATTCGGCATAGGCGTGAATTTATTGAAAGGCTATAGTGTTTAACATGTTTATTTGGGAGTGTGTTATGAGTGTAGAGTTATTAAAACGGTTACGTGGCTCAGTCGTGTTGAGCGCACTGCTTGCAGGTGTTCTATCTATCAGTGCCTGTCAGCAAAAATCAGAGACAGACGTAGACATGGCGCATGGTGCCGATACTGAAGAAACGGTGCCGATGTCTGCCGAACCTGCTGAACCTAATAATATAATCATCGATACATCAGATACGTCTGTAGATGAAGTCGAAGAGGGTAGTGTTATTTCGGTAGATGAAGATAGCGATAGTGATGTTAACTAGACATAGTAGTGCAAAATAAGACAATCATGACTGTCACGATGCACTTTCAGTATAAGTTTTCTTCAATTGCTGCATATAAAGATCGCTAAAGGTTTTAATAAATGTATCCCAGAAATACATCATCTTGTATAAAGTGAATCAATGATAGCCGTCAAAAAAAGCAACGTTATCGTTGCTTTTTTTATCTCTAATTTTTGGGAAATTGGTCAGACATTATTTATTTGTAGTACCAGATTCAGACTCATGTTCTAAAAACCCTTCTTCCGTCACATCTAACTCTTCATGCTTAAGCGCTACTTGGATAGTGTCGGTATGCTTATGGGTGGTCTTGCTGATATCGACTTCTTGGATAACATAAGTATCTTTGGTAATAGTGGCTACTTGGCGAGATAAGACTATTTCGATAGGTTCATCACCAATTTCAATTTGCTTACCGTTGACAGTGACGACGGCTTTACTATCAAGTGATGGCTCAACATGACGCAGTATGTCCTGCTTATCGTAATCACCAGATAACAGATCCTGACTGTCTGCATCATGGTATTCAGTACGAATAGTAATATACTCTTCTACGAGCTCAATAGGTACATCAATGGTTTTGGTGCGTGCATGTTTGGTGACGGTTACTTTGCCTACATCTAGGCGTTCCTTGTTGATGACAGGACGTTCTTCTAATAGTTCTAAGTAGCCATCCGTATCGCCATTACCGATATTTTTGATATCACGTTCTTGATTAGATAATATGACTTGCTCATCATGGGTGCTGTCTTTGTGAAATTTATTATTGTTATCAATCGTCATCATAATTTCCTTATAAGTGGGCAGTATTTATAGTTATACAGCTAATGGAGCGTCAATATTAAGAAGTTTGGTTGATTTAACGTTATCATTAATTTTGTCAGACTCATTAGCAAAAAAAGACCAGAGACATGCTCTGATCTTAAGTTATTAAGTAAATATCTTTAGTTGCTTATTACTATCGTATTTTGCTTTAAAGACACTTTTGGCTGGAGCCGAGCAAAGATACGATGGCTTGGCATATTACATACCACGAGCACGGCGTACGTCTTCTGCAGTGATGCCATCACGGTCTATGATGTTACCTTCACGGTCGACTACGTTACCGTCGCGGTCAACATCCAACTCTTCACGCTGAATGGTTTCAACGATAGTTTCGGTATGGCGTTCAGTCGTCTTGCCAACATTTACTTCTTCAGTGACATAAGTTTCTTTACCGACACGAGCACGTTCAGCCTGTAGCTCAACTTCCACAGTTTCGTTGCCATTTACTTCACCGATACGACGGTCTGTTGGACGATCCACATTAGTACGTTGGATATTGGCGTGTTCTTCTTCTAGCTCAACATCAACATTACGCTCTTCAGTCACGATATGCTTACCAACTTTCACTAAGCCTGCAACGATGCGGTCTTTATTGACAGTTAAACGCTCTTCTAGTAGCTCTAGCGTGTTTGGTGCGTCATAAGCATGGTCTTCGATTTCCATACGTTCAGCAACAGGGACGGTATCAGCGACAAATGCCTGACGGTCTTTTTGATACTGATCTTTATAGCTGTATTGATAGTCATGGTCATATACTTCCATCGCTTCAACTTGTGCTTGTGTTAAGCTATCGAAAAATACATCATCTCCAACGATACGTGCTAAACCTGCTGGTACTAACACTTCTTTTGAGCTGAACCAACCGCCCGCATCAACGATTAAGTAACGGATACGGCCTGTCGTATCTTCTACTAGTGCACCTTCAATTTTACCGATTTTTTCTTCATTGACACCATAGGCAGTTTTGCCTGTTGGGTCGTAATAGTCGTCACCGATAAGGTCATGGTGAGTTGCTTGGATGTCTTTTAAACGAATTAGTTGGCTCATTGTTGTATTCCTTTTTTATGAGTTAATTATTGACAGTTATTGTAGAAATATCATATTTTTGAAAAGTTATTTTTATAATAAAACAGGTATCAAGTCATTAAGAAATGCTTCTACGTTGACTTGAAACAATCCTAACATCATGATTTTTGATGAGATATATGAGCAAGGTAGCAAAGTGTGCACTTGAAGTAATTGCGTGTAATAGGCTGTAAGTGGCATAACATAGCTAGGGGTATAAGTTAACGCGACTTTACAGAGAGTAATGTTCTATGCGTGTTGAGAATTGATAGACACAAAAAAACCGCAGAGTAATAAGCGCTGCGGTTTTTGAATATTAAGAAAATTAGTAAAAATTTAAAGTTATCAACCTAGTTTGAACCTGCTAAGTCATTAACATGCTTAAATTTCAGGTAGTTTGAAATGCTAGGCAAGTTCTATCGCAATAGCAACGGCTTCACCGCCACCAATACATAGCGTAGCAACGCCTTTTTTGCCGCCTGTACGCTTTAGAGAGTTAATAAGCGTAACTAAGATACGAGCGCCAGAGCAGCCTACTGGATGACCCAGCGCACAAGCACCACCTTCGATATTGACCTTAGCATGTTCAATTTTTAGCTCGTCCATAGTAGCCATGGTCACCATAGCAAAGGCTTCGTTGATTTCCCATAGATCGACATCTGCCACTGACCAACCAGCGCTAGCCAATACTTTTTCAATCGCACCAATTGGGGCAATGGTGAATTCGCTTGGATGACGAGAGTTAGAAGCAGTCGCGATGATACGCGCTTGGTAATCTAAACCTTCAGCTTTTGCTTGAGACTCTTTCATGACGACAACGGCAGCAGCACCATCAGATATTGAGCTGGCGTTTGCAGCAGTGATAGTACCGTCTTTTGCAAAGGCAGGACGTAAAGTCGGGATACGATCAGCATTGGCAAGTGCTGGTTGCTCATCAGTATCAACGGTTTGCTCACCTTTACGGGTTTTAAAGGTAACGGCTTCGATCTCGTCTACGAAGTGACCATCTTTGATAGCTGTTAGCGCACGATTCAGCGATTCAATAGCAAACGCATCCATTTGCTCGCGTGTATAGCCTTTTTCATTTGCCATTTCTTGAGCAAAGTTGCCCATGAGCTTACCAGTCTCAGCATCTTCTAGACCATCTAAGAACATATGATCTTTGACTTCTTTGTGTCCCATACGATAGCCGCCACGTGATCCTGGCATAAGGTAAGGGGCATTGGTCATAGACTCCATGCCACCAGCAACGGCAACATTGAAGCTGCCTGCTTTGATACCGTCATGTGCTTGCATCACTGCTTTTAGACCTGAGCCGCATAGCTTGTTGATAGTGACAGCACCAGTAGCATCAGACAGACCAGCTTTACGCATGGCTTGACGTGCAGGACCTTGTCCTAAACCTGCGGTCAAGATACAGCCCATGATAACTTCATCAATACTATCAACACTCACACCTGAGCGCTCAACCGCAGCTTTGATAGCAGCAGCGCCAAGATCAGTTGCGCTCATGTCTTGCAACGCGCCTTGGAAGCCGCCCATTGGTGTACGTGCGCCGTTTAGAATTACAATTGCATCATTTGACATTTTTATTATTCCTTTTTACGTATTTTAAATGAGAGTATCTTACGTTGAGTAAAATCAAACATTTACTAATGATCAAACGCTGATAATCTAGCAGGTTTTGGATTTTCTTACGCTAGCTCATCTAAGCGAATGCGTACTACTTTATCAGTAATAGTCTCTAGCTTTTCAATTTTTTCAATGGCTAGATTCATCTGGCTCTCGACCACAGGTAGCGTCAAGATAATCACGGGTACTTGACCCACTTTATGCGCAGGCTTTTGCAAAATCGCATCAATATTGATACCAGCATCGCTTAGGATACGGGTAATATCCGCGAGTACACCTGGATTGTCATTAGCATGCACACGCAAATAATAACCAGTGATCATCTGCTCGGCACGTAATATCGGTGTATCTGATAGTTGCTCAGGGATAAAGGCCAAATGTGGTACATGATGGCCATGGTTGTTTTGATTATTGCTACCTTGGTCGTCATTGTCTGTACTACCCAATACGCGAACCAAATCCATGACATCGGCCATGACAGCAGAAGCCGTCGCGCCAGCACCAGCACCATCACCACAATAGAGCGTCTGCCCAAGTGGGTGAGAGTTGACCAATACGGCATTTTTTACGCCATTAACATTGGCGAGTAACGCATCTTGCGGGATAAGCGTTGGATGTACACGTAGCTCAATACCAGCGGCATTATTGTCGCCTTGACCATCACGGCGTACGGCAAATCCTAAATGCTTGATACGGTAGCCAAGCTCTTCCGCATAGTTCACATCTTGTAAAGTAATGCCAGTGATACCCTCACAGTAGACTTTATCAAACTGTAATGGAATACCAAAAGCGATAGAGGCGAGTAGGGCTAATTTGTGCGCCGCATCAATCCCTTCAACATCAAAAGTTGGATCTGCTTCAGCATAACCCAGCTCTTGCGCTTCGTTCAGTACGTCTGCAAACGGGCGGCCTTTGTCACGCATTTCAGTCATGATAAAGTTGCCAGTACCGTTGATGATACCTGCAAGCCAGTCGACTTTATTGGCAGCGAGTGCTTCACGCATCACTTTGATGATTGGAATACCACCTGCCACGGCTGCTTCATAGGCAACGTGCACGTTATTTGCTTCAGCAAAAGCAAAAATCTCATTACCATGTTCAGCCAACAGCGCTTTGTTTGCAGTGACCACATGCTTGCCATTTTTAATAGCGTGCATGATGACGTCTTTGGCTAAGGTCGTACCACCGATCACTTCGATCACGATGTCGACATTTTCGCTCGCAGCAATTGCCATCAAGTCACTATTTTGAATAATATCGGGATCAATATCATCACGCTGACGGCGCGTACCGACTTCGGTAATAATAATATTGCGTCCGCTACGGCGTTTTAGCTCATCTAAGTTGTCATTAATTAGATTGATCACGCCCGTTCCGACGGTGCCCAGACCAAGTATCGCTAGTTTGATGGAATTGCTCACAGTATCCTCAAGAGGTTAAATATAATGAACCGAGTATAAAGCCATTACGAGTCAAATTTGCGAATAGTATTCAGCGCATTTTGACAGTAGTCGTATTATCGCGGCGCCATTATAGTTGAATAAAAAATGCTCAAATAAAAGTATGCTGCAGATTTTTCATAGCGCTTTATCGTATCATACCGACAAGCAGTTGTGACGTCTATACAATGTCGCAATCGTTATACAGTCTATTCTAGATAAGTCAGACATGTGGTTAGGTTTGTTCCATCCACTATGTGTCGTACTTTCACTCGCCTTGCCTATATCTGAATTATCTCGAACCAACGATAAGTGTCACAAATCATTAAATCATCTGATAAATTTTAGTTAGCGCCAGCAGCTTCTGCCAATTGTGCTGCAGGTAAATAGCCGCCAATTTGTTGTCCTGCTTCAGTAAAGATAGCTGGAGTACCACGTACACCAAGTTTGGTACCAAGCGCCATATGCTCTTGCACAGGATTGACACAGCTAGGCGCTTGAATATTGGCACCTATTTTTGCCTGATTCATGGCGGCGTGACGATCTTCACTACACCAAATCGCTTCCATCTTTGGCACGGACTCTTGGCTGCGTGGCCATGCTAAATAACGCACTTCGACACCGCGTGCATTGATGTCATCTATTTCTGAATGCAATTTACGGCAATAACCACAGTCTGCATCGGTAAAGGCATAAATGATAGCCTTCGTTTCGCCTTTTGCTGGATAGATAACCATGTCTTTTTTATCGACTGCTTTTAATGCTTCTTGGGCTGTAGTAGCAACCAAGGTAGCACTAATATCGACAGGAGCACCTTGACCTACCGCGATGATTTGCCCTTGAATGATGTGTTTACCAGCCTTGTCAGCAAAGAAAGGAGGTAACCCTTCTGCGGTTACCCAATAAATCCCGTCCATATCAGTTGGTACTGCTGAAATAATTTTCTCTTCAATGCCAGACGCTTTCAAGTTCGCTTGCAACGCATCTACCACGGTAGCATCGTTACCCGTTGACGTTTTAGTGGTGCTGACGTTGGTCTTTGTATTGTTGACAACACTGGTATTGCTGGTTGCATCCGCTGCATTGTTTGAACAACCTGCGGCCACAACAACAAGTAATGCGCTCATCATAAAACGAGATAAGTTACTTTGAGGAAAGCGCTTACGAGCCAAGGTGTTTTTTACAAAGGGAAGTGGCATATGGGTGTCCTATCGGCATCGAGCCTAGTCATAAAATTTTTTGAGAAAGAAGAAGATGAAATTACATATATGATAGTGCATGAAAATCCCCTTAAGATTTTGAATATTAAGGAGATTTAGGAAAGTATCGGTCATGTAAGGTAAGCGGTAATGTCGTCTATATTAACATATTTATGGTAAATAACAGCCACGAGCTATTGGTCTATAGTCGGTTCAATATAATTTCGATACAAGGAAACCGAGTGCAAGTTATACATTAGTATGCTTAGCGAGGATGACGATGTAGCGGATTTATATGGACTTGACTATATATAGACTATGATTATAGTGCTACTGATAAAGATAGACTCAAAAACTAAGATACATTTGTACTATTTAATATCTATGCTTGTATCGCTAGGCTATTAATATAGGTGGTTTAAGTTAGGGCGTGTCATCAATTAGCACATAAATATATTTAGTGGCCTTAAAATGGCTAAATTTTGCTAAACATCGTCAGTAATTTTGCCAATATGTTCGTATTAACGGCAATTTCTTCCTTGTTTATCTACAATTTTTCTCATTTTAAGCCTCACAATCTAATTGATGACACGCCCTAGCTCAGATACAAGGAAGGCGAGTACAAGCATCATAAATAGTAGGTTGAGCGACCCTGATACCGTATCTGGCTTATATAAGATGAACCATAGCAGTATTTAACATTGTTTTTATCAGACTCTATATAATAATATGCTTATAGTTGTTTACTTCACAAAATTCATAATAAGGAACACACATGGCAGGCGCCAGTTTATTACTCTTACTTGATGACATGAGCCTATTGATGGATGACGTAGCTGTCATGACCAAGGTAGCTGCTAAAAAAACAGCTGGTTTGGTTGGAGATGATTTAGCACTCAACGCTGAGCAAGTAACTGGCGTTAGACCAAGTCGTGAATTGCCTGTCATCTGGGCAGTGGCCAAAGGCTCGTTCGTCAATAAGCTTATCTTAGTACCAGCTGCACTACTCATCAGTTATTTTATACCGTGGTTAATCACCCCTTTACTTATGGTGGGTGGTCTATACTTGAGTTATGAAGGGGCTGAAAAAGTTATTCATAAGTTTTGGCCAAAGCTATTGCCGCATGATGAAGTACATGAAGCACGACGTGTAGCAAATGCGGATGATAATGTCGATATGGTCGCGTTTGAAAAAGAGAAAATTAAAGGGGCTATTCGTACTGACTTTATTTTGTCAGCCGAAATCTTAGTTATCTCTTTAGGCGCAATAACTGCAGCAGGAGCAGGTATCTTAGAAAAAGGGATTGTACTTTCTATCGTTGCTATTGTTGTGACCATTGGCATTTATGGTCTGGTTGCTGGTATTGTAAAAATTGATGATGCCGGTCTACATCTGATTGAAAAGCCAGATGCTAGCGATGGTACTCGCAAGCTTGGTCAGTTTATGCTGTCTGCTGCGCCAAAGCTGATGAAGTTTTTATCGATTGCTGGCACGATAGCTATGTTCTTAGTGGGTGGCGGTATTATCGCCCATGGTATTGCACCTCTAGAACACTTTTTAGAAGGTATTGTGCATCAGATAGGGGTACTAGAAGGTTTGGTCACTATGTTGTTGCATGGCATTCTTGGATTCGTAGTTGGTGCCATTGTTTTATTTATCATCACTGCCATCAATAACGTGCGCGGTGGTAAAGAGTCTACTGCTCATTAAAGTTTATAGATTCTAGCTAACAGTCAATAAAAAGCCCCGCATATTATATGTGGGGCTTTTTACGTTTAGAGTAACCAATGACTATTAACTGTCTGAGTTATCACTATCCAACTGTTCTGCTTGCGTTGGCTTCTTATGATCCGTCTTAGGCTTACGAGTGCGAGCTTTTGGGACTTTAGGTGTGGTTAAGTTAAACATACCTGTCTGAGGTAATAGTTGCTCAGCCACATTTTCGATCATGTTTTTATAACTGGCTATCGTGGTTTTTGACTTTGCCGCCTGAATTTCTTCTTTAGTAGGCTCTTCTACTTTAGCTTCAGGTGCTAGTTCGATAGCAGTGTCAGCCGTCGCTTCATCACTTGTGACGCTAGTCTCTTCGGAATCTACGTTTTCAGCAGCCGTGTTTTCTTCAGCTGGCTGGTTGGTAGGTTCTGATAAGGCTTGATCTGCCTCTAGCAGCTGTTCGCTATCAGCACTGACGTCGTCCGTTTGAGCCTGACTGGCTAGCGCATTGGCCTCTACATTATGAGCATCTACTTCGTTCTCCGCTTTTTCAGAGACCACTTGTTCGGTACTAGTATCAGCCGCTTGTTCAGTCGGTAAACTTAATACTGCTGGCTCCTGATAATCAGGGTGCTGACCGCGTGGATCATTGCTAGCACGTTTGCCGATAGCACGAGGTTCAACGTCGGTTTTACCTTGCGTGGCTGCAAACTGACTGACCGCTTGGGTCATCGTCTCGAAACGTGCTAGATAGTCCGCTGCTAATGGCTGATAGCCATAGTTGCTAAAGTTAAAGCTCTGATTTGCAAGCTCGTTACTATCAATAGCACTTACAGTTGCACTATTATCAGAGCTCTGTGCTTGGGCCATGTGCAAAGCAACCGTCTCGATAAAGCAGTTAATCACGCCATCTGCTATTAAGCGAGTCTGCGCTTCTGGCAATGTCGCACGAATAAACTCACCAACCGTACCGCGAATCGCTGGCACGCTTACGACTGCTTGCTCGTTGACTTGAGGCTCTGAAGTAACCTGTGATTGCGCCTGCTGACTAAGCACAACACGTGGATCGTTGCTGGCTTGACCAAACTTCTCAGCAGTCACGTAGCGCGACGCAAACAATGCTTCATGTGTCAGTTCAAGTGCTGAGCTGCTCTTGGCACTGTCACTATCATTGCTACTACTATTACTAACCTCTACGCTAGGGCTAGTAGCCTGAGTGCTTGCAGCTTTCTCAGCATTGTCACCCTCATTACTGCGCTTAGTAGTTTCATCAATAGCAACTTCATCAGTAGCAGCTTTATCAGGCGTATTCGCTTCCTGAGACTTATCTACTACTGTCGTACTACTTGCTTCAGCAACTACTGGCTTCACAGTGTCAGATGCGCTGTCTGTATCACTTTTGGATACTGCCTGCTCATCTACAACAGGTTTTTTAACATCAGTGTTAGCATCAGCTTTCACGACGTGATTTTGGACATCATAGCTATTGTCTTTAGCAGTGCTATCAACTTTAGCTTCGCTAACTTCTACAGCATTATTGTCCGTCGTTTTTTCAGCCGTTACCTTAATATCAGCCTCTTTTTTATCAGCGCTTCTGCTATTAGTCTGCGGTTGAGCATTAGGCGCTTTGGCTACTTCATCTTTCGCAACGTCATTTGTTGAACTTTGCTTTTCAGTAGGTTGAGGTTTTGCCTGTGTTGACTTACTGTCATCTAACGACAGATGCACAACTTCTGATGGCTTAAGTGCAGCAGGTGCTTCGTTGACTTGTAGCACGACTTCGTTAGGGTTCTGATTGCGGCGCGTATTGGCTTGGTTTCTACCGCCGTTATTGCTTGCCGTCGCTTGCTGATTGTGTTGTTTAACATTTTCAGCTGTTAGCGTTTCACCGCGCTCTAGCTTGCCACGTGAGCCGCGCTGGGTGTGCGATTTACGTTTAGTGCGAACTTGCTCCTCTGATGCTTCGCTTTCTTTGTCATCAGCAGTGTTACGCGCGTTTGCGTTGCGGTTACTATTTTGGTTATTACTGTCTTGACGATTGTTGCGATTACGATCATTCGTACGTCTATTGTCATGCTGACGTTTGTCCTGATTGCTTGACTGTTTGTCATCAGCATTATTTGCGACATTATTTGCAGCATTCTCTGACGTGTTGCTATCAGCATCGCTACTTACATTATTGCTAGTCTCATCTGTTTGATCTTTTCTTTGACGCGGCTTAGAAGATCTAGATTTACGCGGTTTACGTCTTCTTCTGTCTTCATTATTACTATCATCAGTGTCGCTGTCAGAGGCACGACGATCTTGCTGACGATTGGTGTCGTTATTTGACTGCTGAGCCTCATTCTTCTGATTACTGTGCTGCTGAGTTGCTTGCGCAGGGTTAGCTGCAGTAGTCAACGCACTGTTATCAGTTTGTCCAAATGAGCCTAAGCTTTGTGCGCCAGTGTTTACGAGTGCTTCAATAGCTTCTGCTGCATCACGGCTGCTCACGCTAGGGGTTGTCGATGCTTGTGGTGCTTGAGCAAATAGATTTGACAACCATGCTACGGCTTGTGGCTGTGCAGCCGTCTCAACATGTGCAGGAGCTGGTGCTTGAGCCGCTACTGGAGCGACAGGTGCTGCAACACTTTGGCTTTTACTGGCTTGCGGTGCACGCGCAGATGAAACGTTAGCAGCACTTTTATTGTTGCGATGATCGTTGCTATGCTCAACGGTATTGCTTGGCTTATTATTAGCAGCCTTATTATCTACTGCTTGACGTGGCTGACGAGTAGGCTGTTGTTCTGGACGTTCTTTTTCAGCCGTTTGCCAGTCAACTTCATAGCCCAAATCGCTATGTTCTTGGGCGGTATCCGTAATACGCTCATAGCTTGATGGAGCAAAACCATCACGATTGAAGTGCAGCTTAAAGTTTGGTGATTCCAAATGTGCGTGCGGTAATATCGTGATACGAGTGCCGCTGTCTTGCTCAAGATATACCAAGCTGTCGCGTTTTTCATTTAACAAGAATGCTGCGATATCAGTTGGTACTTCTGCTTGTACTTCACCTTGACGTTCTTTTAGAGCGATTTGCTCAATCTGACGCATGATAGATAGTGACAATGAGCGCAAGTCACGAATCATGCCGTTACCGTGGCAACGTGGGCAGATATAGCCAGTTGATTCTTCTAGTGAAGGACGTAGACGCTGACGGCTCATTTCCATGAGACCAAATTTAGAAATATCACCGAATTGAACGCGTGCACGGTCATATTTAGTGGCATCAATCAGACGTTTTTCCACTTCTTTTTGATGCTTATTGTCATTCATATCGATGAAATCAATGACAATCAAACCACCCATATCACGCAAACGTAGCTGACGAGCAATCTCATCAGCGGCTTCTAAGTTAGTATGGTAGGCAGTTTCAGCGACATCTGAACCTTTGGTCGATTTGGCTGAGTTGATATCGATAGAGACCAGTGCTTCCGTTTGGTCAATAACGATTGAGCCACCTGAAGGCAAACGAACTTCACGCTGATAGGCTGTTTCGATTTGTTTTTCGATATTAAAGCGCGAAAACATCGGCTCATAATCAGTATATTTACGCAATTTTTCAGCTTGTTTTGGCATCACTGCATCGATAAAGCCTGCCGCTTCAATATAAGCGTTTTCATTATCGATCCAAATTTCAGCGATGTCATCACGTAGATAATCACGAACGGCACGTGTGACAACGCCCGCTTCTTGGTGAACCAAGCGCGGCGAAGGATATTTTTGGTTTTGTTCTTGGATGGCCTGCCAGATATTGAGAAGGTGGTTCAAATCGTGTTGCAAGTCTTCTTGAGTTTTACCAATACCAGCAGTACGAATGATGACACTCATACCTTTTGGCAAATCAAGATTGCTCAGCATACGCTTCATGTCTTCGCGAAGTTTACCCGAGATTTGACGTGAGATACCACCGCCGCGAGGGTTGTTTGGCATCAATACCAGATAGCGACCTGCTAATGAGACGTAAGTCGATAAGGCAGCGCCTTTATTGCCACGCTCTTCTTTCTCAACTTGGACGATTAATTCATCGCCTTCTTTGATCAGTTTTTTGATATTTTCGTCACGTGGGTTACCGCTTAGATATTCAGCAGAGATTTCACGAATCGGTAAAAACCCTTGACGCTGTGAACCATATTCAACGAACACGGCTTCTAGAGACGGCTCGACACGGGTCACATGACCTTTATAGATGTTAGATTTTTTTTGTTCACGGGTACGGTTTTCTAAGTCGAAATCGTACAGATGATTGCCTTTACATAAGGCGACACGAATTTCTTCGTTTTGAGTAGCGTTGATCAAAATGCGTTTCATATTTGTATCCTATGAGTACGCATAACAACGACGAGACGGGCTTTAGGGCGTGATGGCAAGTATGGCTAATGTGTTATTAGCATTGGTAGACGTTAGTCAACGGTAGAACGTAAATGATGTATTTAATAAAGCGCTTGGGCTTTTTTAATGGCTTATTTTTACCTAAAGCAGGTGAGCAGTGCTAACGTAAATATAAATCGTATAGGGTGTAAGGCTATCTATTCATATCTTATTATTGATAGGCTTGGTTTAAATGTTCATGCATCAGCATACTATTAAATTTTCATTATCAGTAAGTTCTGTTGGTAGTGATGTCAGCACGCTTTGTAAGAGCAATCGACGGTCAGTTACTGGCTTAAAAATATTGAAAAGATATATCGCTGCTGCAGTCAATCCATCAAAGTCTAGCAATAATATCGCTGTTATGAGTACTATTATATAAAATAGTTATTCAGCAATTATCTCTCTAGGTAAAGCAATTGGTCATTCTTTATTTATCGTTCTTTCTAGTATAACGTCAATAATATCTTGGGTGTTTTAAGGTTAGGCATCGCGGCTTTGGTTATTAGCGGGGCGTACTTGGCAAACAGAATAAATGACCAGGCTATCGGCGTGGTGCTGTATTTACATTGTTATCGTCATCTGTTTGACCACCAATACTTAGGCAGCTATCGATATACTTTTCGATCCTAATGCTAAATCACCCATACTTGCTCAGCTACGCTCGCATAAAGGACTATCAAAAAATGTCATTGTTATGCAGGTTGTGAGTCAATGTAGTGTTATTAGCGATTGATAAATAGGCATTTTGCCAAATTTATTAATGCTGAATTTATTAACACAAAGGTATTTAGTGTCACTATTTAATGTTATGGCACTGCATAAAAGTCAGTGCTGTTCTTTCAATTTATGGGCTAATATCTACAAATATCGGTAATGGATATTTTTTTAAACAGATAGTACACCTTAAAATTAGATGAAACGTACAATATTGGCAGGGTATACAGCTTATACCTTGTTGCTAGCAAGTAGCAAAAATGGTGGCCAGCTATCTGAAACAACAATGATTATTGCCGCAGCCTCTGCTTAATTGTCGCTCAACATGCTAAACTATAGCAAATCTTTGTGTAAATACCTAACTAAAAATGACGAACTCAAAAATGACTGAAGACGCACCTACCCACGAAGCTCCTGCTATCTTTAATAGCAAAACACGCCCGCAAAGCGCTGACGATGAAATCAGCAACTTTGGTAAGGTTAATTATCTTGAAGTAACACGCCATCAGCACGATCAACGCTTGGATAATTTTTTGTTGAACCGCTTAAAAGGTTTACCAAAACCGCATATCTATAAAATGATTCGCTCTGATGAAATACGTGTCAATAACAAACGCTGCAAAGCGCACGATAGAGTACAGCGTGAAGACGTGGTACGTATTGCGCCTGTGGTACTCGCTACCCGTGAAAAACCAATCATTAGCACTGAGTTTGCTAAGAGTCTATTAGCACGCGTGGTTTATGAAGATGAAGGGATGCTAGTGCTGAATAAGCCTTCTGGCATCGCTGTTCATGGTGGTAGTGGTTTAGACTTTGGCGTTATCGAAGCCATGCGTGAAGTCACGGGTAAAAAATACCTCGAGCTGATACATCGTATTGATAAAGATACGTCAGGTCTGTTGATGATTTCTAAAAAACGCTCAGCACTAAAAGCATTGCAACAGCATCTAGTAGACAAAACCATCCAGAAGCACTACTTGTGTATCGCAAAAGGCCAACCAGCGCTAAACGAGCAACGTATCGATGCGTCATTACTACGCTATACAGTCGCTAGTGGTGAACGCCGCGTCAAAGTAGATAAGCAAGACCCACAATCTAAAGAAAGCCAGACAGATATTGTCGTTCATGGTCGTTTTATGATTGCTGATCAGCCAGTGAGCTTGATCGAAGCCAAACCATTGACTGGGCGCACGCATCAAATTCGTGTGCATTTGGCTCATATTGGTCATGCTATCTTGGGTGATGATAAATATAACGTACATGACAAGTCAGGTGTTCATCGCCTGTGCTTACATGCATGGCGCTTAGATATTCCAGGTTATGAAACCATTACCGCACCGCTACCAGATGACATGGCAGATTGGCTACCAGAGCAAATTACATTGCCTGAATAAGTAGCATAGTCAACGCTTTACCTATTAAGTATCCATCCTAAACGTCACGAACTCTTATTTCTCTTAATAAGTCGCCGTGACGTTTTCGTATCTACACTTTATTATCGCTATTCGCTAAGGCCTATTCATGAGTGAACAAACTGTAGCCAGTACTACAACTTCTACCGAAAGCGCTTCGTTACTAGTCAATCATCAGTTAGCAGATAAGACGCTGATTATTTTTGATTGGGATGGTACATTGATGGACTCAATTGGTTTAATCGTTGAGTCGATGCATGTGGCAGGACAGGCACATGGGTTTCAGACGACTGATAAAGCCGTGCAGGACATCATTGGCCTTAGCTTGATGAACGGCATTGAGATTTTGTATCCGCAAGCAGATGAGTCGCAGAAGCTGGCTATTCAACAAAGCTATGCAGAGTACTATATTGCCAACAGCCACAGTACGCCGCTTTTTACGCCTATAGAAGGTATGTTGCAGACTTTACAGCAGCAGGGTAAAAAACTAGCGGTCGCAACGGGTAAAAAGCGAAAAGGCTTGGAGCGTGTGCTAGATGCTTCAGAGAGTCATCATTACTTTGTGATGACGCGCTGTGCCGATGAAGCAGGCTCAAAACCTGATCCACAGATGCTTATCGATATTTTAGAGTATACACAGCAGCAAATCGCCGATGCCGTATTTATCGGTGATAGTATCTACGATATTCAAATGGCAACTCAGCTAGGCATGACTAGCATAGCGGTGGATTATGGTACAGCATCTAATGCTGAGCTTGCCGCGCAGCAGCCTACTTATCAGGTCGATACACCAGAAGCACTGGCTAAAATTTTATGTGGATAAGTTCAATTTGAGTGGCTTAGCTATTTAATAGTGTCGCTACAATATGATTTTTGTGACAATAAAAAAGGGTTTATCGATAATAACGATAAACCCTTTTTTTATAGCAAACCATAATAGCTATTTGCTCTCGTTTTGAGCGCCTTCTTTTTCAATGGCGTCTTCTAGCTCTTCGCCTTCTAGCAATGCAAAAGAGGACTCAATAATTTTGTCTGCATCAAGCTGGTACTCATACCAGTTGCCCATTATCCCAGCCAACTCATCTAAGCCTTCCTTTCTCAAAGCTGAAAATAGCTGAATGGTGCAATTCAACCCCAGCTCTTTTAGCCTTTTACGAGTATTCAGTAGAGCATTCTTGGATGCGCCATATTTCAGTTTGTCTGCTTTGGTTAGCAAGATATGTACTGGCAGTTCGCCATCATTTGCCCAACGTAGCATTTGCTCATCAAAGAATTTCAATGGATGACGAATGTCAGTCATCAGTACCAAACCGGCAAGGCTTGAGCGTGATACCAAGTACTCTTCTAGCTCAACTTGCCACTCTTTTTTCATCTCAAGTGGCACCGCTGCATAGCCATAACCAGGTAAATCAACTAAGCGTCTATCAGCATCACCGATACTAAAAAAGTTAATCATCTGCGTACGTCCAGGTGTCTTAGACGAACGTGCCAATTGGCGCTGATTGGTCAAGGCATTAATAGCCGACGATTTGCCTGCGTTTGAACGTCCGGCAAAAGCAACTTCTAGCCCCATGTCAGGTGGGCAAAGGCGAAAAGTAGGTGCTGACATCATAAATTCAGTTTGCTGAATCTTTTGACGGGATTTGGTGTTGAACACCGCATGTTCGGCGGCGACATCTGTAAACGGGGTATTCATAAATGGCTCATTAATCTTAAAAAATTGGATACGGTTATAAAATTTGATTTAGCTGGTTGAGAAAGCGGTGCATTCGACAAAAGACTGAGCAACGTTGTGCGTTGCAATTTCCAGTGTTCATGGGTCGTAAAAGCAGTCGTTTCAAATTACTGACCATTCTATACTATTAGTGGTCTTACTTATTGAAATAACTGCGATTAGCATCATATAAATAGCAACATAACATTAAAGTCATGGGTACTGGTTATCGCTATACCAAATGCATTACCAAAGTGAAACTCGATTTATCTATATTTAGATGACATATATTGTTACAATATTCAATAAGATACAATAAATGGAAGAGTGATTAAACGAATAAGATAGCAAAAGGGGTGTTATATGATTTCAATCACCACGCTTTTTAGCCAAGCTCGCCGTATTCTAATAGCTAGTGTTTCGACATTAGTACTAAGCACCGTCTTTATGACCAACGCAAACTCTGCTGATACCGCCACGACCTATAATAACTCATGTGCAGCTTGCCACGATAGTGGGGCGCTAAATGCGATTAAAAAAGGTGATAGTGCGAAATGGCAGCAGCTCATAAAGCAAAAAAGCATGCCTACGCTGATCAATTCAGTCAAAAGCGGTATGATTCAAATGCCTGCTGGCGGTCTTTGTGACGCTTGCAGTGATGATGACTATCGTAAGCTTATTGAATATATGAGCAAGTAATAGATGCGGGAATAAGACAAAGTCATACTAAACAAAGCGCTGGGTTTTACGACTCTTATGCGCTTTTTATTTTTTGTGAGTATCCTAGCGTGCTTTGTTAGAAAAACTGACTGATGTGACGATTAAGTAGGCAAATGCTACAAAGTCTTGCTATAATAATCGAAAATAAACCCTGATGTTAGTAAGTACTTTCAGATTGTTTGTGGCCAAGACCTTAAATCATATACTTGCCTCGCTAATTATAAGGCAGTTTGTATCAGGTGTCTTATTAGTACACTCATTCTCAATAATACTTACACCGAGTTAGTAGGATTTGTATCAATGAAAAAGTTAATCGCTGCTGCCAGCTTATGCGTTGCAAGTTTCAGCGTACAAGCTGCTATTATTGTTCCTGAACACGACGTCAATGCTGGTAAGCAAATCGCAGAAACCGTATGTGCTGCCTGTCATGGTGCTACTGGTGTTAGTGTTGTCCCTGCGCAGCCTAACTTAGGTGGCCAAAACGTCAAATATCTTTATAAACAGCTGGTCAATTTTAAAGCGGGTTACCGCAAGAATGGCATCATGCAATCGCAAGTTGCGAACTTATCGCAGCAAGACTTGGCCAACGTGGCTGGTTACTATGCTAGTCAAGCGCCTTGGGGTGTTGGCTTTGGTAACCCTGCGACCAATCAAGCAGCCTCTAAGTTATTCTTAGGTGGTGACAAATCACGCGGCGTTATCGGCTGTGCGGGTTGTCATGGGCCAGATGCTGCTGGTAACACTTGGGCGGCATTTCCAAAGCTAGGCGGTCAGCACGCAGAATACATATCTACTCAGCTAAAACTCTTCCGTGCCGCTGGCCGTGTCGATGATATCGACAGTGATGACCAAAAGCGAGTCAACGATGCAGCGAAAGAAGGCGATATGGGTATGATGCAGACAGTTGCGTCGAAACTGTCAGATCATGATATTCGTATCTTGTCAGACTACGTAAGTGCTGTTCACTAATTTATTAATACTGTTTACGAGTACGTAGTAGATGCTTCGTAAGTGCCGCTACTGATCTCTAGACCGTATAGCCGTCATTGTTTTATTATTAAACCCCGATTTCGGGGTTTTTTTATAACTATTCATCCCTTATATTATAGGGGCAGTATATATACAGGTGCTCTTCCTTGTACCGTATAATTATAAATTATCGTTATTCACTTTACATCAAACTCAAAAAGTATGATTAGCCGTGTCAAAGTCATTTAGCCTACATTGTATAGCGCTTGCACTCATTTTTCTTGCTACTCTAATTTTTGTGAATGATATTAGCTCGTTTGGATTTAGATTATGATGATCCGTTATGCCTCTTACTTTATCGCAGCCCTGCTACCGTTACTCTTGTTTCGTTGGTTTGCACCTGCATCTATTGGCGAGATTGATTTCTGGCTACTTTGGTTACTAGCAATGGTACTGGTATCATTGCCGGTCATTTATGCTGAAATAGCGTTGGCCTATCGTAGTGTTGAGGCACCATTAGCAGGGATGCAAAAGCTGACTCGTGAAGCAGATGCCAGTCCAATCTGGCGTAGTTTTGGTTGGTTGGCAGCATTGGTGTCTATCATCATCGCAGCATTGGTTGTATCTGGTGCAAGCTCTGGCATATTAGGTGCATTGACTGAACTGAATAGCGCACCTGATGTGCCAAGCTTTGCAGTCGCTGCGGGCTTGATGGTCATCGCTCTATTATTGAGTTTGGTGGGCGTTGCTCCTTTAGCGATTGGACTCGGGTTGATGGTTGTCGGTTTGGTACTAGGTGTGGCGAATGGTCTACCTAGTATCGACTTTGCGATGACTGACATTAGCTTAAATGAATGGGCACGTGCAGTAGCGTTAGCGCTAGTGAGTGTTGGTGCAGGAACAGGCTTGTACTGGTTCGGTCAAAATTTAATAACCAAACAGACGGCAACAGCAGTAGACACAGACAATTATAATGCGCAAACGCCTGCTCACAGTCGAGTGACAGCTGAGTATCGTGCAACCAAATTGGTACTACCTATTTGGATATTGCAGTTAATCGTTGGTGTAGTTGCACTATTAATTAGCGGTGTGTCATTACCACCAATTGGACAGCTGTTATATTGGGTAGGGGTGTTGTTTGTCGCGAGTTATCTGCTACATTATAGTACGCAACAGTTGGCACACAAGTTCGGGCTGTTGGTCAGTTTGGGACTGACGTTGGTGCTAGCACTGGTGTTAGTCATTTCCATTCCAACCACGTGGTTGGTCGGTATTTTGGTCATCATTAGTAGTGTGGCAGTGTTGCTGTTATCGATATTCGCAGGTTGGCAGATGAAAATCAGTCATTTGCGTAAGTCGTTGAACTTTGGCAATGAGGCGCTGTATAACTTATGGCGGATAGCGATACGTTTGGTCGTACCAGTTGCACTGTTATTGGCCTTGATAGGTTGGGTGATGCAGTGGATAAGCTAACAGCTGATCAAAATAGCGGTGTTGATAATAGTGATGTGTTGCCGTCAGAGCAGACGAAGTTAATGACCGTATATTTGGCCTATGCCGAAGATGAAAAGCGTCAGCATTACTCAGCGTTACAAGTTAGCCGTGATACCAGTCTGTATGATGCACTAAAGCAAGCAGGCTGGTTGGTAGAGTTTCCGGATTTAGCAATATGGTGTGATGAGGTTGCTGATATTGTGACTCCGACTGCTAAGCGTTGGCATGTAGGTATCTACGCACAGAAGCAACCGCTTAGCTATCGCTTACAGCCTTTTGACCGTATTGAGGTATATCGCAGCTTAAGCGCTGATCCTATGTCTCAGCGCAAAAGTAAATCTCGCAGTTAAGCCTGTCATTATTACGAAGCAGGAAGGCTTTCTATACCTTCGATACGACTGACCAAACCGTTATCATCAAAATAAATAACTAAATGTTGGCTAGCATTTTTGACATCAGCAATACCTTTACGGCTGCCTTCTGTCCCTGCTTTATAGTCATAAATATAATCCCAACGCTTAGGTTCTAGAGTGTCTCTAATGGCTGGGCTACCGAGAATATAAAGTACTTGGTTTTGATTCATGCCTACTTGTAGATTTTGCGCTTGCGCCTGAGTAATAGCAGTGCCTTGTGGCAAATCAATCTTATAAACACTCAATAATGAGCAGCCAGACATAGCGACAGTAGCGCTAAGCATACTGGTGATGACAATCTTGCGTAATGTGCTTGTACGGCTCAACGGACGAAAAGTTAATGTCTTTATCATGGTAAGATGACTCACAAGAAATGAATTAGGCGCGGCCAAAGCTGGTTGGTGCTAGTCTGACCGACAATCTTGGACAAATGATACGTCATTTACTTGCAATTTCCTACCACTTACGACATTATTTACCAAACACTACCTGAGTGGTGTTATCATTTATATTTTAAATTCATATACTTGCATAAATATTTATTGAAAAATAATAGACTAATAATTCACTCAGAATAAGTAAGTTTACTGTTCTTAAAATGCTTCATATATTATAAAAAATAATCACTAATGATTATTTATCTCATATTTTTGGTTCTTTATTTGCTAAGACTGTCACAGTCAGAAGGGATATTATGGCTTCTTTTACCAATCAAGATTTACGTAAAGCCGGATTAAAGGTGACGTTACCTCGTATCAAAATTTTAGAGCTGCTGGAAAGTGCAGCGCTGCATCATATGAGTGCAGAAGAGGTTTATAAAGCGTTGATTGAACAAGGCGAAGATGTTGGCCTAGCCACTGTTTATCGAGTGCTTACGCAATTCGAGCAAGCAGGCATCGTTGAACGTCACAACTTTGAAAACAATTTGTCAGTGTTTGAAATTACCCAAGAAGGTCATCACGACCATTTGGTTTGTGATGTATGTGGAAAGATTGTAGAGTTCCACAATGAGGTAATCGAGGAAGAGCAGCTAAAGGTTGCAGAAAAACATGGCTTTAAGCTGTCAGGTCATTCATTGGTGCTATATGGTATCTGCGATGAACAGGAATGTCAGGATAGTATCAAATAACCATCTTTGATTTTTTACTATTCTCAAGACATATGGTTTCTTAGAGACTGTAAACCGTGTTTGAAATAGCAAAAGCCCTCATTATCAGTAATGAGGGCTTTTCTGTGGCAAATAGCACAAGTGTTCTAGCAAAGACTATATGACCGCTTCAAACAGACAGCAGTATTTAAGTGATATTTAAAGATAAACTGTCAGCACCTTCATCTAGATTGCCTGTACCATTTTTGCTATTCAGCTTAATTTGAAGGCGTAAATCGTTAGGAGAGTCCGCATGGAGAATGGCTTCTTTATATGTAATCTCTCCTTGCTCATATAAGTCAAAAAGTGCCTGATCAAAAGTCTGCATACCGCTGTCACGTGAGCGTTTCATTACATCCTTAATCTCATGAACCTCGCCTTTACGGATATAATCACTAATGAGCTGTGAGTTCAATAGAATCTCAATAGCAGCGCGGCGTCCTTTACCATCAGGTGTTGGAATGAGCTGCTGCGCGATGATGGCTTGCAAGTTAAGTGATAAATCCATGAATAGCTGATTGTGGCGATTTGCTTCAAAGAAGTGAATGATACGGTCAATTGCTTGGTTGGCATTGTTAGCGTGCAAGGTTGCAAAAACCAAATGCCCAGTTTCTGCATATTGAATGGCGTAGCTCATGACTTCAAGGTTACGAATCTCACCAATCAAGATAACATCTGGTGCTTGGCGCAAGGTGTTTTTTAGACCTGCTTCAAATGAGTGAGTATCAATACCAACTTCGCGCTGGGTGATGATACATCCACGATGTTGATGGACAAACTCAATAGGGTCTTCGATAGTGATGATATGACCATGAGAGTTTTGGTTGCGGTGTCCTATCATGGAGGCAAGAGTGGTGGATTTACCAGTACCTGTTGCACCCACAAGTAGAATGATACCGCGCTTTTTCATCGCCAGCTCTTTTAGCGCAGGGGGTAAACGTAGCTCTTCAACCGTTGGAATCTTATTTTCAATTTTTCGCAAAACCATTCCTGCCATATCACGCTGTATAAAGGCACTGACACGGAAACGGGCTTGTTGTGCTTCATCTGCAATAGCAAACTGACATTCGTTAGTTTCATCAAATTCTTTTATCTGGCCTGGTGTCATGACACCTTTAACCAATCGCATGGTTTGCTCTGAGCTTAAGGGTGTTTTACCGACAGGTAGAATTTTCCCATTTACCTTCATGGAAGGTGCTACATCCGCGGTAATAAAAAGGTCAGAGCCGTTCTTATTGATCATTAACTGTAATAGTTTATCAATGTCCATATCGTACCTGCATTCGATGTAACTCGATTAAGAAAATGTCTGAAATCATAATTGAAAGATCGCTAATGGTAAATAATAAAAATAATGCTACAAAAATGCATCAGGCTGTTTAGCATAAGGACGGGCAACGTCTTTACTGATTGTACCTTTTGACACTAGATTTTTAAGTGTCTGATCGAGTGTGATCATTCCATCGCCTGCACCTGTTTGGATAGCAGAATACATCTGAGCGATTTTATTTTCACGTATTAAGTTACGAATAGCAGGAGTACCTAGCATAATCTCGTGTGCTGCAACACGTCCACCTGCCTGACGGCGTAGCAGCGTTTGCGATATCACGGCTTGGAGTGATTCTGATAACATGGCACGAATCATATCCTTTTCTGCTGCAGGAAATACATCGATGACACGGTCAATTGTTTTTGCCGCCGAGCTGGTGTGCAGAGTACCAAATACTAAGTGACCGGTTTCTGCCGCAGTCAATGCCAAACGAATGGTCTCAAGGTCACGTAGCTCACCAACCAGAATAATATCCGGATCTTCACGTAATGCAGAGCGTAGAGCAGGCTCGAAGCCTAGAGTGTCACGGTGAACTTCACGCTGGTTGATCAGACTTTTTTTAGATTCGTGGACAAATTCGATAGGGTCTTCGATGGTTAAGATATGCTCTTTACGGCTTTCATTGATATAATCAATCATGGCCGCTAGTGTTGTTGATTTACCAGAACCTGTTGGACCAGTGACCAGTACCACACCACGCTTTAAGTCTGATATGCGCTTGAATACTTCGCCCATACCTAGATCTTCCATGGTCAATACCTTGGAAGGAATGGTACGAAAGACAGCACCAGCACCGCGATTTTGATTAAAGGCATTTACCCGAAAGCGTGCTAGATTAGGAATCTCAAAAGAGAAATCCGTCTCAAAGAATTCCTCAAAGTCTGCACGTTGCTTATCGTTCATAATGTCATAGATAAGCTGATGTACGACTTGGTGAGTCATGTCTGGCATATTAATACGCGTCATTTCACCATCGACACGAATCATGGCAGGCATGCCGGCTGAAATATGTAAATCCGATGCTTTATGCTTGACGGTAAAGCGCAGCAAATCTTCGATGCTTAAGTTGTTTTTTTCAGCCATAATCAGGTATTCCTATCAATCAATAAGGGTAGAACAAACGAGCATAAAAGGGCGTGGTTGATAATCAACAAAAGACCTATCTTAGGTTCACTATACGAATAAAACATAATTTAGTGCTTTTACCATTACTATTACATTCAGTAGCATATGTTAAACCATGTAACAATATAATAACAAGACTGCTGACATTTAACCATCTACTACGCTAAGAAAATGTAAATTAGCCATTGAACCCTGTAATTTATAGATGTCGAGTTCATTAATAGTTAAATTCAAATAATTTCGATACAAGGAAACCGAGTGCAGGTTATACATTAGTATAGTCAGCGAGGATGAAAATGTAGCGAATTTATATGTATTTGACTATACATGGAGTTATGACTGTAAAAAATGCCACCATGACTAATAGTAGATATCGGTACAAAAATTAAAAATCACGGATTTAAAAACGGATTAAATTACCCTTGCGAGTGATACATGAATAAAACTGAGAATAATATGGATAATTCAAACCTTATTGAAAACTGGCAACAAGTCAGTCAACAGGTAAAACAAGCATGTGATAATGCTAGAAGACAATCTGGTAGCGTTATATTGTTAGCTGTTTCCAAAACCAAGCCAGCCGATATGATTTCTGCTTTGGCTCAGAAGGGGCAGCGTCATTTTGGTGAAAATTATCTACAAGAAGCTCTCGAAAAAATTAATACTTTAAAGTCTCAACCCGAAGGTCAAGGAATAGTTTGGCACTATATTGGCAGTATCCAACGTAACAAGACCCGCGATATTGCTGAGAGTTTTGATTGGGTGCAAACGGTTGAGCGCGACATTATTGCCAAACGTTTAAATGATCAACGTCCAGCTGAACTGCCACCATTGAACGTACTAATTCAATTAAATATCGACAATGAAGAAAGTAAATCAGGTTGTCTGCCAGATCAGCTACTGGAATTGGTAACCACTATCAAAGCATATGAGAGACTACAGTTACGTGGTTTGATGATTATTCCTGCCAAGTCAGATACTGGTGCATTTGCTCGTACTAAGCAACTATTTGAGGAGGTTAAAGAAAAGCATCCAGAGCTGAATGGTTGGGATACACTGAGTATGGGTATGAGTGGCGATATGACGGAAGCCATAGCCAATGGCTCGACGATGGTGCGTGTCGGCACTGGCATATTTGGTGCACGAGCTTAATCTTAATTTGCTAATGCTAGGTAATCGGTAGGGTATGTCATCAATGAGATCATCAGGACGAAAATAAGAATGTTTTGATTGATGACATTATCCTAGATTCATTAGGTGCTATTTATCAGGTGCTATTTATTAAACAATCTCATCGATTTTGGTCACCAGCATTTGAGTTATTTTGAGATTGTCGGTCGCGATAATCTCAAATCGATAATTGGCATACTCGACCGTGTCTGTTTTCTTTGGGATTTTTCGTAACATATACATCATAAAACCACTGAGTGTCTCGTAGTTTTGACTGCGGGGCAGATTAACAATATCTAACGCACGAACCACATCTTCAATAGGCGTCATTCCATCGATTAACCACGAGTTATCCGTCCGTTGCACAATAGGCTGCTCCTCTAGCGTCACAAGCTCACCCATGACTATGCTCATCACATCTTTGAGCGTGATGACTCCTACTACTAATCCATACTCATTGACGATTACGGCAAAGTCAGCGCCCGTAGATTTGAACATCTCCAACACTTCAAATAAAGACAAAGTATCAGGGACGAAAAGGGCAGGCATTAATAGTTCTTTGCTCGTTAAGCTGACTTCTTGCTGGTTGAGCACTAACGCGAGAAAGCTACGTGATTCCACATAGCCCACAATGTGCTCTAAATCATCATCATGACAAACCAAGAATTTGTTGTGCGGTTGATCGATCATCACTTCGACCACTTTTTCAGTACTTGTCTTGGTATCAAAATAAACGATGTTTTCGCGCGGATTCATTACTGAAGTCACCGTACGTTCTTGCATATCAAAGATGTTTTCTATCAGATGGTGTTCCTGCTTTTTGAGTACCCCAGCTTCAGCACCAGCATCCATCACGGCATAAATATCTTCTGGCGTCATATCGTCTTGGCGTGTGGTGGAGATACCTAGTACTTCAAAGAGAACGTTTGCCGCACCATCAAATATCCAAATTACTGGTTTCAAAACAAAAATCAAAAGCATCATTGGTCGTACGAGTCGCACGGCTATATTCTCTGTGTTTGACATTGCCAATCGTCTGGGCATTAAGTCGGCGAGCAGAGAAAATAAACTGGTAATCAGTACAAAGGATATAACGGATGACACCGCTTCATTGTTCACCAAAACCCGCAAGTAAGGGCTGATGGCTGACTCACCTACTGCACCAGCTGAAATCGCGACAGCGTTTAAAACGACTTGTACAACAGTAATAAAGCTGCCAGGGTTCTCCTGCATTTTAAGGACGTCAAATGCGCGAACATCCCCTTCTTTTGCCATGATTTGCAGCTTAATTTTGCGACCCGCTGCGATAGCAATCTCAGCTGCAGAGACAAAGGCACTGAGAGCCAGTAGTAAAATAAGAAAGACACTAGCAGTTAGCAAACTCATGAGATACTCGGTAAAAAGGATAAGGATTAACAAGAAAGGTAATTGGTTGAATGTAAAAAATAAGCGGCTAGGGTTAAAAGGTAGGTATTATTGATAGAAATTCGGTTTATAGAACCTAAAAAAGCTGGGCAAGCACCCAGCTAGTCATAAAGTATTTTAGTTTTTGGCAAAAAATGAGGCTATAAGCGCCGCCTAAACCCCTAGGTAATAGAAGTCAGGCAAATAGAGACGCTGAATGTTATTTAACCTTATGTTACTTAGCCTTTGATTGACCATTTATTTACTAGAGGATAACGGCGTTCGCGCCCGAAAGCTTTGTGGCTGATTTTAGTGCCAATCGGTGATTGCAGACGCTTGTACTCGCTATTGTCTACCATTTGAATGACTTTTGCGACCATCTCAGCATCAAAGCCTTTATCAATAATATCTTGATAGCCCATGTCTTCATCGATATATGACATAAGAATGCCATCTAAGATATCGTAGTCAGGTAAGCTGTCTTGATCTTTTTGATCTGGACGCAATTCAGCAGATGGTGGACGAGTAATGACACGCTCGGGAATGACTGGGGTATCTTCTAAGCGATTGCGATAGCTGGCTAGCTTATAGACCTGTGACTTATAAACATCTTTTAGTACGTCAAAGCCGCCTGCCATATCACCGTATAACGTCGAGTAGCCAACTGCCAACTCAGACTTATTACCAGTAGTGATGACCAAGTGACCAAATTTATTAGACAATGCCATCAGAACCACACCACGCGCACGTGCTTGAATGTTTTCTTCGGTAGTATCTGCCGGTGACTTGTTAAATAGAGGCGCTAGGGTATGACGGATACCTTCGACAGCATCAAAGATAGGACAAACGGTATAAGACACATTCAAACGACGTGCTTGTGCTTGTGCATCTTCTAAACTGATTTGCGATGTATATTCGTAAGGCATCATTACCGCGTATACCTTGTCAGCGCCCAAAGCGTCAACGGCGATACATAGCGTCAATGCTGAATCAATACCACCTGATAGACCAACGATAATGCCAGAGAATCCTGAGTGGTTCACATAGTCACGTAAGCCGACGACCAATGCTTGGTACATCTCTGATTCACGGCTCAAGGTCAAAGGTGCTTTGACTTGGCTATCAAACTTAGCAGTCTTGACATCTAAAGTAGCTAGCAGTAACTGATTCATAAAGCGCGGTGCTTCGTGTGCGACGCTACCATCAGCTTGTACGGCCATGGAGCCACCGTCAAATACTAAATCATCTTGACCACCAACGGCATTGACATAAACGATAGGTAAGTTGTTTTCACGGCTGCGTTTGGCAAGCATGGTCTTACGGTTTTCTTGTTTTTCGATCTCGAAAGGTGACGCATTTAAGCTAACAACCAGATCGGCTCCTTGCTTTTTAAGCTCAGCAATCGGGCCTTTTTCCCATAAGTCTTCACAAATGAGTAGGCCAATGGTGATGCCTTTATAATCAAACAAGACTTGATTGCGACCTTTATCAAAGTAACGACGCTCATCAAAAACGCCATAATTTGGTAAGATTTGCTTATGATAAAAGCCTTTTTGATGGCCATTATGTAGGATAGCAGCAGAGTTAAACGTGCCATGATGATCGACATGTGGGTAGCCAACAATCATCACGATATCGTTGATATCACTTAAGCTAGATAAAGCGCTTTTGACACGACCCGATAAGCTTGGACGCAGTAATAAATCTTGTGGAGGATAGCCAAGTAGTGCTAGCTCTGGGAAGATAATGACATCTGCACCTTGCTTGCGTGCTTCTAATGCTAATGTACGCATTTTTTCGGCATTGGCAGTGATATCACCAACCAAAAAATGTGATTGGGCCAAAGCAAAAGTAACGGTGTCTTGTGGTTTCTTAGTCTTGTTTGCCTCGGTTGAGGGGGTTATATTGGGATTATCAGTGTCTTTTGACATTTTTATTGTTCCTATCGATATATTATTTAAAATTTGATGGGTCAGTATTGATTTAAAATAAAATCAAAGTAAGTCCGAAATTAACTAAAAATAGCACTTTTTCATATCGAGTTCTAATATTGAACCTATATGATGAGCTTAAATTACGCGTAGGCTTTTATATGACGTTGGCAAACTACAGTGCTGACGAACGCTTACGCATAATATCCAAAATTATGACGCCGCTCTAAAGGTTAGATCTTATGATAGTCTATAGAAGGGCGATAAAAGAGGGTTGTGGCATATAGTTTGAAAAATACTGTGTTTGTATAACGGTCAAAATAAATAAGGCCAAACAAACTTAACTATATTGAAAAGCTTAAAATAATGACTTTAGTATAACATCAATTGTCGCGACAAATAGAACGCGCCAGTGAATTACCTTTCAAGGTATTGCTTTAAAGTGTGAATGTAGAATCAGTTATCAATGTATTGTTTTTACATACTAAACCCATGTATTGGCTTCTATCTATTCGTGTCATCATCTAGTAAGCTTACGCATAGAAAGTTGTAAGTAAAGATTACAACATAGCGTTATAATAGTCATCGTATTTTGTTGCATAATAAGCGCTGATAATCGCTTTGTTTTTTATCTCACTTTAGTCAAAATTATAGCCAATATCTATGTTACGGTATCCTATGATCTAACGCTCTTGAATTAGATTTTTACCCATATATTTATGTTGGTGATTGACAACCCTCGCTAATGGATGCAGTTTATGGACGCGGTCTGTAAATTGCGGTTCATCTCACATTTATAAACTCGTCAGCAGAGTCATAATAGGTCTTTGCTGTGTGTACTTGGTTTATACGCTATGATTGAAAATTGGACAAAAGAGTTTATTATTCAGCGTTTACTGGCCATTACCTTATTGGTCGTGCTGTTTGTACTGTGTTTTCAGGTGATACAGTTTTTTATCGTGCCAGCACTGTGGGCAGCGATTTTAGCGTATGTAACTTTTCCTGTTTATAACTTTTTTTATGAAAAAGTAAAGCTAAGCCCTAATGTCAGCGCTGCCATCATGACGATGAGTATCTCGTTAATGATAGGTGTGCCACTTGTCATTGGTGTGTTTATCCTACAGCAAGAGGCGCTCAGTTTAATCAGTAATTTGATCTATCGTATAAAAGTCGGCTATTTAGATGTGCCAGACTCTGTTAAAGATTTACCTATCGTCGGTCAGCAAGTCAAAGATGTACTGTGGAGAATCAATAAAAACCCTGAAGGGACGTTAGAGACGTTTCGCCTTTGGGTACAGTCACATTTATATTATGGCAAAGTCGCCTTTGATGTGGTGTTTAGTGGTCTTGCCAAGTTGGGTATGGCACTGATGACGTTGTTTTTCTTTTATCGTGATGGTACCAGCTTGGTTCGCCAGATCCGTCAAGCACTGCGTAATATCATCGGCAATCGTATTGATGGTTATATTGACTCTGTGGGCACGACCACGCGTGCAGTGGTTTATGGTATTGGTTTGACGGCATTGGCACAGGCACTGCTTGCAGGTGTCGGTTATTACTTCGCCAGTGCGCCAAGTCCGATTTTATTGACTATTGTAACCTTTATTATCGCATTGATTCCGTTTGGGACACCATTCGCTTGGGGCGCTGTCTCTATTTGGTTAATGAGTCAAGGTCATACGACAGAAGGTATTGGTTTGGCACTATGGGGTGTATTGGTTATCAGCTGGGTTGATAACTTAATCCGTCCTATTGTGATTAGTGGTGCGACCAAAATTCCTTTTATTATTATTTTTATTGGTGTGCTAGGTGGTTTAACGGCTTTCGGTTTTGTTGGTCTGTTTATTGGGCCTGTGGTATTGGCCATAGGACTTGCCGTTTGGCGTGAATGGATATCGCAGCATAAAAATGAGATATTTTCGCCACAAGAGATAGAATTGTCTGATGACGACGCATTGCCACCAGTGAATGAGTCGCAATAAATAACAGCGATTCTACTACTAGAACCACTATTATTTGACTATGTTATAAAAACGATGAAGGGTAGGGTGAATACTATTAAGCATATTACTATTTTGGCTGATAGCAATATCGCCAGTTTGGACAAGTTTTTTAACGCCTCTACACTTGGCCAAGCATCGGAGCAGGCTGTAGATATCATCACCGTTGCTGGACGAGATATCAACGCGTCATTACTTGCAGAACTGCAACCTGATATTCTGCTGATACGTTCTGTGACGCAAGTAAATGAGGCATTGTTAGCGAATAACGACAGTGTTCAGTTTGTGGGTTCTGCAACCATCGGTACGGATCATGTCGATCAAGATTATTTAATGCAGCGCCATATCACTTTTGCCAATGCTGCTGGTTGTAGTAAGCATTCTGTCGCACAGTACGTACTGACAGCAGCATTGACGTTGCGTCCGCAGTATTGGCAGCAATCAGTTACTCTCGGTATTATCGGTCTGGGCAATATTGGTAGTACGCTTGTGCAGTATGCCAATGATTTGGGCTGGCAAGTATTAGGCTATGATCCATTATTACCAAAATCCAAGATAAATAATGCCAGTTTAGAGCAGGTGCTGAGCCAAAGCGATGTGGTCAGTCTGCATGTACCTTTGACAGACAAGAAGAGTGATGCACATTCTAGAGGCAGCGAGTATCCAACACGGCATCTCATTGATGCAGATACATTGGCTATGATACCTGCTGATACAATACTGATTAATAGCGCGCGTGGGCCTGTGATTGAGGCAGATGCGCTGGTAGCAGATATTGAGCGTACTGGACGACAAGTAGTGCTTGATGTGTTTGAGCACGAGCCTCAGATTGCTGAGCAATTATTATCCAAGCTTGCCTTCGCCACTCCTCATATCGCTGGCTACACGGTAGAAGGTAAGCTGCGTGGTACGCAAATCATTTATGATGTGCTATGTGAGAAACTGGCCGTTATACCTACCCAAACGATGCACGCGCTATTACCGCTTAACTTATTTCTATGGTCTGAATTAAAGGCACATCCCGATAGACTGATAAAGTTCTATGATATTCAGCAAGATGATGCCTCATTGAGAAGCAAAGAAGCTAATGGGCAGATAAATGGTGCTGACTTTGATGGTTTGAGACGCGATTATCATCTACGTCGTGAGTGGCAGTTTTAAAAAATTCAAACACCCAATTACCAAACCGATTATTTATCAATCGCAGTAGATCTCAAATGACTCAAGCAAATAACATTTCTTCGCAGCCTATTACTTCTAAGTCCATTAGTTCTAAGCTTAGCTATGCACCGACCATGACATTGGCGATGGCGCAGCAGCGTGCGCAGTTTATGAGTAATATCCGTCAGTTTTTTGCTAAGCGACAAGTGTTAGAGGTGCAGACACCACTACTGTCACAAGCGGGTAATACCGATACTTTTTTGCAGTCAGTTGCGGCGCAGGTCACTTATCAAGACAAACCTCAGACCTATTATTTGCATACGTCACCTGAGTTCGCTATGAAGCGTTTATTGGCCAGTTGGCAAGTACCTATTTATCAGATTTGTCCTGTTTTTCGAGACAATGAAATAGGGGTACGACACAATATCGAATTCACCATGCTCGAATGGTATCAGCCAAACTATAGCCTAGATGATATAGCGACTGAACTGGGTGAGCTATTAGAAGCGCTTTATGGTAATGCGGTCGTAATGAGCCATTATCGTTATGTTGATGCTTTTATGGATTTTGTTGGTATTCATCCGTTAACTGCTAGCCTCGCTACCCTACAAGCAGTAGCAGAAGATAAAGGCTTAACAGGTTTTGACTTTAACAGTGAGTTGAGCAGTGAAGTAAATACGGAAGAAGACCGTCGCCAGAGCTGGTTAGATTTGTTATTCAGCCATGCGGTTGAGCCAAATTTAGGCCATGATCTACCAACGTTAATTATAGAGTATCCGCCAGCGACCGCCGCATTGGCAAAAACAGCTTTGGACAAAGACGGTAATAAAATTGCCAAACGTTTTGAGCTATATATTAATGGTATCGAGATTGCCAATGCTTATGATGAGTTGGCAGATGGGCAAGCGTTAAAAGAGCGTTTTGAGCAAGATAACCAATTGCGTCAGCGTCATAACCTGCCACAAATGCCAATCGATGAGCATTTACTAGCGGCGTCTGATGATTTGATACCTTGTAGTGGTATTGCTGTCGGCGTAGATAGGCTACTAATGGTTATCACAGGATCTAGCAGTCTAGAGAAAGTGATTCCGTTTCCAAGCGGTTTGGCATAGTTTTTCTACAGAAAGTAGCTATTATTGCTCACTTAATAATCCATTCTCAAACGACAGCCATAGAAAAGCGAGTAAACCTTTCGGTTTACTCGCTTTTTTGCTTCAATGATTATAGCTTTGCGATAGCTTCATCAATGGCTGCCTCACCATTTTGCATGCTAAAGACGGTTTTTATAGTATTGTTTGCCTTTAATACAGCTGCCAAAGTAGCAGCGACATCTTCAATCGAATTTTCGCCTGAGCTGTCATTATTGACAGTAATTTTGCCAGTGGCTTCACGCTCTTTTAGTGCGCCTGCCTGTACGATGGTGTAGTCCAAAGTGCTGTTGTTGATTAACCATTGGTCAGCATAGTGTTTACAGATATAGTATTCTTTTAAGTCGGCAATTTTATCCCATTTACTGGTATCTAACGAGAATACTGTGCTGAGCATAATATAGCGTTTGATGCCTTTGTCTTGCGTCGCTTGAATGGTCTTAACCGCACCATGTAAGTCTACTTCTAAGACATCTTTGCCGCCTGACCCTGCAACAAAATAAACAGCATCAATATCTTGATCGATTTGCTTTTGAATGGAGTCTTTTTCAGCCGTAATGTCTAAATCTAACTGGCTATAATTATCGTCTTTAAATAGTTTTTCTTCCTGACGGGTAGTACCAATCACTTGATGGTCGTCAGCCAATAACTGCTTAACCAAATCAGTACCTACTCGACCACTTGCGCCAATTACTAAAATTTTCATCGTCATTCCTATTTTTATTTACGTTATCTTTATTTAAAAACTGAACACAGCGTAACAAGAATAGGCAGCACGCTTCGTTATGAAGCGTGCCGTTTGCATAGTGTTTGGTTATATAGTGTATAGGGTTTGCAAGGGGAGAAATAAAATAGGTATTGCTAATAATGGACGTTAGCATGGTAAAAAACCAAATGAAAAATGTCTGGTTAATGTTAGAAGTTAGCGCACCAGTTTATTTAATCCATCAGCAAACGCTTTTTTATCGCGGTCACCGTAAGGCTTCTGTCCGCTCATCTCTTGTAGCTCCAAGACGCCAGTGCCACGCATGGTATCCATAAAATCACGCATATTGAGCTTTTGCTTGATATTATTTTTATCGTAGATCACACCGCGAGTGGTCAAAACCATGCCACCTTTGTCCAAAATATCATTGGCTAACGGTATGTCGCTAGTAATGGCCAGATCGCCTGGCTGTATTTGCTCAACGATATAATCATCGGCCTTATCAAACCCTGACGGTACCACTGTCATAGTGAGCAGTGGTGACTTGCGCAGTTTAATCGACTGATTGGCGACGAATATCGCCATGGTTTGTGTGCGTTCAGCCGTTTTGATAATCAAGTCTTTGGCTATCAATGGTACTGAATCCGCATCCACCCAAATCTGCATTATTTCTTAGCCTTTTCTGTTTTCGACTTAGCATTGATAGCTTTATCTGACTGGCTGTCTTCAATACTGAGTTCTGTATTTTCTATAGCAGTGTCAGTTTCAGTCGCGGTTAGATTCACTTCCATTTTCGGCTGACTATCAATTGGAGAAGGTTTTTTCTCAAGCCCCATCTTGTTAGGTAGAGTGGCAACGAGCTTGGCTAAAGCAGGCTCTAAATCAGCCACATCATTCGGCATCAAAGTAATATGCGCAATCTTACGATCGTCACGTTCTTCTTTGTGGTAGCTATGATAGTGCGCACCATCGATATCTAGCACGGCGCTGATATCAGGATATTGACCCAAGATATTGAGCATAATCGCTGGGTGTACATTATCCGTATCACCTAATGGTAGATTGACGACTGCGCGAATATGGTTTTCAAACTGACTGGTAATAGCCCCTTCAATACTCCAATGTCCAGAGTTATGTACGCGCGGCGCAATTTCGTTAGCAAGTAATGCATCATTACCGCGTTCGTCTTTGGTCACAAATAACTCCAGCGCCATGACACCAACATAGTCTAAATGGTTCATGACGGTGGTAATAGCATCAGTTGCTTGCTTAAGCAAATGGCTAGTTCCAACAGCAGGGGCTTGGGTTTTAGCTAAAATGCCATGGTGATGATGGTTTTCGACCAAGTCATAGCAACGAACCTGACCGTTTTGTGCACGTGCCGCAATCATAGATACTTCACGGCTAAAGTTAATAAATCCTTCGGCAATTAATGGTGCTGGCGTCGGTGTGAGTGAGCCTTTTCCAGTGACTGCGTCTTTGAGTTCTTGCCAAGCGGCTTTAATATCGCTGTCTTGTTTGATGACGAACTGACCTTTACCATCATAACCGCCGCGGCTGGTTTTTAGCACGATAGGCAATCCTAATTCATCACAAGCTTGCTTCAACTCAGCTTCAGAATTGACAGCCATAAAGGGTACGGTGGCAATATCAAGCGAGTTAAACATCTGCTTTTCTTTTAAGCGATCTTGAGCGATGTCTAGCGCAATCAATGGTGGAAACATGCCTTGCTTGCTACCAGATTTTGATAAGGCAGTAAGCTGTTCGACAGTCGCCGTCGGCGTGTTTTCAAATTCTAATGTAAAAACATCAGCGGCTTCGATAAATGCTTCTAATTGCTCGCTATGAAACACGCGACCGTATAGGCTGGCAGGGCAGTCAACACTGTCTTCTAAAAATACACATTGGTAGCCTAGGGGCATGGCTGCTTCGGCAAGCATCATACCAAGCTGACCACCGCCTAAAATACCGATGGTACGAATGGTTTGGGTAACAGGATAAGCGTTTGCTGTAGTCATGGCAGGCTCTTTGAATAAAAGTGAATAAGGTTTTTGTATATTAAAATCTAAAAATCAATGGGTGAAAATAGGAAAAGGTGCACTGTATGCACCTTATATCTAATCGGATTTTCTTAAAAAATACAACGTGATAGCTTTTGTTTTTGAGCTACCAATCCTAAAGACTCTGCTATAAAAGCCAGTCCATACTTACTTAGGCATTGATAATACCTGGCGTTGGACTAGCAAGAATGGTTTCAGTCTGAGACTGTCGCATCTGATCTAGCTTAGTAGCAATCGTGTCGTCATGCAAGGCCAAGACTTGAATCGCAAGCAGGGCAGCATTGTAAGCACCTGCTGAGCCAATCGCTAATGTGCCAACGGCGACACCTTTAGGCATTTGTACGATAGACAGTAGGCTATCCCAACCGCTGAGCATAGAGGATTTTACAGGAACACCAAAGACAGGGAGCGGTGTTTGGCTGGCACACATACCGGGCAGATGCGCCGCGCCGCCTGCACCAGCGATGATAACTTGTAGGCCGTTGCCTTTCGCGTTTTTGGCATAATCAAATAATCTATCAGGCGTACGATGTGCTGAGACCACTTCGCATTCAAAAGCGATATCAAAATCTGCTAGTAGTTGTGCAGCGGCGCTCATGGTTGCCCAATCAGACTGTGAGCCCATGATGATGCCAACTTTAGGTTGACCAGCAGGAGAGGTGATAGGTCCGTTTTGCTCAACAGTAGTAACAGTTGCCGATGTGGTGCTCATGCGTTGATATCCTCAAAAAGACCATCATACAAAAATTTTGCTACATTCGTAAAGCCAAGTTTGACTTTTAATACTGGTATGGTGCTAACAATGTTGATATTACTGGCTTATGTCCACTTTTTTATCGTGATAATGCTGCACAAAACGCTCGGTTGCCAGCGGTAAAGGCTGCTCGGTATCGAGCTGATAGCAGGTAAGATAACCACTGTCTACTGCCGCTGAATAATCGGTACAAGCGACCTGATTGCTCAGTGGCTCGGGCAAGCCGGTTAGCCAATAATGACCAACAAATACAGGTTTGTGCGTCTTTAATGCAAAATCGATGTTTTCAGCCATTGCATCTTTCGGTATTTGAGCCATTGCTGATGAAGGCGCACGTGAAATCTCATGCAGTGTGCGCGACTCTAATTCATCAAGCCACCAACGTACCCGCACGCGTGAGCGTTCAGTACCTTCTTTATCGACCATGACCAGACCGTCAGGCAGTGGTGTTTCCACGCCTTTTAATACCCGTTCTAAGGCGTCGAACTGTGTGGTATCTTCTTTAGCAGTGGCGATTAAGCCGTATGGAGTTAGGCAATTATTATCAGTTAATAAAGGTTTTAGCACTGCCATACTATCGACATCCCAGCAGGCATGCACAAAGCAAGCATAGTCAGTTTCAATCCATAATGGAATTTCAGATAACCGCTGTAGCCAATATTGATGGCTCTCTGAGCCAAATGGTAGTTCGGCTAAAAATGCTTCATGTTGGCGTGTATGCACATCATGGTGTGAGCGTAGATATTGGGTAGGACTATCAGGATCAAGTGTGGCAAAAGCCAGCGCATTGTATTCATGGTTGCCCATCACTGCATCAGCCACATCAGCATCTAGCATCGCAAAGACAATTTCTAATGTCGCCACCTGCTGTGAGCCACGGTCGATTAAATCACCAATGAATAGCGCTCGATGACCTGCTGGCGGTATAAAGCACTCACCATTGTGAACATACCCTAACTGTAGCAGCAGGCCGACCAGTTTGTCTGCATAGCCGTGAATATCACCGATAACATCTATAATCATAATAAACTATCAAATCTTAATGTATATAAAGTCGAAGACTACGAAACTGATAAGGCTAGGATAACGACTCTCTGCAATGATTTCAGAAGGCTACTATCGTTAAGAGCTATTATTGTTAAAAGCCACTATCGTTAAAAGCGATGGTCGTTAAGAGTAGCCTTGTATCATTGCTATTTTATTATTTCTAATCCAAAAGCTGTCTATTTAGAAGCTAGGAGATAATAACGCATTGATAAAGTGTGATAATACCCGTGGCTCTAGCACAATCGTCGCTATGACTCCGAAGGCACCACCCCACATGTGTGCCATGTGATTGATATTGGAGCCACCACGTTTGTCCGCATATATACTATAAGCGACATAAGCGACTGCAAATAAGATCGCAGGGATAGGAATGACCGCAAATAGATAGATTTTTTCCCACGGTGCTAGCAAAATAAAGGCGAACAATACTGCTGATACACCGCCCGAAGCACCAAGGCTTAAGTAGCTGGCATTTTTCTTATTCTTAAGGTAGCTTGGAATCATCGCAATGATAATGGCCAGTACGTAGAACACCACAAAACCATAACCGAATAAGAATGACTGATATAATCCTTCAATCGCGCGACCAAAAAAGTACAAGGTAAACATGTTGAAGAGCAGGTGCATGCTATCGGCATGAATAAAACCATGCGTCACAAAACGATCCCATTGACCATTATTTACCGCTGGTGGATAAAAAATAAGTCGATTGAATAACGCTTTATTTTGCCACGCTAATAAGCTAATAATAACGGTGATTATAATGATAAGGGTCGTATGATTGAACAAAGGAAAATCCTTAGGCCGCGCCTGATGTATGACAATGTTATAAATGGCAGTATTATAAATGCTGGCAGTGTTCAAAGCCTAAGCGTTACGGCTGAGTAAAAACCTACATATGACCAATAATTAATGATTAAATGTCGAATATTAATAATGAAGTCATACTAACAGTAGTTATGATGATACGAAAACTTATTGTGTGACAAAACAATGCATTTTCAGGCTGTTATAGTGAATAATATAACAATGTATCAGGCAGAATAAGTAATGCTTCGTATAATGACAGTAACTAGTGCTAATAGTAATGATGATTGATAGTAAGTAGAGCTGATGGTAACAGTCTCATCAATGATAGAAATATGCTAAGAATACGTCATTAGTAGACAAAATTAAAATTAAAACCAACACTCAATTCTTTTACACGTATAAAGCGAAGGCCGAAAGAGGCAATAATCTATGAGTATTATCGACCAGTTAGAAAAAACCGTTACCCCAGCTGTATTAGGTCAGAGTGATAGCAAAGATAGCGTGGCGCATGTCAGTCTACTTGAGCAGTTTTATGCCATTTTAGCCGCACGCCTAGCATTGCCTCAGGTTTACTCGCAACTACTTCGCACTGATCAATTGCTGGCGACCAACAATGGCACAGAAACGACATTGTTCAAGCAGCTATGGCAAGATAATGAAATGCAGCAGACTATCATCCAAGAGCTTGCCGCTACGCATCATATTGATGAATCAATGACAGCAGAGTTACTTATCAATTCATCACCACTCGCTTATCGTGAGCTAAAAATATTGGCCAATGGTCAGTTTTTGCCAGCATTTTTGCAGGGTGAACAGGCGGCGCTGCGTCAGTACTTACCGATATGGTCAGCACCTATTATTGCTGCCAATTCAGGTTTGCACAATGAGTTAGGTTCAAAAACCATAGCGGAAGTAAGTCCTGTATTAGAGACTGATAACGTTTTAGGTAAACTTGATAAGCCCAATGTAGAGACAAGCGTAATCAGTGCAATGGTAGCAGCTGATATAGATAGCGCTGAGACAGAAAAAGAAAGCGATGACCTGAGTCCCAACTTGGATGCCATTCATGTCAACCCATCAGCACATCATCTGTCAGAAAACAGTAGCATCAAGCGAGCAAAAGTACGCACTCGTAATCAACGCAATGATTTATTGGTAAAGGTGTTTTTATTAGTCCTCGCGATTGCTGCTATGGCACTGGCTGCTTGGGCGCTACTAATCAAGCCAAACAATGTACCACCTGTGGAGCCCATTGCGACAGTACCTGTTGTCGTTGCGCCTACGCCACCTGTAGAAGTATTGACGCCAGTCGAGCTCATCGTGGGAATGGATAACAGCGGAGGACTCACTAGCTGTAGCGCTGTCGTGGGTGATGAAGCGCTACAGAGTGCATTGCAACAAGCGTTCAATACCAGTTTTGGTCAGCAATCAAGCACTTGTGAGTTGACAGTGCGGGCAGGCGTCGCCAATAGTATGGTAAATCTACCGACAGAGGTGTTGCCTAATATTTTAAACATGCTTAGAGCGGTGCCATTTGCACGTCTAGAATTGCAGAATGATCGTCTCACGTTAGCAGCGCCAGATAGTAATTTATTGCAACGACTGGTCACGGATATCCGTATGTTGGCGCCAGCGATGATAGTAGATAGCAAAGAGCCACTGCCATTACCTGACAATAGCAATAATGGCAACAATGATAATGTGAACGGTATGTCAGGAATGAATGAGATGGGCGGTCAGTTTGCAAACGATGAGGCTGCTTTAAATAACCAGTATGGTAACGGTGATAGCAACGGTGGGTCTGGAGAGTTCCAAGCAGCAGATGACAACACAGGCGATCGTATGGTGCCAGCCCCTAATAATGGCATGAACAATAATGCTATGAACGAGCCTGTTAATAATACTCGCAATATTCCCAACAATGCACCGACGAATAACCGCCCATCAGGCCCTATTTCAGAATCAGAATTAGATGATTTGGCGGGTACCTCTTTTATAGCTGAGCCTGCCCAAGTCAGAAACTAACGGGTTTGATAAGAGTTGTTTGATTGTTTTTACTTTAGGATTAACTATTCAGATAGATAAGCAGTATGGGGTGGTGGTATGAGTTTCTCGTACCGCCACTTTTTTATTTAAGGTGCTGTGTGATATAGGATATTGTGTGTGATAGGTTTATATGTGACAGTGGCGACATTACCTAACGTATCATTCGCACAACAACGTGTTGATTGTTAAAGCTGATTTAATACTTTTATAATAATAAAAAACTGAATACAGCAATAATGACACCGACCGTTATAGCTTTTATCTGTCATCAAAATCTTATCTAACAATATTTTTAAGTATTTTAAGCCTATAATCAGGTATTAATAAATAGGGAGTTATATTATGGATATTACCAGTCATTTGACCCGAACAGTAAGTCCAGCAGTATTGGAGGATGATCGTAGCCCAGCTAAAAAAAATCTACTTGAGCAGTTCTACGCTATTTTTGCTGCCCGCCTAGCGGATAGTGCTACCTATGACCGTTTTGCCAATGAGAATATTACTCGTGATGATCAAGAGTTCTATGATCGTGTGTGGACAGACAGCTCGCAACGTGATCAAATCGCTCGTGAGCTAGCAGGTAAGCACAATGTCGATGCAACAGCCTCTCGCGGACTCATTGCTATGGCCGCGCCACTTGCCTTTCATGAAATAAAAAGCTTGGCAGGTACAACGCCTGTACCACAATTTTTACATGATAATCTAGACAGCTATCAGCACCACATTCCTACATGGGCAAGCGCTGTCTTACCAGTCAGTACCTTAGCAGCTGAGCCTGCAACTGAAGTGCCTATTTCTCAGACAGCGACTACAGAACCATTGCCACGTGAAGACGAGCCAAAAGACAGCTTTTTGAAAGCGCTACTACCAATTATTGGCTTGATTATTTTGGGTGCATTGGCTTGGGCCTTACTACGTGGTTGCCAAGAAAACCCCGAGCCTGTCGCTACACCAGCGATGGCGCAGCAAGTTGCTGGTGTCAGCAATGTAGAGCTTGCTTCATTGCGTATTGCTACTGATGAAAACAGCGAATTGTACGCTTGCCGGATGAGCGTGGGTGATGAGACGTTGCAGACCAACATGATGAATGCACTCACGGCTGCATTTGGTGATGAAGCCAATAAATGCCGTGCTGATGTCGATGATAAATTTGCGATAGATATGCCGGCCACAGCTCAGCTGACGACCATTTTGCCTATTCTCAAAAATGTACCAAATGCGAGTATGCTGATCGAAGGCGATACTATCACCGTTAATACGTCTGATGTACTAGCACTGGACCAGCTAATCGCTGACTTAAAAGCCGCTGCTCCAGCCATGAAGGTACAAGCGGAAAGACCGTTAGACTTAAAAAATGAGATAGAGAGTAGTCTATTCGCTGCAAACAATGCTATGAAAAATCTTGGTGACAATCCTGATCCAAGTGATGTGGCTCGCGCGCTAAGTATTCAGGTTATCAATTTTACTGTAGATGATGCGACACTTCCTGAGGTCAATAAAGAGTTGCTTGACCGTGCTGCAAAAATTATTAGCGAAGCACCGGATATAAAACTGATGATTGTAGGTCATACAGATGGTCAAGCATCGGACGAATATAATAACAAGTTGTCTCTTGAGCGTGCTGAATCTGTCAAACAGTACTTGGTTTCTAAAGGTGTTGAAGCCAATAAACTGACGGTGAAAGGCATGGGCGAATCAGAGCCTATCGCTGATAACTCAACCGAACAGGGTCGTTTCCATAACCGCCGTATTGAGTTTGTCGTTGACGATCAGCCCACTGGTGCAAACGATGGAATGATTATTGGTAATGATGCGCTTGACCCAGACTTGAACCCACTGGACAGTGATAACGATGATGTATTACCTGATGGTGATGATGCAACTCAGAGTACGGCAGTAGATCCAGCCAATTAATCGTTATCATTTCGATTGAAGTACTATTAATAAATTAAAAAACCGCACCTTGATTAAGATGCGGTTTTTTAATTTGTTATTTATAAATGATACAGGGCTATTTATAGTCAGTAGGGTCTTTTGACTCATTGGTACTATTAGGTGTTTGCCCATCAGCTTGAGGACTAAAAAAGGCCTGAGTCACATTTTGCTTGGCCTGTTGCCAATACTCAAACTGCTGGCAAGTAGATTCCAGATCCCCTTGCCATACTGGTATGTCGCCACACATCGTTTTGATGCGATTTTGATTGGGATAAGGGAGGTCTTGCGCTGCCTGAGCCGCTTCATGTGCGGCGACTCGATCATTACAAACCAGTGCAATGTCACACCCTGCCTCAATCGCCGCTTTTACACGTGCGCTGACATCGCCCGCTGCTTTGGCACCTGCCATGCATAGGTCATCAGAAAATAAGACACCATCAAAATCAAGCTGATTACGAATAATGTCTTTTAGCCAAATTTTAGAAAATCCTGCTGGCTTATCATCGACTTGCGAAAAGATAACATGGGCAGGCATTAACGCATCAAGCGATGTGAGCGTTTGCGCAAACGGCTGCATATCGCTATTCATAATCTCATCAAAACTACGTGTATCGATGGCTTCAGCCACATGTGAATCAGGCGCAACTGCACCGTGTCCTGGGAAATGCTTGCCTGTGGTTGCCATGCCTGCCGTTTTCATGCCGCGCATAAACTGTGTCGCTAGGGCAGTGATCGCCTGTGGTTCATTATGAAAGCTGCGATCACCAATGACTTGACTGATGCCGTCTCTATCAAGCACTGGTGCAAAACTGAGGTCAATACCCACGGCCAATACTTCTGTCGCCATTAGATAGCCACAATCATAAGCAAGGCTCAGCGCAAGGCTAGGGTCTTGGTTGAATAATTCACCGAGCTTGCCCATCGCTGGCAAAGGGGTGAAGCCATTGCGCAGACGCGCGACCCGACCGCCTTCTTGGTCGACGCCGATTAATATATCAGGGTTGTGATAGCGTATGTCATCGCACAAGGCTCGCACTTGCGCAGCATCTGCTACATTTCTAGCAAATAAAATTACCCCGCCAACTTGTGCCTGTTTGAGTAAACTAACATCTTCAGCAGTCAGTGCGGTACTATCGATATCAATCATTAAGACGCCGTACATTGCGTAATCCTTATGGTGTTATATATTGTTATATGATGGGTAGCGCTAAAAGTAGCAAGTGATGAATCAGAACTGTCTTATTATGACAGCTATTATTAACTGAGCATAATGTGGCACAGGTATCGACTCAAATCAATTTTTGGATAGCCATTAGAGCAGCACCAACATGTCCAAATAATGATGCAAAACAAATATCATAGAAAGTTTGGTATGTGCAGGTGTAGCGTGTAATATTGCTTATACAGTTTGAGACAGTCGAACCATAATGCTCATGATAATATTGATTGATTTTGAACACTATTTGAACATTATATTGGCAGTTTTTAACGAAATTTAGAGGCTATTATTAGGACGCTGTAATCGAAAAATATCCAACAGGCATTATTAGTGACAAACACGATCAGCAACAAATATTTAAACGTACAGAAGAAATGAAATTTATAGGTAGCGAGATATTTAAGCACTTTTGATCTTTATAAAACAAATAATATTATTAACGCAAAATAACTAGGGATATATGATGAAAAAACAACCAGCACAGTGGTTACTCAGTGCAGCGTCAGTGGGCATCGCCGGTATTATTCTTACCCAGAGCTATGGAACGGCAGTCGCCGATACCAACACTGAAAGCTTCGTGCAAACTCCCGAACAAAAAGTTACCACTCGCCAAGTAGCGGCATTGCTGGACCGTAGTCATTATCTGAATCAGCCGCTCGACAGCAAAACGGGTAGCGAGATTCTGTCTATGTATATTGATAGCCTTGATCCAAACCATACTTTGTTTTTGCAGTCCGATGTCGATGAGTTTAAGAAAAAATATGCCGATGACTTCGGTGCTCGTCTCAAACAGGGTGATTTATCTGCAGGCGTATATGTTTTCGAGCGATATCGCAAACGTTCAAATGAGTATTTTGCGATGGCAAGTAAAATGCTAAAAACGAAGATCGATTTGACTGGCAAAGACACCATCGTACTCGACCGTGAAAAACTCAATCATTTCAAAACCAAAAAAGAGCAGCGTGATTATTGGGCGCGTCAGTTAAAATTTAGTTTAATGAGTATCACACTGGGTCAAGAAGACGAAAAAGCTAAAGAAGAAGTGTTTTTAAGTAATCCAGATATTACGCGTGGACAAGATTTGGTTCGCAATGATCAGCGTACCCCGAGCGAGATTTTACAAAACCGTTTATCGCGTCAGCAAGAGCAGTCAAAACGCCTTACCAATGATGAGATCATGGAAACGGTCCTAAATACAGCAATGCTGACTTACGATCCACACAGCAATTACTATGCACCGATTCAGGCGACTGAGCTGCAAATTCAATCTAGTCTACAACTAGAAGGGATTGGCGTTTCTATCCGTCCAGACCGTAAAAACCCAGATTATACTCGAATTGTCACTTTAGTAGATGGTGGTCCAGCGGCTAAATCTGGACAAATCAAGCCAAATGATTTGATCGTTGGTATCGCAAAAGACGGTGAAACCATGACCGATGTGGTTGGCTGGTCAACGCGTGAGATTGTGAGTTTGATTCGTGGTAAGCGCGGAACCTCAGTGACCATCAAAGTACGTCAGCCTAATACTCCTGATGCTAGCGCCCGTAACGTCACGGTCGTCCGTGATATTATTAAACAAGAAGAATCAGGTGTTACCCATCGTGTTGTAGAAGTACAGCGTCCTAATATTGATAAAACACCAAAACGTATCGGTGTTCTTGAGATTCCAAGTTTTTATCTGAATTATCAAGCCCGCCGCAACGGTGAAGACTACCGTAGCGTCAGTATCGATACCGAAAAAGCACTAAAAGAGCTCAATAAAGAAAACATTGATGGTTTGGTTGTCGATCTACGTAATAACCCAGGTGGCTCGTTAGATGAAGTCGCCAGAATGCTTGGCTTCTTTATTAAGAGCGGGCCGATGGTGCAAATTCGTGACAATCGTGGCAATATTCAAGTCTACCGTGATGATGATGGCGGCGAGCAACTTTATAGTGGCAACATGACGGTCATTACCAACTTAGCATCTGCGTCAGCCAGTGAGATATTTGCGGCTGCTATTCAAGATTATGGTCGCGGTCTGGTCGTCGGTAGTACGACGACAGGTAAAGGCTCTGCCCAAATTCAATTGGATAGTTTAGCGCTAGGCTCAGCCACTTTAACGCAGCGTAAATTCTATCGTATTACTGGCGGTAGTACGCAGAATAAAGGCGTGGTGCCTGATGTTGAACTGGTCAATATCTATGATGATGCTACCTTTGGTGAGCGTGCACAGAAAAAAGCCTTACCGTGGGATACCATCAAAACAGCCCCTTATAAGCCTGAAGGCAAGTTTACTAACGATACATTAGCGACACTCAATCAGCAATCCAAAATCCGTCAAGAGCAAAATCCACAGTTTGTCTATTTATCAGCGCTAAATGATATTCGTGATATGGAAGATGAGAAAAAACCTATCCAACTCGATATCAATAGTCGCCGAGCCAAAATGCAACTGATTGAAAAACGTTCGTTGGAAGCTGAGAACAAACGTCTTATCGCAACTGGTGAGCGTCCTTATGCCAACTGGAATACTTATCAAGCGGCAATGGATGCAAAATTTGAAGAACGCAGTCGCATGAAGGCTAGTGAACGTCCAGAGTTACCTGAAGACGAAGCCTTCATCAATGAAGCCGCTTATGTCATGCTGAGCGCTGAACCGAAAGCGTTGCTTAGTCCTCAAGAGAAGCTATAAGCAACAGTGCTGTGAATAGCAAAAATGTATTATTCAAATCCATGTAAGCATATGCTTACATGGATTGACGTTTATACCTCTTACTAACCATGGGGCAATCTGCGATTATAACTGTACGGCACGGCTGAACGAAAAGGTTCATTGGTACTAGGGATTGGTATCTTACAGGTCGCATCAAGGATAGGTGGTTTGCTGGTTAGGGATGATAGGGCTGGATGCCCGAATAGTTATAAGATGCCCCGGGATTAGGTATCTTATAGCGATGACATGGATGGTTAGTGATAAAAGCCGCATAACGCTTGTCGTTATGCGGCTTTGTTACGTCTGAAGGAAAGCCACTGCAATTGATAGATTTTTTGGCTGCAAGCTTATCTGACGCAATATCGTCTCAGCAGTATTTTTTATAAACTGTAGGCGCAAAAAAGGGTCAGTAGCGATGGCTACTGACCCTTTTTAGATGAAAAGACAGCCACATTGGTGACTTACCGCCTCATCCTTTCTTACTATTCTCTAGAAGAGATTAGTGCTCAACGCCACCAGCACCATGTACATGGCCATGGTTTAGCTCGTCTTCAGTTGCTGCACGTACTTCTTGGATTTCAACGTCAAACGTCAAACGCTTACCAGCCAATGGATGGTTTGCATCAACGGTTACTTCTTCATCGTTTACAGCAGTAACGGTAACTAGCATTACTTGGCCACCAGCTTCTGACTGAAACTGCATACCAGGTTGGATGTCTTCAACGCCTTGGAAGTTGTCACGTGGTACGTGTTGTACTGCTTGCTCTTGATACTCGCCGTAGCCATCAGCAGGTTCAACAACTGCATTGACTTGTTCGCCAGCAGATTTACCTTCTAGCTGTTGCTCTAGGCCTGGGATGATGTTGCTATGGCCATGCAAATAAGCAAGTGGTTGACCTTCTGGTGATTGGTCAAGAATGTTGCCTTCGTCGTCTTTTAGTGTGTAATTGAATTTGACGGCGGTATCTTTTGCGATAGTAGTCATAAATTATCCTAAATATATCTGTGTAAAAAATTAAATACGGTTGCAATAAACCTAAAAAATCCAATTAGCAGGCCAAATAGCCACGTCATGAGTCAATTATCATCAGTTTATTAAAGTAACTTTAGCAGTTAGCATCTTTAATTGAGATGGCGCATATAACTTTCAAGGTAAAAACAAGAAAAAATGCCATTTAATCTTAATAAATATCACATTTTATCGAAATAAACGCTGTTTTAAGCAGTTTAGGGTGAGCTATTGGGTATTCGTGGTTTGGCGGTTGCGTTTTTGAGTAAGGGCTTCTAACATAATGATAAAAACAAGGATGAAAAAGACAATGACTTCCGCTACCAATACTGCGAATAATAAACTCATAGATAGCAATACCAACAATGATAGTGCTAACGATGCCAACGTAATCGCTGATATCAGTTATCGTTTCAATTTTGATCGTTTCTTTGAGCATTTGATCGATGTGTCGCTGAGCTTTACGGCAACGGCCAGTTCTCCTCAGCTTTGGTTGCCAGCATGGATACCGGGTAGTTATCTGATGCGTGAGTTTGCCCGCAACATCACCGCCGTGCACTATCAGGTGTTAGATAGTCAAGCAACAGATAGCAAAACAACTAGCCAAACAACGGATAGTGGTACACCACTTGAGACTTATCGTGCGCAGAAAATAGACAAACATACTTGGCAGCTACCTCAAGTAGAGACAGGGCAGACAGTAGAGGTTCACTATGAAGTGTACTGTTATGACCTATCTGTGCGTACTGCTTACGTGGATCAGCAACGCTTATATGGGAATTTCACCTCGCTTGCCTTAGCGGTTGAGGGGCAAGAGCATACATCTGTCAATGTGAGCTTAATCATTCCGGCCGCGTTTTTTACAGACAAAGAAGAAGCGCGTGTTGTTCTGGCATCTGGTTTAAAATCTACCCATTTGAAACTCGATGGTCAGCATGCTTACGGACTACAAGCAGATAGCTATCACGAGCTGATTGATTATCCTTTTGAAATCGCAGAACAAGATAAATTTGATTTTATTATTCAAGATAACGAACATCAAACGCTACACCATAGTTTTTACCTCGCTGGTAAGCACAATGCCAATATGGGCAGATTGCAGCAGGATATTACTCAGATTTGCCAGACGTATTTAGGCTGGCTAGGTGATGCACCTTTCCATGATTACACGTTTATGACGTTTGCCAGTGGTCAAGACTACGGTGGCCTTGAGCATATCAATTCTACCAGCTTGATTACCCCGCGCCGTGACTTGCCAAGTGTTGATGAACCAAAAATACCAAGCACAGATTATCAGCGGTTTTTAGGTTTATGCAGCCATGAGTATTTTCATTCATGGTGGGTCAAAACAGTACGCCCTGATGTCATGCTAGAGGTTGATTTGCGCCGTGAGGCTTTTACGCCATTACTTTGGGTGTTTGAGGGTTTTACGTCTTATATCGATGACTTTATGTTGCAAGCGTCAGGTGTGATTGACAAATCAAGCTATCTAAAACTATTGGCTGAGCAAATAAATCGCTACTATCAAACCGCTGGGCGTGCGTATCAAAGTGTCGCAGAGTCGAGCTTTGATGCTTGGATTAAGTTATACCGCAATGACGAAAATACGGGTAATGCGGGTATTAGCTATTACAATAAAGGGGCGCTGGTTGCGTTATGTTTGGATTTGACGCTGCTACAAAAGAGCGCTGGTCGCTATCGTCTGTTTGATGTGGTCAAGGCCTTTTATACTCAAGCCAAGCAAAACGATAACAAACGTGTCGGCATCAGCAGTGCTGATATGGGTGCGGTCATTGGGCAGTTTATACCATTAGAGGATTGGGAAGATTTTGAGCATCGTTATGTCAACGGTGTTGAAGAATTACCAATTGAGGCGCTGTTGGCTGCCAATGGTACTAACATGCGTACCAATACCAAAGAGACCGCTGATAAGCATGTGCCGTGGGGTATGCGTTGTACTGAAACGCCTGCCGGACTAAAGGTTAATCGAGTACAGCGTGATAGTGCGGCTGCCAGATCTGGGATTTCAGCACATGATGTCATTATGGCGATTGACGGCATTAAAGCGGATAGTAAACAGTTGGCTTCGCTTAGCAATGCAGCACATAATGTTGAATGTTACTTGTTTCGCCGCGATGAGTTAATATGTGTCAATGTACTGCCGAAAGCAGCTATGGAATTACAACAGTCAGCCAGTGCTAATGGTAGTACGAATGATGTTAATGAAACGGCATTCCCGCATAAAGTAAGTCTGCACTTAGCAAAAGAGGATATAGCGTCAAGAGCCAGTGATGAGAATTCTTCAGGTAATGCGGGCTGGCAACCATGGCTTAATGCGATAGAGCGTTATCATAATTAAGGGCATTGAGTTGAGTGCATTAATTTAAGTATTATTTATTTTAGTCACTTTGCCTAAGTATTCTGTTTGGATATTCATACAAAATAAAAACCCCTGTTAAATGATCATATTTGACAGGGGTTTTGCGTTATACGCTATCGGTATATTTTGGGGTTTTCTTAAAACATCAGAAGTAACTCAGTCTCTAAGAGTCAGGTGTTTCAGTTTTTGCGTCTACTTCACCTTCATCAAGCTTATCTTCTGTACTTTCATCTGTTTGAGAGTCTGCAATCCAATTTTGCATCCGTTTGATTTCGGGTTGCTGAGTGTCGATGATATCTTGTGCCAGTTGACGCATCTCTTCGTCAGTACCATATTTCAGCTGGATAGTGGCCATTTCTACTGCGCCCAGATGATGCGGTAGCATGCCGCGCGTGAATGCCATGTCAGGGACAGGATCGGCAATACCTAATACCATCTCACCATTCAAGACATCCATACTTCTAGCATAGGCTTGTTGCATAGCTTCGGTATTGGGTTTAGGTTTGGCTGTATCAGGGTGGCTGGCAAGCCATTTATTCAAAATATCGATTTCAACTTGTTGAGCGTCAATAATCTCTTGGGCAAGCTGACGTACTTTTTCATCAGTACCATATTTCAGCTGAATTTTTGCCATATCTATCGCGCCACGGTGGTGCCCAAGCATGCTTTTAGCGAAGGCAGTGTCAGGGTCGTTGTAACCCATGCCGATCATCATTTCATCATGCATTCTAGTCATTGATTTTGTATAGTCTTTGAGCACATCAGTCATTTGGCTTTCGTCAATGATGTCTTCATTTTCCGCTAAATCATTAGCTTCGGCTTTATCTTGAGTCTCTGCTATATCAGTCACTGGCGTGGTGACTTCTTCGTCAGTGGTCGCTTCATTGTTTTCTGTTGTCGGCTGACAGGCACTCAGTATGAGCGCAGCAGAAATACTGGTGGCCAACAATAAAAAACGATGAGAAGCAATCATGATGTATTCCTAGAATAAAAATTTAATAATAAATGAATGAAACCTATTGCAGACAACCACTCATGTTTCGAAGCTTAGCAGATAAACCTTACCCGTTCGAGACGCTATGTTTAATAGGTCGTAATATATCTAGGAGATTTTATATCAGGTTAAAGTAAACTCTGATAATTTTTCCATCATATTTCTCTGCATAAACGGGATACATACCATCTCCTAAGACTGTTTTTACAGCTATTCCTGCACCTTCATGTCCTAGTTTGAAAGGCAATGCGCCATAACCTTTTTCTGATAGCGTTGAGTAACAAGCGCCTGCATATGAGAAGTCAACTCTATCAGAGTAGTCAATCTCTATTTCCTCTAACCTTCCAGAAGCTATGAGCTCATTAACCGTTTCGCTAAAACCATCAATTTTGTCTTCATAATTAGAGAAATCTTTTCTGAATTGATAAATGGAAGCAGTTTCCTTGTCCTTTAGCAAGCGGATATCCTCGAATTGAGTATCTTGCCATTCTGAATCGATATAGCATGGATCTGTTATCATCAACTGACCACTATCAACTGCAACAACTCCCATTTCTTCAATTTCATATTTAGCGTCAGATGAAAATAATCTAAACTCAACATCTTCTTCTTCGAGGTCAAGATCTAGAAGCTCCATTGTTTTTCGAATATCTCTAGATTTTTCGACTTCACTTCTCAATCGGTTTATCTCTTGAGTTTTCAATTTTAGTTCGTCAGTATGCTTTTGCTTGTCATGATTCAGCCTTAAAACCTCTTCCTCTCTGATCTTTATCCTTTCGTTAAGAATCTTCTCTATGTTCTCTGGGCTTTTCTTCTCAAGTTCAGAGTTTTTATCCTTTAAGAAAAAAATATTTTTTTCTACAGTTTTAATTTGCTCATCTTTTGAGGTAATGGTTGATTTCAATTTTTTGATATAGGCACTATATATCCAACCTGCAACCAATAATGCAAAAGCATTAACCCCTAGCTGTAGGTGGTTCAATATTTCTTCCAAAATAAAATCCTCATTAATTTTAAAATTTTGATAGCGAGCATGTATATTTTTCTAAAATCCAAAGATTGACTATATTCAGATCAAACAATAAGTAGTTAAGCTATTTACTTCTGACAATTATGATTTTAATAAATAGTAATCTAGCAAACCAGCTATCAAGTAATACTCAACTGCTTACAGCGCTCACTATCCAAATGAACTCGTATAGACTCGCCAACCGCTAATTCGCCCAGCTCAAAACCTGCAACTGACCAACGTATCAAACGTAAGCAAGGCAGCCCCACATGTGCAGTCATGCGCCTTACTTGGCGATTTTTACCTTCATAAATAGTCAACATCAACCATGAGTCTGGCACACTTTTACGCTCACGTATCGGTGGGTCACGTTGCCAGAGTGGCATTGGCAATTCATCTTCACTGACATGCTTAATCTCAGCAGGCAGGGTTTTGCCATCTTTGAGAATCACACCTTTTTGGAGCTTACTAAGCTGCTCAGGCGTAGGGATACCTTCAACTTGTACTAAATACGTCTTGCCTTGTTTCCGCCCAGCATTGGCTTTGGGTGGATGGGTAATTGCTTTATTTACTCGACCATCATCAGTCAGAATCAGCAAACCTTCTGAGGTCGCATCAAGTCTGCCAGCCACGCGCAATGATTTGTCCGTAAAATACTCCGATAGCGTGGTGTGGTTGTTATTACTGTCATCTCTGAACTGACTTTGCACGCCATAAGGCTTATTGAATAGTACGAGACTAGAGGTCGACATAAACAGCTATTTCCTAAATATAAATGAGTCAGTATTACTTACTATCCAAATGATGATACACCCTAACATTCAAAATAAAAATGAGCACACACCCTGAGTATAACGTGTCCTGCTAAAAAATAAGACGGTACGAGCTAGGAGCTTCCATTTCATCCGTATTTTGATAGGCTTGTCATGTTTTTTGGATACTATATATTTTTCTAATTAAGATAAGCGTCTATTATAAAGGGTTTTTCTATTGTTCACAGGGCCACTCATGTTTTTTGCTGAGATGATAAGAGGGCATCGGCTGTACGACGGCACCCAGAAAAAGGCTCTACAATATAATCGTTCCAATACAACTTGGATATGCTGTGAAAGACCATAAAAAACACCTCAACGCCCTAAGACGGTTGAGGTGTTTGATTTACTAAGACTTAAACTTGCTTAATCGCTTTTGGATATAAACCCCAACAGCGATTAAGCTTAATGGTCTAAGTGCAATCGCTTAAAATTATAGCGATGCCAGTGTTTCGTTAAACAAAGCACTTGGACGCATGGCTTTCTTAGCCAATTCTTCATCGGCATAGTAGTAGCCTTTGATGTCCACAGGCTTGCCTTGAGCTTGGTTAAGCTCTTTGATGATAGCATCTTCGCTGTCTTTAAGCTTTTTCGCAAATGGTGTAAATTGTGCTTTTAGCTCGCTATCTTGGTCTTGCGCTGCCAGCTCTTCAGCCCAGTACATGGCCAGATAGAAGTGACTACCACGGTTGTCTAATTCACCTGTTTTGCGTGATGGTGATTTGTCATTTAACAGCAGTTTTTCGGTCGCTGTATCTAGCGTGTCAGCCAATATTTTGGCTTTAGCATTATTATCGTTCTCGGCTAAATGCTCCAAAGATACGGTCAAGGCTAAAAACTCACCCAATGAATCCCAACGTAAATGGTTTTCTTCTACGAGCTGCTCAACGTGTTTCGGCGCTGAACCACCTGCACCTGTTTCGAACAGACCACCACCTTTCATTAGTGGTACGACTGATAGCATCTTGGCACTGGTGCCTAGCTCTAGAATTGGGAACAAGTCAGTTAGGTAATCACGCAAGATGTTACCAGTAGCAGAGATGGTATCCAGACCACGAGCAACGCGCTCTAGGGTATAACGCATGGCACGAACTTGTGACATGATTTCAATGTGTAGACCTGTAGTGTCATGATCCTTCAAGTATGTCTGAACTTTTTTGATCAGCTCATTCTCATGTGGACGATATGGGTCTAACCAGAAAATAACAGGCGTGTCTGATTCGCGCGCACGGCGAACAGCCAGTTTCACCCAATCTTGGATAGGATCATCTTTAACCTGACACATGCGCCAGATATCGCCTTTTTCAACACGTTTTTCGAGTAATACTTCATCAGTATCTACGTCAACAATACGTGCAATACCAGCGTTGCTCGACTCAAAAGTCTTGTCGTGTGAGCCGTACTCTTCTGCTTTTTGCGCCATCAAGCCAACGTTAGGAACCGTACCCATTGTCGTTGGATCAAAGTTACCATGCCATTTGCAGAAATTGATCATTTCTTGATAAATACGGGCAAAGGTGGACTCAGGCATAACGGCTTTGCAATCATATAGTTTGCCATCAGCACCCCACATTTTACCGCCATTACGAATCATAGCAGGCATTGATGCATCTACGATAATATCGCTTGGAGAATGGAAGTTGGTGATGCCTTTTGAAGAATCAACCATGGCCAGACGTGGGCGATGCTCTTGACAAGCATGCAAGTCTTGCTCAATCTCTTCGCGCTTTGAGGCTGGCAAAGTTGCAATTTTGTCAAACAAATCAGCCATGCCGTTATTGACGTTAATGCCTAGCTCGTCAAACGTCGCGCCATGTTTTGCAAAGGCTTCTTTGTAGTAGATACGAACCGCGTGACCAAATACGATAGGGTGTGACACCTTCATCATCGTGGCTTTTACGTGTAGTGAGAATAGAATACCGGCTTCGCGGCAATCTTCCATTTCACGCTCATAAAAGTCTAGCAATGCCTGTTTGCTCATAACCATTAAGTCAATCACTTCTTTATCGAGCAAAGCAATCTTAGGTTTCAAGACTTTATTGGTACCGTCATCAAGTAACAACTCCATACGTACGGTACGAGCTTTGTCTAAAGTGATAGATTGCTCGCCATCATAAAAATCACCACCATGCATGTGTGACACGTGCGTGCTTGACCACTGCTTCCACTCACCCATAGAGTGCGGATGCTTGCGAGCATAGTTTTTAACGGCTTTAGGGGCGCGGCGATCTGAGTTGCCTTCACGCAATACAGGGTTAACCGAGCTGCCTAAGCTTTTGCCATAGCGCTTACGAAGTTCTATTTCTTCGTCAGTTTTTGGATCTTCTGGGAAATCAGGTAATGCAAAGCCTTTGCTTTGCAACTCTTTGATACAGGCTTTAAGCTGCTGCACAGAAGCACTGATGTTTGGCAGTTTAATGATATTGGTGTTTGGATCTTGTGTCAGACGACCAAGCTCAGCCAAATTGTTTGGTACGCGTTGCTCTTCCGTCAAATATTCTGGGAATTCAGCCAATACTCGCGCTGCAACAGAAATATCAGTTGTCTCAACAGCAATCCCTGCCGTTTTGGTAAACGCTTCAACAATAGGCAAGAATGAAAGGGTTGCTAGAGCAGGGGCCTCATCAGTTTTTGTATAGATAATTTTTGACATTGTAATCGGGTATCCCTTTAGTTGTCGTTAAAAATAATACGTACACATAAATTCGAATATCGTCGGATGATACTATGCAACAACGAACTATGTGGTTAGATCAAGTACATCATATGTGGTCTCAGAAATATTGGAGACCATTTAAATTTTTCTTTTACGCACGTCTATTAGCGTTCATCAAACAGGCCTCTTAAAACAGTACGATGCTTTGACTGCCTATACAAAAGGGCTTGAAGGTGAACTGCTGACTTCATATTATAGTTAATCCACTATAAATCGGCTATGATGTCAATCTTGTATAATGAACTAAGTATACTGTTTTCGCTCATATCCTATGTATCTGAATTATATTAAGCTAATAACAACCTTATTCTACCAGTCATCAGCTTCGATATCATCTTTTCCATGCAACTACTGTCTTTTCATTGGCATTTATAACGAGATGGAGAGTAGGATATAAGCATCATTATAAAACACAGCCACCTCTATTATAGTAGGTGGTTTTTTATTGCATATAGATGAATTTTTGCAAATTGTGACAGCAAACTATCAAAAATTTGCTAGGCTAGGCCACTAACCAATCGGTTATCGATAAATATATAGCGACTATAATAATGACAAACAGTATGAGTTTAGAGTATGCGCTGATTAATGATACCAGTTGGCAGAGCCAAGCAGACTGGCAAACACCAGATACGCCTTTTATGTCATTTGCCTTTTGGCAGGCGCTGGCAGACACGGGTGCGATAGGTGAGCAGGCAGGTTGGTTGCCAATATTTATTTTGGTGCACCGTGTCGCCGATTATGCTGATAGTGGCGACAGCAACGACAAAAAAGACAGCAATGGCAATGCAATAGACGGTGTAGAAGGAAGTGCATTGCATCCTGTTGCGGTATTACCCGTATTCATAAAGGGTCATCATCGCGGTGAGTTCGTGTTTGATCATGCATGGGCAGAAGCCTATGCACGCTATGGCATTGATTATTATCCGCGATTGGTCAGCAGCGTTCCTTATACACCGATTACGGGTCAGCGCTTGTGGTTGGCCACAGGCGAAACCTTAAGTGAAGAAGTAATAAAGACGGCTATCGCAGGTGTTGATGATATTGCTCAACAAGTAGGCGCATCCAGCTGGCATGGATTGTATGTCACGCCTGAGCTCGCCTCTGTCGCGACCGCAGTACTGCCGACCGATATCGATGTAGAGCAGGCATTAGCTGCCCAAGATAATGGCCTAGAGCCAACTGCTATTGAGATGCCCATATTGGAGCGTCAAGGGTGTCAATTCTTGTGGCAAAATAAAGACTTGCTGCAAGAGAGTCAGCCGTTCGCAGATTTTGATGCATTTCTAATGACACTAAAAGCCAAAAAACGTAAAACCATCCGTGCTGAGCGTCGCAAAGTTGCTGAGCAAAATATCAGCTGTCAGCGTAAGTGTGGGGCGGATATTACCGATGCTGATTGGAAAGCGTTTTATCACTGCTATGTGATGACGTATGCAGTGCGTGGTCAACAGCCTTATCTGACGATAGATTTTTTTATGGCATTAGCACAGAGCATGCCTGAGCATCTGATGCTCGCCCAAGCACTCAATGATAATGGCGAAATTATTGCTAGCAGTCTGTTCTTATACGATAAACCTGATAGCGACAAGGTTGATGGTGATGTTGATAATAATGCGACCTTATATGGGCGCTATTGGGGTGCGCTGGGCGAGTACGACAGTTTGCATTTTGAGCTGTGCTACTATCAGGGTATCGAGTTTGCCATTGAGCAAGGTCTGACGTATTTTGACCCAGGTACGCAAGGGGAGCATAAACTGATTCGTGGTTTTATTCCGACCACGACGCACTCGCTGCACCGTATCTATGATCCACGTTTTGTACCCGCGATTGCAGATTTTTGTCGCAAAGACCGTGAGCATATGGCGCAATATCGTCAGCAGGCATTTGAGGCCTTGCCATTTAATGCGGACAATATGCCAGAGTTTGATACGAACCATTAGTATCAGCCTTTCCTATTTAATACTTCACAATTAGCCGTTAACTATGTCCAGTACTCAAACGTCCTGTTTTAATAATCTGTCACCTCCTAGTGAGCTACTACCGTGGCTCAATGCTAAAGGCTCTCTCACTGCCATGTTGGAAGTAAAAGCAGGGCAGCCATTGCGTGTAGAGCGCAGTTTTGAGGGCTATCGGCAGCTGTCTCTGATACAAAAGCAGCAATTGGGTCTGCAGGGTGCTGCGCTTAATCGTCCGATGTTGGCTTGGGTGCGTGAGGTGCAGCTTTATGGCAATGATGAATTACCATGGGTAGATGCACAAAGTATCTTTCCGCTATCAAGCCTAAAAGGCCGCGCCCGCCGTCTACAACAGCTCAAAGGCACACCCATCGGTTATGTGCTATTCAAGCGCAGCCGAACACTACCTAATCAGCGATTTATTCAGCAAACTGCCACAGGTTGGCAACGGCAAACCCGTTATGATTGGTATGGCCGCACGCTAATGATCAGTGAAACGTTCCTCCCTGCATTTTTATCTAGCCACGCTTAAAAATATTTTATGCCTATATACGTGTAAAACAGCATATCGCCAAGAATTCATAGCAGGTAAATCCTTTATTTTATTGGCTATTTATCTGTGTTATATGGTCATTTAATTCCCTCATCTTAAGGTGAGGTTTTTTTGCGTTCGCAGCACAAATTTTCATGTTACACTTAATCTTTAGCGATGATATCGGTACATACGTGTATCGAATTTATTGCCGAATTGGACAACTTCATGGCGGGCCACTCGCTTGCATTTATTCTTGTTTTAATCTCTGCTAATAGACCCCATTCACAATAATGGTCATACCATAAAACAGATTGCCGAAAAACAATAGATTGCTGAAAAAAAGTGCAGAGGTATCACGCGTACTTCTAGCGACGTTGATGCAGTAGTTGTTTTATTGTGGGCAGGCTATAAGCTTCTTTTAAACGACATTTTTTCAATGACAGTCACTACTTAGGACATTAAATATGTTTAAAAATATCTCTCTTCAAAGTTTTGATCCAGTACTTGCTGAAGCGATGGCCGCAGAAAGCGTTCGTCAAGAAAACCACATCGAGCTTATCGCTTCTGAAAACTACTGCTCACAAGCAGTGATGGAAGCACAAGGTACTGACCTAACCAACAAATACGCTGAAGGCTATCCTGGTAAGCGTTATTACGGTGGTTGTGAGCATGTAGACGTCGTAGAGCAATTGGCCATTGACCGTGCTAAAGAGTTGTTCGGTGCAGAGTATGTGAACGTTCAACCACATTCTGGTAGCCAAGCAAACTCAGCGGTATTTTTAGCATTGCTAGAAGCCAATGACACGGTATTGGGCATGAGCCTAGACGCTGGTGGTCACTTGACGCATGGCGCGCACATCAACTTTTCAGGCTTGAACTACAATGCCGTACAGTATGGTTTGGTAGATGGTACTGGTCTTATCGATTATGACCAAGTAGATGCTCTAGCACGTGAGCACAAGCCTAAAATGATTATTGCTGGTTTTTCAGCATACTCACAAGTAGTCGATTGGCAGCGTTTCCGTGACATCGCGGACGAAGTAGGCGCTTATCTGTTAGTAGATATGGCTCACGTTGCAGGCCTAGTGGCTGGTGGCGTTTATCCAAGCCCAGTACCATTCGCTGATGTGGTCACTACTACTACGCACAAAACCCTACGTGGCCCACGCTCAGGTATGATTTTGTCTCGTGACGAAGTGCTTGCGAAGAAGCTAAACTCTGCTGTATTCCCAGGCAACCAAGGTGGCCCGTTGATGCATGTTATCGCTGCTAAAGCGGTTTGCTTCAAAGAAGCGTTAGAAGACAGCTTCTCTACGTATCAGCAGCAAGTGGTTAAAAATGCACAAGCGATGGCAAAAGTCGTTCAAGAGCGCGGCTATGAAGTCATCTCTGGCGGTACTGAAAACCATCTAATGCTGATCAGCCTAGTTAAGCAAGAAATGACGGGTAAAGAAGCGGACAAATGGCTTGGCGAAGCTCACATCACTGTGAACAAAAACGCTGTACCAAACGATCCAAAATCTCCGTTCGTAACGTCTGGTATCCGTATCGGTACACCAGCCATTACTACTCGCGGCTTCAACGAAGCACAAGCGGGCGAGTTGGCAGGTTGGATCTGTGACGTACTAGACAGCCGTGGTGACGAAGCGGTCGCTACTGAAGTACGCGGTAAAGTAGAAGCGATTTGTGCAGAATTGCCAGTTTACGAAAAAAACCAGTAAGCTCAAATCTATACTGATTTAGCCAGCTCTGATTCAGAGTTGTACAATAAAAAACCGCTTAGCTTTTGCTAGGCGGTTTTTCTTTTTTAATAAAAGGATAATTCAATGACGCTACGTATTCATGCTCTATACCATGTTGATTTTGAAGAACTCAGCTATATTAAACAGTGGGCAGATAATCAAGGTCATAGCATTACTGTCACTCGTTTTTACGAAAATGACTCATTGCCTTCTCAAGACAGTTTTGATTGGTTGGTTATTATGGGCGGGCCAATGAGCATTCATGATGAAGCTGACTTTCAATGGCTAGCGGATGAGAAGGCCTTTATTCAGCAAAGTATCAAAGAAGGAAAAACAGTAGTTGGTGTTTGCTTAGGGGCGCAGTTAATAGCGGATATTTTGGGGGCAAAAGTTGCTCCGTCAGGTATAAAAGAGGTTGGTTGGATGCCAATTCAATTAACCAAAAAAGGCTTAGAGCATCAGTTACTAAAAGATTTACCAAAGCAAGAGTTTACGGTTTTTCATTGGCATGGCGATGGTTTTGAGTGTCCTCAAGGTGCGACTGCAATTGCAAAATCAAACGCTTGGGACAATCAAGGTTTTATCTATCAAACGCCAAAACATAAAGAGTTAGGTACGTGGGTGCTTGGTTGGCAATGTCATTTCGAAGTGACTAAAAATAGTATGGTGGATATGGTGATGCATGGGCAGGATTATATACAAGACGCCATGACTGACTATCCTCACACAGTTCAAGCGGGTGATGAAATCCTAGAGCTAGGGGACACGTATATTGCAGATAACAATGCATGGCTTTCTATAATGCTGGATAACCTAGTAAAGTATGGTTAAGGGTTTGTAGACGATAAAAGTCCGCTATAAATGAAAGGATTAAAATTTCAGAAAATTAGATCATGTAATGCAAATCTGTGTTGAGATTGTCATGTCGCCCTTTCAATGATATTTAGGTCTGTTGTTTATACTAAGAATAGCTACCGACATTTTTCGATAATTATAGTGAGTTTGATTGATCATGGCTGTCAGCTTTAAAGCGCTAAGTTGATGTTTAATTGAGAAAAATATGCAAATGTTTTTGTTTATATAAAATTATTAGTATATAGTCGACATTGAACATTTAGTAATAATACTGATACAAAGTATAATAAATAATTACACTTTGTATCAGTATCGCTGTAAATGATTATATGAATATTATTTTCACTAAAGGAATTTATATGAAAAAACAATATTTAGTCGCAACGATCCTATTACTTAGTACTACTATTGCGCAAGCAGAAGAACAATCAGGTTTAGCAGCATTTGGTGCTGGCCTCGATGGCTTTATGGCCAATATATTTGGCTGGTTCGTTGATCTTATTTTCTTTTCAGTACCTCTTGGTGAAGTAAGCTTTCCGCTAATTGTAGGCTGGTTGTTAGTTGCCGCATTAGTCTTTACCTTTTATTTTGGCTTTATTCAGTTTCGCCATATAGGCCTGTCTTTAGATATTGTCAGAGGCAAATATACTGATCCAAACCCTGCTGTCAAAGAAGAAGGCGAGGTTAGCCATTTTCAAGCACTAGCTACTGCTTTGTCAGGTACAGTTGGTCTTGGTAATATTGCTGGTGTCGGTGCAGCACTCGCCATTGGTGGACCTGGTGCTACCTTTTGGATGATCATGGTTGGTCTGTTCGGTATGGCGACCAAGTTTGTAGAGTGTACGTTAGGTGTTAAATACCGTACGATCCTGCCTTCTGGTGCCGTATCAGGTGGACCTATGTATTACCTAAGCCGCGGTATGGCTGAACGTGGTATGGGTGGATTTGGTAAGGTGTTAGCCGTCGGTTTTGCCCTTATGTGTATATTGGCCACTTTTGGTGCTGGTAACATGTTTCAGGGTAACCAAGCCTTTGCAGTCATGAGCTCTACTTTTAGCATTCCAACGGATTACAGTATATTCTTTGGTATTGGTTTAGCGTTTTTGGTCGGTATGGTTATCATTGGTGGTATGCCGCGCATTGCAACCGTTACCGAAAAAGTCGTACCCTTTATGGCTTTATTGTATATCACAATGAGTGTCATCGTACTGGTTGCAAACTTTAATCATATCGGCGCCGCATTTGGCGAGATTTTCACGGGTGCCTTCACTGGTGCTGGCGTGGCTGGTGGCTTTATTGGCGCGTTAATTCAAGGTTTAAAACGTGCGACTTTCTCTAACGAAGCAGGTGTTGGTTCAGCTGCTATTGCTCACTCAGCGGTAAAAACCAAAGAGCCTGCTACTGAAGGTTTAGTAGCGCTGTTAGAGCCTTTCATTGATACGGTTGTTATCTGTACTATGACGGCGCTCGTTATTACTATCTCTGGGGTGAACACTGTCGCAAACTTGCAAACCCAAGCGCTCACTGGTGTGGATCTAACCCGTGCTGCCTTTATGGAAACGGCGCCTATCTTCCAGTATTTCCTAGCTGTCGCGGTATTATTGTTTGCTTTTTCAACGATGATTTCATGGTCATATTATGGTCTAAAAGCTTGGACTTACCTCTTTGGTGAAGGTAAAGGCGGCGAGATGATATACAAACTTATCTTCTTAGTCTTCGTTGTTATCGGTACCATCGTACAGTTTAGCTTTGTTATCGACTTCTCAGATGCGGCTCTGTTCGCTATGGCGATCTTTAACATCATCGGTCTATACTTCTTGATGCCAATTGTGAAAAAAGAGGTTAATTCTTTCATAGCTCGTGTGAAAAGTGGTGAAATTAAAAAGTATAAATAATGAGTTTGATTGAACACTTTATTATAACTTGATAATTAAAAAAGCCCGCCAAGATTAGTCTTGGCGGGCTTTTCGATGGCTAGTATTTGTTATTTGCTAGATAGCTATTAGACTTTAGGTAGAGGCGATTTACGCAGAATTGCCAGTTTACGAAAAAAACCAGTAAGCTTAACCCTGTACTGATTTGGTTAGCTCTGATTAAGTGCTGGTTAAACGAAAAATCGCTTAGCTTGTGCTAGGCAGTTTTTTTTGTGGTTGTCTGGTTTAGTTTTTTAGCTATGACAGCCATACGTTTGTATATTATTTTTATACTTATAACTTATTTAGTACAACACCCTATAAAAATAACATTTCTTATAGTTTTACCTGATTTATCGATTTCAATCCATTCATCGTCTATTGCTACAAACGCGAATCCTTTATTAAATGATTGTGCAGCATTATATTGAAAAGGAATGACCATTGTGCCAACATTATCGATAAAGCCATATTTCTTACCACTTCTAACAAGCGCTAGTCCATCTCGAAAAGATGAGGCATCATCGTATTTTAATGGTATAACTACATGCCCCATTGTATCGATAAAACCACTTTTATCTTCTTCTTGCACGACAGCTAAACCTTCTTTAGTAAATGACTCTGCATAGTCATACTTTAATGGGACGATAATATCTCCATTTTTATTAGCAAAACCTCGTTTATCACCTTTTCTAAGCAGTACTAAACCTTGTTCAAAATAATATGTTTCGAGGTATTGAACTGGTATCACTTCTTTTCCGCTGGTATCTAAAAAACCATATTTATTATTGCTCTTAACTCGAGCTAAACCATTGTTAAACGACCATGCTTGGTCATATTCAAATGGAATGATGACTTTGCCATTTTTATTAATGAAACCATATTTAGTGCTGTTACTGACACTTGCTAAGCCCTCCTTGAAAGAGTCGGCATAATTATATTCAAGAGGAATTATAATATTTCCTTTTTTATTGATGAATCCACTTTTATTGCCCTTCGTTACTTGAGCCAAACCATCATTAAATGACGATACATCATCGTAATGCATTTCAATAATAGTTGAGCCTGTGTTGTCTATAAAACCGTACTTACCATCTTTACTGACAATGGCTAAACCTTCATTCAAGCATTGCGTATATTCGTAACTTTTATTTTGTGGTTTTTCACACAGTTCATCTGACCAAGCACTATTGGCGAATAGAGTGGTAAGTAATACAAAAATTATGCTTAACTTAAAAAGTGAGAGAGATCTAGTCATTGGTATCCCATTTATTTCGAGAAAGAAGAGAGCTTATTTAGTTATTGAATCGATGTTAGTACCAGAGTTATCGAACAAAGCCTAAACATCTTACGCTTTAATCAGCTCACTTCTGCTTTGATATAAAATATACTACCTTCTTTTTTGACAAGTATGATGCCTTTATTGAAAGGCTTTATAGCGCCTTGGTTCTGCGGAATAATGGCGATATCATTATCGAGATATCCTAACTGCGCGTCTTGTTTCACACTAGTGATGTCTCCTTCAAAGTACCATAGACTATCTTCTGAAAAATGCGTTTTGTTGTCTGCTACAGCTATAGGGTTACCTTGCTCATCTTCTAATTCAAAGGTCGTAGCACCTTTCAGAGCTTCATCCAAAAAATTAATATACGTTAAATCTAAAAACTTAAGATCATTAAATTGTACTGGCACTATCTCTTGGCCTGACTTATTTACTAAACCTACCTTATTGCTCTTGGTAACGAGAGCCATATCACTAACAAAAGGCTCGACCTTATCGTATTTGAAGGGAACAACGGTTTTATTTTCAGTATCAATAAAGCCCCATAATCCTTCTTTTTGGGCCGAAGCTAAACCTTCTTTGAATGTATCAATGTTATCGTATTCTAAGGGAATGACGACTTGTCCAGTTTTGTCGATGATTCCCATCATATCTTCTGTATCAACTGCCAATAAGCCTTTATCAAAATGCCAAGCATCATCGTACTGTAGAGGGATTATGATAGCTCCTGTATTATCTATAAAACCTGATTTACCGTTTTTGGTAACTGCAGCAAGGCCTTCATTAAAGTCTAAGGCAGCCTCGTATTGCAAAGGAATAACAGCGTTGCCAGTTCTATCAATAAAGCCATATTTGCCGTCTTTTTTAACCCGTGCTAAACCATCAATAAAGACACTGGCCTCATCGTACTGTAGGGGTGAAATAACAGTACCTGATCTATCGATGAATCCATGTTTATCTGCTTGAGAGACATGTATGATACCGTCGGCAGTGTAGGAGATATGGTCAAACTGCACGGGCACAATGACTTTTCCTACATTATTTATAACACCTTCTTTTTCTTCTCTAGTGACGATGACTAATCCTTGATCGAAGCTCTCCATATAATCGTATTCTGTAGGTATAACCTCATATCCTGATCTATTAATAAAGCCAAATCTATCATCCTTCTCAACGCGTGCTAGCCCTTCATTAAAATTTTCAATAGCACTATATTTTGTAGAAGTGACTCTATTGCCACTTGGGTCGATTAGACTCCATTTGTCTCCTTTGACCACCCGAGCTACACCGTTATCAAAGGCATAAGCATGATCATACTGCTCTGGAATGACAAAATCTCCTTTCTTATCAATAAATCCATAATTATACTCTGATGATGGATAGTATTCTGTCATTGATACGCTGGCTAAACCCTCATTAAAAGAGGTTGCATAGCCATATTGTAGAGGGATAACTTCATCACCCTGCCTATTGATAAAACCATACTTGCCGTCTTTTTCGACGAGGGCTAATTCTTCAGAAAAAGAGTTTGCATAGTCATACTGGATAGGGATAACAATCTCTCCAGCTCTATTAATAAAACCCCATTTATCACCTTTTTGAACGCTTGCCACGCCTTCAGAAAAAGAGCTAGCTTGACTATATTGTAGTGAGATGACTTCCTCTCCAGTTTTATTGATAAACCCGCTACTACTGTTTTTCTCAACCATGGCTAAACCTTCAGAAAAAGATTTAACATTTTCATATTGTAGTGGAGCAATAAGTTCACCATTTTTATTGATAAACCCCCATTTATATAGCATGGCTATATTTGTCAATGGACGAGACGTCGCAACAGCTGCGAGTCCTTCTTGAAAAGATCTAGCCTTATCATATTGTAGTGGCACCACGATTTGACCTGAGGTATCAATATAACCATGTTTGTGATAAAAATATGGATGTTCAAAGGTAGAGCGTATAACGACAGCAAGTCCTTCGCTTAAGCAATCAACACTATCGTAGCCTGCTACAGGAGGTTTCTGACATATCCCTATAGATGAGTCATCTGCCCACGTTGGCACTGCGCAGAACACTGTCGCTAGAGCGAGGACGATAGGTAATTTAGATAGAATAAGGTTTGAATTCATAAGAATCTGCAATAGTCGTCATTAGTTTGATAATAAGTGGACGACTAAATTAAGTCCAGAGAAATATATAGGCGTATCTAAGTCAGTTGCATGTTTGGCTTTACTACAACTTATCACCATTTTTAAATGAAGAGATGCCATCTAGATTAATTTTTGTAGGGGGATTTTGGTATTGAGGAAAGGTTAAAAATTTGGGCTTGGTATTGGCTCCAATAAGTAACGTCAAAATACAGAAAGTAAAAGCCCCGATTATAAAAATATAATCGGGGCTTATTCACATCAACTCAGTCTAATGTTTTACCAAGTAGCCTACATAAATGGCAACTTCGTAAATATCTGCAATACCGTCGCATTAACGATATCGACAAAGAAAGCACCAACCATCGGTACAATCAAAAATGCCTTAGGCGAGGGCAGATAGCGATCAGTGACGGCCTGCATATTGGCAATCGCAGTTGGCGTTGCACCCATACCAAAACCGCAATGACCTGCCGATAGTACAGCTGCGTCGTAGTTTTTACCCATCACTTTAAAGGTAACGAAGTAAACGTATAGAATCATCACAAACGTCTGTACCAGCAATATAATCAGTACAGGGCCTGCCAAATCTGTTAATTCCCATAGCTTTAATGATAGCAACGCCATGGCTAAAAATAGGCTCAATGACGCATTACCAATCACATCAATGGCACGGTCAAACATATCAAAGTTAAAAATCATCGTTAATGAATTACGCAGAATCACACCGCCTGCCAGTGCCCATACAAAGGTAGGTAGCTCAAATGAGGTACCTTCAGCAACTATCGTCATCAAATCAGCAAATGCCAATGCACCCGCAAATAGCGCCAAGGTTTCAATGGTTGATGATGCGGTAATCAGGCGAATGTTATCGGGCTTTTCAAACATTTCCTGCGTACCATCATCATCGTTTTCGCTGTGTTTGGTACTGTATAAGGACTGTGCACCTGCCACTTTTTCAACGTCGCTTGGGTTTGCATTGGCTGGTGTCGGTTTTAAGCCAAGTTTATTAATCAATCGACGTGCCACAGGACCACCAACGATACCACCTGCTACCAATCCATAAGTAGCCACGGCAATGCCGAGGGTCGTTGCACCAACCACACCATACTCTTGCTCTAATACAGCGCCCCATGCACCTGCCGTACCGTGACCGCCCGTCAGTGCGATAGAGCCTGTGACGAGTCCGAGCAATGGATCCAGCCCTAGAGCGCTTGCCATTGTCACGCCAACCACGTCTTGCAATATAATAAATACCGACACCACGATAGTGAAAATCAGTAACGGTGTACCACCTGCTTTCAATCGACCAAAATCAGCACTCAGACCGATAGAGGCAAAAAACATCAGCATAGTGGCTGTTTGTAACCCTTGATGAAAATTAAAACTGTAGCCCCAAATAAAGTTAAGAGCATACACAATGACCGCAGCAATCAAACCACCTGCTACTGGTTCTGGAATATTAAAATCTTCTAAAAACTTGACTTTTTTGACCAAAAATCGTCCAAGCAATAGTACCAAGGTGGCAAAGATTAGGGTGTAATAGCCATTTAAAGTAATTTCCATAGGTTAATCCTTTCTATAAAACTAAATTAACCTGAATTTGGGATAAATATGGCTTTATCTCGAATTCAGGCTTGTTTGATGATTTATCGGCTAGGCGTCATCCGTAGACGGCATGATCACCCACAATTGCGGCTTGCCAAAATCTGTGTAGGCATCTTCTATGATGCTTTTGAAGACATTAAAATCTTCCGTGTCTATTTTTTTCACCGATGTGAGATCTAACATTAGGTGTGTCACGTCGCTATCTGTTAAGCAATCCCACGCACTATCCCAATTGTGTGAAAAATAACTGGGAAAATCACAGGCATTGGCTAAATTTGTTAATAACGTATTTTTATTTAGTACTTCGTCCGCTGCTATGGTAACAGCCTGTGTCGGGATGCCAGCACTTAGTGCTGTAGCGTTTTGGTTACTATTCTTGTCTATATAATGTATGGCTTGGCTCATATTATTTTACGTCCAGTCTGCGAAAGCTATCATAGTGGTCAACGGTTAAATAATAGACAGTTGGCGGATTGCCACCCGTGACGATACGTCTTGCACCGCGATGCGATATGCCAGGGGTTGGCACGGTATATTCACGATAGTAGCCTTTCGACTGTGTTGGTAGCTGTCCCTCACGGTTATAGAACGTCGTGCCATCTTTATGAGGATAAGGGAATGGTCCACCTTGCTTGATCAGCATGATGGTCTGATCTATTTGCGCATCGCCTGTTACCGCAGAGTTAGATACTGGATCTGAGTTGTCAGAGTACGTTTGAGGTATCGTTGTAGGTTCTGTGCTACTAGCAAAAAAGGTGGACTGTAGATCATCAAAGAAGTAAAAGGCGACCGCGATAATGGCGATGAGACTGAATAGCGTAGACAGGGGGCTTTTTTTATTTTGATACTGGTTTCTAGTATTGCGACCAGTGTTTTTTCGGCTAGCATTGTTATTATTGGAGTTGTTCTGCCTAGAATCGTTCTGATTAGCATTGTATGACGTGCTTTTAGCGGTATCTGTATTTCCACTTTCTTGAATACTGAGCGAAGCAGGGGTTACTTCGGTTGCTCTCAACTGATTTTTGTCATTACGTGCACTATTGAAGTAGACTCTTTGTCCGACCGTTATCGGCTGTGGCATTCGCGCTTTGCTAATATGAAAAAATACGTCTTCACTTTGATCATCGACATCAATAAAGCCATAGCCTTTATCTGAATTCCAGTGTTTGATTTCACCACTTTGCATGAGCCTACTTTCCTATCGCATGTTTGTGTTATGGTGCAAAATTACGATTGCGCCGCCTGTATAACCTATTCGTCCCTAATAAAAAAACGCCAGCAATGGAGCTGACGTTTTTTGTGGATTATACTTTAAGTGAGTAGATAAGTGCTAGGTTGAGACGCTATCCGTTAAGTGCGCGTCTCACCGTGGCCATACACGATCCATTTTTGTGAGGTCAGACCTTCTAATCCCACAGGACCACGAGCATGAATCTTATCTGTTGAGATACCAATCTCGGCACCCAATCCATATTCAAAACCATCAGCAAAACGGCTGGAGGCATTAATCATGACGCTGGCAGAATCTACTTCACGGATGAAGCGTTGCGACTTGGTATAGTTATCCGTAATGATGACATCAGTATGATGACTGCCATGGGTATTGATATGCTCAATCGCTTCATCAATGCCAGACACGACTTTTACCGCTAGGATAGGAGCAAGATATTCGGTATCCCAATCTTCAGCAGTGGCAGCTGATAGATGGCCTTTGAGCGTAGCATTGTCGTTTAAGATGGCTTGTGACTTGTCATCGAGACGCAATTGCATGGCATCGTCAGCAGCGATGATAGCTTCAGCAATTTTTGGTAATAGCTCATCGGCGACTGACTCATCGACCAGTAGTGTCTCCATGGTATTACACGTACCGTAGCGATGCGTTTTTGCATTGACGCTGACTTTGATAGCGATGTCGGCATCTGCATCACTGTCAATAAAGGTGTGACAGTTACCGTCTAAATGCTTAATCACAGGCACACGGGCATCACGGCTGATACGTTCAATCAGTCCTTTGCCGCCACGTGGTACGATGACGTCGACATAGTCAGTCATAGTGATGAGCTCACCGACAGCGGCGCGATCAGTGGTTTGTAATACCTGCACGCTATGCCCAGATAGATTTACCTTTTCTAGACCTTCCAAGATACATTTGGCAATGGCTTGGTTGGATTCAAAAGCTTCAGAGCCACCACGTAGAATAATGGCATTTCCTGATTTTAATGCCAGTGAAGCCGCTTCTAATGTTACGTTAGGACGAGACTCATAAATCATACCGACCACACCAAGTGGTACACGCATTTTACCCAAGTGAATGCCTGATGGCTGATAGGTCATGTCAGTGACTTCACCGATAGGATCTGGCAACGATGCTACGTCCTTGAGACCTTGTAGCATACCATCAAAGCGCGCATCATTTAGCTCCAGACGATCAAGCAATGCGGCATCCAAATCGTTGTTTCGACCATTGTCCATATCGATTTTATTGGCTGCTAAAATATCTGGCTTGGCGGCTTTTAATACATCATGAATGGCCATGAGGGCAGCGTTCTTGTCACCAGTATTGGCAGCAGCGAGGGCGCGTGATGCGGCTCGTGCTTGCTTGCCGACAGATTGCATATATGCGGTAATGTCTGTGGTATTCGATTGACTCATAAATTATTTTCCTTATAACTATAAATGTTTTAAACAGATAAAAGCGCCCAAAAAGGCGAAAGTTTGGCAAAAAATGACATTTGAATGCTTATCCAGCATTATGCTATTTAACATAGAGCAGATGAGGGCGATAGTAAAGTTGATTTTGTGAACAGCGCCCGTTTTATAAAGCGTTTATAAGCACTGTTTTGATGCTCTTCTTGTTTTATTCACATGCGTTTCTAATATGGCTACTGTTAAAGGTTGGTTAAAAATCAAATACATCGTTACATGGTTTTAACAGAACTGCGTTGTAAGTACTAAGGTAGCGACGATCGATCGTCAGTATAGTAAGTGCTAAGACTGGTATTTTAAGAATATCAATACAATGTTATCAATCAGATGATTTTTATTGATAGTTAAGCATTAACTATAACGAGCGGAGCATTATTATGGCTACTACAAATGATACTATCGAAAAAAATGGAATGTCTAAAAGCTGGCTAACAATAGGGTTGGTGGCAGCTGCACTGACGTTGAGTGCTTGTGGTAAAAAAGATGAGGCTCCTATGGAAACTGAGCCAGCGGCTGATGCACAGACAGCAGTAGAGGAAGATGCGGCTAGTGCAGGTAACGGCGATGATATTGCCGTTGCTAGTGCCGATGATGGCATGGCAGTGGGCGATAATGACGATGTAGCGGTAGCGACTGCCGATGATACAGAGATGTTGGATGGTACTGAAAGTGAAGAGCATGTTTCGACGTATTGATTTTTAACGTGTTAAGTTTTGATATGCTAAGTCTCGACATACTAAGCAGCTACCACTTATCCACATTAGATATTGAAAGTGGGTAAACAGATAAAACAACGCCTAGTACGTGAAAGTGATAAAATAAGGCTCAGCACTGCAAATGTAGTCTGAGCTTTTTTATGTCAGCTATTCAGTGGTTTATAAATGCTGAGTGGCAGATTGCTTAAACGCAGGATTTGCCTTTTTACTGTGTAATAAGAGACAATGTGTCACTTTTTCTCTTTGTATGACGAGTTATAAGCGTATCACGACCTTATTAGGGTTGATGTTTATACTCCATACCACGATTTTTTACGTATTTTCATTCATATTTATTGGAAGTCTGCTGAACCATGCTTGATATTGAAAAAAATCCGACTCGGCCTATCGCCTTAGATTTACAAGACATCCATAAAAGCTATGGCTCATTGGCAGTGCTAAAAGGGGTATCCCTTACCGCATATGATGGTGATGTTATCTCAATTTTGGGCTCATCTGGCTCAGGTAAATCCACCTTATTGCGCTGCATTAACTTGCTCGAAAAGCCCAATCAAGGTCGTATCATCATTGGTAACGATGAACTCATGCTAAAGCCTGCCAAATCAGGTGAGTTGCAAGCAGCAGAAATCAAGCAATTAGAACGCTTGCGTGCGCGTGTGGGTTTTGTCTTTCAGAACTTTAACTTGTGGCCACACAAAACGATTTTGCAAAACATTATCGAAGGGCCAACGCAGGTTTTAAAAATCAAAAAAGACCAAGCCATTAGCGATGCTGAAAAGCTGTTAGATAAAGTGGGTCTACTTGATAAGAAAGATGCGTATCCAGCGAACTTGTCTGGTGGTCAGCGTCAGCGTGTGGCTATCGCACGCGCACTGGCTATGCAGCCGCAAGTGCTCCTGTTCGATGAGCCAACCTCTGCTCTAGACCCTGAATTGGTTAATGAAGTACTCGCTGTGATGCGTGAGTTGGCAGAAGAAGGCCGCACGATGCTTATCGTCACGCATGAGATGCGCTTTGCCCGTGAAGTATCAAGCAAAGTAGTATTCTTACATCAAGGTGTGATTGAAGAGATTGGCACCCCTGAGCAGGTCTTTGACAACCCAACCTCTGAGCGTGTTAAAGACTTTATGGCGTCACATCGTCAGAACTAAGTATTTATCAAAGCTAAGTATTTAATAGTCATTGTCTCAAACAGCTCTCGCAAGCTCTGATTCTCTACTCAAAATAATAGGATGGTAAGGCTCTTACCATCCTATTGTCGTTTTAAATAGAAAATTACGGATTAGTAAGTATCGTTGACTGTTTATTACTCGTTAATGACAGTCGGTATGCAAAACGTTTGTTTTTGATATTTTACTCAGGTATTATCAAAAGGCTTACGGGTGGCCATCTATGACGGCTACTTGTTTATTTTGCTGTCTATATTGCTTGTCTGACAGGGACGTCAGAGAACAAAATATCAGAACCCTACATTAAAAACCCATCAGAATTTAAGGAATGTATGATGTCGAATTCTCGCCTATTGTGGTCGTCGATGACCGTTACTGCAGCATTGATGTTGAGCGCTTGTGGTCAATCTTCTAATGAAGCCGCCGATAGCAATGCTGATGCCCCTGCAGCAGAAACGGCTGGCAAAACTATTCGTATCGCTACCGAAGGTGCTTATCCTCCGTTTAACTATACCAATGCTGACGGCACTTTGGCAGGCTACGATATTGACGTCGCCAATGCCTTATGTGATCAGATGCAAGTTAAATGTGAAATCGTTGCTCAAGATTGGGACGGTATTATTCCAGGTCTATTGGCGCAGAAATACGATGCCGTTATCGCAGGTATGTCGATTACGCCTGAACGTCAAGAGAAAGTAGACTTCAGCGAGCCTTACTTTGCCAACACAATGGTATGGTTGACGGATAGTACTGGTGGTTTTGACCCTATGTCAATCAAAGACTTGACCCTTGGTGGCCAACGTTCGACCACGCCTGGCGCTTATCTACAAGATAACTATGAAGGCAAAGACGGTAATACCGTGCAGTTGTATGACAACTATGACAATGCTTACTTGGATCTAAAATCTGGTCGTAGTGATGCCGTATTGGCTGAAAAAGTTTCTGCCAAATCATGGTTAGCGGACAATACTGAAGGCTTCGGTATCGTTGGCGATGAAATTGATAACAATGACAATATTGCTATTGCTGTCCGTAAAGGTGATGCACTCAAAGCTGACTTTGACAAAGCCTTAAGTGAAATCCGTAGCAACGGTGAGCTGGCTCGTCTTGAGCAAGCAAACTTTGGTCAATAAGCTGTAATAAATGAGCTTTTATACATCAGTCATGAGTGACTATCGGCTAGTAACTATATTAAGGAACAACAAGAATGACAAATTCAATGACATCATCAATGGGTAAAAAAGCACTATGGCTTGCTCCACTAAGCGCTGCAATGCTTCTGCTGGCAGGTTGTAACAATAGCTCTGCACCAGCAGAAAGCGCTGAAGCTGATACGGCTAGCGATGCACCTTTGAACATTAAAATTGCGACGGAATCAAGCTATAAGCCATTTAGCTATACCGATGCTGATGGCAAACTGATTGGCTATGAGATTGAGCTGGTCGATGCGTTATGCGCGCAAATGAAAGCTGAGTGTGAAGTTATTTCTCAAGATTGGGATGGTCTAATCCCTGGCCTAAATGCACAAAAATTTGATGCAATCATTGCTGGTATGTCGATCACCTCTGAGCGTAAAGAAGTCGTGGATTTCAGTGAGCCGTATTTTCACACTGGTATTATCTTGATTGGTAAAAAAGGCGATGATATCAGCGTTGCTGATTTAAATAATCAGCCTATTGCTGCGCAGCGTTCTACCGTTTCTTCACAGTACTTGCAAGACGAGCACACCGAAGCTGACATCAAGCTCTATGACACTCAAGACAATGCGTATTTGGATCTGACTTCAGGTCGTGTGCGCGCGATGATGTCTGACAAAGTCACTGGTAACGATTGGCTAAAAACTGACGCTGGCAAAGACTATGAAGTAAAAGGTCAAGAAATCAGCACTGAAGAAGATGCCATGGGTATTGCATTCCGTAAAGGTGATCCGTTAGTGGCTAAATTCAATACTGCTTTGGCTGAGCTAAAAGACAACGGTACCTATGATCAGATCACAGGTAGCTATTTTGGTACTAGCTCAACGGCTGCCGCACAAAAAGCAGTAGCAACAATTGACAGTGTCGAAGAAGCGCCAGCTGATGCGATGGCTGCTGAAGAAAAATAATTACTGAAGAAAAACAGCCGCAAGCGACTACTGATGTATCTCACCATTTATCACTATCTTTAGCTGATATAAGGGTGAGGTTACAGTATCGTGAACAGATAGCGATGAGCAATATTTCTATTAACGAACTCCAAGGATGATCATGAAAAACCATTTTGACCAACACAATGCAGTTACGAACGCATCAGTTATCAATGGTATAAAGGCACGACGATTTTCAGTGCCTTTAGTGACGATGGCTGCGCTTTTAACTTTGGCAGGCTGTAGTAATGGTCAAGATGATGCGAGTGATGATGCCACTCAAGTGACTGCTGAGGCAGAAACGACGGGTGAAGTGCTACGTATTGGTACTGAGGGTGCTTATGCGCCTTTTAACTATACCAATGCGGATGGCACTCTTGGCGGTTTTGATGTAGATATTGCCAATGCTCTCTGTGCCGATATGAAGATGACTTGTGAAATTACGGCACAAGACTGGGACGGTATTATTCCTGGTCTAAAGGCGGGTAAATATGATGCGATTGTGGCGGCTATGTCAGTCACCCCTGAGCGTGAGCAACAAGTCAGCTTTACCGAGCCATACTTTAGCAATACGTTGGTTTTTTTAGCCAAAAAAGACAGCAGTTTTGATCCCAGCAATAGCAGTGATATCAATGCAAACTCTATCGCCGCTCAGCGCTCGACCATCTCTTCGCAGTGGTTTGAGAAGGCGTATCCAGACGCTGATATGAAGCTGTATGATACGCTCAGTAATGCGTTTTTGGATTTGGGCTCAAACCGTGTTGATGCAATGGTATCTGATAAATTGCCAGCACTAGAGTGGCTTGGTTCAACATCAGGCAGTCAGTATGGGCTCAAAGGTGAAGAGATTGATATCAATGACAACTTTGCCATCGCGGTTCGTCCAGGTGACGAGCTACAAGCAAAGATTAATCAGGCGTTGGCCAATATTAAAGCAAATGGCACTTATGATGATATCAATAACAAATATTTTGCGGTGCCAGAAACCAGTACCACAACAGCAACTGAGACTGATAGAGTAGCGGAACCTGCCGAGTAAGCTAAGTAACTTGTTCAATAACTCGCTAAATACTTTAACTCGCTAAATACTTTAACTCGCTAAATACTTTATTGAGCGAGTAGCCATAATCTGAATTAACAACCGTTTAAACAGCTATGTCTCATCAGCTAGTGTTTGATTTAATCAGTAAGAAGGGTATTACCTTAATGGTAGTACCCTTCTTTTTTCCTAAAAAATAGTTGGATATTCGCTATATTGACTGCTTGGTTTATAAAAGCAGTCCTGATTTGACTCGTTTTTAAGAAGATAAGTGCCTATTTAGGCACTGCTTTTACATGTGAGTATTAACATAGCTTGCGGTGAATATGATAAAATCAGCCCTCATTTCTACCGCGTCAATTTTCGCAGTAATTTTCGTATCATTTTGACGTTAATATATGACGCAAAATACCCATACCTAATTTGGTATAAAATACGATTATTAGTAGCGCTCAGCTATTGATGCTGATTCTTTTAACTCATATTTTGCAAATTGCTAATATAAAGAGACAGAGTGGATAATTGTGTTTGATTTACAAGGATTTGGCGCGCTATTACTGAGCGGCGCTACCGTCACCATCAAGCTTGCCGTTACCAGTTTAATTATTGGTATGGCTTTGGGCTTGCTTGGTGCGACCGCTAAGCTGTCTAATGTCTGGCTGCTACGTAAGCTTGCGACGGTATATACGGCAACCATGCGTGGTATCCCTGAGTTGCTATTGGTGCTGTTCATCTATTATGGCGGCTCGATACTGCTGATGACGATTCTCAAAAAATTCGGCTATAACGAATATGTTGAGATTAGTGCCTTTTGGGGTGGCGTCATGGCGCTATCGATTGCTTTTGGCGCTTATGCGACTGAAATCTTTCGCATGTCAATTCAAGAGATTCCCATTGGGCAACGTGAAGCGGCGCAAGCGATTGGTATGCGTCCTTTTCAGACGTTTTATCGCATCACTTTGCCACAAGTGTGGCAAATTGCGTTGCCAGGATTGGGCAATTTGTTTTTGGTCTTACTCAAAGATACTGCATTGGTATCGGTTGTGGGTCTCAAAGACATTATGTATCAATCATCACGTGCCGCTCAATCAACGCAGCAGCCCTTTACTTTTTATATGGCCGCAGCGATTATTTATTTGGGTCTGACCATGTTGATTACTGGCTTTATGATGTGGCTTGAATGGCGCGCCAATCCAGCAGCACGCTATGCTAAAAAGCTGAGCCGTCAGTCCACTCATCGTCAATCGACCATAGGATAAGGGGAGAGATACTATGGATTGGAATTGGCAGGTCATTTTTGATAATATTCCTGAGTTATTAGAGGGCGCTGTGTTGACCGCACAGCTGGTCGTTGTCTCCGGTATTATCGGCCTATTTTTTGGTTTGGTTTTAGCGCAGTTACGCTTGTCAAAGAGCTGGCTGGTGCAAATATTGCCATTCTCTTATATCTTCTTTTTCCGTGGCACGCCGCTATTGGTACAGATATTTTTGATTTATTATGGTCTGGGTCAGTTCGAGGCAGTACGTGAATCGTTTTTGTGGGAGCCCGTACTTAGCCAAGCCTATTGGTGTGCCATTATTGCTTTCACGTTAAATACCAGTGCTTATTTGGCAGAAATCATTCGCGGTGCGATTCAGACCATTCCTGTTGGTGAGTTGGAAGCGGCTGATGCTATTGGCATGTCAAAATGGCAGAAACTGACGCGTATTACGTTGCCTCGTGCCTTTGGTATCGTGATTCCAGCCTACAGTAATGAAGTCATCTTTATGCTCAAGGGCAGTGCATTGGCATCTACGATTGCGTTGATGGATATCACAGGTGTCGCCCGTACGATTAGTGCGCGTACTTACACCTTGATGGAGTTGTTCTTCGCTGCTGGTATCGTGTATTTGCTATTGTCATGGGTGATTTTGTTTAGCTTTAGATTGTTTGAAAAGAGAATGAATCGCCACACAAGTTATGTACCACCAGATGTGATTACTAGTACGATTCCTTAAGAAGTTGTGGCAAAAATTATTTATCATAAGCATAATGCTAGGACACGATACGACACGCCCTAGACTAAATAGTGCGGTATGTACATTTACGAAAATATCAATAATTTGCTGTGAGCGCCTATTATGAGCCAGTCACCACATATGTCTTTAGCCGATGCGATTTCTACTAGCGTCCATGATGATACCAGTGTCGCCAATGTTAACAACAGATTGCGTGCCCCCATCGGAAAGGTGGTCTGTGTTGGTCGTAATTATGCCGAACATGCCCGCGAGCTGGGAAATGAGATACCAAAATCACCCATCTTATTTATGAAGCCGGCATCATCAGTGGTCAGTACACGCAATGCCATTGTTCGTCCTGATTCAGCAGTATATGGCGATACGCATTACGAAGCGGAGCTTTGTATTCAGCTATCAGCCGATCTATCTACGGCAACTGCTGAGCAAGCCAAGCAAGCGATTGGTGGTGTGACGTTGGGATTGGACTTAACGTTACGTGACTTGCAAAGTAAGCTAAAAGAAAAAGGTCATCCATGGGAGCGTGCCAAGTGCTTTGATGGCTCTTGTGTCCTAGCTGATTGGGTCGATCCACAAGCCTTTGGGGATTTTAGCCAAGTAAACTATCAACTCATCATCAATGATGAGCTTAAGCAAGATGGTGATAGCGCCTTAATGCTGTTTTCAGTTTACGAGTTACTTGCAGAAATTAGCCACGCGTTTAGCTTACAAGCAGGCGATGTGATTATGACTGGCACCCCAAGTGGTGTTGGTATATTGCAAGCCGGTGATCAAGTAAAACTTAAGTTAGGCGCACATGAGTGGGTATCACAAGTACAGTAAACTTGCTCAGCCCACGGTTAGTATCAAATAAATATCAAAAAATCCCAAGTTAGCGCTTGGGATTTTTTTTGTTTTCTATCATCACCAAAACTTCTTGTCATCAGATTGTCATCTAACGTTCAACATACTGTCATGAATGCTGAGTAGGATAGCGGCTACTTCATATTTTTTTGGTGCTGTTAATAGCAGTGCCATAATGTTTTTTATGACAATCCAGCCGAATAGCAAGGTGACTGATAATGACCCTATTAAGCAATAAGCCAGTAAATAACGATCAGCAAGTAAACAACAATCAAAACCTCGCTCATGAAGTCGTTGAAGATTCTAATCCTACTAATAATATGGATTTTCAAACCATTATCAGTCGTCGATTGAACCGCCGCAGTTTATTAAAAGGTGGTACAGGATTAACCGCTGCTGCCTTTTTTGGTGCATTACCATTGGTTGGTCATACCAAAGGCGCTAATAGCACCATGACAGTTCGTAGTGGCGATGATGCCGCTGTTCCAGCACATGGTAATCGAAGCCGCCCAGAAACATTAAAGTTCACTGCCGTGGCGCATTCGACCGCAGCAGAAATGAGCGTGGCTGACGGCTACAAGGCAGAAATGATATTGCCACTGGGCACACCGCTAATGTCGGGAATCGAGGACTGGAAAGACAACCGTGAGCAATCTGCCGAATCATTTGATTGGCGCATGGGTGACAACCACGATGGTATGTGGTTTTTTGGCAAAACAGGTAACAATTATGATGTCAAAGCCTCTGAAAGCGGCTTGCTAGTCATGAATCATGAATACGTGAACAGCGCTGAATTAAGCCCGTTTGGCTATGATGTGAAAAAAGACAGCAGTGCTGAACCTATTTTTCAAGAAGTTCGCCGAGCCACGGATGTGCGCCGTGAGGTGAATTGTCATGGGGTGGCGGTGGTTGAGATGAAGCGCCGTGCTAGTGGCAAAGGTTACGAGATGGTTCGCGACTCTAAATACAACCGCCGCATCACTAGTAGTACTCCATCACAGCTCACTGGCCCTGTTGCAGGATCTGATTTGGTCAAGACTAAATTTGACCCTACTGGCCTGAAGACGCGTGGTATTAATAATAACTGCGGGGCAGGGTTGTCGCCTTGGGGTACTTATCTGACCACTGAAGAGAATTTCTTAGGGGTATTCGCTCGAGGTAAAGATGCCAGCCAATTAAGTGCGGCCCAAAATTATGGCCGTGAGCGTTATGGCGCAAAAGAAGACCATGCTACTTGGGGTTACTTGTGGCATACACCAAAAGCAGCAGACGCTACCATGGCAGATGAATTTGCGCGCTGGAACATGACCGTTGCAGGTAAAACAGCCATTGATGATTATCGTAATGCATTTAATACCTTTGGCTATATCACTGAAATTGACCCGTTTGACAAAAACGCTATGCCGCGAAAACGTACAGCTTTGGGTCGTTTCGCTCATGAAAATTGTGCGTTTGCACCTGTTAAGCAAGGTCGCCCTGTTGTGTTTTATATGGGTGATGACTCACGCGGTGAGTATATTTATAAATTCGTGTCCAAGGCAATGTGGTCTAAAAGTGATATCGGTGGTGGCCTAAAAGCAGGTGACAAATACATGAACGAAGGCACGCTGTACACGGCAATCTTTAATGAAGATGGCAGTGGTACATGGCAGCCGTTGGTTTATGGTCAAAACGGGTTAGATAGCACCAACAGTGTACTGCCGTTTAATGGTCAAGATGACGTATTAGTCTTTGCACGTGCAGCTGCTGATGTGTTGGGTGCTACGAAGATGGATCGCCCTGAATGGGTATCTGTCAGCCCTGTTACTGGTGAAGTGTATGTAACCTTGACCAATAATAAAAACCGCGGCGTCGATGACGATCAGCCTGTTTCAGCCAGTAATCCTCGCAGTTACGATGTGAACGGTAAAGCTGCTGGTAACGATAATGGTCATATTATCCGTTGGGCCGAAACAAATGGTGATCATGCAGCCACCAGTTTTGAGTGGGACATTTACCTATTTGCTTCACCTAGTGATAAGTCTGCAGAAAACCTATCGGGATTGAATGCTAATAACGATTTGTCTTCTCCAGACGGTTTGTTTTTTGACCCGCGCGGTGTATTGTGGATTCAAACAGATGATGGTGCATATACAGACACGACCAACTGTATGCTATTGGCAGCATTGCCAGGTAAAGTGAATGATGGGTCAGTTAAAACAGCCTCGACAGGGCAAGAGACTCGCATAGGCTTGGCAGCGACTGATGACAATCTTAAGCGTTTCTTTGTCGGTCCTGAAGGCTGTGAGGTGACAGGCATTACCATGACCCCAGATTTCAAAACCTTGTTTATCAACATTCAGCATCCGGGTAATGCTTGGGGCGCGGTCAAAGGCGGTAGTACGCCAAGATCTGCTACGGTCATGATTACTAAAAATGATGGTGATGTGATATTGGCAGAATCGTTCTCGTAAATTGTTTACGCTATATAGAACGATAGATAGTGATATATATTTAACCTATTTATCGATAAAAAATCTCAAGCAATGGCTTGGGATTTTTGTGTTTGGGCACAGCATAGTCAAAGAATTCTAAAATGAGTACAAGGCAGCCGGCTGCAGATTTTATAAGTAGTACATCTAAGGAGGGTAACACTGTAGCGGTTTAGCAGTTCGCTGGCTATATTAAAAAAACAAGCAACATCAACTGCCTATCAATCCTTTCCAACAATATTTCCTAACAATTAATACACTTCAAAATCCAATGATTTCTTCTATTTACGCTATTTAAAGACTAGTATAGAAAACTATCCTTTTCGCTAAATGTGCCAACACAATGAACGCTATGAGCAACATGATGAACCCTCCAAATTTGCGTTATAAAGACAGTGTAAGCGATAGCATTGGTCGTGACGACAGCGATACTATTCGACACGAACTTGAAGCACATTTTATACCAGACAACAGCGAGCCACTGCACAGTGATTTGTACGAGCAGATAGATCAACTCGAAGCCATTGACGTGGATGAGTTGGTCAAACTATTAGCCGATGGCAGTCAAGAAACGGTAACGAAACCCGTGTCTTTGACGGATTTTTTTGAAGGCTTAGCGCAGCTTGCGACAGTTGGTGTGGTAGAGGTGACTGATATCGTAGAAGCGATTCACCGCGAAGTGATTTTGCGTCCTTTAGGTCGTTTCAACGAAAACCATCTAAACAAGTGGCAGCGCGGTATCACTGGCCGCATTTATGGCACGATACGTCATGTCATGCTGATGGTGGGTAATAATCTGGCATCGGTGCTCAGAGTATATAAAAACATTATTATGCAAAAGACGTCTCAGCCATTGCCTGAGTCCTTAAAAAAACTGGTCAATGTATTAAATGGCGTCATGGGAGATCATTTGGTCAATAGCCAAAACCCGCTCGCCATTCCGATGGTGCTATACGATAAAGACGGCAACCCACAATGTGAAGTACTGTCAGAACATGGAAAACTGCCAGAACGTGAAAAACTGTCAGGGCGCGTGGTCATCCTATGTCATGGTCTATGCATGAGCCATTTGAGTTGGCAGTCACAAGAGGGTAATGGTCTTGGTAGTGCGATTAGTCTTAGCCAGCCTGATACCACGGTGCTATATCTTGATTATAATACGGGTCGACGCATCTCACGCAGCGGTCGTAAGTTTTGCCGAATATTGCAAGATTTGGTCGATGATAACCCTAACATCAGTCAGCTAGATTTGGTCGGTCATAGTATGGGTGGTTTAGTCTCTCGTAGCGCGCTGTTTTATGGTGAGCAAGATCATCTAAACTGGGTGAAACGGGTGGGTAATCTCATCACCTTAGGCTCGCCACATCACGGTGCCGTGCTCGAACGTATTGGCAATTACGTGCAAGAAATTATAGCCAAGCTGCCATTTGCTGGCTCGCTTGCAAAGCTGGGTAACATGCGTAGCGCGGGCATTATTGATCTGCGTCATGGTAGTATCCGTGATGTTGATTGGAAATCTCTAGAGGGACGTAGTGTGCTGCCACAAGACTTTCGTCATCCTACGGGTTTGCCAAGTGGTATCAAAACCTACTTTGTCGCTAGTGCCTTAGTCGAGACGCATTATGACTCTAAGATGACGGACTTGTTAGGTGATGGACTGGTATCGGTAGCCTCTGCGCTAGGTGAAGATGATACTGAGCATGCGCTGTTTGTGCCAGATGGTCACAAAGCGGTGTTCTATGGTGTGAGCCATATGAATTTAATCAATAGTAGAAGAGTGCGTGAGCAAGTGGTCGCATGGTTATTGGATAATGGTCAGCGTGACTATACCGGTGAAGATCGGATATATTCTTATCCTAGAAGTTGGGATGTGGCGGTGTAAACGATTTTGAGTTTTCTGACTGTTCTTAGCACTACCCATTATTTCAAATAATTGCATTTATCGATTTTAATTAAAAAATAATTGCTTGTTGATATAGTATAAATATTTATGGAGTATGAGTATTTAAACTAATATCTATAACGCTAGCAATCTGTTCAAGTTCACCGTTAGCTATTTCAACAAGTTGGGTAATATCGTTTTCATGTTTATCATAAAGCTCGTCGAATTTTTGTACTTCTCTAATCTCCATATCAAATAGATACCCATTGCATTCATCAGTATGCGCATAGTTTTTATCAATGTAGTACTGCTGCAGCTCTTCTTTCATGTCTATATATAACTTAAGATTGGTACGAACTAGAGCAGAGGAAAAAAAGAGATTGTTTTGACATATGTACTTACAAATTTTAAGATAACGTGAAAAAAATGTACTATTGAAGCTTCCTGGTAATGCTTCGTCTAGAAGTATATGTTCCTCAAAGTTTGCTACTAAAATCGACAGCTCTTTAGCAGCATTTATTTTCTCATCAAACAGTTTCTGATAAGTTTGCTGTGATATTTGATGAAAACGTTCTCCTTCAGTTAAAAGCTTTTCATGATCTTGCTCAAGTCGTTTTAGACGCTCATCAATAACTGCTTGCTCTTCGCGACCAGTTCTCTCTAGATATATTTTACCTATATAAGTGATTAAGCCAACTAAAACAGCATTACCACCCCAACTTATGATTAATTCTTGCCAAAAATCATTCATGATAAATACCTATTCTTTAAAGAATTAGTATAAAACAAAAAACCCTCAAGCATCACGCTTGAGGGTTTTTTTATAAACACGAACTTATACTGATAAAGACGATTTACTCAGCGAATATCGCTGCTACATCATCTTTATTAAACTTATAGACTTCACCGCAGAATCCGCAATCCATCTCAAACGTGCCGCCTTGCTCTTCCACGATATCTAACGCTTCTGCTTCACCGACTTGCTCAATGGCCATCTCACATTTTTCGCGTGAGCAAGTACAACCAAATGATAAAGGCGCAGGTTCAGGTGCGACGATGTTTTCTTCATGATACAAGCGATATAGAATCTCGTTGGCATCGAGGGTCGTTAGCTCTTCTGCCTTGACCGTACGCGTCAATACAGACAGACGTATCCACAAATCATCATCGATACCAGCATCTTCGTTTTGCTCAACTTCATACGTTTCTTCGGCAGTGCGCGGTAGCATTTGTACCAAGATACCGCCCGCTTGCAAGCCGTCAGATGCTAGGTTAATCAACGTTGGAATCTGTGCAGATTGCTTTTGATAATGCGCCAAGCAGTCAGCCAAATTGTCATGGCTACGCTCAACGATACCTTGATATGGCTCGCCACCTTCAGGCTGAATATTGATAAACAATACACCTTGTCCAGGTTCGCCTAGCTCAGCAAAGGCTTCTTTGGCATGGATCATATTATCCCACGCTTGTACTTGCTCATCCGTTTCCGCTTTCCAGCTGGCAAGCGCGCGGATGACACCGTTTTGATCGCACTCTGCCATTGCCCAGTTGAGCAAGCTGTCGCTATCTGATGACTGTAGCTGAATGGACAAACGGCCATTTATTTTAACGGTGCTGATGAGCAAACTGGCAGAGGTCAGCATTTCACCCAATAAGCGTTTGATGGCTTCGGGATAAGGCTTTTGTGCAATCGTGCTCGCGTAGCTGCGTGATAGGCGCACCACGTCACCACGTACAGGAGAGTCTTCGATAAAGAAGCGTTGGCGCACGTCGTTGTCATGGTAGTTGCTAGCGGCTTGGCTATCCGTATTTGGGGCTTGAGTGTCTTGTGTCATAGGTCATGTGTAGTATTAAGAAGTTGTTTGCTTTATGGGGATTCATCGTGATTTATCAATCATCTCTCTCGTACAGTTTGCATATATTTATGGTTTATCGTCAGTCTAAATATCACCAAATCTACCTAGTTTTGGTATAAGAAATCCACTCATAGGTCGTATCTGTATGGCATAACGCTAGGATGAATCTGTGAAAAATTAATTGTCTTGACCGACATACCTATAGATATATGACAGCGATGAGGTGGCTGCACCTGCTGAAACATACATATGTGGAAAGATGAATCCTTTACTAAAAAAGTTTACTACCAGCATTAAATTTGTTGTACAGTAACATTCAGTTGCATTGTGATAAACAACAGCAACAACCGTATGGATACATGGTAACTAGGTTAGGCAATAAGCACTATGTTGTCCAACACTCATTAAATCTCGTAATAATGTGATAAAGGATGTTTTTCATGACTTACTTCTTTTCTAAACCGTTGACTTTAGCTGCTCTAGTGGCATTAGGCCTAACAGGCTGTAATAACAGCAGCGACACTAGCACTGACGCGCCAGCAGATGATGCAGCAGCGACAGAAACCATGAATGGTACGCTACAAAAAATTAAAGACTCTGGCACTATCGTTGTCGGCTATCGTGATTCTTCTATTCCTTTTTCATATGTTGCCGATGATCCTAATCAGCCTATGGGCTACGCACATGATCTAGAGATGAAAGTGATTGAGGGTATTAAAGAAAAACTCAACATGCCAGATCTAGAAGTTCGTTATAACCTCATCACCTCACAAACTCGTATTCCTTTGGTTCAAAACGGCACGGTCGATTTTGAGTGTGGTTCAACAACCAATAATGTCGAGCGTCAAGAGCAAGTAGCTTTCTCTAATGGTTTCTTTGAGATTGGCACACGTCTATTGACCAAGGCAGATTCTGGTATCAATGACTTTGAAGACCTAAAAGGTAAGCGACTAGTGACTACCGCTGGTACGACTTCAGAGCGTTATATTCGTCAGTATAATGACGAGAAAAAGATGGATACCGATATCATCTCTGCTAAAGATCATGGCGAAGGTTTCTTGATGTTAGAAAGCGGCCGTGCTGATGCGTTTATGATGGATGATGTATTGCTAGCAGGCGAAAAAGCCAAAGCTAAAAATCCTGATGAATGGGTTATCGTTGGTACGCCGCAATCGTTTGAGATTTATGGTTGTATGATGCGTAAAGACGATGCTGAATTCAAAACAGTTGTAAACGACGCGCTGAACAAAACCTTTAGCTCAGGCGAAATCAATAGTATCTATGACAAGTGGTTCCTAAACCCAATTCCACCAAAGAACGTCAACTTGAACTTTGAGATGTCAGACAACCTAAAAGCACTTATCGCCAATCCGCATGATAGCGATCAGCCAAAAGTAGCAGCAGCACAGTAGTATTTGTCCTTCAATCTAGCTTGCTTACGTGTTCAGATCGAACTTATCGCTCATCTGACACGTAAGTTTTTCAATCGCTGTTCGGAGAGACAATCATGAATTATAGCTGGAACTGGGGTGTGCTCTTTGAGCATACGGGTATTGGCAACGAGCTGTATATCCACTGGATGATTACTGGTCTTGGCTGGTTATTACTGATTGGTAGTATTGCTTGGACCATTGCGATGGTCGTCGGTACTGTCTTCGGTATTATGCGTACTTTACCTAACAAAACAGCTCGTCGCATTGGCACCGCTTATGTGACCTTTTTTCGTAATATTCCGCTGCTTGTGCAGCTATTTTTTTGGTTTTATGTGGCACCTGGTTGGTTGACACCAGCGTTACAAGAGTGGTGGTTTAGAGATTTATCGCCGAATACATCCGCGATGCTCTCAGCCAGTATTGGTTTAGGATTGTTTACAGCAGCTCGTATTGTCGAGCAAGTACGTACGGGTATCGAGTCGCTACCAAAAGGACAGATAAACGCAGCGTATGCACTAGGCTTCACTATTCCGCAAGCTTATAAGCAAGTCCTGCTACCACAAGCATTCCGTATTATCTTACCGCCGCTTAGCTCTGAGCTTACCAACTGTTTTAAGAATGCCTCTGTCGCCTCATTGGTCGGTGTCATGGAGCTCATCAGTCAAACCAAAACCATCAGCGAATACACACAGAATAGCCTTGAGATTTATACTTATGCGACGATTATCTACCTCGTCTTTAATCTCTCACTCATCGCTATTATGGGTTTGATCGAGCGTAAATTAAGAGTACCAGGGCTTATCGCAGGGAGTCAGAAATGAATATGATGACCGAACTTGCGACCGCGTATCCAGGCTTAATGGGTGGCATGATTACCACGCTAAAAGTCCTATTTTTGGCTATTATCGGTGGTATCAGCTTAGGTACGGTATTGGCGCTCATGCGCTTGTCAGGTATCAAAGCATTAGAGATTCCCGCTAAGCTGTATGTTAATTATTTTAGATCTGTACCGTTACTGTTGGTGCTACTGTGGTTCTACTTTGCAGTACCGATGATTTATTTTTGGGCAGCGGGTAAGTATTTACAACTAGATGCAGCCTTTGCCTCTTGTGTTGTCGCGTTTATGATGTTCGAAGCGGCTTATTTCTCAGAAGTCGTCCGTGCGGGTATTCAGTCTATCGGTAGTGGTCAGGTTAATGCGGCTAAAGCATTGGGCATGACTTATGGGCAGACGATGCGTTTGGTCATTTTGCCACAGGCCTTTCGCAAGATGCTGCCATTGATTTTGCAGCAATGTATTATTTTATTCCAAGATACGACCTTAGTGTTCGCTATTGGTCTGACTGACTTCTTCCGAGCAGCATACGTACGTGGTGAACTAATGGGTCTATTGACGCCTTACATCTTAGGCGCAGGCGCTGTGTATTTCGTCCTAAGCTTGGCAGCTTCAGTCGGTGTACAACGCGTACAGAAAAGGTTAAGGTTTTAATAAAGGACTGTTAAGCGTTAGAGTCGATCAATGCATGATTATCTGAACATGGTTATCTGATCTCATTTGATTGGCTCTAATGCTTTCAAAATTTAACTGCATTTGTCATTAATGTAACGTTGATTCAGTTTAAAAGAGAGACAAGGCAACCGAGTGCAGATGTATATGTAATACTTCAAGCGAGGTTAACGCGGTAACTCTTTTATAGAGGATTGACTATATTTTGACTGAATGCAATTGGGCAAGATTAAGAACAAGGCTAGGAGCCAACGATGAATAATGCTAAAACGTTTATAAATGACTTTGGTGGACTGGTCACAGACAGTGGTCATGCTAGCAGTGAGATGGTCGTTGAGATAGATAGCGTTAGCAAGTGGTATGGTGACTTTCAGGTACTGACTGACTGTACCGCTCATGTCCACAAAGGTGATGTCGTCGTAGTCTGTGGTCCATCGGGTAGTGGTAAATCTACCTTGATCAAGACCGTGAATGGGCTAGAGCCCTTTCAAAAAGGCAATATCATGGTCAACGGTATCTCTGTCGGTGATCCAAAAACTAACTTACCTAAGCTACGTAGCCGCGTCGGCATGGTGTTTCAGCATTTTGAGCTATTCCCTCACTTGACCATCATCGATAATTTAATGGTTGCGCAAATTAAAGTATTGGGTCGTAAAGAAGCGGAAGCCAAGCAAAAAGCAATGGCTTATTTAGATCGAGTAGGGTTGACCGTTCAAGCCAATAAATATCCTGCTGAGCTATCAGGTGGTCAACAGCAGCGAGTCGCTATTGCTCGTGCGCTCGCGATGGATCCCATAGCAATGTTGTTCGATGAGCCAACCTCAGCACTCGATCCTGAAATGATTCAAGAAGTGCTCGATGTGATGGTGGAGCTGACTCGTGATGGTATGACGATGATGTGTGTGACGCACGAAATGGGCTTTGCCAGTCAGGTGGCCAATCGTATTATCTTTATGGATGAAGGTCATATCGTTGAGAACTGTAGTAAGGATGAGTTCTTTGAAGGCGCGAAAAGTGAGCGTGCACAGCAATTCTTATCGAAGATTTTGAATCATTAAATAGATTTTGATTTACGATTATTTATAGCGCTGTTTCTAACATAAAGACACGTTCTAACACTTATTTTTCTTTCCACTGCTACTGGTTATACAAAGCGCCCTATTAAAGACGGTTAAACGCTATCTTTAATAGGGCGCTTTGTATTCAGTTTCTTTTATATAGCTATTTGAAAAACGACTTGGAGCCTATGATGTTCACCCCCAAAGCATTTAAAGAGGAAGACTTTGAGACTATAAAAGCCTTTATCAAAGAGCAGCCTCAGGCTACTATCATTGTACAAACAAATACAGGATTAGAGGCTTGTCATATTCCGATGTACTGGCAGGATGATGGCAGTCAATACGGTTGTCTATATGGGCATATTGCCAAAATAAATACTTTGAACAATGGTGATAATATTGATGCACCATGGCTAGTTATATTTCAAGATACCGGTCATTACATCAGCCCCAATTGGTACCCAAGTAAAGCAATAACTCATAAAGAAGTACCCACGTGGAACTATCGTAGCGTGCATATCACAGGATTAGTTCGCCTGATAACTGAGCCTGGAATGCTGATTGAAATCTTAACGAAGCTAACCACAGATTTTGAAGCCAACCAACCTATTCCATGGTCACTCAGTGATGCGCCAGTGAACTACATTCAAGCACTTTGTCGAGCGATTGTTGGTATTCGCATCAATATCACGGATGTTCAAGCACAGTTTAAACTTAGTCAAAATAAGACTGCTGAAAATAGAGCAGGCATAATCGCAGGACTAGGGCGACTGCAAACGGAAAAGGCAGATGAAATGGCTAAGCTAATTGAGTAGACAAGCTTGAAAATATAGTGTTTATGATACTGACGGATTTAATTTTACTTAATGATATCAACTTAATTAGGATTGATTATGACGCTAAAGCGAACTGTTGGCATACTACTGTTTAATGAAGTAGAGGTGTTGGACTTTGCAGGACCTTTTGAGGTGTTTTCATTAGCTGAAAATGCTGATAACAATAAGTATTTTGACGTTATCACTATAGCTGAGAACCAAGCGCCAATATCTGCTAGGAATGGTCTGCAAGTTATTCCTGATTATAATTTTACCAACCATCCAGACATTGATGTACTAATAATCCCTGGTGGTTATGGTGCTGAAAAAATAGAAATACATAATAAAGTAGTGATTGACTGGATCAAGACTCAAGAAAATTTGGCAGAGCTTACACTTTCAGTGTGTACAGGAGCGTTACTATTGGCAGAAGCAGGTTTGCTAGCTGGTAGGTCAGCCACCACGCATTGGATGGATTTGGATAATCTGGCATCGTATCCTAGTATCAACGTTATCTCTGATACTCGCTTTGTAGATGCCAGTGATGATACATGTAATATTGTCACATCAGCGGGAATAAGTGCAGGCATCCATGCAAGTCTATACTGTATCGAAAAACTAATAGATAGTGAAACCATGCGTGCAACAGCACATCGCATGGAGTTCGATATTAACTAATTAAGTGAGTTATTGGATAGATGAGTGAATGGCTGTTTACTGATACAATAGCGGTCAATGTTTTTGATAATTAAAATAATTCATAAACCGTATTGGAGTTCATATGAGTGTAGAAAATCCATCAGTAGCATCATCTAAAGGTATCGTCATCATTGGTGCAGGTTTGGCGGGCTGGCATGTGGTTGATGCCATTCGTGCGAAAGACAAAGATATTCCGATTGCGTTGGTGACAGCTGATAGTGGCGATCGTTATCATAAACCAATGCTGACCATGGCCATTAGCCAAAAGAAAAGTGCGGCAGACTTGGTAAGAGCGACTGGTATTGATGCGGCAGAGGCTGCAAATGTTAAGCTACTTGCTAACACGCAAGTAACGGATGTTGATACGACAACTCAAGAATTACAGTTAGTCTCTGCACTGCGCTCAGATCCTGTTTATACCAATTACGCCACGATCGGCTATGATAAGCTGGTGCTTGCCATGGGTGCGCATCCTATCTTCCCAAAAAGCTTGCCAGAGGATTTGGTATGGCACGTCAATCATATTGAGCGTTTTGGACAGTTGCAAGAAAAGCTAGCAACAGGTAGCCAGCACGTTGCTATCGTCGGTGCAGGTATGGTTGGGACGGAGATTGCAGAAGACTTACTCAAAGCTGGTCATCAGGTGACACTCATTGATTTGAACGATGCGCCGCTATCACAAATGCTACCACCAAAAGCGACGGCTCGTATCGCTCAAGCGGTCAAGTCGCAAGGGATTAACTTTTTAGGGGGTTATCAAGTATCTGGTATTACTCGTCTCAGTGATGAAAAACTAGAAGTTAGTTATGATGCGCTGTCATCAGCGACAGAAAGCAGTACTGCTGAGCCACTCGAACCACTTATGGTCGATCATGTGATTGCCAGTACAGGTCTGACGGTCGATGATAAACTGCCTGTAGCTGCTGGTGTCGAGTTCAATCGTCGCACTGGTATCGTGGTGGATGCGCCAACCTTGCGTACCAGTACAGCCAATATTTATGCGATTGGTGACTGCATGTCTATCGATGGCGTGCCGTGTCGTTATGTGGCCCCATTACGCGCTCAGGCTGCTACCATCGCTGATGATATCTTAGGTCATGAACACAGTGGCTATGAGCATAAACCGCCCATGATTCGCCTGAAAAACAAAGCAATCTCTGTCATGGTAACAGGTGTGCCGCAAGCGACTGGCAACTGGCAGGTCAAGACGGAAAGTGATGAAGCGTTAGTCATGGACTTGCTTAATGATAGTGATGACGTGAGCGCTACGTTGACCATCAAGTTGCCGCCAATCGTTAAAGCTTAATGACTGTTAAAACTAAATGGTCGTAAAATTGGGTTTGTTCTAAAAACTCAGTTTTTAAATCAAATATTAATAACAATGTTAACAGCACTGTTGATAGTAATGTTAATAGCAATTTTGATACTAATGCCAATCATACTAGCCATAGTATGATTGGCTTTTTTGTGTCAACAATTTGCCATATTTTTGTGATAGTTTTAGTGAAGTATCTATCTTTCATAAGATAAATATTTAATTAAATGATACGCATTGTATTACTATGATTGACAGCTGTTTGTTTACAACGGTATAGTAGTGACAATCTATATAAGACCTATTCAAGGAAGAATAACGGGTCTACAGGCTATCAATACGTACTATCTATAAATGACCAATACGATAAAAAGTAAAACGAAAGGACTCGTTATGACGCAAACTTCTGATTTTGATGCGACTAAAATTGATTTTGATACTATTCTAAATAGCATTCCTAGTATTAATATGGGCGCACGCTCAGCAAATGCACCGCTTACCCAAAGCTATGACAAAGGCCCTGATGTGCCGCTCATTGAAGCGACTATCGGTGACTTTTTTGATGCTATCGTATCCAAGTATCCAGAGCGTGAAGCTTTGGTTTCTCGCCATCAAAATATCCGCTGGACTTACCGTGAGCTACAACAGCAAGTCAATCAGCTAGCCAGTAGCATGATTGAGATGGGGCTAGAAATCGGTGATCGTATCGGCATCTGGTCACACAACAATGCTGAATGGTTGCTCATGCAATTAGCGACGGCAAAAGTCGGTGTTATCCTCGTCAATATTAACCCTGCCTATCGTACCTTTGAGCTGCAATATGCCTTGAATAAGTTGGGCTGCTCAGCGCTTGTGCTCATGCGTCATTTCAAAACCAGTGATTACGCCAGTCTCATCAGTGAACTGTGTCCTGAGATTTATCATAAAGACTATACCCAGCTTGATTTGGTCGAGATTCCAACGATTGAGCGTATCATCTGGATTGATGAGCCAGCATCTGAGGAAACCTTTGACTTTATGCAGAAATTCTCTGCATGGATGGCGGAAGGCGATGCCAATGATCCACGGGTTGCAGAGCGTCAAGCCCAGCTCAAAAACACGGATGCCATCAATGTCCAGTTCACCAGTGGCACGACTGGTACGCCAAAAGGTGCAACCTTAAGCCATCGCAATATTCTTAACAACGGTTACTTCATCGGCGAGGCTATGAACCTTACCGAAGAAGATAAGCTGTGCATTCCAGTGCCCTTGTATCATTGCTTTGGTATGGTGCTTGGTAACCTAGCGATTCTTACGCATGGTGGCTGTATCGTTTATCCGAACGATGGGTTTGAGCCGCTAACTGTATTACAAGCGGTCGAAGAAGAAAAATGTACGGGTCTGCACGGTGTGCCAACGATGTTTATCGCTGAGCTTGACCATCCGGAGTTTAAAAACTTTGATTTATCGACTTTACGTACTGGCATCATGGCAGGCTCTAGTTGTCCGATTGAAGTCATGCGCCGCGTCATCGACGAGATGCACATGAGTGAGGTCACCATTGCGTATGGCATGACAGAGACCAGTCCAGTATCTTGCCAAACCAATGAACATACGCCGCTTGATAAGCAAGTATCGACAGTAGGACTGGTACAGCCAGCACTTGAAGTCAAAGTCGTCAATACTGAAACGGGTGAGACTGTCGCATTGGGCGAAACGGGTGAGTTACTGACACGCGGTTATTCAGTGATGAAAGGCTATTGGGGGAGTCGCTTTAAAACCCGCGCAGCCATCCAAGATGGTTGGATGCATACGGGCGATTTGGCTACGATGGACGAAGATGGCTATGTCAAAATCGTTGGCCGTAGTAAAGACATGGTCATTCGCGGCGGCGAGAATATCTATCCGGTCGAAATCGAAAACTATCTGTATCGTCATCCTAAGATTCGTGATGTACAAATCGTTGGTATTCCTGATAAAAAATATGGCGAAGTACTCGCGGCATGGATTATTCCTAAAGAAGCAGACAGCTTAACGGAAGAGGAAGTTCGCCAGTTCTGTAGCGAGCATATTGCTCATTATAAAGTGCCAGCCTACTATCGTTTCGTGACTGAATATCCAATGACCATCACTGGAAAAATTCAGAAATATAAAATTATTGAACAAATGAAAGAAGAGCTGGGCTTATAGTTAATCTAACTATTGTGTCTAATTTATTAAAGGTTATAGTCGATACCAAATGACATAAATACGTTATGGTATAACGCGAGACTTGTATTAATTTTTCTAGCTTGCTGTGCCTACGCCGACAGAGGCTATAAAAAATTCACCCAAATCTCGCTGTATCGATTATAAATCGAGCTGGCTATACGGATAAAGATACGAATAAAGACCAAAATAATCAGTAGCTAGAATAATTCGCATAAGAAGCTACTCGCATTTACGCATTAAAGAAAAGGGATGTCATGAGCGCTATCATAACCAGTAAACTGAGTCCAAACTCAAGCGACTTTCAGCAAAACAGTGCCGCCATGCAAGCGGTGGTCGATGACTTATATGATCACTTACGTAAAGTCGTGCAAGGCGGTTCAGAGCGTGCCCGTGCCAAGCATTTAGCCCGTGGCAAACTATTGCCTCGTGAGCGTGTTGAGCGCTTGCTTGATGTGGGTACGCCATTTTTAGAAGTGGCACCGATGGCAGCGCATGATATGTATGGCGAAGAGATTCCAGCGGCTGGCGTGATTGCGGGTATCGGTCGTATCAATGGTATTGAGTGTATGATTGTCTGTAATGATGCCACGGTAAAGGGCGGCACTTACTACCCAATGACGGTCAAAAAACATCTGCGTGCGCAAGAAATCGCGCAAGAAAACAATTTGCCTTGTGTCTATTTGGTGGATTCAGGCGGCGCTAACTTACCCAATCAAGATGACGTATTTCCCGATAAAGAACACTTTGGTCGCATCTTTTTTAATCAGGCCAATATGAGTGCCGCAGGTATTCCACAGATTGCCGTAGTCATGGGCAGCTGTACGGCTGGCGGGGCATACGTACCAGCGATGAGCGATGAGTCTATTATCGTCAAAGACCAAGGCACCATCTTTTTGGGTGGTCCGCCATTGGTCAAAGCGGCGACAGGTGAAGAGGTCACAGCCGAAGATTTGGGCGGCGGCGATGTGCATACCCGTCTGTCAGGGGTCGTCGATCACTTAGCGCAAAGCGATACCCATGCTTTATCGATTGCACGCAACATCGTTAGCCATCTAAATCGTCCTGCGAAGCAAGTACCTAATCAAATCAAGCCGCGTCCACCACGCTATGACGCCAAAGAGTTGTACGGCGTCATTCCAACGGATAAGCGCAAGCCATTTGATATCAAAGAAATCATTGCTCGTATCGTCGATGACAGTGCTTTTGATGAGTTCAAAGCACGCTTTGGCACAACGCTAGTCTGTGGATTCGCTCATATCGAAGGGATGCCAGTCGGTATCATCGCCAATAACGGTATTCTGTTCAGTGAGTCAGCACAGAAAGGCACGCACTTTATTGAGCTATGTTGCAAGCGCAAAATTCCATTGGTATTCCTCCAGAATATCACTGGCTTTATGGTCGGTCGCAAATATGAAAACGAAGGCATTGCGCGCCATGGTGCCAAGATGGTGATGGCAGTCGCCAATGCAAAAGTGCCAAAATTCACGGTCATTGTCGGTGGTTCATTCGGTGCCGGTAACTACGGCATGTGTGGTCGCGCTTATAGCCCGCGCTTCTTATGGATGTGGCCAAACGCGCGCATCTCGGTGATGGGCGGCGAGCAAGCAGCATCGGTACTGGCAACGGTCAAGCGTGACAATTTTGATCGTAAAGGCGAGGCGTGGAGTGATGAGGATGAAGCGGCATTTAAAGCACCGATTCTCGATATGTATGAAAAGCAAGGCCACCCATATTATGCCACCGCACGTCTATGGGATGATGGCGTGATTGACCCTGCTGATACCCGTCATGTATTGGCCTTAGGATTAAGCGCCGCCTATAACGCACCGATTGAAGAGACGACGTTTGGTATTTTTAGAATGTAATCATTTTCAGACCTTCCCATAATAATCTACTACTGCGTCAACCTCATTTGAAGTACGATTTGTACATCTACATTCGGTTTCCTTGTATTAACATTATTATGGATTGACCAAGAGTATGTTTAAGTATTTACATAAAAAATATAGAGAAAATAATGCAAAAAAACAGTGATAAAAACTATAAAAGCCTACTGGTTAAAGTAGAACAGCACGTGGCGACTGTGACGTTAAATCGTCCTGAGATACGTAATGCTTTCAATGATGAAATGATTGCTGAGCTAACTGATGCATTTAATATGCTTGGTGCTGATGATGAGGTACGTGTCATTGTACTAGCGGCTGCTGGCAAGGCATTCTGCGCAGGTGCCGATTTGAATTGGATGCGTGCCATGGCAGATTATAGCTATGAAGAAAATTTAGCGGATGCTGATAAATTGGCGCAAATGCTCAAAACTATTTACGAATGCCCGAAGCCAACAGTTGCGGCAATCCAAGGTGATGTCTATGCAGGTGGCATGGGCTTAGTCGCTGTTTGTGATGTGGCCATCGCTGTCAAAATTGCAAACTTCTGCCTAAGCGAAGTGCGTTTGGGCTTAGCACCTGCAACGATCAGCCCTTATGTCATCAGATCACTGGGTGCTAGAGCATCGCAGCGTTACTTCTTAAGTGCTGAAGTGTTTGATGCCAAAAAGGCACGTCAGCTTGGCTTTATCCATGAGCGTGTTAGCGAAGAATGGCTGGCTGATGAGGTCGCTATATTTTGTAGTAAAGTCGTCAAAAATAGCCCTGACGCAGTCAAAACCTGCAAGCAGCTATTACACGATGTCGCTGGTGCACCCATCACTGATGAGCTGATTGCCGATACAGTAAAAGGCATCGCTGATATTCGCTCATCAGAGCAAGGTAAAGAGGGCGTGCAAGCCTTTTTGCAAAAACGTAAGCCCAATTGGTTGACGGCAGATTAATACTGCACGAGAGATAAATGAGTAAATAGATAAGACCTCAAATAAAAACGATAACACACAGGGATAGTTATGTTTTCTAAAATTCTAATTGCCAACCGTGGTGAAATTGCCTGCCGAGTAGCCGCGACTGCCAAGCGTCTGGGTGTTAGCACCGTCGCTGTTTATTCTGATGCGGATCGTGAAGCCAAGCATGTGGCTGTCTGTAATGAGGCGATCTATTTGGGCGGTTCGGCACCAAAAGACAGCTATCTCAAAGGTGATGCGATTATCGCGATAGCGCTTGAGACTGGCGCACAAGCGATTCATCCGGGTTATGGGTTTTTAAGCGAAAACGCTGACTTTGCGCAAGCTTGTCAGGATGCAGGACTGGTCTTTATCGGTCCATCGGCTGATGCTATCCGAGCTATGGGCGGCAAGTCTGAATCCAAGCGGTTGATGGAAACAGCTGGCGTGCCACTGATACCCGGCTATCATGGTGACAATCAAGATGCGCAATTCTTGCAGCAGCAAGCCGACGCTATTGGCTATCCAGTACTGATTAAAGCCAGCGCTGGTGGTGGCGGTAAAGGTATGCGTATCGTCGAAAAAAGCAGCGACTTTGTGGATTTATTAGACTCATGTCGCCGTGAAGCCATTACGAGCTTCGGTGACGATAAAGTGTTGGTTGAAAAGTACGCATTAAAACCACGCCATATCGAAATCCAAGTATTTGGTGATACGCATGGCAACTATGTGCATTTGTTTGAGCGTGATTGTTCCGTACAGCGCCGTCACCAAAAAGTATTAGAAGAAGCGCCTGCACCGGGTGTTGATATTGCGATGCGTGAGGCGATGGGCACCGCTGCCATCGAAGCGGCTCGTGCGGTCGATTATGTCGGCGCAGGCACGGTCGAGTTTATCGTTGAGCAGCGCGAAGACGCTATGAATTTTTATTTTATGGAAATGAATACGCGGTTGCAGGTTGAGCATCCAGTCAGTGAAGCGATTACGGGTGTTGATTTGGTCGAATGGCAGCTCTTGGTAGCGGCAGGTCACCCATTGCCAAAAACTCAAGACGATCTGACTATCAACGGTCATGCAATTGAGGCACGCATCTGTGCCGAAAATCCTGACAATAGCTTCTTGCCAGCGACAGGTACATTGTTTACGTATCAAAAACCTGAACACAGCACCTTTATGATTGATAAAAATGGTACTGGCGTGCGTATCGATGATGGCGTGCGCGAAGGTGATGTGATTAGCCCGTTCTATGACTCTATGATTGCCAAGCTCATCGTGCATGCGCCAACGCGAGAGCAAGCATTAGCCAAGCTCGATCGAGCACTTGCCCAAACGCGTATCGTGGGTTTGCCGAATAACGCGGCATTTTTGCGCTATATTTTGAATACGGCGTCTTTTAGCAAAGCCAATCTCGATACGGCATTGATTGAGCACGAGCGTGATGCGATTTTTAATCAGCAGCCTTTGGCATTATCGACGCTGGTTGTGACCGCCATTACTCGTCAGCTTGCGAGTGAGATGGCGACGCAAGAGTCAGATATCGATCCATTTAGCAAACCTACTGGCTTCCGTGCTTATAACGATTACACTCGCTCATTCAGCTTGGTTTATGATGAGAGTGCTTATACTGCCCGCCTGAGCAATTGGCATAATGCGAATTGTTCTGATAGCAAAAAGGGCAGCGATAACCTCAGCAGCTTTACGCTCGTTATTGAAAAAGAAATCGCTAACACGCAGGATAATAACAATATTAACGTAGCTGCTCAGACCGAAACAGTCTATGAAGGTCAGGTGAGCTATACCAGTAGTGACGAAAATAATCATACGTTATGGTTAGATGGTGCAGGTACTAGCGCGCAAAGTTGGGTACTTAATGAGACCGTTTATGTGTTCACAGACAGTGGCCGTGACGAAATTACGCTTGTTGATATCATGGCGCACGTAGGCGAAGAGTCCGCAGCGGTCGGTAGTTTAAAGTCACCGATGCCAGGGCAGGTTGTTGCCTTTAAAGTAGCGGTTGGCGATACTGTGAAAAAAGGCGAGCCGTTAGCAGTCATCGAGGCGATGAAGATAGAGCATACTATTACTGCGCCGACGGATGGCGTGGTGGCAGAATTGCTATTTGCAGCAGGGGATTTGGTCGCTGATGGTGACGAGTTATTACGCATTGATACTGGTGAAAATACTGAGAGCGCATAGCTGACGAAGCCTAATAAAAAAGCCTCATAGAAAGACGAATAATAAAAAGGATGATAAGTATGAGCCACTCGTATCCAAACCATTCATATCCAAGCCATGTCACCATCGTTGATGTCAGTCCACGCGATGGCTTGCAAAACGAGTCAACGACGGTACCGACTGAGGTTAAGCAAACACTTATCAATGATTTGATTGCAGCCGGTGTCAAAAAGCTGGAAGCGACCAGTTTTGTCTCGCCAAAGTGGGTGCCACAAATGGGTGATAATAGCGCGCTGCTTGATGCCCTAGCATCTACGCGACAAACGGACATTTGCTACTCGGTACTGGTGCCCAATATGCGCGGTTTTGAAAATGCCATTATTCACCGTCCTGATGAAATCGTTATTTTCGGCTCAGCCAGCGAAACCTTTAGTCGAAAAAACATCAATTGTAGTATTGATGAGAGTATCGAGCGTTTTGCGCCAGTGGCTGCTGCGGCAAAAGCGCAGGGTATCAAAGTACGAGGTGTGATTTCATGTACAGTCGGCTGTCCTTATGAAGGTGACATTGATCCAAGCCAAGTAGCCTATGTGACCAAGCGTCTGATAGAGATTGGTGCAGAGCAAATTGGTATTGCTGATACCATTGGTGTTGGTACGCCGCTTAAAGTGCAACGAGCATTACAAGCTGCATTAGAATATGCTGATATTTCTATGCTATCAGGTCATTTTCATGATACTTATGGTCAAGCATTGAGCAATACGCTAGCCGCACTACAAATGGGTGTTAGCGAATTTGATACCTCAGTGGCTGGGCTTGGCGGCTGTCCTTATGCCAAAGGCGCAACAGGCAATGTGGCAACCGAAGATGTGGTGTATATGCTGCATGGTATGGGTATCAGTACTGGTATTGATTTGGATAAATTGGTCGTGGCAGGCGAGCGTATCAGTGAGTTTTTAAAGCGTCCGAATGGTTCAAACGTGGCACGAGCTTTAATTAACAAACGTCAGTCTTAAAAAATTATTGTAAAAATTAAATACTAAAATACGAGGAATAGTTATGAGTTTACCTGGATTGAATTTTCAGCTTGGCGAAGATATTGATGCCCTACGCGATATGGTACAGCAGTTTGCAGCCAATGAAATCGCCCCACGTGCTGCCGAGATTGATAGCAGCGATGAGTTCCCTATGGATCTGTGGCAAAAAATGGGTGATATTGGTCTACATGGTATTACCGTTCCTGAAGAGTACGGCGGCTCTAACATGGGCTACGTCGCACATATGGTTGCGATGGAAGAGATTAGCCGTGCTTCGGCATCGGTGGCGCTGAGCTATGGTGCGCACTCAAACCTATGTATCAACCAAATCAAACGTAATGGTAGTGAAGCGCAAAAACAAAAGTATTTGCCAAAGCTGGTCAGCGGTGAGTTCATCGGTGCACTGGCAATGAGTGAGACTGGTGCTGGCTCAGATGTGGTCAGTATGAAGCTCAAAGCCGAAGAAAAAGACGGTAGCTATATTTTGAACGGTAGCAAAATGTGGATCACCAATGGTCCTGATGCGGATGTGATGGTGGTTTATGCCAAGACCAATCCTGAGCTAGGCGGCAAAGGCATGACAGCCTTTATCGTTGAAAAAGGCATGGAAGGTTTCGGCACAGCGCAAAAGCTCGATAAGCTCGGCATGCGTGGTAGCCATACGGGTGAGATGACCTTTAACAATGTGACCGTGCCGAGTGAAAATATCTTAGGCGGTCTCAATGAAGGCGTTAAGGTATTGATGAGCGGCCTAGATTATGAGCGTGCCGTATTGGCTGCGGGTCCTATCGGTATCATGCAAGCCGTGATGGACAATGTCGTGCCTTATATCCATGACCGTAAGCAGTTCGGTCAAGCGATCGGTGAGTTCCAGCTTATCCAAGGTAAAGTCGCGGACATGTATACGATACTGCAAGCTGGTCGTAGCTTCCTATATACTGTCGGGAAAAATCTCGATATGCTGGACGCGCGCGGTGCTGGTCATAGTCGAGAAGTACGTAAAGACTGCGCCAGTGTGATTCTATGGTGTGCCGAAAAAGCCACGTGGATGGCAGGCGAGGGTATTCAGATATTTGGCGGTAATGGCTACACCAATGAGTATCCACTTGGGCGCTACTGGCGTGATGCCAAATTATATGAAATTGGCGCAGGTACCAGCGAAATTCGCCGTATGCTAGTCGGTCGTGAGTTGTTTAACGAGACCAAATAAAGCGAGACTAAATAAAATGTAACCACGACTTAAAAGTTAACTTTTATCGAATAATTTTATTTTAAAATCTAAAAATGTGCTACGTTATATGTCTCATAGCGTGGCACTTTTTAATGACTGGAATAAAAGAATTTTACAATGACCCATAAATCACATACCAAGCTAGCCTTTAATCACATAGCTTCCAACAAGACAGCTTCTCATTTTCTCAGCAATATAAAATCTATCAGTACTTATAGTCTGTTAACCACTTTGTTTGCATTGTTTACGATAACAGCGAGTATGACGCCTGCACAAGCAGAGCTGGTTGATTTGTCGAATCCTGAACCTGTTATTAAGTTTGCTAGTCGTGATGCAAGTTGGTTGAAGCCGCCCAGTTTTAATTTTGCTAGACAGTCTCTTCGCTGTACAGATAAAGAGACGGGTGAACCTATTAAAGTGGTCCGTGGACAAAAGCTTAAGATTTTGTTGGAATTATTAGTCGATAGACAAGGTAAGATTAGCAGAATAAGTGTTAAAGAAAGCAGTGGTAATAGATGTTTTGATCGAAGCGCTGCTCGTCAGATAAGAAGTGGTCAGATGAGGCCATTTGTGTTTGAAGGAAAAGCAATTCGTGGAAAAGTTGATGTACCTATTGTTTTTATAGCAGAATAGGTGATAACAAGAAATTAGGTGTGTTAAATCAAAAAAAGCAGTACGCCTAAGACGTACTGCTTTTTCTATTCTAACTTTATAAAATATGACAACGCACGTTAGTTATTTACTATGATCAAAATATCGTGCTAGACCATTTAATAATAGATCATCACGCAGACGTACCGGACGGTTGACGTGCTGCGAAATAATGGCTGCATCACCACCCGTCATGATGACTTCAAAGTTGGGGTGACGATGGCTAATCTCATTAATCGCACCGACGATTGATAATAGGATGCCGCGATGTACCGCATCTTGTGTGGTCACACCTTGACCGACACTATCGAAAGTCCCGTTAGAGATGGTTATTTGCTTGGTACCAGAAAACAATGACTCACGTTGCAGGTAGATACTGGGAAAGATATAACCGCCCAAATGCTCAGCATGATCGATCAAATCAATGGTCACTGCTGTACCGCAACCAATCACACATTGACGCTTTTTCTTATCGACCGCGCCCAGCATTTGTAGCCAACGATCACAGCCGAGCTGCTCATCATTATATTGACTCTTCATTAGCGGGTGAGCGGCATCGACGTGGACAAATTCAAACGGAATATTAAGACGGCTCAAAGTTTCTGATACCTTAGCATTCAGCTCATTACCTAGTACAGATGAGATACCAATAAAGTCAGGAGCAAAACGCTCAAAGCGATCCGTCAGACCCATCAGTAATTCGGCTGGTGCCTGCAAATGCTGTTTGGCATCATGTGTGACTATCTGACCGATATCATCGGTGAGCCAGTATTTCAGGCGGGTATTTCCAAGATCAAGCCAGAGCATAAAATTCCCTTTATATACAGTGAAGCAATTATCAACATCCTATCCTGATAGCTACTGCACTTTAGTGCTCGTTGATTAAACGATTAAGTCGTTTGAATAACGTCAATGCGTCCGGTGAAAAGTGCAGAAATCTTACCGTTATCTTGGCGCAATTGCAAACATCCATGTGTATCGATACCACAAGCGTGGCCTGTGAGTATATTGGTTTGACCGTTATGCTCTTGGGTCACACGTAATCGCAGTTCGCTCAGTGCATCCATCGAGTCAAACTGCTTTAAAAAGCTGTCCAGATAATAACGATGTCCCGTTGGTTTTTCTATACTTAAGTGCTCAAAGCGCGTCATCGCCGCCATCAATGCTTTACTCATTTGCTGATAAAGCACACGTAAGCTCGGTAGACTGGCAGCCTGCGCTTTTGGCTGTAGTGTCTCAGCAATATCTTGTAAGCTAATCGCTTGATAACTCATGCCTTCAGAGGTTTGCGCAGTTAGCGTGGGAGTGGCTTGGACATTGAGGCCGACACCTATGACCACGCCAACCAGTTTGCCGGCTTGCGATACGGGTTCAATCAGAATCCCAGCAAGTTTATTAAATGGCAGCGTCTGATCGTCTAATTCCGTATTATGCGCATCAACGTTATCTAAGGCAGTCTGGACTTGAGATTGATTTTGACTTTGGTAAAAGCCCAAATCATTTGCCCATTTCACGCCGATTGGCGTCAGTCCTTCCGTGTGCAATTGCTCATTTAGCCTTTGGATGACAGGCATTTTTGCCAGCTCTACACCGATGATTAATGAGAGTAAGCCACTAATCGGCATATGCACTGGATGGTATAGCGACAGATAGACATTGCCACGCGGTGATTGCCATGAGCGCCCGTGTTGACCTCGACCAGCGCTTTGGGTTTCAGCCGTTAGCAGGTGCATCTCGGTCGCATTCAATGTGCCATTCTGTACATCCGCTATTAGCTCGCTATTCGTAGACGCGCTACTGGCACGATGGCGATGATTCAGCTCAGGTAAATGCTCAAGTGTTAATGACTCAGGCGCAGAGTGAGATGATTGATTAAGTATCGGCATAAGTTTATTCTACTTGAGTAATGTCGCTGGGATAATCTTTGATATACTGGACGGTTTTCGCGAACAGACAGCATAAAGATTGGGGTGTGATTTGGCAAATGCAATTAAAAAGATGCTACTAAGTGCATAAACAGGCAAATCAGTAAGATAAAAATACCGTTCAAAATATAAGCAAGATAAAAGGCTAATTCGATGATGCTATATGTGTGGTTTGTGATTGCAGGGGCGTTTGCTGGCGTCAGCGCTGGCTTGTTTGGCGTTGGCGGCGGCATGATTATCGTGCCCGCACTGGTCTGGATTTTTACCGCTTATGATTTTTCGCCAGAAGTAGTGACTCATTTGGCCATTGGCACCTCACTTGCGACCATCGTTGTGACCTCGATTAGCTCACTTACTGCTCATAATAAGCGCGGCGGTGTACGCTGGGAAGTATGGCGAAAAATGGCATTAGGTTTGGTCGTCGGTAGTCTGGTGGGCGCGGGTGTTGCGGACATGATTGACGGCAAGGTACTACAAGCCATTATCGGTGTCGGCGCGCTCTTAGTAGCGATAAAAATGCTATTTTTCTCTAACAAAGAACAGTTAGGCAAGCCATTACCCTCTGCTGGCATACAATTTGGTGCCGGTACAGGCATCGGTATGGCGTCGTCTATCTTCGGTATTGGCGGTGGTAGTTTGACGGTGCCGTTTTTGAACTGGGCGGGATTACCGATGAAACAATCGGTCGGCACCTCAGCGGCTTGCGGTCTACCGATTGCATTGGCTGGCGCGGCAGGATTTGCATGGTTCGGTCAAGACGTAGTCAATCTACCTGAGGGTACGATGGGCTTTGTGCATATCACGGGTTTTTTATGCATTTCAGTGGTCAGCTTTGCGATGGCAAAAGTCGGTGCCAAGCTCGCTCATGTATTGCCTGCGCTGATGCTTAAACGTGCGTTTGGCGTGTTGTTAGTGTTTGCTGGCGGGCAGTTGTTGTTGAGTGGGATTGGGGTGATTTAGTTCAATATCAACAGTGCTCACACTAACGTCATCTCATTGTCTAAAATCTTTATCAAATCATTACAAGATACCTTAAGATATCTAAGGAAGACTTAATTATGAACCTTAAAAACACCTTGTATTCAGTTTTTCCTTGGCTATTTTCACATTCCGATCATGCTAGAATTGAAGAAGCCAAAAGACCAATACCTTCTATTAGATCTTTTAGTGACGCGCTCAGGATTATGAATTATCAGGGAAACACTGTGCTTATCAATAAAAATGATAAAATCGTTGTTGCACTGCCATATGATCAAGTGATGAACCTACAAGATGGTTTAGCATTGGTCTATATCATAGATTTAGAGAGTGGGGGCGATGATGAAGACAGATACGGGTTTGTTAATGAATTCGGTAAACTGGTTATTCCTATGGTTTACAGTGGCGGTGATGACTTCTCTGGTGGTTTAGCAGTTGTCAAAAAAAATGGTAAATGGGGGTTTATTAACCAACTAGGTAAAACAATCATAGCCTTTGATTATGAAGATGCCATGAGCTTTGAGGAAGAGTTAGCCGCTGTGCAATTAGAGGGCAAATGGGGCTTCATTGATAAACAAGGACAGATGATAATCGAGCCTAAGTATCAAGAAGCTAATAGCTTCAACTCAGGGTTGGCAGCAGTGAAGCAAAATGATATGTGGGGGTATATTGATAAAAATGAGAAATTTATCGTATCCAATGAGTTTGATTGGACAAATATATTTAAAGAAGGTTTGGCCGCTGTAGAAAGCAATGGTAAGTATGGCTATGTTGACATATTAGGCAATATCGTCATTCCTTTAATTTACGATTATGCTGATGAATTCAATAATGGCTTAGCAGGGGTATTGCAAAAAGATAAGCGTGGTTTTATAGACAAGTCAGGTAATGTTGTTATCCCTTTAAATTATGATTTCGTTGGGGTTTTCAGTAATAGAGTTGTTTCTGTGATTTATAAAGATGAAGAGATTTGGCTAGATAAACAAGGCATTCAGGTCGAAAACCCTAACCAAAAAACCATAGATGAAATCTTATTATCTGAGAGCTGATCAATGACAATTGAATGAAAGTTAGTAATGAAATTTATAAGCGCTACTTTTGGCTACTGCTTGATATTCACAAACCCTAAAAACTCACCACAACTTCAGGTAGAATAGCCGCCTATTTTTGCTACGTTTATTGACCCTTTATGCGCCTAAAACCCCTAAAGCTGGCGAGCTTTAGATAAATTTGACGTGTGGTAGCAATGACAAACCTTTATAAAGCTAGTGTGTAAACCATGAGACATGATTAGTATGAAAGCTGCAGAAAAATACCGCCGTGTTTTCGGCTCAATGAGTCATCTAAAAGACCAGATATCATGGACGAATGGCCTCTCTAATATTGTAGAGTTTTTGGCGTGGGAGCCACAGCGTATTCTTGGGGTTAGTAAAAAGCAATATGTTCGCCAAATCATTGAATGGGCAACCCATCCAGAGTTAAAGGATAAAAGCATAGAAGAGATTGAGCAATCAATCATCAAAAAGCTCAATACAAAAATGAGTGAATCTGAGCAGCTAGAGACCTATTCAACGCAAACGATGGGCATCTGTAATGCAAGAGAAGCCGTTCGCCGCGTAAAATTCTTTTCTGAAGACTATCTCAATAAAGAATTCGATATATTTTTGAGCTTGTGTAGTGATGTCTACTTAGATTTATTTTATCAGCAGTTTATTAGCTTTGAGCCAAATAGATCATGGTCGACACATGGTAACAGCGGCATGTTTGAAAACAGTACAGAGCTAAAAGCGATGTATATGGATAACTTAGCCTATAACCATCAAGCGAACGTGCTGGTAGCAAATGAGTTAAAGCTCGCTGGTCGGAAAAACCCAGACCAAATCCTAAAGTACTGCCTAATGTATGAGCATTTATTAGAAAAAGGCTTTATTGAGCAGGGTACAAAGTTTCTACTGTTATTTATCGGTGGTGACGCGCTAAAGCAAAACAAGCAAACGCTCGTAGACCGAGAGCTGGCGTTATGTCATAAAAGACCGAGGAAGTATCAGCATCTACTAAGAACAGAGCTGTTAGAAATAGTCGAGCATTTAGAAGTGGCAAGTATCTCTTGGTCCGCTCTTATTAAGTTTAACAATCGATATTTAGCAGAAAATGACACCTGCCAAGTGGAGCAAAAACTGCTGCAGGGGTTTCACCAGAGCCTTGAATCAAAATCGTTTATGCAGTTAGCCGTTTAACCCTAAAAACCCACCACAATTTCAGGTAGAATAGCCGCCTGTTTTTGCTAAGTTTACTGATTCTTCATGCGTCTAAAATCCCTAAAGCTGGCAGGCTTCAAATCCTTTGCCAATCCAACGACTTTTACCTTCCGTCATGGTATCACTGCCATTGTCGGGCCGAACGGCTGTGGCAAATCCAATGTGATTGATGCCATTCGCTGGGTGCTGGGTGAGACCTCTGCCAAGCAGTTGCGTGGCGGCGCGATGAGCGATGTCATTTTTGCTGGTACGCAGGACAAAGCGGCCAAAAGTGTTGCTAGTGTCGAGCTGACATTTGAGCATACGCAAGATGAGCATACGGGCATTCGTCATGAGTTTAACCTGTACCAAGAGCTGTCTGTTCGCCGTCAGGTAAATAAGGATGGGCGCTCGGATTACTTCATCAATGGTACACGTTGTCGCCGCCGTGATGTGGTCGATGTGTTTTTGGGCACAGGACTGGGTGCGCGTAGTTATGCGGTGATTGAGCAGGGTATGATTGGGCGTATTGTCGAATCTAGCCCCATGCAGCTGCGTGAGTTTATTGAAGAGGCTGCGGGGGTGTCTCGTTATCAAGCGCGCCGCGAAGAAACGCAAAAGAAACTAGAGAAAACACAAGAAAACCTAGCACGTCTGCATGACATGCAAAGCGAGCTGGTCAGCCAACAAAAGCGCTTGTCGAAGCAAGCCGCCAGTGCACAGCGCTACGAAGAACTGGCGTTGACCCTTGCTGATATCAAGCAGCAACTGGCCATTCAGCAGTTGTATCAAGCCAAGCATACTCAGCAACAGCAGAAAATCGCCCATGAGCGTAGCACTGCCGAAGTCGCTACATTGCAAGCTGACTATGAGACGCTAAAAGCCCAACAAGATAAGCTCGCCACCCATATCAATCAAGAGCAATGGCTCAAGGATGATGCTCAAAGCGCTCATTATCAGCAGCAGCTCGGCTATCAACAAGCTGAGCACGCGCTGAGCGATGCCAAGTCACAATTGACTGTGATAGAGCAGCAACTCGCAAGCTTGGATCAGCAGCGCGCGCAAGCAGTGGGTGAGATTGATCGATTGAAAGCCGAGCAAGCCGAACAGCAGGCTATCTTGGCAGATTTGCGACCACAGCTCGTTGAGCTGACCGGTAAACGTGACATGCACAAACGCAATGAGCAACCGCTGCAGCGGGCATGGCATGACGCGCAAAACCAGCTATCACGGCTACAAGACAATGCGCGCACGCTTGAGCAGCAGCAAGCGATTAATAGCCAAGCGCAAAAACGTCATCAGCAAAACCATGATAAATGGCAACGTCGCCAGCAAAACTGGCAAAATCTGTGGCAGCAATTACAGCAGTCACTATCAGCGTCTGGCAGTAATAAGGACTTTGATAAAGACTCTAATAAGAGAATTGATAAGCGCTCTGATGGACAAGCGCCAACGGATGCACAAAACCTACAGCAGACGTTAGAGACGCAAGTTGCAGAATTAAATACACAGTTGCAGCAGATTACGCGTCAACAGGACAGTGTCGATGAGCGTCTGTCTGAATTACAACCACAAGCGCATGATTTACAGCAGCGTTTGAACGCGCAGCAACGTGAGTTGAGTGAGAACGAGAAGCGTCACGCGGTATTGGCCAGTGAATATGATACCCTGCATCAGATATTGCATCCAAAACCTACGCCGCAAAATCAACAGCAAGCCTCTGTCTCTACAGTGGGTAATCTAGAAGCTAGTTCGGAAAGCAATGTCGTCAGTCGCTATAACGAGTTGGCCATTACCACCTTGCGCCAGCAGATTGAGCTGAGTGAAAAAGGGCAGCAGCACGCCATGCTACTCGATAGTGTCTTGGCGTTATGGCTAGATAGTCATGTACTAATCTCTAACCAATCTAATCAATTAAACGTTGATAATACGAGCGGTGATATTGAGAAAGCGAACAGCTTATGGCATGTGCTTGAGCATGATCTAACGGATATCGTTACTTATCAGACAGCGCAGAATGAGCAGGCTAATACAGAAGCTCAGCCTTCAATAGAGAGTGGTCATAGCTTGTGGTTACCTGCTAAAAATGAGGCAGCTACAGCGCCATTTATCAACCATTTGCCAGACAGCTTAATTGATAAAGTAATGCCATTATCGCAGCTGATTAAGCAGCCTGCATTGGCGCTTTGGCAGCAGTGCTACTTGTATATTACGCAATCAGAAGCGACCAATCAGCAGACTCTTGAAGACGTTGCCAATATCTTAAAAGCGTTGCCATCGTCAGCTATTTTGTTAACCGCAGACGGTTGGCTCATCAGCCGTCAGGGTACGATTAATCTGAGTAAGTTTACAGGTGAGCAAGATAGTCAAGGTGAGAGCAATAGCCAGTTTTTAACGCAGCGTTTGCAGCAGCGCAGCCGTTTGCAAGCCCTAGAAGACTTGCTAGATGAGTTTGAAACCAAAATACAAGAGACGCAAAAGACCATTGCAAAGAATCAACGCGACTACGATGCGTTAACGGTCAATCTAGAAGAAACCCGTGCACAAGCAGATCAGCTCACCCGTGATAAACATAAATATCAGCAGCAGCTAACGACTCAGCGTGCCAATGCCGAGCGCCTGCAAGCAGACAGCCAGCGTCTTATGGCGGACAAATCTGCCCTTGAGCAAGAGCAACAAGAGTTAGAACAAGAGGGACAAGCGCTCACTCATGAGCAGCAAGATATTCAAAGCCAGATAGTAGCGCTAACGCCGCAAATATCTGATGCTCGTGCGACCAGTCAGCAGTTACAGGCTGAGCGCAGTGAGCTAAATCGCACACGCCAAGCCGATGATGATGCATGGCAAGCATTGCAGCTGCGTATCCAGCAGAGCGAGATGCGCTTAGAACATAGTGTCAGTAGCCTTGCACGGGCAACTGCGCAATATGACCAATCGCTACAGAGCGAGCAGCAGCTAAAAGCGAGTCATCAGAAGCAGCAGGATAAGCTACCAAGCTTGCAAGCAGCATTACAAATGGCGCAGACAGCACGAGATAAGCAGCAGGTGCTATTGACCGAGCGTGATACGGCATTGGCTGCGCTAAAGCAAGAGTATGCTCAGCAGCAGACAGCGTTGGATAGCGTGCAAAATACGCTACAAGTTCAGCAGGGTAAGCTTGCAAATCATGCTACTGAGTTGGCATTAAGCATGGCACGTTTGGACGATGCGAGCACTCATACTCATAACGCTTTAGAAGCGTACTATAAGGTGAGCCATAAATATAAAGCGGTATCAGCGCTCGCCCAGCAGCAACAAGTGATGAGCGTCTCAAACTTGCTCGCGGATTTTATTGCGCATGATCGCCGTGTGCGTCCAGATAAAATCGCAGAGTTGGAGGCTGAATGCGCCACGCTTGAGCAGCAGCTCAGCAAAATCGGCCCCGTCAATCTCGCCGCAGTGGCAGAGTTGGCTGAGATCAATGAGCGCTTAGAGCCATTGGCGCAGCAGACAGCAGATATTGCGGCCAGTATGCAGACATTGACGGCAGCGATTGAGTCTATTGATGAGACGACTAAGACACTGTTTATGCAGACGCTAGATGCGGTCAATACCGAGCTTGCCAATTTATTTGCCAAAGTCTTCGGGGGTGGTCAAGCCAGTTTAACGCTCAATACTGACGATATGCCTGTTAATGCGCCAAAATCAGAGCAGTGGCGAGCAGGGCTGACCTTGATGGCACAGCCAAAAGGCAAGCGTAATAGTCGCCTAGCTGTGCTGTCGGGTGGTGAAAAAACGCTCACCGCGTTGAGCTTGATTTTTGCAATATTTAAGCAGCATCCCGCACCGTTCTGTGTGCTCGATGAAGTCGATGCACCGCTTGATGATGCCAACGTCGAACGCTTTACCAGTTTGATTCATGAGCTGGCAGATGATTTGCAGTTTATTTTTATCAGTCATAACAAACTGACGATGCAGATTGCTGATGAGCTAAAAGGCATTACCATGCCAAGCGCAGGTGTTTCTACGTTAGTCAGTGTCTCGTTAGATGAAGCCGAACGCTATATTACCGAGTAGCTCAAATAACTGATATAGTCAAATCTATATAAATCCGCTACATCGTTGTCCTCGCTAAGCATACTAATGTATAACTTGCACTCGGTTTCCTTGTATCGAAATTATTTAAATTCAACTATAACTGGCAGGCCACTGCTAGTGGTATAGTTGAAGTTGAGGTGGTAACGTTACGCAAGTATGTCGGGCTGACGGTAAACGATGACTATATGGTGACGAGCTTAATTAGCCATGCTAGACTATTGCCATTTGTCGCCTCTTGTGTATTCCCTTTTGTCATATATTAGGATGTATTTCTCATGACCGCTATTCAGTTTATATTGATCGCCATTGCCGCATTTATCATGCTTGCAGGGCTGTTTATGGTCATTCGTAGTTTTAAGCGCCGCAACAGCGCTGAAGCGATGGCGGTCAACTATGATAAAAACGGTATTCCCATTATACCGCGACATGAGCGTAATCTCGTGGATCAGCCAGATTTTGATGACACCGTTGCAGGCGAGACCAGTATTGCGCCTGATCGCAGCTATCTCAATGCAGTCGTCGAAGAAGAGACGTTGACTCAACCGCATGCCCATTTCGATGTGAATGTCGATGCACAGCAGACGGCTGGACATAACGATATCATCAGTGAGTTAGATGACGATCATAGAGACATGGTTGAAGATGACAGTTATGAACGCTGGCAGGATGAGCAGCAGAATACTGAGTTTGCAGCAGCATCTGAGCAGATAAATGCCGAGCAAGAGCCTGATGCATTTTCTAGCTTGATGTCGGCGACAGACAGTCTGATGCCATCAATTGATACGGTAGAAGAGCCGAGTTTTGATAATAATAGTCCGATTCTCGATCAGCATTTATCAGAGCCTGTTGACGAAGCGCAAAACGGTCCATTGATTAATGCTAAAGACAACATCAACATCACCATCTTGCCGCACCAATATCGTGATCGTCCAACCGCGATTATCCGTGGTCGTGATTTATTGAAATTGATCGATAAATACGGTCTACGCTATGGCGCGATGAATATGTTCCATCGTTATGAGAAAAAAGACGGCACAGGTATGCTGTGGTTTAGCATGATGGGTATCACCGATAGTGGTATCGCGCCTTTTGATCCGCATAGCGTGGCGACCAATACGTATCATGGCGTGGTGGTATTCTTATCTTTACCGCATCCGCAAGCGCTGCGTAGCTTCGATAGCATGATGAGCATTGCTTATATGATGGCCAGTGATTTGGACGCGATTATGCTGGATGAAGAGAACGAACCAATCACTTCTGAATACAAACAGCAGCTACGCAACCAAGTACGCGATTATGAAGGTTAGAAGCTTGAAGATTAAAAGCTTGAAGGCTAAAGGTTACGGAAAGTAAGAGCTGGTTAATATTAGAAGTAATAGAAAAGGCAAATAGCGATTGACGTTATTTGCCTTTTTTAATGCGCTTTCATTTCTGCAAAATTCTAGAGTCGGTTCAAGATAATTTAGATACAAGGAAGGTGAGTGAAAGTACTACACATAGTAGACTGAGCGAGCCTGACACAGTATCTGATTTATATGGGATTGACTATACCGAGTCTTTCACAAACTTGTTATCATATTGGCATCTTGAATTGCAAAGAAAAGACGCTGACTATGACTGACTCTATCGTACCGACCGCTGCTCGAACTGAAACCACGCAAAATGCTACTGCGCAAATCGTTGCCCAAATGCGCACACTTATCGACGCCATCAAAACACACAATTATGCTTATTATGTACTCGACAATCCTATCTTAGAAGACAGCGAATACGATCAATTGCGTCGCTCCTTGGTCGCGTTAGAAGAGTCACATCCAGAGCTGATACAGCCGGACAGTCCTATCAATCAAGTCGGTGATATGCCGCTATCTGCCTTTACCCAAGTGACCCATGACATCCCCATGCTGTCACTGGGCAACGTCTTTGACTATGACGAATTACATACGTTTATGCGCCGCGTCAACGACCGTCTAAATGATGCACAAAAAAATCCTGAGTATGAAATGGAGCTAAAGCTCGATGGATTGGCCGTGTCGCTAAAATATGAGCATGGCAAGTTTGTACAAGCCGTCACACGCGGTGATGGGCAAACGGGCGAGGATATTACCCAAAATACCAAGACTATTCGCAACTTGCCACTTTGGCTCGCGGATGCCGCTGACATCGAGTTGTTAGAAGTCCGCGGTGAAGTGCTGATGCCCAAGGCAGGTTTTGATCGTCTCAACCGCCTAGCAGAAGAGAGCGAAAATAAAACCTTTGCCAATCCACGTAATGCCGCCGCTGGGAGCTTACGTCAGCTTGATCCCAGTGTGGCAGCCAGTCGCCCACTAGCGTTCTATGCTTATTCTATCAATCAAGGATTGCCTGAAACCATCGAAACCCAATCAGCAGGCTTGGCTTGGCTAAAAACCATTGGCTTTACTGTCAGTGCGGTAGAAGTGGTCGCAAACCCACGTGCGGCACAAACCTATTATGAATCAGTAATTGAGAGCCGTGCCAGTTTACCGTTTGAAATCGACGGCGTGGTGATTAAGGTAAATAACATGTCATTGCAGCAGCAGCTTGGGTTTCTGTCACGTGAGCCACGCTGGGCGACTGCCTATAAATTCCCTGCCGAAACGGTGATGACGCGTCTAAATGATATTGAGTGGCAAGTCGGGCGTACCGGTCAAATCACCCCAGTTGGTAAGCTCGAACCTGTCAAAGTCGGCGGCGTCACCGTCAGTAATGTCACCTTGCATAACTTTGGTGAGATTCAGCGTTTGGACGTGCGTGCAGGCGATCTGATCAGCGTACACCGTGCTGGTGATGTGATACCGAAAGTCAGCCGCGTTTGGCACGACCAACGCCCAGCCGATAGCATGCCAGTCACGCTACCTGCTACTTGTCCGGTATGCGACTCGCCTGTGGTGCTACCAGAAGATGAAGCATTGGCACGCTGTACTGGTGGCCTATTTTGCCCTGCGCAGCAGCAAGAAGCATTGATTCACTTTGTCTCACGTCGTGCCATGGATATCGATGGACTTGGCGCGAGGTGGCTCCTTAGCTTTTTTGAGCATGGTCTGGTTAAGACCGTCGCTGATATCTATCAACTGCACAATCATGCAGATGAGATGGTCACGCTAGAAAAACTGGGCGAAAAGTCAGTACAAAACATCATCAATGCCATTGAAGCCAGTAAGCATACTACGCTCGCACGTTTTATTTATGCGCTTGGCATACGCGGTGTGGGCGAGGGTACGGCACAAAACTTTGCTCAGCAATTTGGTGACCTCGACAGCCTGATGGCAGCCAGTATTGAGACTCTGATTAAAACCCCTGACGTTGGTACTATCACTGCTGAGTTGGCTTACGAGTTTTTCCGTGCACCGCATAATATCGAAGTGATTAATTCATTGCTTGAAGCGGGTGTCTATTGGGATAAGGTCGAGCAAAAATCTGCTGGAGACTTGCCACTTGATGGGCAGACGTGGGTCATTACGGGTGCGCTGGAGAAAATGGCACGTGATGAAGCCAAGGCTAGACTGCAAGCACTTGGCGCAAAAGTATCAGGAAGCATCTCAGCCAAAACGACTGCGCTACTAGCAGGAGATAAGGCTGGCTCTAAGCTCACCAAAGCAGAAAAGCTGGGCGTCAAAATTGTGGGTGAAGAAGAGTTTTTGGTGTTGGTTGGGGTGTAGGGTGAGGTCAAAGTAGGATTTTATAAAGTATGAATTGAGTTCTTAAATAACCCTAAAATTTATTTCAAAAGATTAGGGTTATTAATTAAAACATCTTTAACGAGTGCTTTGATTACTGGTACGCTGACTGCGTTACCCAATTGTTTATAAGCAAAGTTATCTTTAGGATGTAATTTATATGAGTCGGGAAAACCCTGTAATCTTGCACATTCTCTAGGGGTTAAACGACGTACACGTTCATTATGATATATTCCTAACCTATTAGAATCAGAGGCAGTTAAAGTTATTGAGATACTATCAGGGTCAAGAAATTTAAATACTTCAAATGACATGTTTCCTGCTACTAAGTTGTATAGACCATCTTTCTCTTTAATATAGCGCTTTAGTAGTAACGAGTTAATAATCGAATCAATATCATCATGTAGATAGAAAGTGCTAATTTGTTCTTTACTTAAGGCTTTCCCATCTTGATGTGTACCAAAAATATTTTTCCGACGATTGGCAATTAACAAATCCATAAATTCAATTTCATGATTATTACACTCACCCCTTAATCCTAAATCCCAAGAATGTATAGAATTTCCACCTCGACTATCAATTAGACGTATACCATGTAACTTACTTAAGTCTCCTTTTAATACTTTTTTTAATTGATCTGTGAACTCTTCAGAACAGTTATAATGTGAACTAGGATTAGGTTCTAAAATATCTCTGACTAATATTGATTTGTTGTCATGAAATAAATCATTATTTATTAAGTTCTCTTTGAACGCGTGTGAATCTACAGCCCCAACATCGCTTGGTAATGTTATTTTAGGAATAATACCTTTGACTGCTACTATGTAAATCCTTACGCGATTTTGAGCTACGCTGTAGTTGCTTGAATTAAGTAATCTATATTCAAATTTATAACCTAAATCAATCAAGACATTTTTAATAGTAGCAAATGTTTTACCTTTATTATGGTTTACTAAGCCTCGCACGTTTTCAAGGATGCATAAAGACGGCTGATTGCTTTCTATTAAACGTGCTACATCGAAAAACAGTGTACCTCTGGTATCTTCAAAGCCTAATCTTTTACCAGCCGAAGAAAAAGCTTGGCAAGGAAATCCTGCCAATAATACATCGAAATCTTTCACATTAGATAATTGTGTAATATCACAATATGGGTTTTCGCCAAAGTTTTCTTCATAAGTTTTACATGCTTCTTTGTCTATTTCTGCACTGAGAACGCATTCAGAGTTTATATTCAGCTCATGCAAGGCTTGTTCGAAACCAAGTCTAATGCCACCTGTTCCAGCGAATAAATCAATAAATCTAATCATTAAATATTGTCTTTTATATAATTAACCATTTGCAGTAACCCAGTATCAGAAAAATTCACAGTACAATCACTATAGTTTAATATATTTTGTACAGCACTTTTTCTTTGAAAGTTACCTGAACCATCTATAATATAACCAACTTTATGGTCATGTTGGTGTGCGAGTTGCTGTCTGTTATTAGCATTCTGTGCTTTTCTCTCAATTACAGAGTTAGTAGTAACTTGGAAGCTCACCTCTATACCTATAGAACGATTAGTGTTTGAATTAGAAACAACTAGATCGAATTTAGTTAGCTCCGCATCATTCAAGGTAACATTTACTAATGTATGCCCATCGAAATTATAGTAACCAGGTAGCATCTTTTGTAGTTTATTTTTAATATAGGCTTCGCAAATATACCCCAAGTCATTAGCTGTAGAACCACCAATCTGGCGGCTAACAAATAGGTAGCGTTCTTTGACGTATTTTTCTAATTTATCAGGGCTTCCTATCATGCTGCCGATGATAGCTTTTTCTAATATCTCATCTGGTAACTTAGAAGGGTCTGTAGTGTTTGCTCCCCAAATCAATAGCATACAGACATCAAGCATATCATCATTAAAGTTCTGACGGTTCTCAAGCAGTAGAGATTTTTCAATCCTTAACTTTTTATTGTTCCAAACGCGTTTATCAGTTTTACTAAATTCATGAGTATGAATAACATTATCAAATTTGTATTCTAGTTTTTGTTCAGGGAATAGTTGAAAAAAATCTTTTGAGTAGCGTTGTAGGCGTTCTCCACCAATATCCGTAAGTACCATAAGGTGCTTTAAGAAAAGATTAGCTGATAATGCTTTATTTTGGATAAGTGCCTCTTTCCATGCATAAGGACTGGCATCAGCTACTTTTAATAAATTTAAGAAGGTATCTTGTGTCTCAAGAAGAGGGATTAAAGTGCTTTTATCAGCCGCTTCTTTAACTAACTCTGATGGCCAGTAATTGCATGCGTTTTGGGCTAGATCGTCAACTGTTTGCATAGAATAGTATAGCCTCTATTTAAGAAAAATGAATTTTAGCATTAAATCTACTAAGTATGTACAAGTCATAGATATCTAACGTGAATTATAGTTAGTAGCCGACTAATTCTAATAAATAGTATAAAGTTTGCTACCTCTTGCACCGAAAAGGCCGTAGAGCAAATACTCTACTCCACCATCTCGCTATGCGCCTTCACATCACCTTTCTTACCATCTGGCACAATCACGATAGGTAGCACCAGCCCTTTTGCAAAATCATCAGAAAACACATAATCGTAGCTACTGGCAGCGATGTCGGGCGTGGTATGAATGATAAGGGTCATGTCTTTGCTATCAGTTAGCTCATGCGAGACATAGGTCTCACTCAACTGATCCAAGGCTTTTGATAGCGCCTCATTACTTGCCATGCTCACCGTCAGATTATGCTGCGCCGTAGTATTATCCACTTTGAAGTAATCCGCATAGTCCTGCACATTTTGACTATCGAGCGCAAACGGATACTGATAATTGCTGATATCAGCAGGTGCTTCACCGCTCGCGACTAGAGACCAGTCGACAGTATTCTCCGCTACTTCTGAACTTTCTGCGGTCGTGACAGCAGCTTCAGAGGTTTGGCTAGTCGTCTCAGTATTGTTGCCACAACCTGTTAGCACCCACACACTGGCCATCGTAATTATTAATGTACTCATTAAGCGCTTAACCATCGACGTATCCTCTTGATTGATCATCATCGTATTGTATATATGCGCTATTTTGACAGCTTTCGTTATGGTTCTCTAGAGAAATGCAGTAAACAAACGATTGTTATACCAACATCCATAAGACAGGCAGGTTATATAAATAGCCAGATTGTATAAAGATGCGCACAAAAAAACAGCCACCTTATGATGACTGTTTAATGTGTACTATCGCTTTCTACTTATGACTATTTTACTAGATTTGGCAGCTGACGTTATACTCTGTACCATCTGCCCATTTGATAGCGAAGATACCTTTGTCTTCTTTCATGTGCCATGCATAGACCGCGTCTGGGCTTGAATCATTGACATAACTTGCGACATGATCTTGCGCATCACCATTTAAGATAACTGGCTGTGACGCCCATTTTACTTTAGGCAATGTCACGTTTAGCATGACTTGTTTCTTATTAATAGATTGTTTTGCCGTGATAATGCTGTCATCAGTACAAGTATAAGGTGCTGGTGCCATACGATCGTACGCAGCACTAGGCATAGTCTCTGATGTAGGTGTGTCTGACTCAGGCACGTCTGATGCATTTGGAGTAGTCGGAGCAGTGGTTGCACAAGCGCTTAATAGGGCCAAGGCAGGTAGGGCTGCGACAATTTTGGTAAGGGTGTTCATGGTTTTCTCCAAAGATATAGACGGTATCATGTAATTATATTTAAGTATGCATTAAGCTTATAGCCATATAGTACCCAAAACGAACTCAGGTAAATGTTAGAAATTGTTTGTTACATGTTTGCTTTGTCACACAATTGCTGACTAATGTAATGTCTCATTGTGAGTGCTTTAGAAGGTATCTAAAGCAGTGGAGGATACTGGCTAAAACCGATCTCACACACATAAAAAAGCGTCTATCAACAAGTAGTTGATAGACGCTTTTTTGTTTTACTTAACATGCTCTGAATTGAGCATGCATTTCTATATCATGAACGCTACTTGGTTTTGCGCGGTGGCAGACCCGTATGCTGGGTTTGGAAGTTGCCTTTGCTGACACGCTTTTTGGTATTTTTGCTGGCTGTGTTTTTACCCGCAGCGCCTTGAGCTGATGAGGCATTGCTATTTGATGAGTTACTGCTACGCTTCACCGAGTCATTGCCAACACGACTGTTCTTTTTACGCGCTGATTGATAGCTGTCTTGCGCGGCATCGCGGCCTTCTAAACTGGCATTAAATGGTGGAATCAAGCAACCACGGTTTTTACCAATCAAGTCACTGCGTCCCATGTCTTGTAATGCTTTACGCAACATTACCCAGTTTTTTGGATCATGATAGCGCAAGAACGCTTTATGCAATTTACGCTGCTTGCCAGATTTGACGATATCCATGTCACCTTCATCACGACTGACCTTATGTAGCGGATCTTTATGCGTGTGATACATGGTGGTCGCCGTCGCCATCGGGCTAGGATAAAACGCCTGTACTTGGTCAGCGCGGTAGCCATGACTCTTGAGCCAAATAGCAAGATTCATCATGTCTTCATCTTTGGTGCCTGGATGCGCCGCGATGAAATAAGGAATCAGATATTGCTCTTTGCCTGCTTCTTGGCTGTACTGTTCAAACATGGCTTTGAATTTATCGTAGCTGCCCATGCCCGGTTTCATCATTTTTGATAGCACGCCTTCTTCAGAATGCTCTGGTGCAATTTTTAGATAACCACCGACGTGATGACTGACCAATTCTTTGACGTATTCAGGGTCTTTAACAGCCAAGTCATAACGTAAACCAGATGCGATCAGGATTTTTTTCACACCTTTAATGTCACGCGCTTTGCGGTATAGTTTGGTCAGATTGCTGTGATCGGTGATTAGGTTTTCGCAGACGTCAGGGTATACACAAGACGGCTTACGGCAATTCTTCTCAATCGTCTCGTCTTTACAGCTAAGGCGGTACATGTTTGCCGTTGGGCCACCAAGATCCGATATCACACCCGTAAAGTTAGGTGCCGTATCACGAATGGCTTCTACTTCGCGCAAGATAGAATCTTCTGAGCGGCTTTGAATAATGCGGCCTTCGTGCTCAGTGATCGAGCAGAACGTACAACCACCGAAACAACCGCGCATGATATTGACCGAAAACTTAATCATGTCATAAGCAGGGATACGCGCATCGCCATAGCTTGGGTGTGGCAGACGTGCATACGGCAAGTCAAAGACGTAATCCATCTCTTCAGTTGAAAGTGGCACTGGTGGCGGATTCAACCACACGTCGATAGAAGTATGCGAATTACCTGCACCGCTGCTGTGACGCTGTACTAGCGCACGGGCATTACCCGGATTGGTCTCAAGATGCAAGATACGGCTAGCATGCGCATAAAGCACTGGGTCAGATTTGACGTGCTCATAATCAGGCAGACGAATGACAGTTTTTTCACGTGGCGGCATTTTTAGCTTATGCTTGCGCGCCGTCATCGGCTTATTGTTTCTGCCCTCTGCAGTATCAAAGCCACGCATTTGTACCACTTTCGTCTCTTCATCCACTTGGTCAGCATTGATGATTTTATTGGTGACAGGCTCAGCCACAAACCCTTTATACTGCGATGACATTGAAGACATGGCTTGGCCAACAGGCGAGTCGCTCGGTTTTTCTTGCTCGATAGAGCATTGATCGACGTCTTCTGTCATGACATAAGGGTTGATAATCGGATCAACACGACCGACAGTATCGACATCATTACTGGCGACTTCGGTCATATCGTCTTGCCAATGGCGGCGTGTTGGTGTCAATAGATATGACGTACCACGCAGCTTGCTCATTTGCTCAAAGCTATAGCCTTTTGACAAACCATGTACCACATCGACGATGGCGCGCTCAGCATTACCGTACAATAAAACATCGGCACGGGCATCCATCAAGATACTACGACGGACTTTATCCGACCAGTAATCATAATGAGCGATACGGCGTAGACTGCCTTCGATACCGCCTAGGATAATTGGCACGTCAGGATACGCTTCGCGGCAGCGCTGGCTGTAAACGATAGCGGCACGGTCAGGGCGTTTATTGGCCACGTTGCCTGGTGAGTAAGCATCATCGCTACGAATCTTGCGGTCAGCGGTATAGCGGTTAATCATGCTATCCATGTTGCCTGCGGTCACGCCGTAAGCATAGACAGGTTTGCCCAGTTCCATAAAGGCGTCTTTGCTTTTCCAATCTGGCTGAGCAATGATACCGACACGAAACCCTTGCGACTCTAATAGACGACCGATGATCGCCATACCAAAGCTTGGGTGATCGACATAAGCGTCACCTGAAATGATGATGACATCACAGGCATCCCAGCCCAAATCATCCATCTCTTTGCGACTCATAGGCAGATAGGGCGCAGGCTCGTAGCAGCTCGCCCAGTGTTTGTCGTAATCGAAAAGAGGTTTTGTGCCTTGTTTAAAGGCGGTGCGGGCGATGGTATCGGCAGACATGGGCGGACCTGTTGAATAGAAAAATGGCACTAAAAAAAGCCGTTATTTATTAAAAATATTAACGGCTCATTTAAAAGCGCTCATTTTAACATGAATCCAACTCACTATGCGACCTATTCTACGATGGGCGATTAATGATAAGTTATTGATAGTGTGGAATAATCTATAAGTAAAAAGGTTCCTAAATTGTTAGAAACCTTTTTGATTTAACCCTTTATTCTTGATTTACCCTGTCATAAGTACAGAGAACTGACTACTCTAATAGTTGAAACGGAAAGGTAACCACGTCGAATGCTAGGGCAAAGGGCAGCAATACAAGCTTCTGCGCCGTATTAGCACCACTACTAGATACGTGGCTCTGCGTGGTTTTTGAATAAAAACTCACCATATAAGGCTTAGATAAAGGACGGTAATTTGACTGTATCATGCTTAGATTACTGACCTGCGGATAGATAGCGCCTTTGACCGGAACGCTGAAACAAAAGCGCTGGGCATTGATGCGCTGATCACTGGCTGAGGTACATTCTTTACCACTGTTTTGCAAAAAGAACTGATAGTCAGAGCGCTTAAATTCGTCTTTTAACTTGGCATAAGAAAGCTTCATCTCTCCCTGAAAATAACCATCATTATTTGGCACATAAAAATTCATGTCGTTATCGACTTGGATATTTTTTGGCGTCAAGCTACCCAGCAAGCTGATCATCTCTGTCCCACCTTGGGTCAGCACGTAGCTGTTTTTTTCACCCACGATAACCATGGACGCGTTTGGCATTTTTGGCAACGCTTGAGCGGGACGACCAAAAGCAATGATTTGATCTTCAGACAACACATTCTTGGTTGTACTGGTGCTGGTATGACTGTCACTGTCTAATAATGAGCTGGTAGCACAGCCTGAGGTCGCTAGCAACGCCACCAATGAGGCACCCATAATCACTGCTTTTGAGTTAAATTTGGCTGGTAGTGCAGTGTGATGCTTATCGCTTTTACTGGTGCTTTCTAGTTTGTCTGCAGGTGTGCCTTTGTGCTGAGTCATGCTTTATTTCCTTGTCTATGATGATTGACTATCGACTATTGATATTGATTCTCTGTTTGATGGTTATTATCAAACTTTCGTTGATATGGTACATGGTTTAGACATGCCTTATCTACTCATTATTCATATTCTATTGAACAAAATACTTTGGCTACTGCTAATGAAGTAGAACAGAAACTAAGTATCAATTTCGTACTAGGCATCTTATTTTTATCAGTCCACATCTCGGCGTTTATTTGATGCTAGATGAACAATTACAGGTCTGTTTCGATTAAAGGGTGCTCTTTTTTTAGAGTAGCTATTTTATTTTCCCAATGCCCAAAGTACGTTTTGGCATGCGCTTTGCTTTCTCTTTCGTAGAGTCTATTGATTTAGATGGGCTCATAAAAACAATACATATATAAATACCATAAAATCGATAATTGTTTGGAGAAGTAAAGTGAAAGTATCCTATTTTAGCTTGGGCAAGGTATCTGTTTTATGTACCTCCTTCTGCTCTAAAGTACTGTTGATGAGCGCGGTACTGCTTGGGATTATGTCTAGCGCAACGGCTTCTGAAGAAGCGACTCTAACAGTGGCACAGCTACTTGAGTATCAGAATATTGCATGGATTATTTGGGGCGGAGTGCTAGTGTTCTTTATGCAGGCAGGATTTGCATTGCTAGAGAGCGGATCGGTACGTGCGAAGAACACAGTCAATGTCATGATGAAAAACTATACTGATATGTGTATCGGTGGTTTGGCCTTTTATTTGGTTGGTTTTGGGTTGATGATGGGCACCAATGACTCAGGGTTCTTCGGTACGGATCACTTTATGCCAGTGAATTTGTCCAATATGGACTGGGCATTGATGTTTTTCCAAATGATGTTTGCTGCCACAGCCGTTACGGTAGCGAGTGGGGCAATGGCGGAGCGTGTATCCTTTGTAGGTTACGCGGTAGCGGCATGTCTCATTTGCTTGTTCATTTATCCTGTATTCGCCAGCTGGGTCTGGGGTGGTTATTTCGGTGGTACGGGCTGGCTAGCTGAGCTTGGGTTCATTGATTTTGCTGGCTCTACGGTTGTTCATTCTATCGGTGGCTGGTTGGCATTGGCAGGCATATTGGTCATTGGCCCACGGTTGGGTCGTTTCGCACCTGATGGTACGCCGCGATTGATAGCAGGTCACAATATGACATTGGTTGCACTTGGTGGTTTTATCTTGTGGTTTGGCTGGTTTGGGTTCAATGCTGGTTCCACACTATCTATCACTGGCAATATCGGCCTAATTGCCGTCAATACATTCGTAGCAGCGATTAGTGCGGTAGTGAGTTATATGCTCATCTCAAAAGCATTGAACAAAGCCATTTTGCTCAGTGATAGTGTCAACGCCAGTTTGATTGGTTTGGTATCCATTACCGCAGGCTGTGCGACAACGACGCCTATCTTCGCCGTTATCATCGGTGCAGCTGCTTCCGTAATCTATATCTTATCGACACAAGCGTTATTGAAACTAAAAATCGATGATGTGGTCTCAGCCGTTGCAGTTCACGGTTTTGGCGGTGCATGGGGCACGCTTGCGGCTGGATTGTTTTATTCAGACGACTTATTCAATTTATCACGTGTGGGTGTACAAGCGCTGGGTGTGGGTGTGGCGTTAGTCTGGGGATTAGGCTTGGGACTCATCATGTATAAGTTGATTGATGTCAGCTTTGGATTAAAAGCCAGTCGCTTGCATGAGCAGCGCGGCCTAGATTATACCGAGCATGCAGAGATTGGCTATCCAGAGTTTCAAAAGCAAATGTTCGATGCCAAAAACTTAACAGAGCGACATTTATAGGAGAAAACTGATGAATATCGACACTCAATCAGTAAATCAAACCGTGTCCGCGATGGCAGTTGTACTGGCAAAATACTTAAATCCTGAAGAGGTGCGACTGCTCACCACGCATTGGCAGCGGCACTCGACGGTATCTGTAAAAATGATGCAGCAGTGCGTTTTAGATGCGACGCGACGCTATCCTGAGCTACAAGAACACAAGTCTGATATTCGTAAAGGTTTTTGGAATACGATGCAGACAGACCATCAGCAGGTGGTCGAAGAGAGCGGTAGTAGTGTAGAAATTGATGAACAAAAATCTATTTCTGAAATGCTTCAAGCTTTTTATACGGTGATGGAAGCCATTGGTAGTCAGCTAACAGAATCAGACAAACGCAGTTTTTTTCATATCATGCACCAAACTGTCGCGAAAGAACGCACCTTTAAAGGGCATTCTATCGACATTAATCAGTTCTTGGAAGGTGCGCGGCCAATCGTACCTGACAATGAGCATCTCTTGAATAATTTGATTCAGCTTGCTTATATTTGCTTGTGCGATATTGCTGGCCCTGTAGAAGCAGATGAGATATTTTTTCGGGTCGCAGAGACTGCCAAGCAGAGTCATACGAGGGCAGTGGTCGAAAAGCTTTTTTAATGTTTTTCAATATGAGACTGGGGCGTGTCTTTAGTCACTTGATGTGATCTACAATAATGACATCTATTTATCAGTCATGACATGCCTTGAGATTAATCTAACGTAATCTTTGTGCCACTCTTGGTGAAATTCATCACAAACTGACTTTTAAAGTGGCGTACGTTATTTTCATAAGTCAGCAAGCCTGTAGTGAAACGATGATATTCGCTCATATTTTTGGCATTGACCATCAACATAAAATCCGCATCACCTGACACTTCATAGCAGCTCATGACCTGTGGCTGCGAATGCATTAAGCGCTCAAACCGATGCTGCATCGACGTGTTTGAGCGCGCCATTTCTATCATTACTACTGCTGTCAGTCCGTAGCCAACCTTGTTAGGATCGACAATAGCGACCTGCTTGGTAATCACGCCATTGTTTGTCAATGCTTGAATACGGCGCTGTGCCGTAGCAATAGACACATGGACACGCTCTGAGACTGTTTTTAAAGGTAGCGTGGCATCCTCTTGTAGCAAATTTAAAATGGCTTTATCAATATCATCCAAAACGTGGCTCACGGTATTTACCTCCAAAAATGCTGCTAAGAACGTTGCTAAAAAAACTGTTATTAAACCTATTATCACTATAATTCAAAAACCGATAAATAATTAAATTATTAATAGGTTTTTAGATAATTTTACTCATATAGAGATATTTATAGAAATAATATCTCGTGAGGTATAAGTAAAATAGAACTTATCAACCAGTAGTTAGCCACGGAACATCACTGTGCTGACCATTGATTTGTTTAACGACTACTATTTTACGGTGCTGCCCATGTCTATTTCTATATTATCTAATGCGTTCGCTAATACATTGGCAACCAAGGTGTCGCGCATACCTTTACCTGCGATTTGGACAGCGGGTAGCACTCAGCAACGTACGTTAATATTGGGTGTGGTGTTGGCCGTATTATCCAATGTGTTATTCGGTATTCTTTACGCCTATAGTAGCTTTTTAGCGCCATTGTCAGGGACGCAAGTTTTCATCTGGCGGATGCTCGCGATGTGGGCAGCACTGGTTGGTTACTTAGTTATCAGTGGTCGTTTAGGGTTGCACATTGATAAGTTAAGAGCATTACGTACGGCAAAGCAGTGGGCATGGCTGTTATTACCGACGCCTATATTTCTCAGTCAATTTTGGCTATTTATGTGGGCACCAGTCAATGGTCAAGGCGTACAAACGGCCATGGGGTACTTCTTATTTCCGCTTACCATGGTGCTGTTTGGTTGCCTATTGTTTGGCGAAAAGTTAAGTCGTTTGCAGTGGTTAGCAGTAGGCTTTGCTGCATTGGGAGTCGGTAGCGAGATTGTACGTACACAAAGCATATCGTGGGCGACGCTTTGGGTCTGTGGCACGTATCCGGTCTATTATATTTTACGTCGTCTGCAAGGTATCGGTGCGGTGACTGGATTGTTGGTAGATTTAAGCATTTGTGCGCCATTTGCGTTGGCTTACTTATTGCTTTTTGCACCGAGTAGTTTGGGGTTGGTGAGTGGTTCTGCCTTCTTTATCATGATGATTGCTGGACTAGGTGTACTGAGTGTATGGGCCATGAAAACCAACGTTGACGCCAGTCAAATGCTACCTGTCAATGTTTATGGCATGATGAGTTATCTGGAGCCTGCACTGTTGTTTGTCTTAGCGGTGACAGTACTGGGCAACCCATTTGAATCAGCGATGATTTATAGCTATGGTTTGATTTGGGTCGGTATTGCCTGCTTAATTGCTCATGGCATTCGTCAATTACGCCAAGCTCGTAGAAATATGCAATCTTTGGCAAAAGAGATGATCACGTAAGCAAGCGAGTCACTTGCTAACTAAATTAAGGACAAATAAAAGATAAATAAAAATGGACGATTCAGCATAGTGTGAATCGTCCATTTTTGTATTAGATTAAACTGGCTTCGTTTAAGAGGCTATTGTCAATTCAATGTAGAGGTGGTACAAGGCAACTGAGCACAGATGTATATTAAATACTTCAAACGAAGTTAACGCTGTAACACCTCTATAGTGGATTTGACTGTATTAATCTAAATGTTGTTTAAAGCCACGTTGCTTATCACGTTCCCAATCGCGATCTTTTAACGTTTTACGTTTGTCATGTTGCTTCTTACCGATGGCAAGACCAATCTGGCATTTCACCAGTGAGTTTTTCCAGTAGCAAGACAACGGCACGCACGCATAGCCTTTTTGGTTGATTGCCCCAGCTAGTTTTTCGATTTCACGACGATTCAGTAGCAGCTTACGAGTACGAATGCTATCTGGGCTAACGTGCGTTGAGCTTGATAGTAGTGGCTGAATGTGCGCACCAAACAAGAAAGCTTCGTTATTGCGAAATATCACATATGCTTCGGTAATGGTCATCTTACCAGCACGGATGGCTTTGACTTCCCACCCTTGTAGGGCAAGACCCGCCTCAAACGATTCTTCAATAAAGTATTCATGGCGTGCCTTTTTATTGGCACAAATCTGATTCTCAGGTTTTTTTGATTTCTTTGACATGGTTTCCTCGTAAGGATTTCTAAGAACAACATGGTTGTCCTCACCTATAATTCCTCATCCTAATTCGCTTGTTTAGCGTGTTTTTTATTTAAAAAATAAGCAGGATGAGTCGAACCAACCATTGTAGCAAAGCCTCCGATAAAAATGTAAGTCAGCTGTTAGGACAAATGTAGCAGATAAGTATTAAGTTTGAGCAAAATTTGCTAGCATATAGTCCAATATTACCGACTATGTTAGCCATGCTATGAGCCTTCCTGATTCCCCCAATTCTTCAAAGTTACACACCAAAATTTTATATCCAGGTACCTTTGACCCTATTACTAACGGTCATGTGGACTTAGTCACACGTGCGACTAAGCTGTTTGACGAAGTCGTTATTGCGGTTGCATCAGGGCATCATAAAAAGCCATTGTTCAACTTTGAAGAACGTGTCGCTTTAGTTGAGACCGTATTTGCTGACTTGCCACAAGTATCCGTGGTTGGCTTTGAGGGTTTGCTCGTCGACTTTATGCGTGTTCAAGGAGCTGCTGCTGTCTTGCGTGGTTTGCGAGCCATGTCAGATTTTGAATACGAATTCCAGTTAGCCAACATGAACCGTGAGCTTGATGAAAATTTTGAAGCGGTATTTTTGACGCCAGCACCGAATTATTCCTTTATCTCATCGACCATGATTCGTGAAATTGCCAAACTTGGTGGCGATGTCACTAAATTTGTACCTACTTGTGTGTCTGATGCCTTTACAAAAAAACTGGTGATTCAAGACAGCTAGCCTTTTAATAGGCCAACAGCTGCAGCATATAGGCTAAAAACCAACCGTAAGGAGCCGTTCATGGCACTACTGATTACTGATGAGTGCATCAACTGTGATGTGTGCGAGCCTGCGTGCCCCAATGAGGCGATATCAGAAGGGGATGATATTTATGTTATCGACCCTGACTTATGTACCGAGTGCATCGGGCATTTTGATGAGCCGCAGTGTGTGGTTATTTGTCCGGTCGACTGCATCCCTCATGATCCCAATCATGTCGAGACAGAAAGCGATTTGTTGTCTAAATACAAACGTATTACGGGTCAATAAGTAGCTTACATAGTCGATCCTCTATAAGAGAGCTACAGCGTTAACTTCACTTGAAGTATCACATATACATCTGCGCTCGGTTGCCTTGTCTCTCTTTTAAACTGAATCAACGATACATTATTAATAATATTTGGGTTCGAAGCGCTTTAGGAACAATGTAATGACGATAAATGCAAACCAGATAACGAGCGATTTTGATCAACAACACCTCTGGCATCCATATGCCAGTCTGCCACCTACTTATCCAAATATTGTTATTGATCGTGCCGAAGGTATTTATATCATTGCCGAAGACGGTACGCGCCTTATCGATGGCATGTCGTCATGGTGGGCAAGCGTTCATGGCTATAATCATCCCAAACTGAACGACGCTATTATCGAGCAATTGGGTAAGATGGCACATGTGATGTTCGGTGGTTTAACCCACCAGCCTGCCATCGATTTGGGTCAGAAATTGCTAGACATTGTGCCTACTGGACTTGATGCTATTTTTTATGCGGACAGTGGCAGTATCGCGGTGGAAGTGGCCCTGAAAATGGCACTTCAATATCAAGTGGCTGCCAAGAGCCCAGCCAAGCAGCAGTTTGCATCAACACATTCAGGGTATTACGGAGACACATGGCATGCCATGAGTATTTGTGACCCTATTAACGGCATGCATAGCCTATATGGCAAGCAATTACCAACGCAGCATTTTGTCGCAGCACCACCGTTGGGATTTGAGCGGGCTTTAACAGAATCTGATCGCGTTGTCCTCACAGCATTTTTTGATGAGCATAGTGATAAGCTGGCAGGTTTTATTATCGAGCCGATTATTCAGGGAGCAGGCGGCATGCGTTTTTATAGTCCTGAGTATCTACAACTGCTGCGTCAACTCTGCGATAAGTACGATGTACTATTGATTGCGGATGAAATAGCCACGGGCTTTGGTCGTAGTGGTAAGTTATTTGCGTGTGAACATGCGGCTATTAGCCCTGATATCATGACCATTGGCAAGGCGCTGACGGGTGGTTATATGACCTTTGCCGCAACGCTATGTACTCGCAAAATTGCCGATACTATCCATAATAGTGACTATCCCGCACTGATGCATGGCCCTACGTTCATGGGCAATCCGCTGGCCTGTGCGGTTGCGTGTGCTTCGATTGATTTGATTATTTCTTATGATATTGAAGCGCGTACTGCAAACATGCAGCGTACGATGGAGCAGCAGCTAGCCCCCGCCGCGTTATTAGAAGGTGTTGCTGAAGTACGTTGCTTGGGTGCAGTCGCCGTCATTGAGTTACATAACGCTGTTGATATGCCTATTTTTCAGACTTTGTTAATTGAGAATGGTATCTGGGTCAGACCATTTGGCAAATTGGTGTATATCATGCCGCCTTATGTGATTACTGATGATGAGCTTGTGACCTTATGTCAATCATTACTACATGTAGTGACAATTTATCTGGCGCAAGTTTCGAGTTCAGCTTCAAATATTGAAGTTTAATAATAAAACTCTGTTTTATATGCCAGTCAATTTTTTATAAGGTGAGCTATGAGTGTTCTATTTGTCTCAGGTATCGATACCGATATCGGTAAAACTTATGCCACTGGTATCATTGCCAAATCGTTAATGCAGCAAGGCGTCAATGTCATCACTCAGAAGCTAGTGCAAACTGGTGTGACGATGAATGCCAATACTGGCGAGATGGGTATTGCTGATGACATTATTGTCCACCGTCAACTAATGGGCATCCCTCTACAGCCATGTGACCTTGATTTTACTACTTGCACTCACCGCTATGAAAAGCCAGCATCACCGCACTTAGCCACTCGATTATCAGGGGAAGTGCTAGATCCTGAACTGATCACTAATGCCACCAAGCGATTGCAAGCTGAGTATGACTTGGTATTACTAGAAGGTGCTGGTGGATTGCTCGTACCAATAACGGAGCAGTTATTAATTTTAGATTATATTGCTATTCAAGGTTATCCCATTATTTTGGTCACTTCTGGTCGTTTGGGCAGTATCAATCACACATTACTGAGTTTAGAAGCGATAAAAGCCCGTGGGTTGTCTGTACATAGCGTTATTTATAATCATATCCATGACGATGCTGACAATACGGATACCGAGATTGCAAATAGCACTGTGGATTTTCTACAAAATTATTTAGCTGCAAATTATCCTAAGGCTCATTGGGTACAGATACCAGCTCTAAAAAACCAAATGTCTGTTAATACAGAGATGCTTAATACTGAAATGCTTAATACCGAAACGCTGTTAGAAAATTATTGTTTATCTTTGCCCAAAGGTTTTATGTAACCTATTTATGCTGATGCTAAAAATAAATCCAAAAGACGTTCGCACTCTGCCATAAGTTTGTTATACTAGCGCGCTTGGTAGACTAGGCAATCGCCGCTGCACACTGGTAACAGACATGCAGGGGAGGAAAGTCCGGGCTACATAGGGCAGCGTGCCAGCTAACGGCTGGGCAGGGTAACTTGACGACCAGTGCAGCAGAGAGTAGACCGCCTTTGGCTTATATGAGTATCGCAAGATGTTCATGTCATCGGTAAGGGTGAAAGGGTGCGGTAAGAGCGCACCGCGTGGCTGGCAACAGTTCACGGCATGGTAAACTCCACGCGTAGCAAGACCAAATAGGCATCGGCATGGCGCGGCCCGCGTTCGATGCGGGTAGGTTGCTTGAGCGTACGAGCGATTGTACGCCTAGAGGAATGATTGTCCACGACAGAACCCGGCTTATCGGTTTACCAAACCTTTTTTAATGGCCTAACATAGTATTAAAAAATCTCGCTGTTAATTATTAATGACGATATTTTTAATATTAGGTCAAGTTTTTTGGAAAAAGTGCTTATTAGGGGTTGACGATAGTCATCTGCTTAGGCATAATAGCCAACCTAAAATGGCGATGTAGCTCAGCTGGTTAGAGCGCATGACTCATAATCGTGAGGTCAAGAGTTCAAGTCTCTTCATCGCCACCATTTATAGATACTTTATTAGTATCAACTAAAAAACCAATCTATTGAGATTGGTTTTTTTTTGCCTAAAATAAACGGCAGAAGTACGTATTGATGGTTAAGTAAATCGAATGTTTGTCTATCATTACTTACTGATTTCTTACTAAATCATAGGCTTATCTGTTTATACACAGATTAATTGTTGTAACTTATGTCGCGCTTACTTATCATAGGGGCTGTTTTCGGTAAAGTCCTGTAACGCTATGTCTGTACAATTGCCCCCTTATCGTCCTATTAAGCACCGTAGTGGCCTCAAAGTCATGGGTGCTGCGTTCCATGCTTTGCTGATGCGTGAGCTACAAACGCGCTTTGGTGGCTATCGCTTGGGCTATCTATGGGCACCGCTAGAAGTTATATTCCAAGTACTAATTTTTTTGGTTATTTTTGGTACGATTCGTGAACGCTTAGTACCGGGGATGGATTTTTCTTTGTTTTTGGTTGTAGGAATGGTGCCATTTCGTATGTTCCAAAGAATTGCTGTCAGAGCGTTAGGCGCAGTTGATGCAAACAAAGGCTTATTGATGTACCGATCAATCAAGCATATTGATGTCATTATTGCCCGTTCATTTTTAGAGTTAGTCATTTATTTTTTCACTTCTATCTTACTACTCGCAGGCCTAGCTTTTTTTGATATATATGCCAATTTAGAAAACTTGCACATTGTCTTGTTCTGTTGGATAACACTTTTTATATTTAGCTTTGGTATTGGTTTAATCATGATGGTGATAGGTTACTACGGTGGTGAGATTAGTAAAGTAATTACAATATTCTTTACGATACTATACTTCTTATCAGGCATCATTTACCCAATTCATGTTATTCCCGAACCTTATTTTAGTTACTTACTTTACAATCCTTTTATTCATAATATTGAATTAATGAGGCATGCATTCGCGCCTAATTATCCTGCATATCATATCGATATGGGATATTTCCTAAAATGGATGTTTGGGGTGAATTTTCTAGGATTATTGTTCTATAAGTATGCTGAGCGTGACATGATGCGCTCTCGTTAGAATTAACTACACAAGCTAGATGAAAAGGTAAATAAATGATTGAAATTAAAAATGTTTCTAAGTCATTTATGACCAGGAAAGGTCGGCACTATCTGTTTAAAGATTTAAATCTGACCATTGGAGATAAACAGAGCGTTGGCCTGCTAGGGCGTAACGGTGCCGGCAAGTCAACTTTGCTCCGTATTATCTGTGGTCTTGATGAGCCAGATCACGGAGAGATTATTACTGACTCGGCGATTTCGTGGCCAGTAGGAGTAGCCGGTGGTTTTCAAGGCAGTTTGACTGGTCGTCAAAATGTACGTTTTGTCTGTCGTCTATATTCAAGCGGTCCTTATATTGACGAAAAAATTCGGTTTGTCGAAGAGTTTGCAGACATCGGTAGTTATTTTGACATGCCAGTTAAAAGCTATTCGTCAGGAATGAAAGCACGCTTAACGTTCGGTTTAAGTTTGGCTTTTGATTTTGATTATTATATGCTCGATGAAGCCAGTGCTGTCGGTGATGCCGCTTTTCGGAAGCGTAGTGAAGAGATATTAGCTGCGCGCCGTGAGCAAGCAGGATTTTTGATAGTGTCGCATAATATCGGTGATATTAAACGTAACTGCGATATTGGTATTGTGTTAATGGATCAAACAGCACACGTCTTTGACGATACAACAGAAGCGATTGAAGTTTATGAAAAGCATATCCACAAAGCAAAAAAGTAAGGTCATTAGCTTCTCGCTGTTTACTGGCTTGGTGATTATTCCTTGGGTGTTAGTGATATTTTATGTCATAACCCTTGCGCACCCACGCTTTATTTCGACGGCTGACGTGGTGGTCAAACAGGTCAGTGATACCACTACAGCTTCAGGTGGCGGTTTGTCTGCATTACTTGGTGTCAATAGCACTAGCAAAGAAGACGCGACCTATTTGACAGAGTATATTTTGTCAAATGATATGGTAAAGCGCTTAGATAAGAAATTCAAATTTCGTGAGGCTTACCACATTGATGGTTCAGATCCGATCAATGAGCTTAAACCTGACGCCACACAAGAAGAGTTGCTTGAGTATTTTAAAAAACGGGTTCATATCGATTTAGACGAACAAAGCTATATACTCTCAGTATCGACAGAAGGGTTTGATTCAAAGTATGCTTTTGAGCTCAATAAAACCATTTTGGATGAGTCTGAGCAGTTCGTAAACCGTATTTCACAAGAGGTAGCTCGTGATCAGCTGGTGTTTGCAGAAACACAGTTAGATGAATCCGAAAAACGTCTCAATGAGAAAAAAGAGAAGTTATTAAATTACCAAAATGACAATGAAATTTATGATCCAGAAGCTAATGCACAAATTGTTAATCAGCTGATTGGTAGTCTGCAGGCACAGTTGAGTTCACTACGTACGGAAGAGCGTCAATTGCTCAGTTATCTGAATCCAGATGCACCGCAAGTGGTGTCATTAAGAAGTCAGATTAAAGCGATTGAGGAGCAAACACGTCAAGAACAAACCAAGTTAACATCACCAAATACCAGTAAGTTGAATCGTCAAGCAGTAGAATTTGAAACTATCAAAGCTGACGTTGAGTTTGCGACTGAGCTATATAAATTATCGTTATCATCACTTGAAACAGCACGTTTAGAAGCCTTCAAAAAGATGAAAAACCTGATTGTAATTTCAACGCCTTATGAAGCTGAAGAAGCGTTATATCCACGCCGTGGCTACATCATTTGGACATCATTAGCATTGCTATTGATACTCTATGGGTTTGTTCGTTTAGTTATGGCAGTGGTCCGTGACCATCGTAGCTAGATTTGATCAAGGCAACTTTGACAAACCAGATATCAATAATGATCGATAGATCAGCAAAGGAATACAACGCATGAATACGAAACCACGTTCTATCGTGATGATGATTAGTTTGGCAATGGCCGCGACGAGCTTGCCAGTCATGGCAGCAGACAGTGTTGCTAATCAGATAGCTGGATCTAGCTTTGGTACGAGCAACAATACTATCAATGCCTCAACGCAAGCATTCTCTGGTAGTGTTCCGGCTCAGGCAACGATGCAAGAAGCAGTGAATGCAGCGAGTTTGCCCAGTCAGTCGGTTATCAATACCACACGTCCGTATCAAGATATCAACACTCAAGATATGATGTTTGGTGAGCAGCTGTTTCGCGGTGCATTCTCGACCACTTCTGGCTCTACTTTTAATGACAGCTATGTGATAAACCCCGGTGACAACGTTCAAGTAAGAATGTGGGGCGCCTATCAATATGCAGCCACTACCACGGTTGATCCACAAGGTAATATATTCTTGCCCAATGTTGGTCCAGTACGCATCTCTGGTGTACAGAATGGTAATTTGCAAAACGTGGTAAAAAGCGCTGTCAGTCGTATTTACCGCTCTAATGTTGGTGTCTATGCTTCACTAGAGCAGGCACAGCCAGTGAAAGTATTCGTTACTGGTTTTGTCAAACAACCTGGTTATTATGGCGGTTTGGCAGCAGATTCAGTATTGTCTTACTTAGATAGAGCAGGCGGTGTTGATCCAACACGTGGTAGTTATATCGATATTCAAATAAAGCGTAATGGTCAGATGTTACAGCAAGTCAATTTATATGATTTCCTATTGGCCGGTAAACTACAGTCATTCTCATTTCGAGATGGTGATGTGATAACGGTCTCTCCGCAAAAGAAAACCTTTGCAGTTAGTGGCCAAGTTCAGAACGAATACACTTTTGAGTTTGATGTAAACGATTTGACCGTAGGTGATGTGTTACAAGTGGCCAGTCCAGCAGCGAATGCGACCAATGTTAGTATTACCCGTAGTGCAGGCCGTGCGCAGACAGCAGAATATTACTCATTAGCTGATGCTCAAAACGTGCCTGTTTATAATGGGGATCAGATGGTAGTCACGTCAGATCGCTACGCGGGTACCATTGCTGTTCAAGTTAAGGGCGCGCATACGGGGAACGGTGCGATGGTAGTACCTTACGGGGCTCGACTGAAAGATATTATTCCGCAATTGCAGCCCAGTCCACTAGCGAAGCTACCAAGTTTGACTATATATCGCGAATCTGTGGCTGAGCAACAAAAACGTATGATTAATGAGTCGCTGGATCGCTTAGAAGAGCTAACGCTTGCGACGCAGTCGACCACTCGAGAAGAAGCGGCCTTGCGTCAAGATGATGCTGCTTTAGTTAAAGAGTTTGTGGCTAAAGCCCGTAAAGTACAAACGGATGGTCGAATTGTTGTCGTACCGAACTCATGGCAGGACATCATTCTACAGCAAGGTGATATCATTGAGATTCCTGCGCAAACTTCTATCATTACGGTAAATGGCCAAGTGCGTGCGCAAGGGGCACTGACATTTAATGCCGATTATACAGTGGGCGACTATATCGCTAGCTCCGGTGGTTTTGGTGATAATGCTGATACTAAAGAGATTCTTGTGATTCATCAAAATGGTACAAATGAAGTGGTTAACACTGCGTACCGTATTCAGCAAGGCGATGAAATTATGGTATTGCCAAAGGTCAAAACTAAAAACGTAGAAATTGCCCGTGGTATATCACAAATCCTCTATCAATTGGCCATCGCTGCAAACGTCATATTTTGATCCTTGATTTGAAGGCTCAATGCATTGTTGAAGTTTGATAAATAACGTTCAATCAGTAAGGTATGGAATATGGCAGTAAGACAGGCAAATACTGATAACGACAACCCCATGTCTTTGATGTCTGAGTCTGTCATTACAGCACAGCCGTCATTACTATTTACCCAATTGGCTGTTGTGGGAAAGGGTATACGTCATAACAATGTGTTGTTGCCGCACATGCTACAAGCTGATATTCAGCGATGGTACCCGTGGTCAGGATTGGCCTATCGCTTGGTTGATGATAGCTCATCCTTTTTACCGTTACCACGTATTATAAAACAGAAAATTATGCATTCATCAATACAGCAACCTGATGCATTTATTGGATGGGGTCACAAGAAAAGCTATCAACGAGCTAACAAGGTGGCTACACGGCAGCAGCTTTCGACCCTCAGTATTGAAGATGGTTTTTTACGCTCATTAGATTCGGGTACTAGTAGCCGTCATGGTTTGAGTGTGGTCGTTGATGACATTGGTATCTACTTTGACCTGACACAGCGTTCACGCCTCGAGCAGCTGATTATTGAGCGTACTAAAAACGCTACTATCGATAACAATGGAACACAGGAAGCGCGTGCTCAGCAATTAATGGCACGTATTTGTGATGAAAAGATCAGCAAGTATAACGCAGTCATTGACTGCCCTTCATTGAACCACTTGGTTAGTCAAGAAAATACAAACACGCTCAAAATATCTCTAAAATCTCATGTTCTATTAATTGATCAAGTAGCTGGTGACGCTTCTGTTAGAGGTGCTGGTGCTAACAAACGTCAATTTAAGCGAATGCTGAAAGCCGCTTGCCGTAATCATCCTGATTCTCATATTTGGATAAAGGCTCATCCTGCATCAAAATCAGGATACCTGACCAGTCTTGGACTACCTAAAAACGTTCGACTATTAACGCAAGCGCTTAACCCAATTGCACTGATTTCTCAAGTGGAGCATGTCTATACAGTCAGCTCACATATGGGTTTTGAGGCATTGATGCTGGGGAAAAAGGTGCATTGTTTTGGTGTTAATTGGTATAGCGGTTGGGGGCTTACCGACGATAGTGGCGCACCAAAACGTTTGCTTAAAGAGGTTCAGCATCGTCGTGAATTGTCTGCCAGAGCATCAGTGAGTACTAAGAAAACATCAGGCTTGTCACTATTTTCTACAGTGTCTAATAAGACAATAAATACAATGCTAGAAACACTGTTTTATAGCGCTTATATTGACTATAGCCATTACGTAGATCCTGCAACCAAAAAGGCTTGCGACATAGATACGGCAATTGAGTGGTTGGTGACCAATCGTCATTGGCAATCACGTCTGGAAGGCGATTTTACAGTATATGAGTTTAGCCGCTGGAAGTTGCCTTTTGTGAGAGATTTTATCAATCTGCCACGTACAACATTATTCGTTAAACCTAAGCCACGCTTAAAGAATTTACTGCATCCAGATCATTTTCGAGTCAACTATCAGCGGCCTTTACTCGTATGGGGCTTAGCCAAACGACAGCAAGTAAAACAGAAGCGCCAGAAAAAACTAGTAATGCAGTCTTCTGAAATGCCTTCTATTTACTGTATGGAAGATGGATTTATCCGTTCAAATGGTTTAGGTGCCACGCTACTAGCACCATTATCAGTGGTAATAGATAAGCAGGGTATCTATTATGATGCGACTCAGCCCTCAGATTTAGAAACATTGTTATGCAACTGCGAAGTGCTAAATCCATGTCAAAGTACACGAGTAAAACTGCTGCAAGAAAAGCTACGTACTCAGCGCGTGAGTAAATATAATGTTGGCGCTGATGTTAATAGCTCTGATAGCCAGCATAGCTCATGGATGCAGGAAGCAAAGTTATCTGACAAACGCCGAATCCTCATTATTGGTCAAGTAGAAGATGATTTGTCAGTTCAGTATTGCGGTTCAGCCATCAAGACTAATAGTGGCTTGATTGATCGTGTATGCCAAGAAAATCCTGATGCTTATCTGATTTATAAGCCGCACCCTGATGTTGAAGCAGGGTTGCGAGCAGGCAAAGTAGTGGCAGCAGGTTTACGTCAAGTAAATGCTGTCGCCTATGATACAGCGATGCCTGACTGCTTAGAATGTGTCGATGAAGTGCACACTATCAGCTCGTTGACGGGTTTTGAGGCATTGTTACGTGGTTTACAGGTTACCTGTTATGGTTTGCCATTTTATGCAGGATGGGGGTTAACGGCCGATATTGACGCACAGTTGCCACCCAAATCTGAATACTTGGATAGACGCAAAAGAGACACAGTGTTGACGCTTGAGCAATTACTGTATTGCGTGCTCATTCGATATCCACTCTATCGTTTACCAAATGGCTATGGGCTTGCGCAAGTAGAGCAAGTTATTGATTATCTGTATCCACCTATAAACGAATATATGCTTGAAGGTAATGGTAACAAAGAATCTCAAACTAAAATGTTTAACAATACACATCGTTCGATGCAGACCTCTAATTCAGCAGTATCTACTTTGACTACACAAATTAAGAGTCATGCCGCCACACGTTTTATGCAGCAGCGTCATCGATTTCAGCAGCTCGTGCGTAAAGTATCCCGTTGATTGGCTTCAGCATCGTCGCATAATTCCGCTGCGACAAGCAGATTTTTTTTCGGTATAATATTTTTTATTCTACGTGTCTTCACACGGTTTAACGACCACTCTCGTTTTTATTTATGACCCTTTCACTTAATGGTAGCCCAATACTATGGCAGCTTCGATGTCTCACTTGCTTACTCATCGACACGTCTTGCTGTTACAAGGGAAGATGGGCGGATTTTTTAATCGCTTTTCGACATTTTTACAAACCCAAAATATCAAAGTTAGCAAAATCAACTTTAATGCAGGTGATGCTTTTTTCTATCATCATGATAATACCTATGAATATACGGGAACATTAGCGCATTTCTCTTCTTGGTTGCAGGCATTCATTAAAGAAAATTCCATTGATGCGATTGTTTGTTTCGGTGATTGTCGCCCACATCATACGCAAGCTGCCTGTATCAGTGAGCAGTTAGAGACCTCATTTTTCGTATTTGAAGAAGGGTATTTACGTCCTGACTATATCACCTTGCAAGAACACGGGATTAATGGCTATTCACGTTTAAATATAGAAGACATCAAAGCACTTAAAAAGGCTAATGATCAGCCGCTATACACACACAATCGTTTTTATCGGTTGAGTATCGCTGCTATTGTTTATTATATTATTGCATGGATGTACAAAGGACGCTATCCACACTATTCGCATTACCGTGGTATGACAGCATGGCAAGAAGCGATTGCTTGGCTGAGAGCACCATGGCGCAAATTGCGAGATTACATACCTGATAAACAACTGCAGAATAAATTGACTAAGAATGAAAGTAATAATTACTTCTTGATTAGCTTACAAGTGCATAATGACTCACAGATTACGCATCATAGTGATTATCGTGATGTGGTACAGTTTATTGATGAGTCTATTGCAAGTTTTGCAACTTATGCCGATAAGCAGCAGTTGTTGGTACTTAAACATCATCCGTTAGATCGTGGTCATCGAGACTATCGCGAGTTAGTATCTAGCTTGGCAGTGCGTTATCAAGTAGCTGACCGTGTTTTTTATGGTTGTGATATGCACTTGCCAACTTTAATGAAACATAGTATTGGTATGTTGACTATCAATAGCACTACGGGTTTGCAATCGGTATATCATAAAAAACCAACCAAGATCATGGGTCGTGCAATTTATAACACGCCTAAGCTGACCGATCAAAAACCACTTAACGATTTTTGGCAACAGCCTAAAAGTCCAGACAATGAGTTTTATCTAAGATTTCGTGAATATTTGATAGAGCAAACTCAGTTGAATGGTGCTTTTTATGGTAAGTCATTGTGGATGTATAAATATTTGGGTCAAGCAGGAAGTAAGTCTGTAGAGAAGAATTACCCTAAATCCAATAGATCTCAGTAGCCTTTACTTTCGATTTATCTTAAGTCGTTTTGATGAATTATTAGCACCACAGAAGACAATAAAGTCCTAATAAGCATCATACTTTCTCTCTGTATGGTTATCAGCTCGTAACTTCACTTGTAAATCATCTCTCTGCTCACAAAATCGCCTTACTTTGTAGTGGAAAACTGCTAGAATACTCTTTTACATCTGCACGTAAGTAATAGCCTGTTTGACTATTGATTTGAGATAGCAGTTTTAGTGTATAAGCTATTTTCAGCAATAGACAGTTATTGTATCGCTTGCGTCTGACAGCATTTATTCTTTTAGTTTCATTATTCTATCACCCTTAATTTAGTAGGCGCTTTGTGACTGCATTAGCCAATATTCGTAACTTTTCAATCATTGCCCACATTGATCATGGCAAGTCGACACTTGCTGATCGTTTTATTCAGATGTGCGGTGCCTTGCAAGATCGCGAGATGCAGGCGCAAGTACTTGACTCCATGGATATTGAGCGTGAGCGCGGTATCACTATTAAGGCGCAGTCGGTAACGTTGTTCTACGATCATCCTAATGGTGAGCGTTATCAGCTCAACTTTATCGATACACCAGGACACGTCGACTTTTCTTATGAAGTATCGCGTTCATTAGCCGCTTGTGAAGGTGCGCTTTTGGTCGTTGATGCCGCGCAAGGCGTCGAAGCGCAATCGGTAGCCAACTGCTATACGGCAGTTGATCAAGGCCTAGAAGTCATGGCTGTACTGAATAAAATTGATTTGCCACAAGTTGAGCCTGAACGCGTTATTCAAGAAATTGAAGATATCATTGGTATTGATGCGGTTGATGCACCTCGAGTATCAGCCAAGTCAGGTTTAGGCGTTGATAAACTACTAGAAGCATTGGTTGCATTTATTCCAGCACCGACTGGTGACCGTGAAGCACCGCTACAAGCCTTAATCATTGATTCGTGGTTTGATAACTATTTAGGTGTGGTGTCATTGGTTCGTGTGCGCGAAGGAACTATACGCAAAGGTGATAAGCTCTATATTAAATCAACTCAAGAGGCTCATTTAGTGGGCTCTATTGGTGTGTTTACGCCAAAGCCTGTAGATACGGGTATTCTCGAAGCGGGTGAAGTTGGTTTCATTATTGCTGGTATTAAAGACATTGCCGGCGCGCCTGTTGGTGATACCATTACACACGCCAAAACGCCTGATGTCGATCGTATTCCGGGTTTTAAGCAAGTAACTCCGCAAGTCTATGCAGGCATGTTCCCTGTAGAGTCTACTGACTTCGAAAAATTCCGTGAAGCCTTACAAAAACTGCAGATTAATGATGCGTCACTATTTTTTGAGCCAGATACTTCAGATGCGCTTGGTTTCGGTTTCCGCTGTGGCTTCTTGGGTATGCTGCACATGGAGATTATCCAAGAGCGTTTAGAGCGTGAATACGACTTGGATTTGATCACTACCGCGCCCTCAGTTATCTATGAAATTGAGAAAAAGAATGGCGATGTTATTTATGTAGACAACCCATCACATCTACCTGAGCCAAACAACATCGAAGAGTTTCGTGAGCCAATTGCTCGTTGTCAGATTCTAGTACCGCAAGAGTACTTAGGTAACGTGATGACTCTGTGTATTGAACGTCGTGGCGTTCAGGTTGATATGCGCTTTATGGGTCGACAAGTACAGCTAATATTTGACATTCCAATGGGCGAGGTCGTCATGGATTTCTTTGATCGCCTGAAGTCGGTCTCTCGTGGTTTTGCATCGCTCGATTATAACTTTGAGCGTTATCAAGCCGATAAACTGGTGAGAGTCGATGTGCTAATCAATGGCGATAAAGTCGATGCCTTAGCGATGATTGTGCACGAAACCCAATCACGTTATCGTGGTAATGCACTAGTCACTAAGATGAAAGAGTTGATTCCACGTCAGATGTTTGATGTGGCCATTCAAGCCGCTATTGGTAGTCAAATAATCGGCCGTAGTACGGTTAAAGCCATGCGTAAAGATGTACTAGCAAAATGTTATGGTGGCGATGTTTCGCGTAAGAAAAAGCTATTGTCTAAACAGAAAGCTGGTAAAAAACGCATGAAGCAAGTAGGTAATGTGGAAATTCCACAAGAAGCCTTCTTGGCTGTATTGCAAGTAGAGTAAGTATTGAGTTTTCATTGTTAGTGTAAAACTGACAATGATTAGTACAATTAATTGATAAATAGCAACCGTTAAAGCAGCAGCTCGTTAATAGGCAAACTAGTATGGATTTTGATTTTAATTTAATTTTAGTGCCATTAACCGTCGTTTTGGGTATTGTTTGGCTATTAGACAAATTGGCACTCAAACAACGTAAAACTCGTGGGCGTGGTCAAGAAGGCTTACTAGTACGCTGGGCTTATGATTTTTTCCCTGTATTGGCAGTGGTATTGATTGTGCGCTCATTCTTGATTGAGCCTTTCAATATTCCATCATCTTCTATGGTACCGACGCTATATACGGGCGATTTTATTGCTGTAAACAAGTATTCTTATGGTGTAAGACTGCCGCTAACTTATAATAAAATATTGGATACAGGATCACCTGAGCATGGTGATGTCGCTGTATTTCGCTACCCTGAAAATCCTAGTATTTATTATATTAAGCGTGTGATTGGGTTACCTGGTGATACTGTCAGCTACGATCAAGGTGTACTTGCGATTAATGATGTTCCGATTGATACTCAGCCAGTAGATTTTTCGGCAAGTGCTGAATTGACTTCACAGCTTTATCTGCCTGGACAAATTGCTCCAGGACAAGAGCTGACCGAAGAAAGTGCAGCTGCGATGGGTCAGCAAGAAGAAGGTGAGGCGCAGTACTTTGAAGAGACGCCAGGTGAGAACAAGCATCTTGTTCGCTACTTGACTGGTATGAACAGTGCTCAGTACGCACCCTTTCTACAGCAGCAGTCACCAGAAGTGGTTAGCTCAGAAGGGACGGAATGGCGTATCAATGTGCCAGAAGGTCATTATTTTGTCATGGGTGATAACCGTGACCGTAGTGCGGATGGTCGGTTTTGGGGATTTGTACCTGATGAGAACTTAGCGGGCAAAGCAGTTTATATTTGGATGCATAAGCCACCAGGACTTAACTTACCAACTTTCCAACGCAATGGTGCTATTAATTAAGATGGTAAGAATCTCTATTGGTTGATTTTTCGATAATAGTTTTGTGCTAATATTGTTGCTATCTAATTAACGGATACCTAATATTTAGGTATTTACTACAATAGCAAGTTATCGATAGATAGAGGAATACAATAATGCAGCAATTATCTGGATTGGCCACGCAGCGAGGCGCTAGTGTGACAAGCATCGTGTTCATCATTATGGTGTTGGGCATTGCTGCTAAATTGACCGTTGCTATCGTGCCAGCTCAGATTGGTGATTATCAATTGACCAAAACCTTAAGTGCACAGCTCCTAGAGTCAAATAATAACAATGAAACTGCTAAACAGTTTGTTGAACGCGTTAATAGACAGTTATCTATTAATGCTGACTATAACACTACCGCAGAAGAGGTTTTTACTTTTACTGATAAAAAAACCGGTCAGTTAGCCATCTACAAGCAATATGCAATAACCAATAATTTCTTTAGCAATATTGATATCGTCAATCGTTTTGAAGGTGATATTGATATGGCAGCAGCAGAGTAATTGAAAGAGGTGTTAATATCCTCTTAAATTTTCCTTATAACCTTAGTCGATAGATATTATGACTAAATTCGTAAAACAGAAGGGATAACCACAAGCCACGCATGAAACCAACTTCGCAGCATTCCCAAGCGGTTCCTACTCCTCAACAAAATAGCACGTCTGTCGACACGCTTGTTGTTAGCTCAGAATTCATTCAGCGGCTAGCGGTATTAACGCGTAAGTTGGGCTATGTGTTCAACGACTTGAGCCTTCCGAAACTTGCATTGACGCATCGCTCGTTTGATAGCAAGAAAAACTATGAGCGTTTAGAGTTTTTAGGTGATGCCTTACTAGGTATGATTGTCGGTGAGGCTTTATATCATCGCTATCCTAGCCAAAATGAAGGTCGATTAACTCGTATGCGTGCAACGTTAGTACGCCAAGAGTCACTGGTCATCATTGCGCAAAACTTAGAGCTCTCTAATCACCTTATACTAGGAGTGGGCGAGAGGAAAGGCGGTGGTCGAAATCGTGCTTCTATATTGGCAGATGCAGTAGAGTCTCTGATAGGGGCTATATATTTAGACAGTCAAGATATGGATATTACGCGAGATTGTGTGCTCTCTTGGTATGGAGATTTGATTGATAACGTCAATGATCGCAAAGCATTAAAAGATGCAAAAAGTCGTCTACAAGAGTGGCTTCAATCTAAGCAGTTTGACTTGCCACATTACGAGCTAATGGAAACACGTGGTAATGCACCGTATCAAATATTTGTTGTACGTTGCCACGTTAATATCAATAATTGCCCTGATATTACTGAATCTGGTGAGAGCCGCCGTATCGCTGAGCAAAAAGCAGCAGAGCTTATGATCAACCAGTTGCATAAACTTCCAGGCTCAGTTAAAAAGCGTACATAACTAAATAACTAACTAACATTTAGCGATTTACTACCAACGCAATTTTAAACTGACGACCCATATTAAGTGACGTTTGAAAAACTGCTGATTTGCTTTCTTTCAAACGTCACATACTTTCAAACCTCAAATACTTCCCAACCGACAACGGTTTCCCTTTTTTAGTGCTGATAAAACCAATTCATCATTAAGTACCGTTTGACTGGTTATAAAACCTACAGGATTACCCTATGAGCAATCATACTGATTTGCCCTCAAATAATGAAGATAACGCCGAAAATATGACTGAAAAAAAAGATATCAACTTAAGCCAAGATAATACTGATATAACGAACGACGGTATCGATCACTCAGAAGATATTACGTCAGAAAACGATATGGCGATTGAAGAGTTCTTTTCGCCTAGCAGCCATAAAGGTATGGCTGATAACTTTAAAACTGGCTATGTTGCTATTGTGGGACGTCCAAATGTCGGTAAATCGACACTAATGAATCACTTGTTAGGTCAAAAGCTGTCTATCACATCACGTAAACCGCAAACGACTCGTCATCGTATTCACGGCATTCTGTCAAATCATGAGATGCAGGCCGTATTTGTAGATACACCAGGTATTCATCGTAATGAAGTGCGTGCTATCAATGAGCGTATGAACAAAGCCGCCGTATCTGCATTAGTAGATGTTGATTTGGTACTATTCGTTGTTGATTCAGACCAGTGGCGTGACGATGACTTGTTGACCTTGCAGAAGCTCGGTGAGACTGATTTAACTGTAGTATTGGTCATTAATAAATCAGATACCTTAAAAGATAAAGGCAGTGTATTGCCACTTATCGAGACTTTTAATGCCAGTTTTGATTTTGCTGACATTGTGCCTGTATCTGCTCTAAAAAATCAGAATCTAGACCGCTTAGAAGAAGTGATTGCGTCACATCTACCAGTCGCGGCACCTATTTATGATACTGAACAAATTACCGATCGATCAGAGCGTTTTTTAGCCAGTGAGATTATCCGCGAAAAAATCATGCGTAGTTCGGGCGACGAAGTACCATATGATTTAACGGTACAAATTGATGCATTTAAAGATGAGCCTGCACATACTGATCCAAAGACAGGTCGCCCACGTAAAGCTTGTACTTTTATCGATGCGACTATTTATGTTGAGCGTAGTGGTCAAAAAGCGATTGTCATTGGCGACAAAGGACAACGTATCAAGCAGGTTGGTATGGATGCTCGTAAAGATATGGAGCAGCTTTTCGATAAAAAAATTATGCTCACACTATGGGTGAAAGTGAAGCGTGGTTGGTCTGATGATGAACGTGCATTGACCAGTTTGGGGTATTAATTAGACATTAGCATTTTGAAAGTTTCTTTACGTGCTAAATGCTAAGGTAATAAAAAATGCGTAATGAAGCGCTAGTCGGTTACTTATTACATCAGCGTCCCTATCAGGAAAAGCGCGCTTTATACTATTTGTTTTCTCAGCAGCATGGTGTGATACATGGTATTGGGAAAAAAGGCGCGCCATTATTTATGCCGTTACAACTCTTTGCTAACGGCAAACGTGATTTAAAGACGTTCAGTCAAATCAATATCACGTCACAAATTGACACTTCAAGAAGTATAGAAGATAAGGATAATATCGCTGCTACCCTAGAGTCAGTGCCTTATGGAAATATCACTGGCCAGCAGCAATACTCTGCTCTGTACTTAAATGAAATCTTGTGGCGGTTGTTACCTACTGAAGATCCTATGCCCATATTGTGGCAGCATTATCAAGACAGTCTACATCAGCTTAGACAGCCTTTAGATGCCGATGAATTAAGATTATGTCTGCGCCAATTTGAGTCTCACTTATTTAACGAGTTGGGTTTTAGCTTAATTTTGACCCACGATAGTGTCCAAGATATTATCGAACCGGATTGTTCTTATCGTTTTTTACCTGATGTGGGATTTATGCCTGTCTTACAGAATGAGTCACAGTTTGAACATTTAGAAAGTACCTTAGAAAGCACAACTATGAAAACTGTATTCATGGGTGCTGAATTGATAAGAATGGCAGAGTTGGGTATTACTAAAGTGACTCTGAACCATTGGTCAAAACTATATCGACACCTCATCGATCACTTGCTCGATTATCAACCATTGCAAAGTCGTTTATTATGGCAGCAGCAGCAACGTTATCAATAGTTAAGATGCTCGTTGTGTCATATTATCTATAAAAGTTGTTTCCCTCAAAACACAGGCTATCTCACATATTGTTTTAGAAATGTGATTAGGGAACGACTTACCCCTTGTTCTAAGTGTATCTCTGTTGTAGATGAGCTATACGTCAAAATTACTAAAAGGCGTCGTATGCCAAGCTGACTAGCTATCGCATTTGGTAGGGTGGTTTTCATTAAGTTTCTGCTTTATATGGCCTGTTTGACTAAACGATATAAGATACGTGGTCTTATTATAGTCAACGGTTGGACAGTATTTTATATGTCCAAAGTGTCCTCGAGGCTTACCACTATCACCCCAAAACTTGGTGTAATGGCGTCTGGCGCCCACTCTTAAACTTAGCTTACTGTATTTAGGGTTTAAGGGCTGCTGAGAGAGTAGGGAATCTATTTGGTTATCAAAATGCTTGTTATTATTTTCGTCTATAAAGAGCAATAATGTTGTGTCGCTATCCCGGTTACAGCGACCTCCACTATCAGATAAACAGACAATCACATTCTGCCTTCTAATATAACTCTCAGCCTTCGCTAGAGTCAGCGAGCTTTCTAACTGACCCTTAATACGCTTGGCTTCCATATGTGCTAATTGTGTTTGTATGAATGGCACGGCAATCGCCACCAGAATCCCTAAAATAACGATGGTAAAAATAAGCTCGACAAGCGTAAAACCTTGTCTATCTTTAAAGATGTTTGTCTTTGTTGTGACTTTATCAAACGTGGATTTGTCAGAAAACGACATATGAAGTCGCATTACGAAAAAGATAAATCTCTTATGGACGTGTTTATACTGAATCAATATCAATAAAAGTGATAAAAACGCAAATAGCTTTCTATAACTTGATAATATTCTATATAGCAGTGTCATAAGGTCTTATTACCTATAGTGAGTAACTTATTTCAATAAAACAATCTCGCTTTTTATCATTGGCTGTTCAAGTATTTTAGAAAGACCTTATAAGAGCATGTAGCTTTAGTATCTTGATCGCATAAAGACTTAAAAATAGGTTGGGATTTCACATATGCAGAATAATGTTGGCTATCCTAATATATACAGAATATATGTCTACTGTCAAAATTTGTTTCAATTAGTGAATGACAGGTTTTAATAATAGAGAAAAATTGCTTGTCGTATTAAAATATACTCAGGCAATAGGTGCTATTAGGTTTACTATCTATGGGAAGCTAACACACAAAAGATAGAATGCGTAAGGCGTGTTAGTTCTAGGTAACTCCAGCAAGCTATTGTGTTTTAGTTACAACATTATCGTGTAATAATGTGTAGCTCCTTAACGAAAAAAGTTGTAAACTGAATCGATAATCGCTAAGCTACTCCTTAATTGGTTTTGCTTTGTCACTTGAAATTCGTAAAAGATGTCTATTTGAAGCATCTTGAGAAACGGTTTTGCTTAATGCATCACTAAAATTATCCTTTGGAGGAAGTCCATGAAATTGAATAAAATAGCTCTAGCATTGGTTGCAGTAGCAGCAGCACCTTTAGCTGCTAACGCTGGTGTAACGATTAGCCCATTATTACTAGGTTACCATGTTACTGATGATATCAGTGATACAGCTGACAAGCAGCGTGATATCCTTCGTACCGGCAAAAACTTGCAAGAAAACACGGATCGTGATGGCAACTCTAACGGCGGCGTAGCTAAAGAAAGTAGCCTATATACTGGTGCTGCTCTAGGTATCGAGCTTACTCCTTCTACTCAGTTCCAAGTTGAGTATGGTGTATCAAATGCTAATGGCGAAGCTTCTGAAGATTCAGCTAAATCTGGTGCTAATCGTTTTGATGTTGAACAAACCATGCTTTCTGGTAACTTCTTAATCGGTACTGAAGAGTTTACTGGTTATACTGATAGCGCATTCAAGCCATATGTATTGGTTGGTGCTGGTCAATCTAAGATCAAAGTAGAAAACCAAGAAACTTATGTTTCTGATGTAACTGGCGAAACAGTTACTGCTGGTACTGAAGTATCAAGCTCTAAAGATACTATCGGTAACCTAGGTCTAGGTGCTATGTATCGTATCAACGATGCTTTAAGCCTACGTGGTGAAGCTCGTGCGATTCATAACTTTGATAACAACTGGTGGGAAGGCATGGCTTTGGCCGGTCTAGAAGTTGTACTTGGTGGCCATCTAGCACCTACAGTAGCAGTACCGCCAATGCAAGAGCCAATGGTTGACACTACTCCAGTAGTAGTAGTTGAATCTGATCTTGATTCTGATGGTGATGGCGTACCTGATAGCATCGATGCATGCCCAGGCACTCCAATGAACGTTGTAGTAGATGAGCGCGGTTGCCCAGTACCAGTAGATATTACTGATGAACTGAAAATGGAACTACGTGTATTCTTTGATAACGATAAATCAGCTATCAAAACTCAGTACCAGCCAGAAATCGCTAAAGTAGCAGAGAAGATGCGTGAGTATCCTAACTCTGTAGCACGCGTAGAAGGTCATGCTTCTAAAACTGGTCCTTCAGCACGTTACAACCAACGTCTGTCTGAAGCTCGTGCCGTTGCGGTTAAATCTATGCTAACTAACGAATTCGGTATCGCTCCAAACCGTCTATCAACTGTTGGTTATGGTTATGACAACCCAATCGCTCCAAACGACACTGAAGAAGGTCGTGCTATGAACCGTCGTGTTTATGCCATCATCACTGGTGACAAAACAATGACTGTTGAACAAACTAAAGACATGGTTGTTCAATAAGTAATAGCCAATTGGTTATGTGATTAAATATATAATTACAAAAAAAGCTACCCACTGGGTGGCTTTTTTTTTGTTTATGTATTGAGAAAAGTGAGTTATTACATAAATTTATGAATCAATAATGTTATACTAGCTGCCCAAACATTCTGTAAATTGACAGAATGTACATTAGCATAGCTATCTGTATGATGAATTTATCAGTGTAGATTCTTGATTATATTGAAATTATTTGATTAACAGCACTTATGGTGCAGTCGTCTAAAAGTAAGTATTCAATATCTATCTGGTTGATGATAAAGGTTTATCCGGCGGCGCTTACTGCTACTGCATTTTTTAAGACGAAACGAGCATTTTATATGGCGAACGATATCAAACACCTGCGTAACATTGCAATTATTGCCCACGTTGACCACGGTAAAACAACTTTGGTTGATAAGTTATTACATCAGTCTGGTACTTTTGGCGACCGTGCAAACGTTGCTGAACGTGCAATGGATTCAGGCGATATTGAGCAAGAACGTGGTATTACTATTTTGGCTAAAAACACAGCTATCCGCTGGACAGATCAAACTGTAGATACAGAATACCGTATCAACATTGTTGACACCCCAGGTCACGCCGATTTCGGTGGTGAAGTTGAGCGTGTTATGTCAATGGTTGACTGCGTATTACTAGTTGTTGACGCTGTTGATGGTCCAATGCCTCAGACTCGTTTTGTAACGCAAAAAGCATTTGAGCAAGGTCTAAAGCCTATTGTTGTTATCAATAAAATTGACCGTCCTGGTTCGCGTCCTGATTGGGTAATGGATCAAATCTTTGATTTGTTTGATAACCTAGGTGCGACTGATGAGCAGCTTGATTTCCCAGTTGTTTATGCATCAGCATTGAACGGTGTTGCAGGTTTAGAAGCTGATAATTTAGCTGATGATATGACGCCACTATTCAAAACTATCGTTGATGTTGTACAGGCTCCACAGGTTGATGCAGATGCACCATTCCGCATGCAAATCTCAAGCCTTGACTACAACAGCTTTGTTGGTGTTATCGGTATTGGTCGTATCCAGCGTGGTAAAGTTAAATTGAACACGCAAGTAACTGTCATTGACAAGCATGGCAACACGCGTAATGGCCGTATTCTAAAAATCATGGGCTATCATGGTCTTGATCGTATTGATGTTGAAGATGCACAAGCTGGTGATATCGTTTGTATCACTGGTATTGACGCACTTAATATCTCAGATACGATTTGTGATCCAGCTAATGTTGAAGCATTACCAGCACTAACGGTAGATGAACCTACCGTATCAATGAATTTTCAAGTAAACAACTCACCGTTCGCTGGTCGTGATGGTAAGTTTGTGACGTCACGTAATATTCGTGAGCGTCTTGAGCGTGAATTGATTCATAACGTAGCACTACGTGTAGAAGACACAGAGTCTCCTGATAAATTTAAAGTATCAGGTCGCGGTGAGCTTCACTTATCTGTACTTATCGAAAACATGCGTCGTGAAGGTTTTGAGATGGGTGTTTCAGGCCCAGAAGTTATCGTTAAAGAAGTTGATGGTAAGTTACAAGAGCCGTATGAAAACGTTGTGTTCGATATTGAAGACGGGCATCAAGGTTCTATCATGGAGCAAGTTGGTCTACGCAAAGGCGAGATGACTAACATGGAACTTGATGGTAAAGGTCGTATGCGTATTGAAGCGACTATTCCTGCTCGTGGTCTGATTGGTTTCCGTTCTGAGTTCTTAACTCTGACTTCAGGCAGCGGTATCATGACTTCTAGCTTCTCACATTACGGTCCGCAAAAGATCGGTGATGTTGGTGGTCGCTCTAATGGTGTATTGGTTTCTATGGCTAAAGGTGTTTGCCTAGGCTTTGCACTATTTAACCTTCAAAAACGTGGTAAGTTATTTGCTGAGCCACAGCTTGAAGTTTACGAAGGTATGATTGTCGGTCTGAACTCTCGTAACGATGACATGACTGTTAACCCAACGACAGCTAAACAGCTAACCAACGTACGTGCTAGTGGTACTGATGAAGCATTGACGTTGACGCCAGCAGTTAAGTTTACGCTTGAGCAAGCACTTGAATTCATCCAAGATGACGAATTGGTTGAAGTAACCCCTAAAGCGATTCGTCTACGTAAGCGTTACTTGACTGAAAGTGAGCGTAAGCGTCACGGCCGTGGTAAAAAAGGTGCTTAATATCAATAAGTGGGTTACTTAGTAATTCATATCATTGATGTTTGACGCTGAAATTCAATGTCAGTAAAGATTTTCTGACATTGAAGCCGTTAAAAAATTAGCAGTATAAGGTGAGCGAATAGTGCTTCACTTTATACTGCTTTTTTTTGTGTTGTAATTTTGCAAAAATAGAGACAGAATGAATAGTCATATTAATATATTCAATAATTACTATTAAAGCCAATTGTGGCGATAACTAGACAGTTATATCTGTTTATAGATAAATTTTGGGGAAAAATAATGAGTATGGTATCTGAGTTTAAAGAGTTTGCGTTAAAAGGTAATGTGATGGACCTAGCAGTTGGTGTCATCATTGGTGGTGCTTTCGCAACCATCACAACTTCTCTCGTGGCAGACATTATCATGCCTATCGTCGCCTTTATATTCGGTGGCGAAATTGACTTTAAGAACATGTTCTTAGTATTAGGGGACGCACCTGAAGGTATTGCTATGACCTATGACGCACTTAAAGAATCGGGTGTTCCAGTATTAGCATACGGTAACTTTATTACGGTGCTTATTAACTTCCTAATTTTAGCGTTCATTATCTTTATGATGGTCAGAACGGTAAATAAAATGCGCCGTGCTCAAGAAGTAGAAGAAGTGGTAGAGGCCATTGTGGAACCTTCGGAAGAGGTACTATTACTTCGTGAAATTAGTGCCAAGTTAAGTAATACTGACATCTCTAAATAAAGTCATTTAATGTAGTGAATAAAACAATAAAAAAGGCTAACGTCGCGTTAGCCTTTTTTATTGTCAATTTACAAACAAATTAGATTTAGTATCTATATATTATAATGCAATATACTTAAAAATAACTGCTTATGGATTAACGATTACGTAGTCGTTTGTATTGATTAAAATTTCTGATGGTTGGTCGACGACGATACGCACAAGGTTGTTATCATTTGCTTGTGACTTATAATAGTTGTCTTCAGCAACAGAGCAACCTAAGCAACGGCCCATCGCATCCCAAGGCTCGACGAATAGCTTCTGCTGCGCTTGATCTGCGTTACCACCGATTAGGGAGAAAGGCAGGCTAACAAGGTAGAGTGCAGTACCAGCAACGGCACCGACCAGTTGAAGAGGCTTACCTACGGTAGCATCCGCAACCATGGTTCCATAGGAAGGCCCAAAGTCAGTTTCATCAATCTCTATTGCGGCCAAGGCTGGCTGCATGCTAGCGACCAACAGACTTAAGCTGGTAGCAACAGTAAAAGCTTTTTGCTTAACTGTGCGTTGTTTCTTGGCTTTAACAGTCATAACGATATCCTAAAATTCACAATTGGTATGATTAGTGGCTGCTGATATTTCTACAAAAAAATATCCTCGCAGCGATAGGTAAGCTAAATATTACAGATAAATAAACCGTATGCACTATTTATGTAAGTGTTATTACTATTAAAGCAAGATGTGCGTTAATAAGCAACAAAAATGCGCATGATATGCTGGTTTGAATGAAAAAATATAAGACATTCAAATGAAATTACTACGCTGTTGATTGTAGATCGAAACGGGTAGGTAAAATTACTGAAAATTATGGTTAACCCATTGGTTGACAACTAGGGCAAAAGACACTGGCTCGGCCATTAAGCTTGATATTCTCAAGTGTTGTCTGACAATGTGGACACGCTTCACCTTGTCTACCGTAAACGTTTAGTGTCTGCTGAAAGTAACCTGTTTGACCGCTAGCAACGGTAAAATCTCGTAGTGTCGAACCGCCAAGTGCTATCGCTTTTTTTAGGATAACTTTAATGTGATCAACTAAAATGACAATCTGATCATACGATAGTTGATGAGAAGGTGTGGCCGGGTGGATGCCTGATAAATATAAGCTTTCTGTGGCATAGATATTCCCTACACCTACTACCACTTGCTGTTCCATGATAACTGACTTGATAGGGCGGGAGATAGGTTGCTTTTTTGATTTAGCTTTATTTGTGACTGTGGACTCGGCGTTTTCACCAGATACGCTTGTACGTTGAATCAAGTGGTATAGATAGTCCGCAGTAAATTCATCTGAAAGTGGCTCAGGACCTAGGTGGTCCAATAGCTTGGCACTATAATCTTGATACCATAATACCGAGCCAAATCGTCTTGGGTCATAATAGTGTAGCTGGGATTTGGTATTATCAGCATTATTGAACACTATTACTAAATGGTCGTGCTTGCGTTTATCCGTGCCATAACTATGCTGCTGTAAGCTACCTGACATGCCTAAATGAACTAAAAGCTGTCGAGGTGCTAGCTTATTAGATTGCGCCACTGAGCTACTATCATTAGATGACGCAGGTAAAAAGTTCAGTATTAAATATTTTGCTCGGCGCTCGACACTATCTAGTGTGAAATTAACCAAGATATCTAAGTCATCGGGCATCGCCCAGCGTAACTTCGGCTGGAATATTTTTACATCGATAACCTGTTGCCCTAGTAATGGCGCTAGGCTAGTTTTGGTCGTTTCTACTTCAGGCAATTCAGGCATGATATTTCTATGGCAACTTTATGATTAAATGGATATGTATAGCTAGGCTTGTATTTAAACGACGGCGCGGCGAGCATGCAAGATGCCATGCTGTTGCTCTAACTTAGCCAAGAGCTTAGACAAATGAGCCAGTCCCGAAACTTCAATATGAAATTTCAAAAAGGCAATATTATCGTCATTACTAAGTGTCTGAACCTGACGAATATTGACGTTTTCTTTATCAATAATTTGTGTCAAGTCACGCAATAGCCCTCGTCTATCATAAGCCTCTACATGGATGTCAACCGGTTGATAACGACCAGATTGTACTCGCCAAGCGGCTTCTATCGCACGCTCAGGGTCTCGCTCGATGAGACGCGAATACTCAGGGCAGCCACGATTATGGACACTGACCCCTCGTGACAAAGTAATGTAACCAGCAATTGGCTCACCGTGTACAGGGTGACAGCAACCTGCTAAATTAACTTCAATATTATCCAGACCGTCAACGTGAATCTTATAGGCATCAAGTTTGCCAGTGTCTCTATTATCTACACTGGGTATAAAGTCTTCAGGAGGCCTTTCAGGCTCTAGATGTAGCTGTCGCGAGATATGGCTGGTTAACTGGTTTAGACCGATATCACCGGTGACCAGTCCGACGATAATATCATCGGTAGTATTGGCATTGAAATGCTGAAGATAATCGTTCAAATCGATACTGTTTGGATGTACCGATAGTCGTTCCAGCTCTTTGCTGAGCATTTGACGACCAATCTCAATATTCTTATCACGGTCTTGTTTGTTAAACCATTGTCTTAATTTCGAGCGTGCACGGTTGGTGTGAATATAACCGAGCGAGGCAACCAGCCAATCGCGATTAGGTTCACGTGATGCCTTAGTGATGATTTCAACTTGTTCACCCGTTTTGAGCTGATAGGTGAGCGGTACATAGCGTTGATTGACTCGAGCAGCTTGCGCACGATTGCCAACTTGAGTATGCACGTAGTAAGCAAAATCAAGAACGGTCGCACCTTTTGGTAATTCGGTAATATCACCATCACGGCTGAAGATATAAATACGTTCTAGCTCATCAAAATCAACGAGTTGTTCTTCTTCGTCGAGTTCTATCTCATCTAGATCCTCACCTGTTAACGACGATGACCGTAGCTGATTGCGTGTTTCATTATTAATAGATAAGAGCTGACGCAGAGAGCTGATTCTTTGATTAAGGTAATTATCTTTTTTATTCTTCAAACCTTCTTTGTAGTTAACATGCGCGCACATGCCAAGCTCTGCTTCAAAATGCATCTCATGTGTACGAATCTGTACTTCAAGAGATTTGTTTTTCGCAATCACAGCAGTATGTAGCGAGCGATACCCGTTAGATTTTGGATTGGTGATATAGTCATCAAACTGTTCAGGGATATAACGCCATAATCCATGGACCAAACCTAAGACGTGGTAGCAGTCTGAAGGGTTGGTAACCAGTACTCGCAATGCACGAATATCATAAAGCTGATCGAATGATAAGCCTTTGAGCTTCATTTTTCGGTAAATCGAATAGATATGTTTGACACGCCCAGAAACCTCACCTTCGATGTTGGCTTCTGCTAACGCTTCATTGAGTTTGTTTTGCACGCGCTGAATATAGGACTCACGCTCACTGCGTTTTTCGGATAGTAGCTTAGCAATCTCTTTGTAGCGATCAGGCGCAAGATAGCGAAAAGCTAAATCCTCAAGTTCCCATTTTAGTTGTGCGATGCCCAGTCGATGCGCTAACGGGGCGTAGATAGTCATGACTTCACGTGCGACACGATTTTGCCTAGCTACACTAGAGAAAGTCAGCTCACGCATGGCAAAGGTACGCTCAGACAGCTTAATCAGTACGACGCGTACATCGTTAGTGACAGAGATGAGCATGCTATAAATATTGGATAGCTGGTCACGCTGATTGTTCACGAAGTGATCTTCTAAGCGCTTATTACTCTCGATAATCTCAGACAGCTTACCCATTGCCAAGGCATCTTTGACTAAGGTGGATATATCAGACCCAAAGTTTTTTTCTATCTCAGCGAGACTAATAATAGATTTACGCGCACTGCGATAGAGCATGGCAGCAACAAGTGCATCTTCATCTTGATAAAGATAGGTCAATATGTCGGTCATACCAATACCAGTGACATAAGCGCCTGAGCGTTCAGACTCGCTAGTATTCATATGATTGCGAATAAATTCACAAGCAGCATGCAGGTTAGGGACAGAGTCTTGACCAATACGTTTGGCCACATTGTCTAGCCAAGTGGGGACGTCGATATTAACCTGATCTAAGTCAATAGCTTCAATTTCTACTTCAGAGAGCGTATTGTTATCATCCAACAGCGGATTATCAGAATACTCGTTCTCAAGCTTTGGATCATGGCTATGAAAAGCATGTAAGGCTGAGCGATCAAAAGTGGTGTGTAGCTTATGAGTTGCTAGCTGGTATTTGATATCGAGCGGGATTTGGGCATAGCTATTGGCAGACTGATGAGAGCGTTGGCTCGCAACCAGCTGGGCTGCAAGCGTTGCACTATCGGCTTGTGTGGTCTGTCCATCCACTAGCGGTAATCCTTCACGAATTTTTACCATAGCCGACTCCTCTTAGCTATTTTGAATTGAGTATAACCCCGTCTACTGTACACACATTTCAAATTTGTACTTTCATAAAGTATTAGATATAAACCAATACGACTGCTAAAAAGTGATTTTTAGCAGCTAGAAAATGCGTGTAAAATATATAAAGCTATGAGTATGAACGTTTACTAAGTTCTGATTTTCTAAACATAGAAAAGTTGTTTACTATTATCCCATTTTGAGATGACAAATCAAGCAAGGCTATGTAATGTCTGCTGTTAATCAGGATAAATAACTGTTATTTATTAACGCTGCTGCATCCAGATTTTGGATGAGTGTAAACTGCTATAGTTATTCCACTATAGAAGTATTACTGCGTTGACCTCGCTTGACGTATTTAATATACGCCGACACTCGATTGCCTTGCACTACTTTCAAATTGAATTGACTATATAAACACAGCTATTTTGCACGCTCAGTAGCTCACTTAAGAAGCAAGAGATTAAACGGCCACTTTTTCGAAGCGAGCGATAGACTCAACATGGCCAGTATGGCAGAACATATCCATCACGCCAGCATGTGTTAGACGATAGCCTTGTTCTAGCAGCGCTTTTGTATCACGTGCAAGTGTCGCAGGATTACAAGAAACGTAAACTATTCGCTCAGCATTAAATTTCGGCAAATACTGCATAATCTCCCAAGCACCAGAGCGCGGTGGATCAATCAGTAGCGCATCAAACCCTTGGTTAGCCCAAGGCTTATCAGTGCAATCATGTGTCAAATCTTGGCTATAAAACTCAGTATTGTTTATACCATTGCGACGTGCATTATCTGCTGCGCGTGCGGTCATGGCTTCGCTTCCTTCCACGCCGACTACGGAACCTGTCTCACCGACGAGTCGCGCAAGTGGTAAGCTAAAGTTACCCAAGCCGCTAAATAAGTCTAGCACGCGTTCACCTGCTTTTAGGTCTAATAAATCGCAAGCGAGTTTGGTCATTTGACGATTCACAGATAGATTGACTTGAGTGAAGTCAGTCGGGATAAATTCAAAGGTCAGATCGTACTCTGGCAATTGGTAATACAGACGTCCAAACTGCTGGCTCATGTCATCCGCATCCGTCAATGCAATACGTTGGATACTATCAGCCCCTTTAGACTGTAGATATAACTGCCAATTACGTGCCGCAAAAAATACTTTTAGCTTTTCTACATCACCGTCTGATAATGGCTCTAAGTTACGCACAATAAGGGCAACAGGTTGATTGCCATCTGGTAGCTCAGGTACTTGCTCACCCATTGCCAATTCAAGCTGGGCAATCTTATTACGACTCTCCAACGTGCTGATCAAGGATTTTAAGTTTTCAATCTCAAAACCAATGCGTGGGTCTAAGATATGACACTCATTTAACTCCGCTAAAAAGTTACTTGAGCGCTCACGGAAACCAACCAAAGCCGTTTCTTTTTTGGTGACATAACGCACACCCAGACGTGCTTTGGTACGATAGCCAAGGCGATCACCAACCACAGGGGCAAGCCAGTTATCAGGCTCTACATTGGCTTGGTGTATAAGCATCTCGGCTAGTACAGATTGCTTAAAGCTAATTTGACTTTCTGGCTGCCAATGTTGCAAGTTACAGCCACCGCAAACGCCAAAATGAGGGCAGGGTGGTACAGTACGTTCAGGATTTGGGTTGGCAGTGATGCTGACTGCATCGCCTTCCTCAAAACTGGCACGGCTATTGGTGATTTTGACCAATGCGCTTTCACCTGGCAGCGCAAAACTGACAAAGGTTGTTTTGCCATGCTTGTCTTCAGCATGACCATCGTCAACCCCAAAACCATTGCCATAGATAGCAACACCGCGACCATCATGCGACAATCTATCGATGGTAAAAGGAATCGGTTCTGCATCTTTTAGGCGACGACGTGTTTTTGATGATGGCTTAGATTTTTTCTTATTTGGTGGAACGACGATGGATTGTCTATCGTCAGTTTGTGGCACTGCGTCAGATGCTATAGACGTTTTTGAATCGGTGGGTTGCATAAACCTGCCTTAATAATAAATGATAAATAACAAAGAAATAAAAGTAAAAGTGACTGCTTAAAATGCGGTATTTTTATGAGTTGGGTGCAGATGACCAGTCAGCTATGAAGGCTTGATGACGTATGCTGCCATCTGCTTGGGTATGTTTTACTAAATAGTCATAGCTCTGCTGCTGCCAACTATCAAAGTCTTGTGAGGACAGTTGCCCCGTTAGACGCAACCAGCGCAGATATATAAGCCACGTATTCATGACGTCAGACTCGCAATAGATGGATAGCGCTTGCCAATCCTCATTAGTAACCAGGTCACCAACCATGCTGCCATCAATATTAGTTTTGCCGGGTAGGCCATAAAGGCTTGCGACAATATCCATGGCTTCGCGGTGGCTGGCACCGTACTGACTAAACCTGTCCATCAAATCAAGATGACGAGTGTGGAAGCGGTTAATATAGTTATCAAAGCGCATGTTTTTGATGCGATCGCCTTCTTCAAATAACCATGGCGCTGACAAATCGTACTGCATGGCGCGATATATCAACACAGGGATATCAAAACCTGAGCCGTTCCAACTGATCAGTTGCGGTAGTTTTTCAAGATCGCTGAATGCTCGAACGAATTTAGTGAGAATGTCTTTTTCGCTAAATTTATCTGCAGTCAACGAAAACAATGAAAAATTGCCGTCTTTAATATATAAAGCAGAAATACAGACAATACGCTGTAATGGCAGGCGCATAAAGTCGTGCCCAGCTTCTTGCATACGGATAGCTGTCAAAGCACTTAGCGTATCCGCATCATTGAGTTCAGCCAACTGCGGATAGATACGGCGCGCCGCATCCGTATCGGCGACAGTCTCGATATTAAAAACCAGTATAGGGTCGGAAGGTCGAGCTTGTGACATAGTTAATCCTGACTATTTATCAATTTATCGTCAATCCAACATATAAGAGTGACAGCATTAATCTCTCTTAAATTGAACCAACGATATTGAGCAGCGTTGTCTGTTCGTTACTTAACTTCTAGGCTGCTATCATCGACATCGCTGTCAACAACGTTATACAAACCTGTTGATAAGTAACGGTCACCACGATCGCATACGATAAAGGCAATAATGGCATTAGGATTTTCTTTAGCGACCTGTACTGCTGCCCATGCCGCTGCCCCTGAAGAAACGCCTGCGAAGATGCCTTCAGTTTTGGCCAGTTTGCGCATATAGACTTCTGCGACACGCTGATTAATATCCATGACTTCGTCGACTAAGTCCGCATCGAAGATACCAGGCATGTAAGCGGCAGGCCAACGACGGATACCTGCAATCGCAGCTTCTTCATCAGGTTGCAAGCCGATGATTCTGATATCAGGATTTTGTTCTTTCAGATATCGTGAGACACCTGTGATAGTACCAGTAGTGCCCATTGAGCTAATAAAATGCGTGATTTTACCTTCAGTTTGCGCCCACAGTTCAGGCCCTGTGGTGAGGTAATGCGCCTGACTATTATCAGGGTTGTTGAACTGATCTAATACAATGCCTTCACCCGCTGTCTGCATTTGCAATGCCAAATCACGTGCTGCTTCTATCCCTTCATCAACCTCGATTAACGTTGCACCATAGGCAATCATGGCATCTTTACGCTCTTGGGTTGAGTTGGTTGGCATCAGCAGTGTTATTGGATAGCCACGCATCGCCGCGACCATGGCTAAGGCAATACCCGTATTACCGCTAGTCGCTTCAATTAACATGTCGCCAGGCTTGATGTTACCACGCTGTTCTGCTTGATAAATCATGTTAAAAGCAGGACGGTCTTTGACAGAGCCAGCAGGGTTATTACCCTCAAGCTTGGCCAATAACGCAGCGCCATTGGTTAACTGCTCTGTCTCAGGTAGACGTTGCAATTTAACCAACGGCGTTTGACCGACGCAATCAGCTAGCGTCGTCACTTGAGTAATATAGTTAGCCTTTAACATAGCCGGAGCGGACATAAAGTATCCTTATTAATTTTAAAATTGATTTTTGAATAATAGTGTATTTCTTAAATATAATTTTAGTTTTTGAGTCAAGATGTTAATACGGTTACTATCAAGGTAAGCTAATGATTTCGTAGTTGATTGTATTGTGACAATCACAAAAAAATAGCAACCGGTAGAAAGTTGCGTCATTATATCATTTTGTTTTTGGCTACGCTGATGGCATCAGCAGATTTTGGTAAATGAGTGGTGTCTAGAAATAGCTAGACAGTTAAAAGACAGTTGCGGCATCAATCATTAGCCATATCATCGATGATAAGATTGACACCTATAAATGCTGTTAAAATAGCTGAGATATTTATAAAGTTTATTCTTAGGCAAAATAGCTTGCCGCTGCTATTGATATCGTCAGTTCAATATAATTTAGATACTAGAAAGCCGAGTGAAAGTACTACAAGTAGTAGACTAAGCGAGACTGATACCGTATCCAGTTTATAGAGAATAGGCGATACATAGCAAAAATCCCAGTAGAGAGTGACGATAGCATGGCATACAAAAAACGTTTTGATACTAGCAGTGCGTATGACCAATTAATCATATTGGTGTTTTTACCAATTTGTGTGTTGGCTGCTGTCGGCGGTATTTTGGTGTTTTATGAAACCATGCGTGCCAGTAATTCAGAGCAAGGCGTCTTGGCTGAGGCCGTGCTGATTCGCTATACACCAGTGATTGAAGACCTCATTCCTGAACTGTTAGAGCAAGAGCGCAATCAAGACATCAGTGAAATTCATGTAGGTAACACGCCGCAAACTGTGATTACCAAGCTAGAAGATATCCAAGATAAATTGGGTCGTATGCAGTCTGAGCAGCACGTACAGCGCATAGCCATTATTGATGAAAACAATCAAGTACTCGCAGCAGTCGGTTATGGATTAAATGAATCGTGGCCTGCAATAGATACCAAAGCAAAGTTTTTATCGCAAGAACTAACGCCTATTGGTACGGCTTATGGCAGTGTGTTGGGTGAGTTTGAAGGGCAAAGATTGTGGTTGCTTGTCGATATGGACAATGAGCCGCTGTATATTGCGCGTTATCGTATTGCTATGGCGTTAGTGATTACGGGCTTATTCACTATTCTAATTCTATTACTTAGTTTAAATATTTATTCAAAGCGCTGGATAGCACCTATCTACGAGCTGCGATTACAGCTACAGCGTACCCATGTCGATAACCTATATTATCCCATTCCAGTTGAGTCGGATGGAGAGCTGAACTTGCTACAGCAAGATTTGGTTAGGACGTTGCGCCGCTTGCATATGAGCTTTCAAGAGCTTAAAGATCATGCTGAGCAAACCGAAGACGATTTGCGTTTGGCATTTGATGAGATGGAGATGCAAAACATCTCTATTCGTAATGCGCGTGATGCGGCTATCTCAACCAGCCAAGCCAAGTCAGCATTCTTGGCCAATATCAGCCATGAGTTGCGTACACCTCTTAATAGTATCGATGGTTTTATTAATCTGCTAGCACGTCATGGTGAGTTAAACCCTGAGCAAGATTTGTATGTGCAAACCATACGTAAGTCTTCTGCGCATTTACTTGCACTGGTCAATGACGTCTTAGATTTCTCCAAAATTGAAGCGGGGAAACTGGTACTCGATCGCCATGAGTTTGATCTCTATGACACCATCTATGATGTGGTTGATATGCTGTCTCCAGTCTCAGCAGAGAAAGGTTTGCGCATGGCCGTGCTGTTTTATAATGATGTGCCGATGCGTATCAACGGTGATGCTCTGCGTCTCAAGCAAGTACTGACCAATATCGTGGGCAATGCGATTAAGTTCACCGATAGCGGTGATGTGGTGGTGCGTGTTAGCTTGGATGATCATCGCGACAACTACCTAATGATTAGTGTACAGGATAGTGGCAAAGGCATTTCTCTAGAAGATCAGAAAATGCTGTTCCAGAGCTTTAGCCAAGGCGACCCATCAATTACCCGTCAATACGGCGGTACAGGGTTGGGTCTGGTCATCTCTAAGCAGCTCACGCGATTGATGGGCGGTGATATCGGTTTTCATGATAATGCACAAGAGAATATTGCCAATCAAGGCGCAACGTTTTGGTTTCGTATGCCAGCACATGTCGATGTGTTAGAAGCCGCTACTGGTCAGACGATTGAGCTACCAGTCTTGGCGCCGCTGGCGAGTGAGACCGATGAGTTTAATGTACTGGTATGGATTAATCATACGGCATCTATTCAAGTGCTCAAAGCCAGCTTACAGTATTTGCCGATTACCCTTACTCAAGCGAACTCATTACCCGGCGTGCTCGAGTCATTAAAAGAACGCGGCAATTATTGGGATTGGGTCATCGTTGATGATGATACACAAGACGACATGATGGCACTGCTAAAACAAATTCGTCTACATTATCAGGGCAAGCTTGCCGTGTTTGGCTACCAAGTGGCGGCCGACCAAGCGCTCTTAAATCGCTATCACGCCAACATATTGTATGAGCCATTAGATAAAAGGCAGCTCTATGCCATGCTAGATACGCAGAAACGCAGTGTTGCAAAAAGCCTGCAAGAGCCACGATGGAAAGGGGTGACGGTACTGGCAGTCGATGACCATCTACCCAACTTACTGGTGCTAGATGCTTTGCTGAGCGAGCTGGGTATTCAAGTGGTGACAGCGAGTAGTGGTTTTGACGCCATAGAAATTATCAGTAAGCAACAAACCAAACATACTAAATCATCGAAAAATGACAAGCAAAGTCTGTCAAATAAAACCCAGATATCTAAAGCAGAAGCTCGCGATGAGGTGAATAAAAAATCAAACAGTGCGCTTTATGAAGAGGCAAATACTGAAGATAAAGCGGCTACTCAGGATAAAGGCAGTATTGATTTAATCTTTATGGATATTCAAATGCCGCGCATGTCAGGGCATGAGGCAGCCCGCCAAATTCGTAATATTGAGAGTGATGATAACCGTATTCCTATCATTGCTCTGACGGCACATGGATTGGCTGACGAGCGTGACAAGCTCATTGCCAGTGGCATCAACGACTATGTTGGTAAGCCTATTAGTCAGCCGCAGTTACTGCAAGTACTACAGAAATGGCTTGGACGTACAACAACATCAGAATCGATGCTGCTGCCTGACACTGATTTACAAGGTATTGGTTTGAATGAAAGTGATTTGTCAGAACAGGGCTTAGGCGCTATCGATCCGGTAATCGGTCACTCGATAAGCAATAACGCTCAATTTAGTGATTGGCAAAATAGAGATATTGAAAATCAGTCAACTTGGCCTGCTGATTCGACTGTCACGACAAGTTCTATGTCAAAAAGTAATGGGATTACTAGAGATGGCGTATCTGATAGCGTAAATCCGCAAAAGATTACTCGCCCTTTATCATTGAAGAAAATTCGTGATGACTACCTGCGAGATAGTCAGCCTCGTGACGATCATAGACGAGAACCACCGCGTGAGACTCAGCCTCGTTATGAAGGATTACACTTAAACAAACATGGACAAGTACCACTACTATCTGCACCAAATAAACTGACAGGTAGTTCCCATGACGAAGTAAGCGCTCGTACAGATTCGGCAGCATATGAACAAAGCAGAAAGGGTCTAGACGGCAATAATTATCCCAGTAAACATAACCTACATGATGGTCATGTTGGGGCTAACGATATTGACGCTTCAAATATTCTAGATTGGCAAGACGCGCTCAATCGCTCAGCGAATAAACCTGATTTGGCTGCCAAGCTCATTATTATGATGCTTGACACCATAAATGATGAAAAGCAGGCATTAACTCAGGCATGGGCAACTGGGGATCGTAACATGCTAGCGCAAATTGCCCATCGCATATTAGGTGGCAGTCGTTATACAGGTGTACCGCAGTTACGTCAGGCCAGTCAAGACCTAGAAGATAAATGCTTATTGAATGTGCAGCATACGACTCCCGCTCAGTTTGCTATGCTTGAGCCGTATTATGAAGGGTTAATAGCAGCGTTAAATAATTTGCAGATGCTAGATTTATCTGGCTATCCTCAGCTTAATTATCATCGTTTAAGTGAAAATGATATGACGTGGAAAATGATCTAACCGAACAATAAGATAGGTTGTTAGCTATAAAGTCTATGATTTTTTGATAAGTGGCTTTTTGATAAGTAGCTTTTTGATAAATGGCTTTGTGACAGTTCATGAGCGTTTTATATACGACACTTTATATATAGTCGACTCAATGTAATTTGGATACAAGGAAGGTGAGTGAAAGTGTTACAAGTAGTAGACTAAATGAGACTGACACCGTGTCCAGTTCATAGAGGATTGAATATAGTACCGTCGCAGTCAGTTATTGCTGCGGTAGGGTAGAGATAAGCCTGCTAATATTGGGGTCTGTTGAACCTTAAAATATCAGCACTATATGTTATTCATTAATAAGGATTGTTATGAGCCCAATTGCCACTGACCAGTATGAAACCTTAAAAGTTGCTATCACTGATAATATATTGACGGTGACGCTGAATCGCCCACACAAAAAAAACGCCATGAGTTTCAAAGTAGTGAGTGAATTGATTGCTTTGGCAGGCCGTATTAGCAAAGATAAGATGATAAGAGCGGTTATTTTAAATGGTGCAGAAGGCACGTTCTGTGCAGGTATCGATTTGGGTGATTTAAACCATCCAAAAAACAAGGCATTTGCATTTTGGGAACTCATAAAGCCATGGCAGAGCTCGTTCCAACGCGTTTGTCTTGCTTGGCGCGATGTGCCTGTACCAGTGATTGCTGTATTAGAAGGTTATTGTATTGGTGCAGGGCTGCAATTGGCGCTGGCTTGCGATGTGCGCATCAGCCATCCCGATTGTCAGCTGTCTATTATGGAAGCCAAGTGGGGCCTAGTACCAGATATGGGCTTGACCCAATCGGCGTTTGGCGTGGTGCGAGAGGATGTGCTCAAAGAGTTGGCCATGAGTGCACGTATCATTGATGCTAATGAAGGTAAGGCATTAGGGCTTGTCAGTCATTGTAGTGAGACACCACTTGAGCAGGCTCAGCAGCTTGCCGCTGAATTTGCAGAGCGCTCTCCTGATGCCGTACTAGCCAGTAAGCGTATCATCAATGCCATGCATCATCAGCCAGCGACAACTTTATATAAAGAAAAAGTATGGCAGCTCAAAATGATGCTTGGTCAAAACCGCAAACTTGCGCTCAGAAAAGCCAAGCAAGCCAGTACTGCATTTGGCAAACGTCAGTTCCGCTAATCGATTTTTTATTAAACAAATCGTCATTTATATTTTAGGCATTCATTGTATAGTCGATTCAATTTAAAAGTCGTACAAGGCAACCAAGTGTAGAGGTATATTAAATACGTCAAGTGAGGTTAACGCAGTAATACTTTTATAGTGAAATGACTATAGTGATTAGCGATTGTTTTATTAACGTTATACTTCCATTGAAATACAAGCAGATAGTGCGATATAGCATTGTCTGTTTGTACAGATGTATGTAACTATACACTATTGTTGTTAATAGCCTTTGCTAGCGATATTAAGTAAAGGTTAAAACAATGCAAGTATGAATAATAAAATAAAAATCACTATATAAAATGGCCTAAATATGTCTGCTCAAAAATCCTCCCTGTCTAACAAACCTATCGCTTCTGAGCGCGTACGCTCTGCTGATTTGCCCGTTGCATGGATTATGATGCTCGGACTTATCGTCGCGGTAGGGCCATTGTCTATCGATATGTATCTACCGGCACTACCGTCGATGGCAGATGACTTTGGTGTCTCCACTGCCTTTATGGCCAACTCTGTACCAGCTTATTTTTTAGGTTTGGTATTTGGTCAGCTGTTTTATGGGCCCTTTAGTGATCGTGTTGGTCGAGTAAAGCCATTATATATAGGCATGACGTTATATGTCATCGCCTCAATTGTCTGTGCGACCACTGATAATGAATATGTATTATTTGTTGGACGTACGATGCAAGCACTTGGCGCTTGTGTCGGAGCGGTAGTCACTCGTGCAGCGATTCGAGATCGTTTGACTGCTAAACAAACAGCCAAAGCATTCTCTATTATGATTTTGGTGATGGGGTTGGCACCAATATTAGCACCATCATTGGGTGCGCTGTTTTTACAGTTCTCTAGCTGGCACTCTATTTTTTGGTTTTTGGCGGCCTTTGGTACGCTTAATTTGTTGCTTACGAAGTTTTTCTTTTTTGAAACACTGACTGAAGAAAACCGAAATGTACGCCCTGCAAAAGAAGTACTTAGTCAGTACTGGGATTTGTTAAAAGACAAAACATTTAACTATCCAGCGATTGGTGGTGGTTTGCTGATGGGAGCCATGTTTGTCTACATCAGCTCAGCTTCTGAATTAATTATGGATACTTATGGCGTATCGGCAACGCATTTTGGTTGGTTGTTTGGTATGAACGCAGCAGGCTTTGTGGGCCTGACTCAGCTAAATCAATGGTTGACCAATCGCTTTCGTATTCTAAGTATTTTACGCTTTGGTGCGATGATGCAGGTTATTTCTGCAGGCGTACTTTTCGTCGTAGGACTGTTTTTGGGTACAGATGCTTGGCTACCATTGGTACTTGCCTGTATCTTCTTTTGTATTTCAGGTTTAGGTCTGACTCAGCCAAATGCTTCTGCTATTGCCCTTGCTTTCCAAAAGCGCCGTGCTGGTATGGCAAGTGCATTACAAGGCTCACTGATGTTCTCTGTTGGTATTTTCGGTGGATTATTATTAAACCTATTTCCGGTCAATCCAGTACTCAAAATTGGTATTGCCATGTTTGCATTAATGGGTCTCGGTTGTTTCTTGATCTGGCAAATAGATCGTAACTTAAATTTGGATGATGCTGAGTAGGCATAAAATATGCAATATTTTTTTAATTGTGTTTTAAGAAGCATTTATACGTTCGGTACGTATAAATGCTTTTTTTATGTCTCGTAAGTTCTTTAAAATATATAAAAATCAATTATTAAACATAGGGTTATTGAAAATAGAATCCTAAGAAATAAACTTATATATATGGAGTAGCTTTCTTTTTGCAGAGCGTATTTTATGAATTACTAAACATAGTTATTGCAATCATAAATTTAGATAAGTATTATCAATACGTAACTTTCTGTAAGGAAATATTACGAACATATTGTATAACCTTGCTAAATTATTTTTCACTGAAATGTATAACAACGTTAAGCGTAAAGGGTAGATTATGATGCAGTTATATCGAGTGTTACCAGTTGTATTGAGTGTCGGCCTATTTGGCTGTGGTAACTCTTCCACTCAAGAAAATACTAATTCGGCTGATGCGCCAGTAACGGAAAGTAAGAATGACTTTGTTAGCAATCTGCCTGATACAGCACCAGTTATTAAGGTTGGTACTGAAGCCAATTACGCTCCCTATGAGTTCAAAGATGAATATGGAAATGTAACGGGCTTCGATATAGAGCTGATGCAATATATTGGTGAAAACCAAGGTTTTAAAGTTGAAGTTTATAATGATCCTTGGGAAGGGTTATTTGACAACTTGGATAATAAAAGTCGAGATATGGTAGCAGCAGGTCTCACTTATAGCAGCGAGCGTGCTAGCAAATACCTACTTTCGGATGCTTATGCACCTCTTCCTACTAGCCTTGTATATTTAGACGACTCATTAAATATTAAATCATTAAATGACTTGAGTACTTTAAGAGTGGGTGTGTTGACCAGTTCAGAACCTTATGAATACTTCGCGCAAGGTACGTATAAGCTAGGTTCTTTAGAGCAGTATCCGACTACGTTTGCAGCAGTAGAAGCGATGGCACAAGACAAAGTTGATGCTGTAGTTGATGATTCTGGTGTACTGCGCTATACGTTAAATGATTTGCCAAGTTTGCAACCACGATATTTTGATTATGAAAGTATCAGAGCAGATGGTGCTCGCAAAGTGTTTTTAGTTGATAAGAGCCAACCTGATTTACTCAAAAAAGTAAATACAGGATTAAAAGGCCTAAAAGAAGATGGTACGTACGCAAAGTTAACCACCAAATGGTTCGGTACTGATTTGACCAAAGCCTCTTTGGAGCAACAAGAAATGTTGCAGTAGCCTCAAGCGTAGTCGTTATGGAACGTATTATTTTTAAATAAACCATAAATATAAATTTATCTATAGTCAATTCAATATAATTTGGATACAAGAAAGCCGAGCGAAAGTACTACAAGTAGTAGACTCAGCGAGACTGACACCGTATCCAATTTATAGAGAATGGACTATATACATTGAAAGGATTCTGCTATGACTATATCAACTCACAACGGTAACTCCCGTTATCGGGGTTTGATCTTGTCGATTGCTGCCTTCTTGGCATTGATTGGAATACTGCTCGCCTTTACGTTTTATACCTCAAGTGTTCTTGAGCGCAATACCACATTAGTAAATATATCGAATAAAACAGCCAATAATGCTCAGGCTATTATTAAAGATTTGTTCGATTTACAAGGTAGTGTGGGTGAGCATATCAATTCTCCTCACCAAAAACGTGTAAGAGAAAGACTAGAAAGCAATACACAAGGTATTGATCAACTACTTGCGAGTATGCGTGAAGGTTCTGAATATATTGATGCTTCTGGTAATGCTCATCAGATCCCTAGTATCAAAACGGCAACGGAATTGGCTGCATTGGAAGGGGCACAGCAAGATTGGAGTGAACTAAAACCACTGATCGCAAAATATCTCGAAGGCGCTGGTGATATCCGGGTTGACTCTTCAGATGAGTTGGCATTGGCTTATGAGCAAGCGAAAACCTCTAGCTTGAGTATGAACGATGCGCTAGACCAGTTGACTAATGAAGTTTATGAAGAAACAGAACGTCAAGCGACGACCATTCGTCTTATTCAGGTACTTGGTGTTGCCGCTATCTTCACCTACTTTCTAATCTTCGTATTCTTCTTTGTACGCCGTTTGCGTGAAACGGATGCTGAAGCATTCGCTGCTCGTCGCGAGACACAAGAAATTATGGAAACGGTAAGTACGGGTCTATTCTTGCTTGATAAAGATCTGAATATTGGTCAACAGCATTCTAAAGCACTAAACGGTATTATCGGTTCTGATCAGTTATCAGGAGAGAACTTTGCCAATGTTTTACGTGGCCGTATTTCTGATAAGGATTTGAAGACAACAGAGCAGTTTATTGAGCAGCTCTACAATCCACGAGTTAAAGAAAAATTGGTGAATTCTCTCAATCCTTTGCATAAGGTGATGTTGCATAATGCGTCTGGCAGTAAAGCAACAGATAATCGCTTCTTAGACTTCAAGTTTTCACGAGTTTATGATGATAAAGACATTGCCCGTATTTTGGTTAACGTCAATGATGTATCAGATGCCGTTTACTTAGAGCAGCGTTTAGAGAAAGAGCGCTCACAAAATGATATGCAAATTGAGATGTTAACCACTATCTTGAATGTAAATCCGAAGATTATTAATGAGTTCATTATTAATACTCAGATGCATATCGAAAAAATGAATAATATCTTGAAAAATCCTGGTAGCTCGCAGTATGAGCTTGAAGGGAAACTAAAAGCTATTTATCGCGAGATGCATAGTTTAAAAGGTGAGGCATCTGCGCTAAAACTACACAGCTTTACGAAGATTGCTTCTGATGCGGAAGATAAATTGCACGCATTACAGAACCAAGGTCAGCTATCTGGCAATGACTTCTTGCCATTGGCAGTACATTTAGATGACTTATTAAGCTTATCAAATACCATCTCGACGTTAGGTGAGCGTATCAACCGCTCAGCACCAACGACGTCAAAACCTGCAGAAGAATCGCTTATACTAAGTGATGATATTGCTAAAAATAGCACATCAAAAACAGTCATGGTCGAGACGTCAGTATCAACTGACTCAGTCGATAGTGTTGATATCGATGGCGGTCAGGATATTGATTTAGATAGTGACGACGATGATAGTCTTTTGTCTTTTTATGAAGGATTTGTAAAAGATATTGCTGAAAGACAAGGTAAGCAAGTGCAGGTAAAGAGTAGTACACTAACGCAAGTGCATATACCAGAACATGTAGCAAAGCCATTTAAAGAAATGAGTATTCAACTGCTACGTAATGCTGTGGTGCATGGTATCGAAGCGCCAAGTGTTCGTCATTTGACTGGTAAGGCTGAGGTAGGAACCATTGATCTAGAAATACAAAATAATGATTCGAACTTCATGCTGATTGTACAAGATGATGGTCAAGGTATCGATTATGATAGCATTCGTACTAAATTAAGCACAGAAGGTCGTTTTAGTATTGAAGAAGCCAATAAGTTGACTAAAGGTCAGTTACTTAAGCAGCTGTTTTCTTCAGGATTTTCTACCAAAGATGATGCAGATGAAGACGGCGGCCGCGGTGTCGGTCTTGATATCATCAAAGCGAAAGTAAAAGATTACGATGGTAAGCTTAATGTGAATAGTGAGCTGGGTCAGATGACACGGTTTGTTATTACATTGCCTAAAGCTTAATTAAAAATAGCAAGTTATATTGTCAGGGACGACAAGCACTTCATTAAAGGTAATAAGTCAGTTATGTATAAGTTAATGATTGTTGATGATTCAAATATTATTAGAAATCGTATTCAGCGCGCGTACGATTCAGGGCAATTTATGTTGGTTGCTACGGCCACCAGTGGTGTTCAAGCTATCGAAAAGTTTAATATTCATCGTCCTGATGTGATCACGATGGACTTGACCATGCCACAAATGGATGGTCTCGAATGCATTGAAAAAATCATTGAGATTGATCCTGATGTACGTATTTTAGTAGTGTCAGCGTTATCTGACAAAGCCACTGGCATTGAAGCGTTGTCGTTGGGTGCCAGCGGATTTTTATGCAAGCCTTTTTCTGAAGAAGAGCTTGTCGAGTCTTTGTATGAATTGATGCAAGACTAAACCCTTCAACGACTTAAGTAGATGTTATTATGAAAGAACAAAAGCTACAGATTTTTTTAAATATTATCAGTAACTATTTTAATCAGTTTGGTGGAGAGGAGCTCGTCGCAGACACTCCTTATTTGTTAGAAAACAAACAGCCAAAAGTTCATGACTATACGGGTGTCATCGGTATATCAGGTGGGCAAAAAGGCGTGGTGTATTTTTCGGCAACCCGTCAGTTATTGTCTTCTATATTAGACAGCATGGGTGAAACGGACAAAAGTGATGAAAATTATATAGATTTGGCTGGCGAAGTGGCCAATACTATCGCAGGTAATGCACGCAAAGAGTTTGGATCAGAGTTTCATATCTCTGTGCCACTTGTGTTCAAAGGCTCTCCACAAAGTATTGTGTTGCCGAACAATGAGCGTTCTTTTATTATCCCCATCACTTGGCATTCACAAGTTGGCGAGATTGTGGTTTGTTTACAAGATTAACGACACTGCCGCGTAATAAAGACGGATATTAATATATTATGGTCAAAGTAGAAAAACTAGGTGTGTTTCTTAGCTCAATCAATGCATTTTTTGCACAGATTGATGGCTCAGAAGTATCTATTGATACCCCTTATCTGAATCATAACAGAAGTGCTATTGGTTATGATTATAGTGGTGTGATTGAAATATCTGGCCCTCTCGAAGGCTGCGTGTACGTGAGTGCACCAAGCGTGATGTTACGAGAGGTGTTAAAAGTCATGGGAGAGCCTGACTCATCAATTATAATGATGAAAGATTTGCTGGGTGAAATGGCCAATACTATCTCTGGTAATGCTCGTACAGAGTTTGGTTCTGAGTTCATTATCTCTCCACCGCATATTGTAGAAAGTGCGCCTAGCGTGTCTTATTTGCCTAAAGACCGCCAAAGCTATGTCACGCCATTTACTTGGCATGGTCATAAAGCTGTGATAGGTATTTGCATTGCATAGCCTAATATAGCGCAAATGATATGCAGCCAAAGTAATTCCCGAAAAAGCGACGCATCTGTGTCGCTTTTTTTGTCTGTTAATATGGTGATATCTCACTTTTACTTTGCTGCGTTATACTGATAAATTACTGGCGATTACAGTAAGTTATATGATAAAATACGGCGCAGCTATTTTATAATTTGCTTTATAGTTTAGGTTTGAGAGTATTTCTGAAATCTGAGCATAGCTTCTTTTTTAAACCAACCAATGACACACACATCATGGCAAAGAATTGCTGGGTGTTTGGCGACTTGATTAATTTGCAAAAAAGTTAGTGCTTTCTCAATAAACATTAACCATTAGCAGATGCGTGTCGCTAGATAGGCAGTTTTTGTGATGTGGAGGCATAACCCAACCAATAGGAATATTTCACATGGCTACAAAGAATCCAACCAAAATCGAAATGCGCGACTTACTACAAGCCGGCGCTCACTTTGGTCACCAAACACGTTTTTGGAACCCAAAAATGGGACCATACATCTTTGGTGCACGTAACAAGATTCACATCATCAACTTAGAGCACACAGTAAAAGCGTTTAACGAAGCATTGACTTACGTAAACGGCTTAGCTGCTAAGAAAAACAAAGTATTGTTTGTTGGTACTAAACGCGCTGCAAGCGGCATCATCCGTGAGCAAGCTGCTCGCGCTGGCATGCCATACGTTGACCATCGCTGGTTAGGTGGTATGTTGACTAACTGGAAAACACTACGCCAGTCAATCAATCGTCTAAAAGAGCTTGAGAAGCAAGCAGAAGACGGTACTTTCGCTAAGCTAACTAAGCGTGAAGCGTTAGAGCGTACTCGCGATATGGAAAAACTTGAGCGTTCACTAGGCGGTATTAAAGACATGGGCGGCCTACCTGACGCTATCTTTGTTGTAGACGTAGATCATGAAGCGATCGCTATCAAAGAAGCCAAGAATTTGGGTATCCCAGTTATCGGTATCGTTGATACTAACTCTAGCCCAGATAACGTTGATTACATCATTCCAGCTAACGATGATGCTATCCGTGCTGTGACTTTGTATGTTACTTCTATGGCTGATTCTATCATTGCCGGTAAAGAATACGCACAAACTCAAGCTGGCGGCAAAGCTGAGCAAGAAGCACCTGCTGCTACTGAAGAAGCTCCAGCTGCAGAAGAAGCTGCTACTCCAGCAGAATAAATAGCTGGCCTGAAAGGTTTAACGTTGTAAGGATAACTTGATAGTACCGTTATCAATATCCATATAACGTTATTAACAGCGTACAAGCTTACAATAGGCATGATGTAGTTTTACTCGTCATGCCTTGTTGTTGATGGATAGCTCGTTAATAGGCGAGTATTATCGCCTATACCTTCTGTCGCTATATACAGTTCCTGTGATAACGACATAACGGACGCTTTCCTCACAATAAGAGCGACACCGTACAACTTGATTGTATAGCTAGATAGTAAAGCAACATCAGCAAAAATTAAGCACGATAGTTGAATTCAAATAATTCTGATACAACGATGTAGCGGATTTATATGGACTTAACTGTACCTCACATAACAATACTAAGGTGACTCTTATGTCAGAAGTAAAAGTATCTGCCAAAATGGTAAAAGAATTGCGTGACCGTACTGGTCTTGGCATGATGGAATGTAAAAAAGCGTTAGAAGAATCAAACGGCGATGTTGAAACTGCCATTGATAACTTGCGTAAATCTGGTCAAGCCAAAGCAGCTAAAAAAGCGGGTAACATCGCAGCTGACGGCGCAATCATCATCGCTCAAGGCGAAAACAAAGCATTCTTGTTAGAAGTTAACTGTCAGACTGACTTCGTTGCAAAAGACGAAAACTTCAATGCTTTTGCAGAGCAAGTAGCTAGCATCGCTCTAGAAAACAACGAGACTAATGTTGCTGCTATTGCTGAATTACCATATGGTAATGGCCAAAGCGTTGAAGAAGCACGTGTATCACTAGTACAAAAAATCGGTGAGAACATTCAGATCCGCCGTGTTGAAGTACTTGAAGGTGCAAACATCGCTGCATACCGTCATGGTCTACGTATCGGTGTAGTGGTTTCTTTCGAAGGCGGCGCTGCAGACACTGGTAAGAACCTTGCCATGCATATCGCTGCGTTCAACCCTGTTGCGATTGATGACGAAGACGTTGCTGCTGATTTGTTAGCGCGCGAAAAAGACATCATCGAAGCAAAAGCTCGTGAGTCTGGCAAGCCTGACAACATCGTTGAAAAAATGATCGAAGGTGGCCTGCGTAAGTACCTAGAAGAAGTTACTTTATTGCGTCAGCCGTACGTTATGGACAACGACAAAAAAGTTGGTGATGTATTAAAAGCTGAAGGCGTAAAAGTACTTGGTTTCAAACGTCTAGAAGTTGGCGAAGGCATTGAGAAGAAGCAAGAAGATTTTGCTGCTGAAGTTGCGGCTACTCAAGCAGCTAACAAGTAAGTTTTTACATTGGAAATGGCTATGCGTGTGGAGTGAAATTTTATTCAGCATTCATAGTCTGACTCTATCACCTGCATTATAAGAGGTAAGATAGAGTCTCCAAATATAAAAAAGCCCGTTAATTTATTAACGGGCTTTTTTATGTCTGATTGTTTGTACATGGTTTTTATGGTTTAACGTAAGGCAGCATAAGCAGAATTGGTATAACTGGCATTATTACTACTGGTGCCATAACTGACATTTTTTAGACCACCGTTCGTATTACTAGTTTGGTTACTGGCGCTCATGCTCGCACCAGACAGCCCTGAGTCATTTTTATATAAGCTATGGTAGCGGCTCATCACTTTTTTAACATAGTTCTGTGTTTCTTTAAAAGGAGGGATGCCACCGTATTTATCGACGTTTCCTTCACCCGCATTATAGCCTGCGACTGCATACTCAATTCTATTGTCAAAACGGCGCATGAGCCAAGCGATATATTTGGCTGAGCCTTCAATGTTATCAGCAGGGTTCCAAGGGTTGTTCACTTTGAAACGGCGAGCTGTCGCTGGCATAAGCTGCATCAGACCTTGGGCACCGACTGGTGAACGCGCGTTTGGATTAAAAGCTGATTCTGTATGCATCATTGCTTTCATGAGGGCAGGGTCTACGCCATGACGTTGGGCAGAGTCACGAATATAGCTATCATAAGCGTTACGGGTGCCACTGTTACTAGCAGCGCTGCTACCGTAATTATTATTGCTGCTATAACCATTATTACTGCCATCATACAACTTAGAGCTTTTGTAGTAATTCACCTGAACTTTTTTGGTAAATTGATCAAAATTACCACTGGGATTGACGTTAGTCAGTAATACCTTTCCACTTTCATCCTTATAAATCGTTATGTTTCCTGCTTGAGCAACGATAGGTAGGCTAGAGAGGACGACGGTAGTAAGTAGAACAGGAGACAAGCAGCGAGTCACTAAGGTTGCAACGTTTATCATAGGGTTATCACTTTTTATCGAGTAATAGCAAATTACTTTGCCTATAGGCGCTTCGTTTTTCGCATTTAAGCGGTTATTGGGCTTGTCGGATTTTATAGCTATAAGGAATATAGCAACCTAGAAAAACCACGTTTAACTAGAAACCACTCGTAATATATACAAAAAATAATAGTTGTTTACTATAGCATACAATAACTTTTCATCGCATAGGATTGTCAAAATAAGATGTAAAAATAGAGGTTGTATCTTGGGATAACTTTAGAAAAATCAATATGCTATGATTTTTCAGTTTGTGTTTTAAGCAAGGAGGTCAGGATTTATATAGCTTTATACATATGAAAAATTGGCCATAAAAGACTGCTTAGATAATTTGAGCAAAGGATTTCTGAGCAAGAGACTTTTGAGAAAGAGACTTTTGAGAAAGAGACTATAATCATTTCACTATAAAGATGTTACTGCGTTAACCTCGCTTGAAATACTAAATATAGATCTACAGTCAGTTACCTTATACGACTTTTAAATTGAATCAATTGTATTTAAATACTGGAAAACAGTAAGGGCTGTCCTAAATAACTAGTTCAGCCCTATCATATTATTGAGGATTTAACTGATGAGTGCGCTGATAAAAATAGGTACCCAGATGGCTGTTACCAGACCGTTTACTGCCAACCCAAATGCAGCGTAACGTCCGGCAGTATGACTGATTTGCCAAGCCTCCACGGTACCAAAAGCATGAGCGGCTAAGCCAAGTGCTAGGCCTTTAGCACGGTCATCATCGATACCACGAAACAAAAATCGCGCTAAAGCCCCACCGATAAGCCCTGAGACAATGATAATTAAGTTCGCCATGGCAAGTGGTGCTTTAATCAAATCGGCGACACTCAGACCAATCGGTGTGGTCACTGAACGTGTCGCAAAAGCGAGTATGGTGTCGTGACTTAACGAAAACAGATATGCCAATGACATGGGTAATAATGCACCCACAAGACTCGCAATAGTGACGATTAACATGAGCTTTTTGACTGGTAACCCTTTAAAGCTCATCGCTGCCAAAGGCACTGCCAATAATACGGTGACATACCCTAACAGACGATCAAATACCGGCTTTGCCGCACTATAGTAATCATTGTAATCCCATTGCAAAAGGAACAAGAATAAAAGAACAAGTGCTAACGCGGTAATCACCATTGGCAACCATGAAATCTTACGTGCCAGCAATCGAGCAATGACATGCGCCGCCAAGGTTAATACGATGGCTGCTAGGGTCGTCACAAATACACTGTCAAAACTCATACCTTTTCCTTGTTCATATTGCTCACAGCTATTATTTGTGCTCTTCAACAGAGGTAGGGTTAGTACCAACATTGTCGTTTAGCCAGCGATTGGAAAGAATCGCCAAGCCCCACAGTGGAATCAGCACACTGATAATCATCGTAGCCATCACGCCCCATAGCTCATCACCTAAGGCAAAGAGTAGCAATCCTGCACCAGCAGAGACGGGCAAAAAAGCAAAGCCACTATCGACCAATAGGGTATTACTGGCTTGCGTTAGCCAGCTTGGCAAACCTTTGAGCAATCGCCAGGACATCAAGATACAAAACATAGCGACCAGCCCGACAATATTGGCGGCTTTTTCGATGCCTGCCCATTGGCAGAGGATAACGGCTGATTCACGAACAAGAATAACTAGCGCCAAAGTCAAGATTACGGCGAGCCATAGAGGCATACTAGATAAGTGAGTAGATTTCATAAGAAATGCTGGCCAAGTCAGAGATAAATAGAATAAACGCAAAGTCAGTATAGGTAATAATGCCTTGTTAAGCGTGTCCTATGTCTCAATGTTTGTTGAATGTATAACAGGCGATTATATACAGAGTAGACAAACTAATAAAGTCTATAAGGTAATACCGTGCTTTGTTGTTTGGACTAGATATCAATTATCATGATACATAGCCCATAAAAAAGGATGATATCGATTGATATCATCCTTTCATTTAGAGCAACGTGATTCCAAATGGTTCCAAGAAACCCACTATTTCTAAAGGTCGATTATTTTCATAAGCCATTAGGTCTAAAAACTCAGACATTTAACTCTATGAGTCAGGATGCTGTTTTTCTATGACCGACGATGTTTCTAGACTTTCTGCTTCAGTATTCAGCGCATCAAATTCGTCAAACGCTTTTTCTTCTGCTTCAGTCATTGTCTGCTCTTCAACCTCATCAGGCTGCTCAAACTCTTCAAGTACAGGCATCAGTAGCGTTGCTTGGGCAAGCGGCAGTACATCTACTGGATCTAGATCCGCTTGACCAAGGAGTTGTCTCAATCTATCGCTTGGCAAGCGAATCGTTAAGCATTCGTGACCACTGTCATCATAGCTTTCTTCTTGGATAACACCGAGCTCGTACAAAGCGTTTTTTAATTGCCCCGCATGATAAGGGAGTGTCAAATCAAAAGTGGTTAGTGTACCTGTGAGTAATTGCTGCACGGCTAATGATAATTCTTCCATGCCCAAGTTCTCTCTAGAAGACACATAGACGCGGTTAGGTTCACCTTCACTGGCATAGCCGATACGTGCAGGCTCATCGGTTAAATCGATTTTGTTGTAGACATTGAGAACTGGCACATCATTATCGATTTCAGCCAGTACGTCTTTAACCGCTTGAATTTGCTCATGCATGTCTTCGCTAGAGGAATCGATGACATGTAATAATAAGTCTGCCTCTAATGTCTCTTCTAGTGTCGCATGGAACGACTCAACCAACTCATGTGGTAAATGACGAACAAAACCTACTGTATCGACCAGTACCACACGTCCCACACCTTGCCAATCTAAGCGGCGTAGCGTCGGGTCAAGTGTTGCAAACAATTTATCAGCAGCATAGATGTTTTCATCGACCAAACGATTAAACAAAGTGGACTTGCCAGCATTGGTATAACCAACGAGTGAAATAGTTGGCACATCTGATTTTTGACGGCGGGCTCGACCTTGCGCACGTGTCTGTCTAACTTTCTCAATTCTACTTTTAAGCTGCATGACGCGCACTTGTAGCAGGCGACGATCGGTCTCAAGCTGAGTCTCACCTGGTCCACGCAGACCGATACCACCTTTTTGACGTTCTAAATGCGTCCAACCACGGACCAAACGCGTCGATAAATGATTAAGCTGTGCCAACTCAACTTGTAGCTTGCCCTCATAGGTGCGGGCACGCTGAGCAAAAATATCCAAAATCAGACCAGTACGGTCTAACACGCGGCACTTCACCAACGCTTCGATATTACGCTCTTGTGAGGGCGATAAACTGTGGTTAAAAAGCACGATATCGGCATCATGCTCGCGTACCATTTCTGCTATCTCTTCTGCTTTACCGCTACCAACAAAATATCTGGCGTCGGGACGTGCACGTGAGCCTGTGACCAGTGCCAAGCGATCTGCGCCGGCTGAGTCTGCTAATAGCTCAAATTCACCCAGATCGTCAGGATCCTGAATTTGGCGGATGTCTAAATGTACTATAATGGCGCGTTCGCCACCTTCATGTCTTTCAAAATAATCCAAAGAGTGTCACCTATTTAATAAAGTAGATATATCGCTATTATCAATTTAATAAACGTTTTAACAAACGTCGAAATAGCTTTTGTATGACCTTCTATATGTGGTCTTATCACTTGATGTTAAAGCGTATTAGCCTAAATATCGATGCTTTTATGTTACAAGGTTGGTAATTAGGCCTCTTTTATTGAATATATGCGTACTATAGCCAATCCTCTATAAACTGGATACGGTGTCAGTTTCGCTTAGTCTACTATTTGTAGCACTTTCACTTGGCTTGCTTGTATCCAAATTATATTGAATCGACTATACCATCAATTCGTTTAGTGGACTTTTAATCATGCTGAGATATTTAATGTGGGTAGCATCAAGGTGAGGGAAAGATGATGAGTGTCCAATGCTAACAAAAGGCATCCATAACTCAGTGAACAAATCATCACTGAGTTCATAAATTTTGTTATACTCACTGCGTTTATTTAAGATATACAATCATACGTTTTTAACCACGAGGGATACAGATGAGCCAATCTAAGTCAGGCTTTTCACTCAGACAGCAGTTCGGTCGCGGTAAACAAATCGCTGGCATGACTACCACTATTGCTGGTGGACTACGCGCAGCTCAACGTATCGGTGCTTTCAAACAGCCACCACGCGAAACACTACCACGCTATATTCAGGCCTTTTGCCGTAAGATGGCAGGCTCTTTCGGTGTAAAAGTCATTGCAGTCGAGCGAGTAGAGCAGCACCATGGTCTGTGGGTATCTAACCATGTGTCATGGATGGATATTCCTGTGGTAGGCACTTTGAGCCCAGCCTTTTTCTTATCCAAAGCAGAAATCGGTGATTGGCCAGTATTTGGTAAATTGGCTCATGCAGCAGGTACGGTGTTTATTGAACGTGGATCCGGTGATGCAGGCACGGTCGCGATGCAGATTGCCAATTTCCTAAGTAAGGGGTTTTCGGTTATCTTTTTTCCAGAGGCAACCACTACCGATGGCAAAAAAATCAAGCGCATCCATGGCACCTTGCTACAAGCTGCGATAGATGCTGATGTTCCTGTGCGTCCTCTCGTGATTGCTTATGTTAATAAGGACGGCACATTGAGTGAAGAGCTGCCTTATTATGGCAAGCTGACGATGAAAGATAGCCTGAAAAAGGTACTGGATAGTAAGGATGTGACGGCTTACGTATTGCCACTTGAGCCAATAGATCCTAAAGGCTTAAATAAGAGTGAGATTACCAATATATTGCAAGCACGTATGCAAGAAGGATTGGCTGAATTGCATTCGAGAGTGCTGACAAAAGCCTCTCAAGAAAAGCTGGTTCAAGAAAAAACATCTAAAGCATAAGTTTTCTTAAGTATCAGGCTTGCTTGAATTGATAAGTAAGCAAAAATAAAAAAGGCGCAAATCGCAGTGATAATTCTCGCGATTTGCGCCTTTTCTTTTAAATAGCTATGAGCCAGACTGAGTTAAGGTGACGGATTAGGATGCTGAGTATGTACTGCCTCAATCGCTTCTAACACATCTGCGCTTAGGGTCAAATTAACACTGTCGATGTTAGATTTAAGCTGCTCGAGCGTGGTTGCCCCAATGATATTACTGGTGACAAACGAGCGTGAGTTAACGAAAGCCAATGCCATTTGTGCCATATCCAATCCTGCATCAGCGGCAATCTTGGCATATTGAACGGTGGCTGATATTGCCTCTTCATTGGTATAGCGGGCAAAGCGATCATACATAGTAAGGCGCGCACCTGTTGGGCGTTTGCCGTCCAGATATTTACCAGATAAGACACCAAAGCCGAGTGGAGAGTAGGCGAGCAAGCCAACATTCTCACGATGAGCAATCTCCGCCATGTTTATTTCATACAAGCGGTTTAACAAACTATAAGGGTTTTGCACAGTAAGAGGTGGTATTAAACCATTTTTATCCGCTTCCCAAAGATAGCGCATGAGTCCCCATGCAGTATCGTTCGATAGACCATAAGCACGAATGCGGCCTTTTTTAATCTCATCGTTCAATGCTTGAATGGTCTCTAAAAAAGGCGTCAAATCATCTAGCGGTTGCGATGCCATCTCTTCAGTATAACCAAGCTGACTAAAAAAGTTCGTTTGGCGTTCAGGCCAATGCAGTTGATAAATATCAATATAGTCTGTTTGCAGACGTTTAAGATTGTCATCAATAGCGCCACTGATTTGCTCAGCGTTAAAACGTGTTTGCCCATCACGCAAAAATCCCATAGGAGATATTTTGCTGGCAAGAACGACTTTGTCACGTTGTTTGGTTTTATTAAACCAAGTGCCCATGAAGCGTTCAGTGTCGCCTTGCTTGTCTTTATCCGGTGGTGATGGATACATCTCAGCAGTATCCCAAAAGTTTACACCTTCACTCAATGCCATGTCCATTTGCTCATGCGCTTCGGACTCAGTGTTTTGCTGTCCCCATGTCATCGTACCCAGACAAATTTTAGAAACATCTTCATCGATTTGTGGCAGTTTTTGATATTGCATGTTGTGTCCTTATTATTGTATTAGATGAGTTTTATGCCAGTCACACCAGGTGGTGTCACTTTAAATATTTTTACTTTAAACAGCAGCGATTGCCCGGCAAGTGGGTGATTGAAGTCCACTTCGACTTGGTCGTCATCGATGGCACTAATCGTACCAGGCAAGGTGTTTTTGCCTTTGTCTTCAAACTCCACCATCATGCCAATCTCAGGATTGTCAGCGATCAGTGCAAATTGGGTACGGCTGAAATGCTGAATGTTATCAGGATTCCAATCGCTAAACGCTTGCTCTGGCTCAAGATGAGCGGAGCGCGTATCACCAGCACGTAAATTCATTAGAACTTGTTCAAAGCCTGGTAACAAGCTCTCATCACCAATGGTCAAAGTCACAGGGGCGTCGCGGCTAAAAGTAGAGTCAATCACCGTACCGTTTTCTAGTGATACTTGAAAATGTAGCTTTACAAGACTGCCGTGAGTGATACGGGTGTCTTCATTGGGATTGATAAATTGTGAGTCGGTCATAGTCAGAGGCCATTCGTTGCGAAATTGGAATATTAAATCAAAAAATAATATGAGAAATGATAAGTCATCTGACAGTGTATGTAAGCGTAAAAAGTGTAACGCAAATAGTGTACTATAGTTGGTTCAAGACAGCTTAGATATGAGGAGGGCGAGTGAAAGGACTATAACGCATAGGCTGAGCAAGCATGAAAGCGTATCTGATTTATATGAGATTGACTACGTATTTAGTGAATTTAAGAGAGAGCGGGCATATCGATGGCTAGTAAACAGCAGGGGCAAGTTAAAAAGTGGCAAGACGATAAAGGTTTTGGGTTTATTGAAACGAAGAATGGTGACTCAATATTCTTTCATATCAAGGAGTTTAAGGCGCATCGTCGTCCTAATGTCGGTGAGCAAGTGGTTTTTACACTCGGTCAAGACAATCAAGGACGTATGCGAGCAAAGGATGTGCAAGAACTCAGCTTTGTACAACGTCAAAAAGCACAAAAAATCCGTCAGAGTAATCATAAGCATAGTACTCAAGAAGACTTTGAAGCAGGAAAAAAGAAACGTTTGTTTCTTGGTTTCGGATTTTATGCGGTTTTGCTATTTCTAACAGTAATATATGAGATTAGCTGGCTAGTGGCAGGTTGGTATATAGTGCTAGGAGTTATCACTTATATGACGTATGCCAAAGATAAAGCCGCTGCCCAAAGTGGTGACTGGCGAACACCCGAATCAACGTTGCATCTGTTAAGTGTGCTTGGCGGTTGGGTGGGAGCAATGATTGCACAGACTTATCTACGTCATAAGTCACAAAAGCGCGAGTTTCGCATGACATATTATTTGACCGCAGTGATTAATTTTACAGCACTTTTATTTGTATTGAGGTATAGAGCACTATTACCTTTTTAATTTGTGAATCATCGCTTATTTAAATTTTATAATAGGTAACTATAATATCCACGTCGAAAAACCCCCATCATAGATCCTATGATGGGGGTTTTGTTTAGGCTGCTAAATATGAGTAGATATTAGCTAGTACGCTTCTTTTCCAAGAACAGCATATCAATGACAATCATCGCCACGCCAATACTGATACCCATATCTGCGATATTGAAGATAGGGTAATGCCAGACATCGGCATTATGCACATGTATAAAGTCAATGACATGACCATGTAGCAGTCGGTCAATGAGGTTGCCAACGGCACCGCCAAGCACCAATGCCAGCCCTAATGATAATAGCGTGGCTTTGCGCGGAGCCTTAATCAGATACACGATTAAAAATAGTGACGTTACCAATGCTAAGCCTGAAAAAAACCACTTTTGCCAACCACCAGCATCGGCCAAAAAGCTAAAAGCAGCGCCATAGTTATATGCCAATGTCCAATTAAGGAACGGCTCAATTACAGGCACTGGCTCATGAAAAGTCAGCTTGGTTTCAGCTAACCATTTCGTCCACTGATCGATGATAACCACGACCAATGACAGTAAATACCACGTAAAGGCGCGACTGCCATTAGCGAGAACTTTTGGTGTTTTCGTTAGGCGACCTTTCGGCGTTGATGAATTCCCTATCGTCGCATGAGCAGGCTCAGGTGAGCCATCGCTCTGAGTATGCACCTGCTTTTGCTCTAATGGGTCTGTTGAGTTAGGCATAATGACGCACCTCGCCATCACCGCTGACGTTAGTCACACAGCGTGCGCATAACTCAGGGTGTGCGCTATCTGTGCCGATGTCATCACGGATATGCCAACAGCGTACGCATTTGGTACCAGCAGCGGCACTAATATCTACCACCAAATCTGTAGCTTCTTCTGCACTGCCCTCGGTTTGACTTTCTGCATTTACTTTTCCAGCAGGTGCATCGCTCATTGGTTTTAAGGTGGCACTACTGGTAATGAGTACAAAGCGCAGCTCTTCACCAAGCTTGGCTAAGCTTTCATGCATCGCACCATCAGCATATAAGTTCACATCAGCTGATAGGTTGGCATTGATGATTTTCTCACCACGTGCGGTTTCGATGTTTTTATTCACCATATCTTTAGCGCGCATGATACGTTGCCAGTCATCATTGCTAATAGCACTTAGCTCAAGAGCTGGGAACTCGTACCAGCCTTCGGTAAACACATAGCCAGCTTCATTTCCATTTTTACCTTCCAACACTTCCCACGCTTCTTGGGCAGTAAATGACAAGATTGGCGTAATCCAGCGAATAAGCGCTTGAACGATATGGTAGATAGCCGTTTGCGCAGAGCGGCGCGGCTGACCATCAGTCTGTGTCGTATATTGACGGTCTTTAATAATGTCTAAGTAGAAGCTACCCAAATCTTGCGAGCAAAACGCGGTGATATGTTGAGTGACTTGGTGAAAGTCCATCGCATCATAAGCGCTGATGATTTGTGCTTGTACTGTCTGTGCACGCTCGATGATGAATTTATCAAGGCTTACTAGCTCATTGATATCAACACTGTTGGTCGCCGGATCAAAGTCATCGGTATTGGCAAGCAAGAAACGTAGGGTATTACGGATACGGCGATACATATCGATCGCACCTTTAAATACCGTTTTACCGGCGCTCATCTCATAACGATAGTCGCTAGAAGCAATCCACAAACGCAACATATCAGCGCCTGTTTTATTGATCTCTTCTTGCGGGGTGATGATGTTTCCGAGTGACTTACTCATCTTGCGACCGTTTTCATCGACCACAAAACCATGGGTTAATACTTGCTTGAACGGTGGACGCTCGTACATGGCTTCTGAGGTTAGTAATGACGTCTGGAACCAACCACGATGTTGATCAGAGCCTTCTAAGTACATGTCAGCTGGATTGGTCAATTCATCACGCTGATCAAGTACCGCAAAATGCGTCGTTCCTGAGTCAAACCAAACGTCCAAGGTATCAGTCGCTTTGTCATAGTCAGCCGCTTCTGCGCCTAAGAAATCTTCACAGCTCGCATCAAACCAAGCTTCAACGCCACCTTCATTGATTTTTTGTGCCGCGACTTCCATCAGCTCAAGCGTGTTTGGATGCAACTCGCCTGTTTCTTTGTGAGTAAAGAAAGTAATTGGCACGCCCCATGTACGCTGACGTGAGATACACCAATCTGGACGACCATTCATCATAGATTCGATGCGGTTCTGACCCCATGCTGGCGTCCAGTTGACTGAAGGAATGTCAGCAAGCGCACGATCACGTAGGCCTTTGGCTTCCATGCTGATAAACCATTGCGGTGTTGCACGGAAGATAATCGGTGACTTATGACGCCAGCAATGCGGATAGCTATGTTCAATTTTGGTGTGGCTGATTAAGTGACCATTGTCTTGTAAGGCGGCGATGATTTGTGGATTGGCTTTGTAGATATGCTCGCCAGCAAATACGGCTGCGCTTTCTAAATAAACACCAGTACCACTCACTGGATTTTCAACTGGCAAATTATATTTAAGACCGACGATATAATCGTCTAGACCATGGCCAGGCGCAGTATGCACCAGACCAGTACCACTGTCAGTGGTCACGTGATCACCTAAGATAAGCGGTACTTGGCGGTCTTCAATCAATGGATGCTGGGCACGTAGGCCTTCAAGATCACTGCCTGATACCGTCGCTAAGATGCCTTTATTTTCTAACTTAAGTTCTGCTACTGCCGTTTCGACCAGATCGGTCGCCAATAAAAAGTTGCCTTTTTCAGTCGCGACGACACTATAGTCGCTGTCAGGGCTGACGGCGATAGCTTGGTTAGCAGGCAACGTCCAAGGGGTCGTTGTCCAAATGATGGCGGCAATATTGTCTAAGTTAGCCAATGCAGCCACTTTGTCAGTATCGAGTACATCAAAGCTTACGTAAATGGCATCTGATACTTTATCTTGGTATTCGACTTCTGCTTCTGCAAGCGCAGAGCTACAGTCCAAGCACCAGTTAACGGGTTTCATACCGCGAGTGACGTGACCATTGTCATAGATTTTGGCAAGCGCACGTACGATATTGGCTTCTTGATGGAAGTTCATGGTCAGGTAAGGATTGTCCCAATCACCAAAGATACCCAAACGTTTGAAGTCAGTTTTTTGGAGCTCGATTTGGGTGCTCGCGTACTCACGGCACAGACCACGGAATTCTGTTGCTGAGACTTTTTTGCCGACTTTACCGACTTTGGCTTCGACCTTTTGTTCGATTGGTAGACCATGACAGTCCCAACCGGGTACGTAAGGCGCATCAAAGCCTGATAAGGTTTTTGACTTTACGATAATGTCTTTTAGCACTTTATTAACCGCATGACCTAAGTGAATCTGACCATTAGCGTATGGAGGGCCATCGTGCAAAATATATTTGGTTGCGCCAGTACGTGCCTGACGAATTTTACCGTAGACGTCATCTGCTTCCCAAGCTGCCAGCCAATCTGGCTCACGTTTGGCAAGGTTTGCACGCATCGCAAAAGGCGTGTCTGCGAGGTTTAGTGTGTCTTTGTAATCTTGGCTTGGTGTGTCGGTACTTTTATCAGTCATAGAAGGTATCTTTTTAAAGGTAGGTTTGTGTGTCGGTTCAAAACCGGATACAAGGCTCAATGTTCAATATAATACTGGGATTTATGCTGAGTTATTACTGCTTAATTGCTAATATAATAATAGGTATATTGCTCATCATAGTCGGTTTATCAACCATCATGTCAATAAATAACCATTGTCGCTCATTAGTCCGCAAATAGTGACGTCAATAATAAATGGTAATGAGACGATTGCAACATAAAATGTGCTGGTAAAAATAATGAGAAAAAATATTTGGATCGGCAGCTATTATATGACAAAAAGGGTAGGGTAAAAAGAGCTGGTCCATTTCACTCTAACTTTAGCAAAAATCAATCATGCCTATCAGTCATATGTCTTCTATTAAATCATACGTATTAGAATATTGATTATCTATTTGTTACGATTACATGAACTGTTTACTTATTAATTAAACACTAAAAAATAGATGATAACCACAGCCGTAACTTTAATGACCAAAGCGGCTGAATCCCCGTTAGTCCTTGCGTCATCTCACCATCTTTTAGAATGACATAGGAGGGTGTGACTTGTCCTTGCCAATCATCAAAGATATAACCTTCTTGATCATTTACCGTTGTAAAGTTAAAGTCTTTTTCAGTCAGGTAACTTTGCAACTCTTGGTTAGAACCTGATTGAACAGCGATAGTAACGACAGGATAGTTATTTGCGGCGGCCAGCTTGTTTATCGTTGGAGAGGTGAAGCTACAGACTGAACACCACGTACCCCAAAAGTATACCAGTGTCGGCTGCTCATTACTCAGCGCGGCTAAATCAACCGCTTGCCCTTGATAGTCCATCAATTGCAACTGTGGATTAGCTGGCATGACAGGTTGTCGCCACCAGTTAACCGCTGTGTAAATCACAATAAACATCAGACCGTATAACAGCACCGTCTTAAATGCAGACATTACTTTTTGTCTGGTTGTTTTTGTAGGAGGGTGCTCTTTATTATCAATATCAGTCGTCATAATGGCTACTTGGCTATCCTACATGTTTTTAGTAGATAAAATAAACGGCTGAAATATCAGCCGTATTATTCACAAATTTGATTATATGATTGTTAATAGATGGATTATCTACCCACTTGATTAAGGCTTTTGCGCGCGGTCCTGTAATGGGTTGCCTATAAGTACGCTGCCTGAGTTTTCACGGCGTTCTTCATCAGTCAGTTTGCTGGCTGGAATTTTGGCTTTCTTTTTCCATTTTAGACTGAATAAGTCATCACGGCGGTCAATCAGGTTATGAACCGAGCCTTCGTTACGCACATGGGTTAGTTTGTCTAGGTTCAAATCAGAGAAAAACACCATTTCGGTATTGGCTGTAGTTTCTGCCATGATCGCATCGTGCGGGAATGCAAAATCTGATGGTGAAAAAATAGATGATTGAGCATACTGAATATCTAGACTTTCTACCTGCGGTAAGTTACCAACTGAACCACAAATCATCACATAGCATTCGTTTTCTATAGCGCGTGCTTGGGCACAATGACGCACACGTAAGTAGCCGTTTTTCGTATCTGTCCAAAAAGGCACAAACAAGATATCCATGTCATCAAGTGCTAAGAGACGAGCAAGTTCGGGGAATTCAACATCATAACAAACCAAGATGCCAATGCGGCCAGCATCTGTATCGAACACCTTAACTTCATCACCGCCTTCGATGACCCAAGCGCTGCGCTCATGTGGCGTGATATGGATTTTGCGCTGTTCTTCAACCGTACCATCACGGCGGCACAGGTAGCTGACGTTATACAAGGTATCGTCTTCATCTAGTAACGGCATAGAACCACAGATGACGTTTACGTTGTAGCTGACCGCTAGATGCGATATCTCGTTTTTGAACCACTCGGTATACTCTGCCAAAAAGCGAATGGCGATGTTCTGATCTGTTGACTCGCATAATCCCATTAATGGCGCATTGAAAAACTCTGGCAAGCAGGCAAAATCTGAGTTGTAATCAGCCATAATATCGACGAAGAATTCAACTTGTTGTAATAACTCTTCTGGTGACTCTACTTCGCGCATCTGCCACTGGATACCACCGATACGTACTTCAGATTTACGTGTATTTGGCTTGTAGTCCTTTGGCTCATAATAAATATTGGCCCACTCAAGCAGGGTGGCAAAACCTTTAGACTGAGCATCATCTGGCAGATAAGCAGTCAAGATACGTTTGACAATAAAGCCGTTTGACAATTGGAATGACAGCGCAGAGTCATGGATTTCACGAGCAGCAACCGCATCGATATAGTCGCCAGGGGTGAGGTCTTGATGATTATGATAGTTAGGAATACGACCACCGGCTAAAATCGCACGGAAGTTCAGCTGACGACACAGCTCTTTGCGCGCATCATATAATCTACGTCCTAAGCGATAGCCACGATATTCTGGATCAATCAAGGCATCTAGACCATAGATTGCATCACCTTCTGGGTTGTCTCTAATAATCTCTTTTTGACCAATCAAATCGTCATAAGTATGTGGGTTAGAGAACTTGGCATAGTCCACGCGCATAGAGAGAACGATACCGATCAGCTGATCATGATCAAACATTGCAATCTGCCCTTCAGGAAAGGCATCAATCAAAGTATGGATAGTGGTTTTTGACCATGCGCCGCCTAAGTTGACATAAACACGGTCCATCAATTCTTTTAATTGAGGATAATCTTTTTTCTTGATCTCAGCAATCGTTAGGTGAAGGTCATCTAGTTTTTCTATCTTGCTCATAATGTTCCTGTTTTGAATATTTATGGGTATTAGTCATAGCTAATAGGGCAGCGTAAATTCTGTATTAATCTGATACGTAGTCAGTCTGGCCGAGTGTGCTATTTGTCATATTTTAACTCGCCTTACTTGTATATGGATTATCTTAATCGAGTTTAGCAGTCACGTTGGCAAGTTTTTATATAAAAAAGTGATAAAAACATTCCAATCGCAAAACATTACCGTTACAATAATTTATCATTGTATTTACAATAAGTTATGAGTGTATTTTATCTTATTTTGCCTGTTAAATTCAGCGTCGCCAAAGTGGTTTTTAAAGGTAATATCGCTTAAAAATGATTGTTTGAAAATGAATATAGGAAGTCGCAAAATTTGTATGTGACTATCTTCACTATCGTTTATTACTATTTTCAAGCAAAGCGTATGAAGAAAACCTCATATGGATTTGACTAATGTCTTTTTTAGTAGCTTGATGTCGCTCGTTATCATAGCAAGCTACACCAGCAATGACAGTCTAACGTGGTAACTATTTGCTACGTTTTTGTGAGTCAGTATCTTTTTATTCGGGCATCGTTTTCTTTTGCTTGTTTTGTTTAGCCGTATTTAAACGGTTTTTTAGGATTGTTTTATTATGCCCTTAAGTCATACCGATATAGTCAGTACGTGGGACGAAATAGAAGACACAACGCTGGTCCAATTAGTTTATGTCAGTAGCCTGACGATTGCCTCACGCTTAAGCGCCTCTATATTTGACGAAGTAGAAAACCATGCACGTGACTATAATCAGCAGCATGGCATCACAGGTACGCTATGTTATGGTAGTGGCCACTTTTTGCAATGCATCGAAGGTGAGAAGGCTTACGTATATGCACTAAAGCAACGCATTTTTGCAGATAGCCGCCATAAAGATGTTGAGGTGCTGCTCTTGCAGACCATAGAACATCGTAGTTTTGCTGACTGGCGTATGCGTTTGCTGTTTTTGGAACGTTGGTTATGGTCACCAGCGACCAAAAATCAAGCCACGCAATTGTCACCGTATTTGCCATTTGCACCGCATGGTTGGTCTCCTGATCGTACTGAGCAATTTCTGCATATCATAAAAACCTTCGACAGTCCGCCGCATGTGAAAGCCGCAGGTATTACCTATAATGCACTGGGTAATATGTTTCGCCATATCGCCGCGCCGCATCAAGCCTTTTTGATTATTCAAGGGTTTTTAAGCGTATTGCTCGTGGTGGCACTGATACTACTATATCTATAAATTATCGCTTTTATAAGCCAAAAAAAGACGCTAACCTTCATGGATTAGCGTCTTTTTTATTGAGTGTAAGTTAAACGTTCAGCACTCACTCAGGCAGGAGGGTAAGCAGCTCATTACATATCAAAAATCTTACCGCGGTTCATGATATTGTTAGGATCAAAGACTTTTTTGACCTCTCGCAAATAATCAATCTCTGTCTCACTGCGGCTATAACTCAGATACGGTTTTTTCGTCATGCCCACGCCGTGCTCAGCAGACACCGAACCGCCATATTTTTGTACCGTCTCAAATACGTGTTTATTGACGATCTGACACTCTGCAAAGAAATCATCTTTGCTCATGTTTTCAGGCTTTAAGATGTTGAGATGTAAGTTGCCATCACCGATATGACCGAACCAACACACTTCAAAGTCAGGATAGTTACTGCTGACAATATGATCAATCTCAGTGATAAACTCAGGCACATGACTAATTAAGACAGACACGTCGTTTTTATAAGGGGTAAATACTGAAATAGTCTCAGAGATATACTCACGCAATTTCCACAGCTCTTCAGCTTGGGCTAAGCTTTGACTCATGACGCCATCGACGACCCAACCTTGCTCCATACAATGCTCAAATATTGCCATGGCCTTGTCCATAATTGGCTCATAAGGCGCTTCGAACTCTAGTAGCGTATAAAACTTGGTACGTGATTCAAATGGCTCTTGTACTTGACCGTGTGCCATTAGCTTGTCAATCGCGACATCATCAAAGAACTCAAACGCGGTCAAATCAATCTTCGCTTGAAATGCTGCCAGTACATTCATGACATCGTTAAAGCTATCCATGCCCAGCACCATGACGTTTAAGTCTTGCGGCTGACGCTCCAGCTTGATTTGCGCGTGGGTGACTAAACCTAGCGTGCCTTCGCTACCGATGAACAATTGGCGCAGATCATAACCCGTGGCATTTTTCACCATACCGCGGTTGAGGTGCAAGATATCACCTTTACCCGTGACGACAGTCAGTCCCATAATCCATTGACGGGTCATGCCATAACGGATGACTTTAATACCACCTGCATTCGTGCCGATATTGCCACCGATTTGACTTGAGCCTGCTGAGGCAAAGTCGACAGGGTAGTACAAGTCTTTAGACTCTGCGAATGCTTGCAACTGCTGAGTGATGACACCGGCTTCGACTTCAACTATTCGATCGGCCTGATAGAACTGTCCGATACGGTTCATCTTATCCATACTGACGACAATCTCACCATTAGCGGCGACTGCACCAGCTGATAGACCAGTACGGCCACCACTTGGTGTTAGGACGACATTGTGCTCATTGGCAAGTAGGACGATAGATTGCACTTGCTCGGTAGTTTTCGGAAAAACAATGGCGGCAGCAGCAGGCGCAAAATGCTTGGTCCAGTCTTTGCCCCAATGCTCTAAGCTCTCAGCATCGGTTTTGATTTGGCTGGCATCAAACTGATGAGTCTCAATCAGAGTGCTTAAAATAGTTTGGACAGCTGCGGTATGGGTTTCAGATGTGCTTTGGTTAGATAAAGAAGTCATGGTCAGATCTCGGTATAAACAAGCGCTATGTATAAAGGGGATTATTATATCGCTAAATTGATATAAACATACTTATCATAACTGTAGTGACTTACGCATTGTTGTGACAGCCGCACTTTTAGGTAAGTGTGTTTAGCTAAATAAGCGTTGGTGATTGTGGTGATTATAGAGCGATATGATGGCATGTGCATGCACAAGCGTAAATAGTATAGTAAAGAAACTATTTAATAAACATTGAAGGATATAATTCACTATAGCATAAAAAAAATTCAGGATAGATAATCAATAATTCATCTAATCTGCTAACATCGGCGTTGAATTTTGTGTAAGATATCTAGACTGTTTTCGTTTCATCCATCATAGATTATCGCGCAGATAATTTTATAAGACAATTATAGGACAGTTCCCACATGGCGTTATCACTACAAAAAGACAAAATCCGGTTTTTATTGCTTGAAGGTCTACATGCCAATGCTCTAAAAGTATTGGAAGGCGCTGGCTATCATAACATCGAAAATATCAGCCAAGCTTTAGATCAAGATGAGCTCATTGAAAAAATTAAAGATGCCCACTTCATTGGTATCCGTTCGCGTACTCAATTGACACGTGAAGTGCTTGAGCATGCACACAAGCTAATCGGTATTGGGTGCTTCTGTATCGGTACTAACCAAGTAGATTTGGAAGCAGCTCGTGACCTAGGTATCCCTGTCTTTAATGCGCCATACTCAAACACCCGCTCGGTGGCTGAACTGGTATTGGCCGAAGCTATTATGCTGTATCGTGGTATCCCTGAAAAGAACGCCACCGTACATCGTGGCGGCTGGGGCAAGTCTGCGACGAACTCACATGAAGTACGTGGTAAAACCATCGGTATCGTTGGTTACGGCTCTATCGGCTCACAGCTGTCTGTATTGGCAGAAAGCTTCGGTATGAAAGTCATTTATCATGATGCTGTGACCAAATTGCCACTAGGTAATGCCGTGCAAGTAAGTAACTTAGAAGAGTTATTGTCAACTGCCGACATCGTGACATTGCATGTACCTGATGTACCAAGCACGCGCTATATGATGAAAGCTGAGCAGTTCGCACAAATGAAAGAAGGCAGCTACTTCATCAATGCCGCACGCGGTACTTGCGTAGAGATTGATGACCTCGCTGCTGTGCTAGAGTCTGGTAAAGTATTGGGCGCGGCGATTGACGTGTTCCCGAAAGAGCCAAAATCTGCTGACGAAGAGTTCGAATCACCACTGCGTAAGTTTGACAATGTTATCTTGACGCCGCACATCGGTGGCTCAACGCAAGAAGCACAGGCTAATATTGGATTAGAAGTAGCGGATAAGTTTGTTCGATATTCTGATCAAGGTGATACGGCGACAGCTGTTAACTTCCCAGAAGTATCTGTTCCGTTCAAAGAAAACTCGCATCGTCTGCTGCATATCCACAAAAACGTACCGGGCGTATTGTCACAAATCAACCGTCTGTTCGCTGAAGCGCATATCAACATTCTAGCGCAGAGCTTAATGACGGAAGGTGATGTTGGTTATCTGGTGATGGATGTGGATTATAACGACTCAAGTGCTGCTTTAGACCAGCTAAAAGACGTAGAAGAAACGATCCGCGTACGTATCTTATTCTAGTATAGTCAACCCAATTTAAAAGAGTCACAGCGTTAACCTCGCTTGAAGTATTGCATATACATCTGCACTCGGTTGCTTTGTACCACTTTTAAATTGGAGCAACTATATCAGCGTTGATTGTTTCGATAAGCACTGATAATTTGTCATAAAAAAAGAGAGTGCTCATTTAATTGAGCACTCTCTTTTTTATTTAGCCAAGTAAGACTATTTATCTATTTTTGGCTTGATTTGCTGCATCAGCTAAACGTTGTGCTTCAACCTTAGCGGCTTTGCGTTTCTCTATCACATCTATCACGTCGCTACCGATATGCGCTTCACCACGTTTTTTGGCCAATTGCATTTGGTGTTCACGTTCACGAAAGCGCGCCTTTTGTTCTTCAGTTGCTTTGTCGATACAATGCGGGCATGACTCGCCTTTAATGTAAGCACTGCTTTGCATCTCTTCTTGAGTAATGGGCATGCGGCATGCGAAACATTGCTCGTAGCTGCCTTTTTCTAAGTTGTGATTGACCGATACACGGTTGTCAAAGACAAAGCAGTCACCTTCCCACATAGAGTCGCTAGCAGGTACTTCCTCTAAATATTTTAGGATGCCGCCTTCTAAGTGATAAACCTCTTCAAACCCTTGCTCACGCATATAGGCAGTGGATTTTTCGCAGCGAATACCACCTGTGCAAAACATAGCGACTTTTTTATGCTTAGCTGGATCCATCTCTTTTGCCACGTATTCTGGGAACTCACGGAAGGTCTCAGTATTCGGATTGACAGCATTTTTAAAGGTACCGATTTGCACTTCATAATCGTTACGGGTATCAATAAGAATGACATCAGGATCAGAGATTAGCGCATTCCAATCGCTTGGTTTTACATAGCGGCCGACTGATTGCAAAGGATCGATGTTTTCAACACCCATGGTAACGATTTCTTTTTTGAGCTTTACTTTGGTGCGATAGAATGGCTGCTCATTGGTATACGACTCTTTAAAAGTAAATGTACCAATCGCTTCGATACTACGCAGATATTCAAGAACATTATCGATACCTTGGCGCGTGCCAGAAATCGTACCGTTGATGCCTTCGCTTGCAATTAACAAAGTGCCTTTGACGTCGTTATCGAGCATGGTATTTAAGATCGGCTCACGATATTGCTCAAAATCACTAAAGCGCGTGAATTTATAGAGTGCTGCAACGACGATATTATTGGTCACGCTATCGTAAACGGGCACTGATTTGTTATCAGTTGTAGTAGGGCTGTGAGAGGTGCTATCTTGGGTATTACTACTTTGAGTGGTACTCATGTTTTTCTCCTGCTGGCTAGGTCGTAAACCTAGTGCGTTGGGTTAACAGTCTGGTTCAAATCAACACGCTATTGTGTCATCCTCGCTTGATGTACTCTGGGTACAATCTGCGCTCGGTTTCCCTATATCGCATTCATTTGAAATAGACTTTGTCAGTTCAAAATGGGTTATAACACTAGTCTAATTGTGGAATTAAATAATGCGCGCGTAGTGTAGCAAATTTTAGGGAAGTTTTGAATACTTTTAAGGAATGGCATCACCATGCGCAAAAACTGGCTGGAAAATGCTCATTTCTCTATCTAAAGCATTATTAAAATATATCTCATTCAACTCTACTCTAAAATATATTCACTTGGCATTACACACAACCAAAACACGTAAGCACAAAATGCGCCAACGCAGCCTAATATTAAACTCATAGATAATAGAAGTTGAGGCGACCGTACTTCTGGGAAAGTACTTATAAACAATAGAAGTGCAGGTGATATAAAGCCAATAAATATGTAGGCAAAGCCATTTCTAATATTTAATTTTTTTAAAACCAGATGAGTAGGAATACCGATTAATATTGAGCTTATAAAGCTTATAGAAAAAACTATCAAAACTACTGATAGTAACGAGTAGATATTTAAGCCAAAAATTAATAAAGTCATTATGACAATGGATGGGGCAAGAGAACTGTAGATAACCGCTTTTATAATATCCATCATGATTTCTCCGAAACATCTAATCGCGATTTAATCTTTACAAAGTCTTGTTTTTCCATAGTTAATACAGGTACTAACTCAGCTCGATAAGCTAAATCCTCTGGTAATTTAATATCCCAAACTAGCTTTAGATGCTCTAGTAGTTTCAATACCCAAAAGCCTGGATCAGATTGTCCTTTGTATAGTCCTAAACGTGCAGAGCCAGGGTAGGCATGATGGTTATTGTGCCAAGACTCACCCATCGAGAGAACCCCTGCAAACTTGATATTATGACCCTGTACAGCCGCACCTTCGATATGCCAGTCTCTATGACCTTGGTTATGGGCAAAATGACCGACTAACCAATGTCCAGTTATCGATATAAAGATACGCATGGATATCCCCCAAACTACCCATGCTATGCCACCAAAGTAAAACAGTAATAGCGCATAGGGCAGTTGTTGCCACATCCACGTTTTTTCCATTAGTAGATAGACTTTGCTGTTTTTGACCCGTGGTTCAGGTATGAAATTTGGAGGATTATCTAAGACTAAATCACAGTTTAATTGTTGCCAACCATCTCTTGCCAAGCTATTGCCATGTCTTAGATAAGCGTGACACTTAGCCTGACGCTGTGCCCAATCTCGTAAATCATGCTGATGCATCATGCCGAGTGGTCCTGCCATACCGACCAAAACGCCAAAATGGACGAATAAATATTCTATCCACAATGGACATTCATAGCTGTTATGAATGAAACGTCGATGCATGCCTAATGAATGACCTAAGCATAAGGTAATACCTGTAAATAAGACGAAAACCAGTAACGCGCTCCATGAAAAAGTCAGAAACCCTGCAACTATAGCGATTGATGTATGGCATAGATACCAAGTTGATTTTAGCGGTGACCAAACCATTCGGCCTTTTTCAGCATTGGTTAAACCGCTCTCAACCATTCTAGGTGTGCCTTCTATTACTACTGTCTTATTAATATCAATCATCGCACTATTCCTTAGTCATGATTTTTCAAGTATGATAATAACTAGGTAATGAAGAGTTAATTAGTTATTTAACTCATTAGTTATTTAACTCATTAGTTAAATAGTTTAATGTTATTTAGGATAAATGCAAGAATTTATTTAAGCAGTAAGATAGAGTGTCTTAGAATGACAATAATCAAAAGTATCATGATTAGAATATAGCGATCAAAAACGGAGCGCATTATGGCTGAAAAAGAAGATTCTGCAAAAGTGTTTGAGGCATTATCCTCAACGCCTCGGCGTCAAATTTTAAGTTATTTATCTAGTACAGATATGACATCAGGTGAGATTGCTGATAGATTTGAGATGAGTAAACCTGCGCTTTCAAAGCATTTAAAAGTATTAGAAAATGCAGGGTTAGTAAAAAGTGATAAGCGTGGTCAATACGTTCATTATTCTATCGTAGAGGATAATTTGGTCGCGACTTTAGTCAATTTTACGGCAAGCTTTTGCCCAGTCGGTAGTCCATTGAAGAAGGAAAGCAAAAGAATAGCTCAAGAGAAGAAAGATGTAATCAGTAACCAATAGTTAAAACTGCGTTGATTATCCAAACACAAAAAATCCAGCTCAAAGGCTGGATTTTTATTTTTAAACTAAAACTGTATATTGCTAGATTTACTTACTCTGGAACCACGTATCCGCTTGGCTACGAGCGCTAGCGATGTCTGAGCTTGATAAGTTCAATGCCAACTGACCAATCTTACCACGAGCTTTGGTGCGTACTTTTTCGTCTAGCATGCCATCACGGGCAGCCAAATCATACCATTTATAAGCATCGACCAAATTCTTTTGCTTTTCATCTAACAATGCAAGCGTATAGCTGGCACGGTTGTCGCCACGCATGGCGGCTTTTTCTAACCAACCACGGGCTTGTTGTAGGTTAGGCTGTACACCTTCGCCACGCAAATACATGATAGCCAAATTCAACTGAGCAGGAGCAACGCCTTGTTGAGCTGCTTTGGTATACCACTGAATGGCTTGTTGGGTGTTTTGTGCAACACCTTCACCTTTCTGTAAGCGCTTGGCTAAATAGAACTGAGCATGGTCATTGCCTTGGGCAGCACGACTGGATAGCTCGCTGATTGGCATTAGCTCAAAACGTGACGTATCAAGTGGTACGTTTGATATTAACTCAGCGTTGGCAAGACCTGCACAAGAGAACAATGCAGTAAACAACACAGCTTTTAATAATTTCATAGCAGCTCCAAAATTAGGCAGTTAATAAGCAAAAGAGTTGCACCGCTAAAGAGATTTAGACGGCGATAACAATTAGGGGACATCCAGCGAGACTAACTGACCTAATTATTAGCAATATATTTAATGTTTGAGGGTTGGTTAACCTTAATTGACACGATAAACGGTCGGAATTAGGGCGTGGCCAACATTATTTTGCTAGCTTAACACCCAAGTTTACGAAACTCAAATACTAATTACCTAAGTTAACGGTAATTTACCCAATATTGTTTGTAACAAAATCATACAGTTACTCAAATATCAATATTTTGAGGCTAAGAGGCAAGCATCTGCATTGATAATATTAATCTGATGTACGTTTAGTCACTCTGTAAATAGCGACGTCTGCTAACAGGTTGGGAGCTTGTCGAATCAATGCTTTCATCAGTGGCGTATGGCCTTTTTCAGAATCACTGACGGCAAAGCGATTGACGATATGAATGTCATGCTTGGCACAGAGTTGCTCAAAATCTTTAAACGTACACAGATGAATGTTTGGGGTGTTATACCACTCGTAAGGTAGGGCTTCTGATACAGGCATCATGCCTTTCAGCCCTAGATGCAGGCGGTTTTGCCAGTGGGCAAAGTTAGGGAAGGTGATGACGGCTTCGCGGGCCACACGTAGCATATCAAGCAATAGCACATCAGGCGATTTCACTGCTTGCAGCGCACGGGCCATGACGACGGTGTCAAAACTGTTATCAGCGAAGCGCGCTAGACCATCATTGAGGTCTTGCTCGATAATAGACAAGCCTTTTGCGATGCCATCGTTGATTTTTTCTTCGTCAATCTCAAGTCCGTAGCCAGTCACGCCGCGATTTTGTTGTAGATGAGCGAGTAGTTCGCCATTACCACAGCCTAAATCTAACACATGCGAATGCGGGGCAATCCAACGCTCAGCCAGTTGATGATCCATTCTCATGAGCAGTCTCCTGTGGCGGTACTTTTGCCAGAAATAAATGGTGCAGTCAAAAATCCTCTGACCGCGCCCATATAACGTGGAATATCAAATAAGAAAGAATCATGGCCATGCGGCGCATCAACATTGATATAGTTGACGGGTTTGCCAGTGGCCATCAGTGCATCGACAATCTCTTGTGAGCGCTCCGGTGCAAAGCGCCAATCAGTGGTAAATGAGACCACTAGGTACTGGCATTGAGTATGAGCAAAGGCCGCTTTGAGTGCAGACAGCTCTTGCTGACGATCAGATTCAATATCTTCAATCGTCGCTACTGCATCTTCTAGCTCAACTTGCGTACTGTTCTTACTAGATTCGACGGAAGCCGCGATTGAGTCTCCAATGTGCGCTGCTGACCCTGTATGGTCTTGTGCTACGGCTGATGGATAGTCACGAGTCGGATCAAAATAATCTAAAGCTTTGGTCATCAGCAGATAAGTATTGGCATCGAAATTTTCGCTAAAGCGTTCGCCTTGATAGCGTAGATAGCTTTCGACTTGGAACTCGACATCGTAGCCATACATAAACTTGCCGGATTTTAGATCACGACCAAATTTTGCCTTCATTGCATCATCGGTCAAATAAGTAATATGACCAACCATGCGCGCCAATATCAGCCCGCGACGAGGGTAGGTGCCTGCTTGTAAGTAGCGACCATCTTTGAAGTCAGGGTCAGACAATATAGACTGACGCGCCACTTCATTAAAGGCGATATTCTGTGCAGAGAGCTTTGGTGTACTAGCAATCACCACACAGCGCTTGAGTCTATTTGGATAATCAACCGACCACTGTAGTGCTTGCATGCCGCCCATGGATCCGCCAACGATGGCGTGCCATACGTCAATGCCGAGACGATCTGAGAGCATGGCTTGCGTTTTCACCCAGTCTTTAATCGTAACGAGTGGAAAGTCAGGGCCATAAACTGGCGGTTCAGTGCTATTGCTTTCGTCGTCTGGGCTTACACTTTCTGGGTTAAGCGTCGTGGGACCTGTCGAGCCAAAACAACTGCCAATGTTATTCACGCAGACCACATAAAATCGATTGGTATCGATGGCTTTATTAGGGCCAATCATATTGTCCCACCAGCCCGCCTTTTTATCATCGGCACTATGGAGTCCTGCCGCATGATGGCTACCAGATAAGGCATGGCAGATAAGTATGGCGTTTGATTTATCGCTATTGAGCGTGCCGTAAGTCTCGATTATTAAATCGAATGAGGGCAAGGTGCGATTACACTCTAAGGTCAATGGCTCAGCGAAATGAAAAATCTGGGGCGTGACGATTCCGACTGAGCCTACCGTGCCAGCTGCACTGGTTGAGTCAATTGAATCGGACGTATCTGTGGGGAACTGGTCACTGGTATTATCAGGGCGTGCGTTCAAAGCTACCTCGCAAGACAACAATCATCAATAAAATAAAAATGGCAACACATCGACAGACTATTGTGCCGATACCGTCTTACCTACACTGTGTTTATAATGCGCCTGCCTATTGTATGGCGATGCGCATATGAGTACAACCTTCGATCTAGGTCTTTCGTGCTTGGTTGTTATAGCAGATGCATAATGGGTAGATAATAAACAAATAGCAACTGAGTATCAAATTGTATAAGTGCGCTTTTACCCTGCGTTATTAATGGATAAAATGCTACACTAATAAGGCATTTATTTAATAATGACTTAATAATCTTTTACCTGATGTCTTTTTAATTAACCTAATAAAATAGTGCTGCTATGAAACCTAAACTGCCACCACGTATTGCCGTCCTATTAGTGAACCTAGGTACACCAGATGAGCCAACAGCACCTGCTGTACGTCGTTACCTAAAACAGTTTTTGTCAGACCCACGTGTGATTGAGATTCCTAAATTTTTATGGGCGATTATTCTCAACTTGTTTGTATTACCCAGCCGCCCTAAACGTGTGGCAAAAGCATACGCCAGTATCTGGGAAGGCGACTCGCCGATTCGTAAGATATTAAAAAGCCAAGTTGAGATGTTAGAGCCACGGCTAGCAGATACTGCTGCACCATTTCGCGTGTCTGTGCATCCTGCGATGAGTTATGGCAATCCTGGTTTGCCTGACGTGATGGATAATCTACGCAGTGAGGGTGTTGATCATTTTGTTATTTTGCCATTATTTCCGCAATACTCAGCCTCTTCGGGCGGCGCGGTTTATGATGCATTGACGAAATGGACACTGAAGCAACGTAATTTGCCAAACTATACGATAGTCAAAGATTACTTCGCGCATCCACTTTATATCCAAGCATTGGCAGATTCGATTCGTCGCTTTCAAGCTATACATGGCAAGCCTGAAAAGCTGATGTTTAGCTTTCATGGTATTCCGCAGCCCTATGCTGACAAGGGTGATCCGTATCCCAAGCGTTGTAAATGTACCGCAGCACAAGTTGCTCACGCGCTTGGTCTAACAGAAGATGAATGGATTATCAGTTTCCAGTCGCGCTTCGGTAAGCAAGAGTGGGTCAAGCCGTATACTGATGTCGTATTGGAAGATTGGGGCAAGTCTGGCGTGCGCTCGGTACAAGTGATTAGTCCAGCATTTTCAGCGGATTGCTTAGAGACACTAGAAGAGCTGGCCATCGAGAACCGTGAAAACTTTCTCCATGCGGGCGGACAAGAATATCACTATATTCCAGCCTTGAACCTTGATGATGCGCATATTGATTTGCTTGAAGCGCTTAGTGCACCATTGGTTAAAGGTTGGGCAGGCACACTGGATGGTTGGGCTTAGTCACTGAATTTGACGGCTAGATGTCATTGATATAATGGCTATAATGAATAAATCATAAAAAATACCGGACATAATGTTCGGTATTTTTTTGTATGTGTTCTATCAATAGAATAAAGTTGAGATTTTTTGTTGCTGGTATGTAACAATGTGCCAAGCAGATTTTTGTTTTGTGCTGTTTGCTATTTTTACATAGTTGCTTAATTTTATATTTGTACCACTTTATTTTTGAGGATAAGCATGTCTAGCTTGAACGATTCACTGAACCCTATATCATTGCAAAAACCTAACGGCCAACCACCGAACTTACCGCCAATGGATGAATATGGTAATTTGTTGCCACAGTTATTAGCAGAACCACGAGTTTGCCAAGCAGGATGGGGTGTAAACTGGATTACCAAGGCATTTGCAATATTTAAAGATCAATTCTTATTGTGGTTAGCGATTGGTGTTGCTTACCTAATCATCGCTGTCATTGGTAGTAGTGTCCCTGTGATAAACTTTATTTTCCCTTTCATATCTTTTGTATTTGTTGGTGGAATCATAAAGGGCTGTGCTGACCAAGCTACGGGCAGAGAGTTAAAATTTGATCATCTCTTTTCGGCCTTCAATACTCATCTTATGCCATTAATTGTTTTATTTGTACTGTATCTAGTGGCTATGATTGTCATGATGATACCGATGCTGATCGTATTCGGCAGTATGTTTGCATCCTTAGCTCAAGAGTCAAGTGATGTTGCGATTGTAGGCATGGCGATAGGGACTTTATTGGTTTTTTTACTGTTATTCCCTGTATTAATGGCCATTTGGTTTGCACCTGCTTTAATTGTACTTCACGACATTGAACCTGTTCGAGCGATGAAAATGAGCTTTAAGGGCTGTTTAAGAAACATTCTACCGTTTTTGGTTTTTTGGATAGTTGCTCCCATAATTATGATATTAGCCGTCATCTTTACATTGGGACTGGGTATTCTAATACTGCTCCCAATAGGTATGATTACTTATTACACCAGTTATCGTGATGTGTGGACCGATCAGCCGTTATCAGCGGCGTAAGTCATGTTTAGTAAAAATGGTTTTTAGCAAAATCTAATCTATTTTATGATCGATAAAAAAGCACGCTTAATATAATTAAGCGTGCTTTTTTTTGACCAAAGTGCTGTATCAACAGTCGTATTAATTGCTAAAAATCATCATCGTTGCTACGTTCAGCCGCTTCTCTATCAGCGATATCCATCGCATCTGGATAATCGCTATCATCAAGATTGTCTTGGACTAAGATCTCATCGACACGCGACTCATCAATATTTTGGCGATGCATCGGGGTTAGTCCTTGCGTCGCATCACTGCCTACTTGTGAGTTGTCAAACCCTGCACTATTATCAATGACATCGTTATTATCAATGGTATGTAACATCGGATTGTCTAAATCAATTTCTTGGCTGTTATCATTGATACTGGTATCACCTTCTATGTGATCCATTTCTTCTGGTAATGGGCTTTTAATGTTATCCATAATGCTTTCCTTATTATTATTGATCATTGTGATTTGTCTTATTTATCATGATCAGTGTGACGCGTTATGGGTATCACTGATAGTATTAAGGTGTCACAGGATGTTCAAAAAATGTAAGGCACAACTTTTAAGATGAGAACATACTAGAGTAAGAAAAAAGGCCACCGAAATTCGGTAGCCATTTTTTATACTTTAATGGGCGTAGTGTTGCTAGCCTAATGCGCTACTATGCACCCACTTTAGTATTTACCCAACGTATCAATGAGTCAGGGGCCACTTGTGCTAGTGTCTGAAACAACTTAGCTGGAAGGCCGACAGAGTAATGCGTGCTTCTAAGCTTGCGATTAGGACTCGTGGTGAGTTTACATAGAGTTTTTGCGACATCATTGACGTCTAGGTTGATGCCTAAGCGATCAATACTGGTTACTTCGATGTCCGCTGTCATGTCAGATTTGACCCATAGCGGCATGACGTCGATAACCTTGATGCCCAACTTTTCATACTCAATATTAAGTCCTTCGGTGAGACCTCGTACAAAGAACTTACTGGCAGCGTAATTCGCAACTTCAGGCTGACCATAAATAGCAGACGCAGACGATACATTAATGATTTTGCCGTTTTTATTATCGGCTAAATAAGGTGCCAGTTTATGACAGCCAATGAGTACGCCTTTACAGTTGACGTCAATGAGAGCCAGTTGGTCATCTAGGTTAGTTGTCGGTAATGCGCCAGTGACCAGTACACCAGCATTATTAACCAACGCATCGATACTGCCAAAATTATCAATCATCTGAGTAATAGCATTGTCCCATGAGTCAGGCTGAGTAACATCAAGCTGACCCGTTATCACACGCTTTTGTTTGAGCGATTTTTTAAATGCTTTATCGGTAATAGCCTGTCCAAGCGTAGTAGTGTTAGTAGCAAATAGCCCGACATTATGACCTTTTGCCGCCAGCTTTTTTGCCGTTGCCAGACCAATGCCTCGTGATGCGCCTGTAATCAATATGTTCATAGTCATTCACTCAATAGTTATTCAGATGCTGTAAATTAAAGGTTAATGCCAGACGTCAATATTGAGCGACAACACTAACATGATGGCCACAATTGTCATTGTTTTTGGTGTTTGCATTTCAGTATAGCAAACTATGGCTCAAACATTACAGCTGTACTGATTTGATACTTTGCGATGGACATATGGCAATACTTACATGACAATACTTATATGATGAGAACTATATCGTGATGACCTCTAATAGAATTTAATTGCATCACAAATTAATCGGCATTATCTGCCGTTATTGTCGATTTAGCACAGTGAATTTTTGCTGATTGCTTGGTAGGTTGTCAAACGTCGATAATTTGAATTGTAATAAGTAAATCAGCGCAATTATATAGATAATATTCTCTGACAGCTCTTCGACGACCTCGCCAAACTCATGTGGGAACATAATCGCATTTTCACCCATATATTGCAGTACTGCTAAGACAGCAACACCCAGATATAACGATTTTGGGACATTTTTCAGAACGCTCCAAAAATAATGGCGCGCACGAACTAGCAATATAAGCGTAGCCACAATGATGACCAGTAATACCCTGTCTTCCCACCAGTCGTAAGAATGGCCGAGCAGCACAAAGTCTTCTGGTACCAATAAATCAGACAAATAACTCAGCTCTCTGCGAATAACACTGAAGAAAACTAAAACGGAGGCAAGCCAAAAGTGGCGACCCTGTAGGACGCGGCTTTGCACTGAATATTGTAAGCAGCGTAGCAAACATAAGGTTAAGATAATGGCTTCACCAATTTCGATAATACTATTTTCAGTGATAATGGTGGTCTCCTGATTCATAAAATACAAAAAGTGAGCCCAAGGGCTCACTTCAGAATGAAAATTATTTGGCTATATATAACTCAATAGGCCGCTACTATAACGCCAAATCCAACCTCATGTTGTTAATTAATATAACTAATCGGTCATAATTCATTGTTAATGTAGGCAGCCTAATACTCTTTAATGTAAATATAACTATCAATGGTTGCTATTGATTTTGGTTCAGAAAACTTGACTGGTAGTAGGGTTAGAACAAAGCTTCCATACGTAGCAAGGCAGAAGGGTAATGGTCTTTATCTTCTGTTTTGTCATTATAGTAATTTAGCTCTGTCTGCATATATAGCCATTCGCGCCAAATGGGTTGGCGATAACTAATGGCAGGACCATAACTGTTTAAAGTTGACTTATCACTTTCAAAATAACCACTGGCAGAGAGTCCGTAGGCTAGCTGTTTCTCATTACCTAAATAATGCACCTGTCTCAGGTCGTTATCCCAGTCTTTGCGCTCTTCTTCGTCTTGATTACGATAACGAACAGTGGTGTTATTATTGATAAATCGCTTGGTATCTGCGCCATATTGTAGATTTAATCCACCTTTGACATAGTGCTCACTATCAAGTCCATAGCGATAAAAACTATCACTAGTCACTTCTAGTTTTTTGCTTTTATACCAGTCTTTATCGATACTTACTTTTAGATAAGGATCGTCCAGTGAACGAATCCCGATATCGACATCTGTGTTCACACCTAATTGATCTTCGAGCTCGTCATTAAAACGTGTCCAACGTAGGGCAATAGAGGCGTTGTCTTCTCGCGTTTTTTTAGTATTAATAAGTCTGTCTTGATTGTTGGAGGTTGCTTGATAAGTATTGCCTGTCGTGCTTTGTTTTAAAAAAGTATCTTCATCCAGCTCTTCATCACCAATAATCAGACTTAGTTGTCTCTCTAACACAGGCAAGCGTAAGCGACCACGAATCCTCGGCTCAACGGTGACATCACTACCTGTTTTGGGATCATTGGCCCAACGTGTATCTAGCACGACTCGTAAGCTGGCTTTGGCAGGCTTTTTGGGATCGGGTTCTCCAAACCAGCCGTCCATTTTATGTGCCCATTCATGCAATTGGTCTTGAACATCTTCACGGCGTTCATCTGTCCAGCCTTGCTCTTCTTGTACTGATGGGAAAGGTTGCTCGACAAGTTCTTCAGTAGGTTGATAGCCAAGTTGATCAAGAATTTCATCGCGATTGGGATCGTTATCATTAGATGACGAAGCCGTTTCTGTATTTACAGATTCTAGCAATTCTGAATCTGTAATGGGCGTAGCATCTGCCCATACTGGCGTGCATAAACCTAAACTGGCAATTATATAAACGGTACAGGTGTTAAAGTTTGCTGATGTCGTCATGAAGGGTTTCAATTGTTTTGGTCTCTGAAAAGGGTAAACAAAAGTATTATGCCATAGGTCGTTAATTATAGGGAAGTTGTGGCTAGGAATACTTTACTTCTGATGAGCGAGGGATGACTTTTACTTATAGCTGCATAGCAAGGGAGTTTATCTTTCATGATGGAGGAAGGGACTATTGCTGATATTAGTGCATTACTTAATAGGTCTTCGAATGTAAAAAAGGCTAAGCAAAATGCCTAACCTTTTTTATTAAAAAGTACATAGAATAAATTCTATACTGTAGCTATTAATGCGCCTCATCCCAGTTCTGACCACTATCCGTCTCAACCAATAGCGGCACTGCAAAGTCCACATTCCAGCCTTTTTCGACCGCAGTAACTGTCAATACATCTTGCATCGCATCGGTAATCAACTGGCTAATCTCATCAACTTTATCTGCATCAACTTCGAACACTAATTCATCATGGACTTGTAGCAGCATTTTAGCTTGCTCTTTTGGCAACACCTTATCCACGGCAATCATAGCAAGTTTGATTAAATCTGCCGCTGAGCCTTGAAGTGGCGCATTAATCGCTGCACGTTCAGCACCTTGCTTGACCATGCGGTTACTGTGAGTGATATCAGGGGTATAAAGCTTGCGGCCCAATATTGTCTCGACATAGCCTTGTTCGTGAGCGCTGGCACGCGTATTGATCATATAGTTTTTGACACCCGGGTAGCGCTCAAAGTACATATCGATATAGTCTTGCGCTTCATTACGACTCATTTGTAGCTGCTTGGCCAGACCAAAAGCACTCATGCCATACAGTAGTCCAAAGTTGATGGCTTTGGCATTACGGCGCTCAGTTGACGTGACATCTGTGACATCTTTGCCAAGCACTTCAGCGGCAGTCGCAGCGTGAATGTCGAGACCTTCGTTAAAGGCATGCGTTAAATTATTATCGCCTGAAAAATGCGCCATGAGACGCAATTCAATTTGTGAATAATCCGCTGCGAGAATCACACGACCTTCTGGAGCGATAAAGGCTTGGCGAATTAATCGACCAGTCGCGGTACGAATCGGAATGTTTTGTAAATTGGGATCAGTAGAAGATAAACGCCCAGTGCTGGTCAGTGCCTGATGATAGCTAGTGTGTACACGATCAGTTTCGCTATCTGCCACATTATCAAGCGCATCGGTATAGGTGCTCTTTAGCTTAGATAGGCTGCGATATTCCAACGTGATATCGACCAATGGATGGTCTATTTTTGACAGTACCGCTTCGCCAGTAGAGTACTGGCCTGATTTGGTTTTCTTGCCACCAGCGACGCCAAGCTTTTCAAACAGCATTTCACCGAGTTGTTTCGGAGAGCCTAAGTTGAATTCTTCACCTGCCACTTCATAAGCGCGTTTTTCAAGCGCGATAATTTCTTCATCAAAGCGTTTTGATAGTTCGTTTAAGAATGGACGTTTGATAAGAATGCCGTTCGCTTCCATTTGGCACAGTATTTCTGCCGTTGGAATCTCTAACTCATGTAGCAATTTGGCGTTATTGGCATCGTTCGCCAGCTCAACGCTGAACACCTCAAATAATTGATAGGTAATGTCGGCATCTTCACAAGCATAGTCACTGGCGATATCAATAGCGACTTGATCAAAGGTGACTTGCTTAGCACCTTTACCAGCGACATCTTCATAGCTGATGGTTTGCGTCTGTAGATAATGCCGTGCCAAGTCATCCATACCGTGACGAGTGGCGGCAGCGTTAATCACATAACTGGCAAGCATGGTATCCATTGTCCAGTTATTGGGTTGTTCATGAATGGCACCGACCAAATCGATATCATAATGACTGAGAATATGAGCATCGTATTTTAAATGTTGACCGATTTTACCGATGTTTGAATTTTCTAAAATTGGCTTTAGGCGTGTCAAAACGGTGTCACGGTCGAGCTGTTTAGCGGTTAGTTCATCACCTTCTAGACTATGCGTCAGCGGAATGTAATATGCTTCATGGGCTTGCACAGCAAAAGAGAGACCGACGATTTCAGCTTGACGCCAATAAATACTGGTAGTTTCAGTATCAATGACAAAATGAGGTACAGACTCTAACAATTGGACCAGACTTTCAAAGGCTGGTTTGTCGAGCACTGTATGCCATGCTCTATCATGCGCTTTGCTATCTTGGATATTTTCAATACTGCTTGATTGTAGCGACTTGGCTACTTGCGCTTGTGATTCAGCATTCGCTTGACTGTCAGCAACACTCTGCGAGCCGTTTCCATTAGCATTGGCTGGATGGTTTGGGTGGTCGAGAGACGCTAGCTCGTTTCTAAACTCTAGCTCATTATACAATTCGCGTAATTCGTCGATGTGGGCACTAGGGTCAGTATTAATTTTTAGATCGTTCCAATCTTGACCGATACCTAAGTCTGTCACGATGGTAGCTAGCTTCCTATTAAACGGGATATCGTCAGCGTGTTCAATCAAACCTTTGGCACCGCGACCTTTGATAAAACCAATATGCTTTAACATATTGCCGATATCGCCATACTCAACGAGTAAGTCTTTTGCGGTTTTTTTACCGATGCCAGGCACGCCTTTGATACCGTCTGAAGCATCACCCATTAACGTCAAGAAATCAATCATCTGATTTGGGTTAATACCGAATTTTTCGATGACAGCTTCTGTGTCCGTAATTTTACCCGTAAAGCTGTCTTCTAAGATAACGCAGTCATTGACCAGTTGCATCATGTCTTTATCACCCGTTGAAATGACGACATGATGACCTTCAGCGACAGCGCGATGGGCAAGTGTACCGATGATATCATCAGCTTCTGCACCCTCAATACGCAACAAGGGAAGACCTAAGGCGGTGACCAAACGATGGATATAAGGAATCTGTTCTACTAGCTCTACGTCGATGGGCGGGCGAGCTGCTTTATAGTCAGCAGACATATGATGACGAAAAGTCGGTGATTTGGTATCGAAACAGACGGCCATATGCGTAGGGTGATAACGGCGCATCAGCTTGAGCAGCGCATTGAGCGTGCCACGGATGGCGTTGGTTATCAGGCCTTGCGAGTTTTGCATGGTCTTTGGTAAGGCATGATAAGTGCGAAACAGATAGTAAGAGCCATCAACCAAGATAAAAGGTGGTTGGTTTTTATCGACGTGACTGGTATCCATCGTCGCTACATTTGGCATGGTCTCAAAGTTTGGCAATGCGGCAGGATCAATCGCTTGATGGGAGTTGTGGTCACTGTCGGTGATGGAGTCGGTCATAGGATCAGTCATAAAGGTCACTTATCAGCTATTAGATAGAAATATGTGCTTATTATAACGATAAAATCCGTGTGTGCCGAACTGCTTAATCATTACGAGATGTTCAATATCACCTATTGAATTGCCTATTGATATGAATGGTGCGTATGGGAAGACAATTGAATCACACATAAAAAAAGAACCCAGCGTGAACTGAGTTCTTTATTTCATAGCTTATCTAACAATCAAACAGCTTTAACAATCAGGCTGCTTAACCGTCAAGCTTGTGTTATTTTACTTCTGAAGTTAATTCTACATCGATGTTGCCACGTGTTGCTTTTGAGTATGGGCATACTTGATGTGCTTTTTCAACCAGTTGCTGAAACTCATCAGCAGACAGCTCAGTGTTTTCACCAATGACATGGATTCTAGCTGCTAGCTTATAATCAGGGCCTTCGCCTTGTAATAGGTCTACTTCTATCGACGTTTTTGAATCAAACTTTGCTTTTTCCATTTGCTTAACAGCGCCAAGTGCACCGTCAAAGCAAGCGCTGTAACCTATCGCAAACATCTGCTCTGGGTTATTGCCATCTTTGCCTGAGCCTGGTGCTACCATATTGATAGTGAGATCGCTGTCGCTCAAGCTGGCTGAACCCGCGCGGCCGCCAGTAACAGTTGCTTTGGTAGAGTATAGAGTTTTCATAACACATCCTTTTTTGTTGTCAGTTTTTATAGTTACTTTATATTTAACGGGTACGTTTTGATACGAGCTTCAGCATAACAAACCATTAAGTCAGCTGTATAGGTCAGGCGTAAATATATACTGTGGAATTGTAATTAAAGGATTCAGTGACGATTTTTGGATCTAGGGCGTGTCCTCATTTTAAAAATGGTGATAAAAATGAGATAAATCGCAGTCAAACAAGGAAAATAGCGCAGATAATATCGAGATATTAGTCAGCTATTTGACGCCATTTGGCAAGATTTAGCCATTTTTAACCCATTTAGATAACTATCGATTGAATTGAGGACACGCCCTAGTATTCGCTGAAAACATAGATGCAGCAGCCATTCGTTTGGCAAACGACATCAGATTTATCAGCGGCCCAAATTGAACGCTACTATTAATTCAAAAATTGCGCCAATAGGCTCTATTTGACTGTTAGGGAACGTTTTTTTGTATGCTAATTCTGCACCTTGACGCTAAATCCGCTACAATACGCCCATTATTTATTCTATTTATTCAGATTACTGTCTAAAGACAGCCTTTTTGAAGTTAAGGTTGAAGCCAAAAATTATGAGCGTAGATCCAAAGAAACTAAACAAAGAAGTCGCCAAACGTCGTACCTTTGCCATTATTTCACATCCCGATGCTGGTAAAACCACCATGACTGAAAAACTGCTACTGTGGGGGCAGGCGATTCAGGTAGTAGGCGAAGTAAAAGGCCGTAAGACTGATCGTCATGCTACCTCAGATTGGATGAGTATGGAGCAAGAGCGTGGTATTTCTATTACCACCTCAGTTATGCAGTTTCCGTATCAAGATCATATGGTGAATCTACTAGATACACCGGGTCACGCTGACTTTAGTGAAGATACTTATCGAACCTTGACCGCTGTAGATAGTGCGTTGATGATGGTTGATGGAGCAAAGGGTGTCGAAGAGCGAACCATCAAGCTGATGGACGTGTGCCGGATGCGTGACACACCGATTATCTCATTCGTTAACAAGCTCGATCGTCAAATTCGCGAGCCGCTTGAGCTACTTAGTGAAATCGAGTCAGTTCTAAAGATTAAATGTATTCCAGTGACTTGGCCTATCGGTATGGGACAGGATTTCGTTGGTGTGTATCACTTGACTGAAAACAAAACCTACTTTTACCAAAAAGGTAATGGCGGCAAGATGACGGTCTCTGAGACTCGCGAAGGTTATGATTATCCTGATATACGTGAGCGTCTGGGGACGTTGATGTTTGATGCCTTTGAAGAGTCGCTTGAGCTGGTACAAATGGCGCTAGAAGAGTTTAGTGTTGAAGCATTCTTAGCAGGCGAGATGACGCCAGTATTATTTGGTACAGCGCTGGGTAACTTTGGTGTCAATATGGTACTTGATACTTTGGTCAAATATGCACCGCCACCCAAGGCGCATCCGACTAATGAGCGTGAAGTCGCCGCGACTGAGACTGACTTTAGTGGTTTTGTCTTTAAGATTCAGGCAAATATGGATCCGCGTCACCGTGACCGCATTGCATTCTTACGAGTCTGCTCAGGCAAGTACGAAAAAGGCATGAAGCTAAAGCATGTACGTTTGGGTAAAGACGTACGTATTGCTGATGCTTTGACCTTTTTGGCAGGTGATCGTGAAGCATTAGAAGAAGCGTATCCAGGAGATATTATCGGCTTGCACAACCACGGAACCATCTCAATCGGTGATAGCTTCACAGAAGGTGAAGAGCTAAACTTTACCGGTATTCCACATTTTGCGCCTGAATTGTTCCGCCGTGTGATACTCAAAGACCCACTAAAATCTAAAGCGCTACAAAAAGGTCTTCAGCAGTTAAGTGAAGAGGGCGCAACACAGGTCTTTATGCCGCAGATTAACAACGATTTAGTCTTGGGTGCAGTTGGTGTGCTACAGTTTGAAGTGGTGGCGCATCGTCTCAAAGAAGAGTATAAGGTTCAATGTATCTTTGAGCCTGTATCTATTGCAACGGTACGCTGGATTCACTGTGATGATGAAGTGGCACTGGCCAAGTTTAAGAAGAAAGCCCATGACCAGTTATCGCTCGATGGTGGTGGCTATCTGACGTATCTTGCACCGTCACGGGTTAACTTGCAGTTGATGCAAGATCGCTATCCAGAAATCACTTTTAGTAATACTCGTGAGCATTAAAATCCATTATCCCACGATATGATTTATCTCTAAAGACACGCTAGCCGTGTCTTTTTTATTACCTATAGTTTATGTACCAGACGTTCAAAAACTGGTAATTTCTTAAAACACAAACAGTGTTCCTACAATAACTCACTATTGTTACGGTAGAATGTTAAGCAATGTTGTATGTTTATGAAAGAGGCTATATGAACGCTACGAATCCATTTAATATTAATAACTCATCATTACGTCTGCGCTCATCTATGAAAGCGAGTCACGCACGTCTGATGGGTCTATTGGCTAGTGGTTTTTTGCTAGGGGTCGTCGCTATACCTGCAAATGCAGGTAATCTCATTAGCAGTACCGATTATTTGAATTATGAGTTGCCAGAAAACATACAAGCACAATGTGTAGAGCGTGAAAACTGTCCAGAGATTGATATTAAATATTTGAATACCAATCATCGTTGGATCAATGATATGACGAATGAGCGTATTAATGCGTTAGTCGTCAATAGTAAACCGACTGAGTCAGCACCTATCAAAACGAAACTGAATCAGGCAGCGGTAAACACAGCGATTGATGACTTTGCTGGCTCACAATTTATAGATATTCCTGAAGGCAGTTCATGGGCTTACAGCTTGATGGTTACGCCTGAGTATTTGGGGCATGTGAGTGATTTTGAATTGTTCGAAATTGACTCCTATGTCTTCACTGGTGGTGCTCATGGCATGCCTTATAGTGAGTATTTAGTATTTGATCTAAGCACCAAAAAACAAATTATACTTGATGATATGCTTCAATCAGGTAAAAAATCAAAGTTCGAAGCACTTGCATACGACGCTTATAAAACGTGGGTTAAAACGGTGGACGACGATGTCAGTAGTTATGAAAAAAACTGGCCGTTTACATTGAGTGATAATATAACGATGACGGATGAAGGTATCGACATTCGCTATCAGCACTATTCTATCGGTCCATATGCTTATGGTATGCCTGTATTAAGCATTCCATATAGCAAGCTTGACGGTATTATCAAGCCTCGTTTTATTATTAAATAGCGCAAATAGACACGGTATTATTTATGACGGTTAATACCAAAATAGCTGTCAAATCGCTTTAAAAATTGGCAATAATTTAGCTAAAATCATTTGAAATTTAATAGAAAAATAAGGAATAGCATCATGACAAACAATATAGACAGCGGAAACCCGACACCATCAGCGAGCACTTGGCAGCTTAATGCATTAACAGAAGCGCTTGGAGAATTGACCCTGACGGTCGATGACAGCCTATCTATCGGACGTGGCAGTGATAATGATGTGGTACTCGGCAGCAAGCAAGTATCGCGCAATCATGCCGTGCTCAGCGTATTAGATGGTCAGTTATATGTAAAAGATTTGGACTCATCGAACGGTACGTTTATCAATGAGCAGCGTATCGAAGGAAACCAGTCAAGCCTATTGCAAGTAGATGACACAATTGGCTTTGCCAGTTTTAGCTTTTTGGTGAATGCGCCTGTTGCTACGGAAGATGAGTCGTTAATACCCGTAGCACCTGTAGCGGCAGAGGATGCAGCGGCTAATATGAATACTGCTGATGACAGTAATACTGAAGCTGCTGTTACTGAGGCTACTGCCAAAGCAGATGAGTTCGAAGAGTACATCATCGAACACCCAACCATCGATGAACCTGTGGTGAAAGAAACAGGTATTAAAGATATGCTGCCTGCTACAAATGAGAGTATTGAGACAGTAGCTGCCGATACAGCGTCAGAGGCAGCAGTAGAATCAACAAATGAAACACCTGATACTAGCCTGCCTATAGAGAATGCTACCAAAATAGCTGAACTAACCCCACAAGAGCCAATTGTCAAAGAAACAAATATTGAGGAAGTCTTGTCTGCCGCAGAAAGTGTAGAGTCTGCACCAGTAGATGATACTCCAGAGCTTATAGTAGAAGAAACACTAGAAGAGCCAGTGGTGGCAGAAGAACCCGTGATAGCAGAAGAAGTGGCTGAGCAGCAAGAAGTAGTAGCGACAGAGCCTGAATTGTCAGTAGTGGACGAGAGTGAGCCATTAGTAGAGCAGTCGGCTGTACATGAAGAAGCCGTGCACGAAGAAGTGATACGCGAAGAAGAAGCAGATGAAGACGTAGTGAATGAAGATCCAGTAGTCGAAGCAGAACATGACAAAACGACGACGACTGAGCTGCAAGAAGAAGCTGATCCTGATGTCTTACGTGCTAAGCAAGCAGCCACGGCACAGTTTTCAGGTACAGCCAATCTAGGCCAGTCTCGTGATCTTGGTACCGAAGGTAACAACGCGGCAAATCAGGCAGTCAACAACCCAGCCAATGCAGGACACATAGAGAAAAAACCAAGCGGTGGTTGGTTTATATGGATATTTGTTGCCATTCTCATCGTTGGGTTAGCGCTATGGTTGTTTAATAAAGGCGTCGTATAGCCGATAGTCGCTTATGTACTAGCCAGATAGTTTATATCTGTCAGCGTTAAGCTGTAAAAGCGAGTTTCTATAGCGTCAGCATTCAGTAGAGTGTTGACGCTATATTTTATCTATAGTCAGTCTCGCTTAGTCTACTACTTGTAATACTTTTACTCGCCTTCCTTGTATCCAAATTACATTAAACCGACTATACCTTTTTATTGTTTCAATTCTTTTTATCTTTTGCAAATATGTTGCTAAGAGAGCCTTACTATGATGACCTTTGAAGAATATCAGTCTTTTAAAGACCGTGGCTTTAGTCATGCACCACTGGTAAAAAAACGCCTAATGGATGCACAAACGCCAGTATCTGTGTTTTCTAAAGTACGTGATCTGAATGGTTCGGCGTATTTATTTGAGTCAGTCGTAGGGGGTGAGCGTTGGGCACGATATTCGATGATTGGCTTGGGTAGTGATCTGATTTTGCAATATACAGATGGCAATATGACGGTCAAAAGAAACGATCAGACGGATGTAAATGCAATAGATGATCCATTTGATTATATTCGTCAGCTGATGGCTCAATACAATATGCCCACAGCAGCCGATATCGCTATGCTACCGAGCTTTAGCGGTGGGTTAGTAGGTTACTTTGGCTATGACATGGTACGCGTCATTGAGCCAAGCGTGGGCTTGTCTGATGCACCCAATCCAATGTCGATGCCAGACATGTGGCTGATGCTTTCGATGAGCGTGATAGTTTTCGATAGTTTAGAAAACACGTTATCTATCATCGTCTATGCCGACTGCAATAGTGAAGAAGGCTACAGTAATGCTATCCGTGAATTAGAAAAAATTGAAGAAAAACTGGCAGAGATGCCAAATCTAAGTGCACCAGTGATGCCGACGCCGACGTTTACTTCACAAACAGGTGCAGAGAAGTACTGTAGTGACGTGGATAAGATTAAAGACTATATCTTAGCAGGTGATGTCATGCAGGTCGTTCCTGCGCAGCGTTTGACAGCTGATTATACCGGAGATTCACTGGCTGTCTATCGTGCTCTACGGTTTTTAAATCCATCACCGTATCTATTCTTGGTGCATGGTTATACGCTCGACGATCACAAACGCTTTGACATCATTGGTGCATCGCCTGAGATATTATCACGTATCGAAAATGGCAAAGTAACAGTGCGACCATTGGCGGGCACTCGTAAACGTGGACAGAACCAAGCAGAAGACGAAGCGCTTGAGCAAGAACTGCTCAATGATAAAAAAGAAATCGCTGAGCATCTGATGCTCATTGATTTGGGTCGCAATGATATTGGCCGCGTCTGCGAGTACGGTAGTGTTAAGGTGACCGAAAAGATGTTTATTGAGCGCTACTCACAAGTGATGCATATTGCTTCTAACGTTGAGGGTACGATATTGCCTGATAAAGACGCACTAGATGTCTTTTGTGCGACGTTCCCAGCGGGCACCTTAACAGGGGCACCCAAAATCCGCGCCATGCAAATTATTGATGAGATAGAGCCAGTACGTCGAACAGTCTTTGGTGGTGCAGTAGGGTACTTGGGCTGGCATGGGAACATGGATACCGCTATTGCTATCCGTACGGCTGTCATGCGCCGTGGCAAAATCCATATCCAAGCAGGTGCAGGTGTCGTCGCTGACTCTATTCCAGAAGATGAATGGGATGAGACCAATAAAAAAGCACTCGCCTTGTTAAAAGCAGTAAAAATGGCGTGTAATGGTTTGCACATTCGCTAGTTAAATAGCCATCTGGATGGCAAAAACAAATGCTTTGAGTAAAAAGCCAATTTAATGCTATATCTTTATTTATAAAAATGCTAATTTAATCAACAGCTTAAATATTTTTATTAAAATAATTGAAAAAAAGATGAAAAAGAGCTTGCGCATCTCAAAATATTTGATAGAATAGCCACCACTTTAAGAGAACAAGCCGACTTAGCTCAGTTGGTAGAGCAACTGACTTGTAATCAGTAGGTCGCCAGTTCGATCCCGGCAGTCGGCACCATCTCTCTTAAAGTAGCTTTTTATGAATATGTCTTAAACTAAAGTCATTTTTGTTTAAAGCAACCTAAGGTGGGATTGGGGAGCGGTCAAACCCAACAGACTGTAAATCTGTCGCGAAAGCTTCGAAGGTTCGAATCCTTCTCCCACCACCATATTTTCTAAGTTTGTCATAGCGCCAAGCATACTCTATATATTTAGAGACTCTCGATTAGAGTCCTTTAGAATAAGAGTAAATGCGGGTGTGGTATAATGGTAACACCTTAGCCTTCCAAGCTAATGACGCGGGTTCGATTCCCGCCACCCGCTCCATATATACACCATCGCAAAAATTATCAATAATAAATCACGATAATCAGTTTATGATAACTGTATCGTGATATTTTTTTAGTAAATCTACAATATTATTTGTACTGTAGTTATTAAAAACATGCTCATATAGCTCAGCGGTAGAGCACTCCCTTGGTAAGGGAGAGGTCTCGAGTTCAATTCTCGATATGAGCTCCATTTATTGTTTAAGCTTTTTGTGTTTGCTTTGCTATCTTAAACAGCGTTGCATCGATATCGAAAGCATAGGATATTGAACATTATAAATACAGTACAGCAATTGATGATTTAAGGGTGACACTGAGGTGTTGCCCTTTAGTGCTGTCAATTTATTAATAAATACTAAGTTTATTTGTAGATGAGCTACAGTAAGATAAATTAGTGCAACAGCGATGTTATATAATAGCTGGCAATGTTCAATAGCTTGAAAAGTAAGTATAATATTTATCTGTATGAAGTTGAACTGCATGGTTTGAATGCATAGACTTTAGCAAGATTACAGAACAGTTTTAGTAGATAAACCATAGCGTCAACGGTTTGATGGTCTTACCTGCATCATGAGCCGTCAAACAGCTATTCACTGATCTTTGATTGATAAAGATTCACCAAAAAAAAGAGGAAATACCCATGGCAAAGGCCAAGTTTGAACGTCTAAAACCGCATGTCAACGTTGGTACCATCGGACACGTTGACCACGGTAAAA